>JAPLHB010000120.1 GCA_026389845.1 Chloroflexota bacterium
TGAAACCCCGCCCGAGGAGCGGCTGCCGATCAAGACTTTCGTCGGCGACTTCGATGAGAGCCTGGTGCGCCAGGCCATTGTGCGGGAAATGGATCGCAACGGGCAGATCTACTTTGTGCATAACCGCGTCCAGTGCATCGAGCAGATGGCCGCACGCATCCAAAAGATCGTGCCCGAGGCGAAGATCGCGGTCGGCCACGGCCAGATGCCGGAGCGGGAGCTTTCCTCGGTCATGCTGGCGTTCGCCGAAGGGGAGTACGACATCCTCGTCTGCACCAGCATCATCGAAAGCGGGCTGGACATCCCCAACTGCAATACCATCATCATCAACCGCGCCGATATGTTTGGCCTGGCGCAGCTTTACCAGTTGCGCGGCCGCGTGGGCCGGTCGGCCGTGCGGGCCTATGCGTATCTGCTGGTAGACAAATACAAGACGCTGACCGAGGACGCCCGCCGCCGGTTGGAGGCGATCCAGGAGGCCAGCGAGCTGGGCGCGGGCTTCCGCATCGACATGGAAGACCTGGAGATCCGCGGCGCGGGCGAGCTGCTCGGCGCGCGGCAGCACGGCCACATCTCCGCGGTCGGGTTCGATCTCTACACGCGGCTGTTGTCGCAGGCGGTGGCGGAGGCGCGGGAGCGGGCGAACGCAGGGGACAGGGCGCAGGGGGCAGGAGGCCGGGAAGGGATGCGGCACAATCTGCTCGAAGATCCGCTGGCCCCCACCGTCCAGCTCGACCTGAACCTGCCCGCCCGCATCCCCGACAGCTACGTGCCAGAGGCGGGGCTGCGGTTGCAGCTTTACCGCCGTCTGGCTGGGCTGACCACGTTGGAGACCATCGCCGAGATCGCCCAGGAATTTACCGACCGCTTCGGCCCCGTGCCGGAGGAGGTCGAAAACCTGCTTTACGTCGTGCGGGTGAAGGTGCTGGCCGTGAACGCGGGCGTGGAGGCCATCGGCCAGGAAGAGGGCCAGTGGCTCATCAGGTGCGGAGGCCTGGAGTCGGCGGATCGCGGCCGGCTGCAAGAGCGGCTCAATGCCCAGGGCGTGCGCGCCCGCGTGACCCGCCGGGTAGTCTGGCTGGAGCAACGCGGCGCAGATGAGTGGCGGCAGGATTTGATGAAGACGCTGGAAGTTCTCCGAGAAACGTCAGGCAGTTGATCGCCGTGCGCATTGTGGTCATCTGTGCTACCATGAAACCACAATGTTTTGGAGGTGTAGTGATGGCAGAAATGGCGGTAGGTGTACGGGATTTGAAGACCCGATTGAGCGAGTATATCCGGCAGGTCAAGTCGGGGACAACTGTCGTCGTCACTGAACGCGGCAAGCCAATCGGACGCATGGTTTCGTTGTCCACATCGCCAGACATGCGGGTGCAGGAACTGATCCAGGTAGGTTTGGCTGCCTGGTATGGACGGAAGTTGCCCCCTATGCCTGATCTCGCGCCGATCCCTCGAACTCGCGGCAGCCAGACGATAGCGGACCTTTTGCTTGAGGACCGCGAATGATTCTTTGTACGTTAGCGACATTCGACCGGGCTTTGTGGACGGCCGGCGGTTGCGCCGGGCTGGCGGTTTACCCCGTTGACTTGCCGGCGCACGTTGGATCGGTGGAAGGCGTTTTCGACGTCGCGATGATGTGGGATAAAGTGGGATAAGTGGGGGATAAACAGACCCTTTGGGTTTCCGAAACCCGAAGGGTCTTCTGTTTCAGCGCTCTGCGGCTATCCCCGCACGAAATGCGGCAGTGCCGCCGGAATTTCCAGCGCCAGCTCGACGAACCCCGCATATTCGCCGTCACGATACCACGGCGTCTGGTAGATCAGCTTCTTGACGCCGTGCTTTTCGATGGTGTAGACGTTGGCTTTGCCCGTCGCCAGCAGGTGCGCCAGCTTCGTGCGCGCCGGCTCGGGATGGCAGTCAAGCGCGTTGCTGCCGATCAGCGCCATGCCGCCTTCGGCCGCAAAGGACTGCGCGGCCCGGTCGTTCATCTCGAGGATGATCCCCTCGCGGTCGCAAACAGTAATCGCGCCCGGAAAGCCTTGAACCCAGGTATGTTCGATCAAGTGGACTCTCCTTTGCTCAAAAACCTGTGTGCACAGCCTGCGTGCATCTGCGTCGCTCTTATCTCCCCGCACGTTTGCCGCGTTCGGCGAATTCATCCCACTGCGCCGGCGTGAGCGCGTCCGGGCCGCTGAATTGGCCGCCGCTCTTCAGCCACTCGCCGCCGTCCATCACCACGCACTCGCCGTTGACGTAGCCCGACCCGTCCGCGACCAGGTAAGTCGCCAGGTTCGCCAATTCCTCGTGCCGGCCGGCTCGTTTGAGCGGCACACGCTCGACCGCGGTCTGGGCCACCGAGGTCTCGATCCGCGGAGACCTGCGAATGACCTGGTGAGTCTTCGCGTACCTTCACCGATCCATCAGTATCCGCCGCAATTCGGCTCGGCCTCGGCCGTCGGGTAGAGGCAAACGAGGGTCCAGCCGCTGGTGAAGCGCGCAATGACCGCGGAATGGCGCTCGTAACTGTTGGCCGGC
The DNA here is from genome assembly GCA_026389845.1 of Chloroflexota bacterium. Taxonomy (GTDB): domain Bacteria; phylum Chloroflexota; class Anaerolineae; order CG2-30-64-16; family CG2-30-64-16; genus JAPLHB01. The sequence continues at coordinate 2,536 of JAPLHB010000120.1, forward strand.
CTCAGTTCGATGAATCCATCCAGATTACGATCAGTCCATTCCAGGGTATATCCCCCGCGCGCCTGCTCGAAAAAGGCGCCGACACGCGGAGAACGCAGGGCAGCCGGCAGCGATGCCGCATCGGTGACGCGCAACCCGGCCTCGATCAGAGTGTGGGTACGCGCCAACAGGGCACGGGCCGAGGGCTGACCGACGGCGAACGCCCCGGCCGCGGCCACCAGGACGCAGCCCAAGAGCGGGACGATGAGACGTCTGGCGATCGGCGTGTCGGCCGCGACTTGCCGCGCGACCGCCCAGCGCAAAGCGCCCATTGCCGGCGCTGTGACCACGATCATGGGCAGGCCGATGATCACAACGGCCATAATAACGCGCGGCACGTCCTGACCCACCGATCTGAGATCGAACACAAAGCGCACCATTGCGGCCAGAACACTGGCGACACTACTGAATAGCGTGCCGGCGATGCCGCTCGTGGGCCAGGCGCAGAGCAGTCCCAACAAAGCGCCCCAGGCGACGCTAAGGGCGATGTTGCCCACCAGCCCCAGCGGCGGCTGGTAAAGGGGAATGCCCGGTAGCATAAGGGGGGTGATCGCCTGCGAGGTCAGTCCATAGGCCAGCCCCAACGCCGCGCCCAGGAGTGCCCCGATCCGGTAGCGAGGCATCACATTAGGTATCATAGCGGTTTATACAACCCCGCCGCGTTGGCGCCGAGCATCCCCGCCTGGTATGACCGTTGATCCATGGGCAGCAGGTCGCGGGCCAGAGTGTCGGGCAGCAGCGGGATGCGTTTGAGCGTCTTAAGTCGCTTCTCGATCGCGTCGACGCCTTCGGACCGGGTCATCCAGCCCAGTTTGTCGAAGTTCGCCAGGTTGACGGGCGCGGAGTAGGCGCGTAGGGTCTTGACGCCGTTCACGTTGAAGAAATCCTCGAAATAGGAGAAGATCAGCTCGCGGTAGGTGCGGTGGATCGGCTCGCGGTAGCGCAGGCCGGCGAAGTTGGATTTGGCGAGCGCGCCGTAGAAGCCGTCGCGTTTGAAGATGGCAAGCACGTGGTCATCGTCCAGGCCAGGCTCCGGCAGCAGGTCAACGATGATCGGCGATCGGCCCAGGCGACGCAGCGCGGCCGCGGCAAAGAGCGCGCCGTCCAGGCAGTGCGCCTGGCGCTCCTGGAGCACCTGCAGCGGCGAACGGTTGGCGTCCTCTGCGCTGTAGGGGATGGAATCCAGGAACGCCTGGATCTTCGCGGGGCTGTCCAGGCTCAGCCACATGGCGCGTTGCTCGGCCGTAAGATGCGATTCGATGGTGTCGAACATGGTAGCGTGTGCCTCCTGGGAGACAGAATTGTTGATTTCGCACCTATCCATTGACCGCGTAGCATCCTGAGCCCGCGGGTGTTCGCGTGCGGATTCGAAGAGCCTGTCCTGAGCGCAGCCGAAGGAATGCGGTCTTCTCGCGCCAGGTCGCCTCCTTCAATTTCACTCCGCAAACGACGCTCTGTTCCGCCCAGGGTGCTACGCCCTGTCACCCTGTCACCCCGTCGCCGCCGGCAGCCACACCGTGAACGTGCTCCCTTTGCCCGCTTCGCTTGTCACCGTAATCCGCCCGCCATGCCGCTGCACGATCTCCTGGCAGATCGCCAGCCCCAGGCCCGTGCCGGGCGCGCCGCTCTTGCGCCCCGCGTCGCCGCGATAGAACCGCTCGAACAGATGTGCCTGCTCCTCTGCTCCGATGCCGGGCCCGGTGTCGTGTACCGAGAAGGTAAACCAAGTCTGCCGACCGCGCACGGACGACCGATGATCGCCATCGCCCGTCATCGGTCGTCCGTCGTCCGTCCGCGGTTCGGTGCTCACGGTAATCGTCCCTTGTGGTGTGTAGTTCATCGCGTTGGTCATCAGGTTGGTCAGCACTTGCGTCAGCATCCGCGGGTCGCCCTGCACGGTCGAAGGTGCTGGCGTCAACTCGGTTTGTAAGGCCAACCCGCGCTCGGCCAAAAGCGCGGCGCGGTCGCCGGTCAGGGCTGCCACCAACTCGTTGACGTCTACCGGCGCCAGGGCTGGCTGCGTCTTGCCCAGATCCATGCGCGAAAGGTAGAGCAGATCCTCGATCAACTGGTTCAGCAGTTCGGCTTCCCGGTTGAGGGTCGCCATATAGTACGTCCGCTTCTCCGGCTTACCGCGTTCGAGCAGATGGCTCATCATCCTGATGTTTGCCAGGGGGGTGCGCAGCTCGTGCGAGACATTGGAGACGAACTGGCTCTTGAAGCGATCCACTTCCTTGAGCTTCTCGTTGGCTGCTTGGAGCTCTGCGGTGCGCAGAGCCACGCGCTGTTCGAGTTCAACGTTGAGCACTCGGAGTTGCTCCTCACTCTGGCGCAGCGCGGCCTGTTCGCGGGCCAGTTCGACGCGATAAAAGGCGTTTTCGAGGACGCCCGGCAGTTGGTACAGATAGCCGGCATTCTTGATCAGGTAATCGGTCGCACCCAGTTTGAGGGCCTGGAGCGCGATCTCCTCGTCGCCGTGCCCTGTGACCAGGACGACCGGCACGTCGAGGCGTCGTACCTGGCGCAATTCCTTCAGCGCCTCCAGCGCGTTCAAACCCGGCAGCCGATAGTCCATGAGCAGAATGCCGGGCTGGCTGCCGTCTGCCAGACATTGCAGCATCTCGGTGATGCTATAGACCGCATCCAGGCTGATGTGCGGGGCGTGTTTCGCCAGATGGCGACGGGTCAGATCAATATCCACCGCGCTGTGCTCGGCGTAGAGGACGTGGAGCGGATGCGCCAGGCGCGCCGCCGAGGTGCGATGATGGTGCAGCGCATCCTCCAGGATCAAGGGCAGCCGCATCAGATAGTCGGCGTGCTTGACCACGTAATCGTCGGCGCCGGCCTTGAGCACGGCCACGGCCGTCTCTTCGTCGCCGCCGCCGGTGATGATGACCACGGCCAGGGGCAGCGCCCGCTCTCGGATATGCGCCAACAGCTCCAGCCCACTGCCGTCGGGCAGGCGCATGTCCGCCAATACCAGATCGTAGGCGGCCGGCGTCTCGAGCCGCGCCAGCGCCTCCTGATAGGTGATGACAACGTCCAGCCGGTGTTCCGGGGTCGCCCGCGCCAGTTCACGGCGGGTTAAATCGCCGTCTACCGGATTATCTTCGACGTAAAGAATGTGCATGATCTCCTACTCCCCGCCCACTGGCAGCCACAGTGTCACACTGCGCTCGTCATCCGTCAGCCGGCCGCCGTGACGCCTGGCGATCTCCTCGCAGATCGCCCATCGCAGCCCTGCGCCCGCCACACTGGCAGTGATCATCGCCGGCTCGCGCACCGCAATCGTGACCCAGTCGCTCTCCGTGGGCTGCCATCCGCAAACCAGGTCAAGCTCGCCGCCCCGCGGGGCGCGCTCGGCCGCGTTGGCGATCAGGTTGACCAGTGCCTGGGTCAGCAGCCTGGGGTCGGCCTGGATCTGCGGCAAATCCGGCACGCAGGTCACGCGCAGCGTCAGCCCACGACCGGCCAACAGGTCGGCCTGCTCGGCCGCCAGCCGTTCGACCAGCGCGGCAACTGCGACCGGCTGTCTGACCGGCCGGAGATGCCCCAGATCGAGGGACAGCAGCGCGAGCAGATCCTCGATCAGCCGGTGCAGCACGTCGGCCTCCCGGTTGAGCGTCGCCATATACTGGCCGCGTTTCTCCGGCTTGCCGCGGTCGAGGAGATAGACGGAGGTCTTGATGTTGGTCAACGGGGTGCGTAGCTCGTGCGATGCCTGGGCGATGAACTCGCGCCTGAGCCGATCCAGTTCCTTGAGACGCTCGTTGGCCTGCGCCAACTCGCCGGTGCGCCGCGCCACCGTCTCCTCAAGCCTGACTGCGTACTCCTGCAAAGACCGGTAGAGGTGGGCGTTGTCCAGGGCCAACCCGACCTGCCGGCCCACCGCGGTCAACAGTACTTGCTGGCGCTCACCGTAAGCCGCGGGCTTCCGGAAGCCGACGTTCAGGATGCCCAGGATGCGCTCGCTGGCCTGCAACGGCACGCCGATGTGGTTCAGCAGCCCTTCCTCAGCGATCACCGCCGGATCGAGTCGGGGGCACTGCGAAACCATCCACGGGCCGGCGATCTTACCGTGCGCCAAAACGTAGGTGCACGATGGACAGGTCGCCAACGACCCAGCGGCCTCGGCAGCCAAGAACTGCGGCGAAATGCCGCAATGGGCCGCGATGAGGGGCGGCTCGTCCAGCGTGGCGCCGGGCAAGGTGATCCAGCCGGCCTCGAACCCCAGGGCCGGCATCAGCGCCTCCAGGATTTGCTGCAGCATCGCGGCCGGCGCGGTCGGCCGGCTGGCAAGCTCGGCCACCTGGTTCAGCAAGGCCAACTCGCGGTTGCGGCGCTGCGCGTCTTCGTGGAGCCGGGCGTTTTCCAGCGCCACGGCCGCCTGGTCGGCAAAGGC
>JAPLHB010000031.1 GCA_026389845.1 Chloroflexota bacterium
GACCTACTTCCTGGCGTTCAATCCGTGGCTGCTTGCCAATCTGCTGTGTGATCCGGCCGGTAATCCGGTTTTCGAGTACGGCGCATTCTTCGATCGCAATGGCGCCGCGCGGCCGGTGGTGGAGCGTACAAGATGATCAAGCCGCGTTCGCTCTGGTGGGTGCGGCTGCTCCAGGCGTGTGATGCCTACAGCAAGCGGCGCTGGCGCCCCCCATGGCCGCTGCCTGCGATGCGCGTGCAGGGCCGCTGGTGTCCGTGGTGGTGGTGAGCGTGAGCGGGGGTAATTTGTAAATTTGGCGCCGCCAGGTGCTTGCAAAAAGCGCCGCGGCGTGCTATGCTGTGAGTACCAGGTCGTGAGCAAACCCGTTTACGACCAGCGGGCACATTAACAGGTCCATCGAAGCGAGAAAAGTGAGCATGGCTCTCCGGCCGTCAGCGTCCACTTCGGACGTCCGGCTGGTGATCTTAGATGCTTGACAGCGCGTTAGCGGCTAACGCGCTGTCAAGCATCTAAGATCACACACAGGAGAGTATACCGTGCAACACCACTTTTCAACTTTGATGGTAGTTTGGGGAGCGATTGTAGCGTGTCTGATGGTAGGTTCCCTCGCATGGAACCTAACGCATCGGCGTAATGCTCGTCCGGTGACTCGCGTCGCGGTTCGCCCGGCGGCTCGCGTCGCGCCGGTCGCTGCACCGGTCAGCCGCCCAGTAGTTCGGCCAGCGGCTCGGCCAGCGGCTTGCATAGCTCCGGTCGCTGTTGCGCCGGTCGTCGCTGCCCCGGTCGCTGCTCCTCGGCGTCAGCCGAGGGCGCGTGGGCCCCTTGGGCCGACGTTGAGAGAGCAGTACATTGCCGCGGGGCGCATCATCCCCGCAGCGCAACAAATGCCTCCGTCTCTGCTCGCTTTCGATCCCGATTTCGCTCCCGTTTCCGCGCTAGATTTCGCCCTCTAGCGCGCGGCACGGCACACCCGCCGTGCCCCTTTTGTGGCGCAGACCCGCGGCCACACTAGCCTGACCTTCTTTGGTCAGGCTTTTTATTTGCGTGCTATGTGACTCCATACGTATAATGTTGGCGTTCGACAGCCACAGAGGAGCGGGCCATGCAAGCGCCGGTTTTCACCTATATCGAGTTGGAACACGTTGATTGTGCCAGAAATGCGCACCGCTACTATCGGCTGGCTTGGGAAAGCAATCTCTTGGGCCAGGCGTGTTTGGTGCGCGTCTGGGGCCGCAAGGGCTCGCCCAAGCGCCAGCGCGTCACGCACTTTCCCACCTGGACAGACGCCTGGCCGACAGTGCGCGCGCTGCTGCGCACGCGTCTGCGACACGGTTATCGCGTCGTGGCTGGCACGCTGCCCCCTCTGCCAGCGCCAGCGGGCCACCTTCCTGGTCTATGGCAACAAAAAACCGCTGACAGGCAGGCCGGGTATGGCCTACACGTCAGCGGTTTGTTTTCAGAAACGGGCTGGCAGGGTGAGCCAGCCCGCGGGGCCTCATCTGCGCGGCGTGAGCAAGGCCATGATGTCGGCCAGCCCACGCAGGTCGCTGAGCTGCACCACCCGGGTCGCAATCTGAGCCATCAGGCTCGGAGCGCAGTCGGGGGGGATGATGATGACCGCGGTGCGGTCGCGATCGCCGGGCAGCGCCGGCGGGAGCGAGCCGTCGCCGTCGGTGACAAGCAGCACCTGGTAGGTCGGCCAGCGCCGCCACACCTGGAGCAGAAACTCGAAGCCGGTACCGCCGTAGCTCAAGCTAGCTGGATCAGCGAATAGCACGTTGGCATCGGCTGCCTTGTTGAGATAGCCGTAGTCGTCGAACAGCAGGCCGACGACTTGCCCGTGGGCCGCCTGGACCGCCAGGGCGACGGCTTGCGCGGCTTGCTGCGCCAGCGCAAACTTGCTGCCCTTCATGCTGCTGGACTTGTCCAGGCAGATGACCAGGCTGGGCGCCGGCTTTTCCTGGCCGGGTAGCGTCATGCGGAAAGGCACGGCCTCATCGAGCGCCGCGGCCCGCCGGTTGAAGTCTTGCGGGGCGACGATTTCCGTCGCCCCGCGCACACTCTGGAAGTGGACACGTAGCCCGAGAGCAACCTGCCGCGTGGCAGCCGTCGGCGGGCGCAAGACC
>JAPLHB010000050.1 GCA_026389845.1 Chloroflexota bacterium
CGGCTAACCCCGACGGCATCGTCATCATGGGACATCCCGGCGAAGATGCCTTTGCCTCGCTGGTTGACCAGGCCGAGAGCCAGGGCATCATCATCACCAGCGGCAACAACCCCCTCCCGAAAATCGAGGCCAAGTACCAGACCAAGGGCTTCGGTTATGCCGGCGCCGATCTCCATGCTGGCGGCTATCTCACCGGGCAGACGATGGCTGCAGCAGGGCTGAAGAAGGGCGATAAGGCCCTCGTCTACGACATCTGGCACCAGGAGGGGCGCAGTGCAAGCGCCCAGGGCGTGTTTGATGCGCTTACCGCGGCCGGCCTCTCGGTGGAGAAGCTTGACGTATCCAACGAAGTGGATACCGAGGCCTCACTGGCCATCCCCATCCTGACTGCTTACCTGGCGGCCCATCCCGACCTCAAAGCCATCGGCACCCAGCATGGCAACATCACCGCGAACCTGATGAAGGTGCTCGATGCGGCCGGCAAGAAACCCGGCGACGTCATCACCGGCGGCATTGATCTCTCGCCTGCCACCATCGAGGGCATCCAGAAGGGTTACATCAGCGCCAGCTTCGACCAGGTGCTCTACCTGCAGGGCTACTTCCCTGTCCTGCAGATCTGGTTGACCAAGAACTACTTGATCCCAGGGCTTCACATCAACACCGGGGTCGGCACGGTGACCCCCCAAAACATTAACGAGATCGCCCCGCTCATCGAGAAGGGCATCCGGTAACCTGATCGCCGCAACGTGCGTTTCCATCAAAAAGGAGAACAAACGCCATGTCGCACAAATCAATCTTCAAGGTGCTGGTTGCGGTGATCGTCCTGAGCATGGTTGCCGTCATACCGGCCGCTTCCGCGGCGCCTGTAGCGCAGAATCAGAAGGGACTGACCATCTACATGCAGATGGGCGGCACGCAGGGCGATGCCTCGACACTGGCGCGGACCAACGGCGCCAAAGCCGCGGCGGAAAAGCTCGGCATCAAGCTGGTCGAGCAATACTCGGGGTGGGACCCGCAGAAGATGATCGACCAGTTCAAGCAGGCTGCGGCGGCTAACCCCGACGGCATCGTCATCATGGGACATCCCGGCGAAGATGCCTTTGCCTCGCTGGTTGACCAGGCCGAGAGCCAGGGCATCATCATCACCAGCGGCAACAACCCCCTCCCGCCAGGAGGGGCGCAGCAAGAGCGCCCAGGGCCTCTACGATGCGCTAGTTGCGGCCGGCCTCTCGGTGGAGAAGCTTGACGTATCCAACGAAGTGGATACCGAGGCCTCGCTGGCCATCCCCATCCTGACCGCTTACCTGGCGGCCCATCCTGACCTCAAAGCCATCGGCACCCAGCATGGCAACATCACCGCAAACCTGATGAAGGTGCTTGAGGCGGCGGGCAAGAAATCCGGCGACGTCATCACCGGCGGCATCGATCTCTCGCCTGCCACCATCGAGGGCATCCAGAAGGGTTACATCAGCGCCAGCTTCGACCAGGTGCTCTACCTGCAGGGCTACTTCCCTGTCCTGCAGATCTGGTTGACCAAGAACTACTTGATCCCAGGGCTCCACATCAACACCGGGGTCGGCACGGTGACCCCCCAAAACATTAACGAGATCGCCCCGCTCATCGAGAAGGGTATCCGTTAGGCCGGTACCCCTACGCTCCCGCCGCGCGCGGCGGGAGCGTCACCAACACCATGCAGAGGGTCTTGGTCGGCGAGACCGTGACCTGACAAGCAAAGACCCTAAGGGCTTCGGAACCCTTAGGGTCTTTTGTTGTCGTGGGACAAGCCGGCGGCTTTGTTACATTCAGCTCACTTCGCCGAGCAGGATCGCCTTGCGGTTCGAAGCCTGCCTGGGCCGGTGGGCCCAGCAAGTACTCACGACCCAGGCCGGCAAGGCGTCGGCGGCCGTAGCGGCCGATGACAGGACCTTGCGTGGCAGCCAGAAGGGTGGTGCGCCCGGCGCCCACCTGCTAGCTGCGGTCAGTCAACGGCTCGGTTTGACCCTCGGGCAGTGTGCGCTTGGCGACAAGGCGAACGAACTCAGCGCCATCGATACCTTGCCGGATCAACTTATGCTCTGCGGCCGGATCATTACTGCGGATGCTTTGCACACGCAACGGACTTTTGCCCAGCATGTCCTAGAGGCCGGCGGCGCCTATGTGCTCATCGCCAAGGACAATCAGCCATCCCTGCGCGAGGACATCTGCACTCTGTTCCAGGAGCCGGCGGTGGTCCGCGAAACGCTCACACAGGCCACCACCGGCGACCTGCGGCACGGCCGGGATTGAACAACGACGGCTGACAGCTAGTTCGGCTTTGGTGGGTTATACGCACTGGCCTGGCCTACAACAGGTCTTTCAAATCGAGCGTACCATCACCATCAAGAAAACCGGGCTGCAGCGCCACGAAATCGTCTATGGCGTGACCAGTCTCACGCCGCAGCAAGCCGATGCCGCCCATTTGTTGCACCTGGTGCGCGGCCATTGGTGCATCGAAAACCGCACCCACTGGGTCCGTGATGTCACTTTCGACGAAGACCGCTCAACCGTCCGCTGTGGCAACATCCCACAGGTCATGGCGGCCTTACGCAACGTCGCCATTAGTCTGGCACGTCTCGCCGGTCACACCAACATCGCTGCCGCCTGCCGTCACTATGCAGCACGTCCGTGGGCCGCTTTGGCCCTTCTCGGCATCCAACCGGAGAACTGAATGGCCCTGGACTCGCCTCGTCTGCGTTGCCATCCCGCCCCAACCGTGCTACAATCCCCACTGCGCGCGGCAGACATCCGGCCGCGCTGCCGTGCAAAATTCGCGAGTACTTCCTTTACCATGAAGACACCAAGACACAAGGCTTTGAGACCTTCGTGCCTTGTTCCTTTGTGGTGATAAATTCAGTCGCAGCAGGAGACGGCATTGCCGCTCCAGCATCCAGCATCCAGCATCCAGCATCCAGCATCCAGCATCCAGCATCCAGCATCCAGCATCCAGCATCCAGCATCCAGCATCCAGGATCACCCATGACCACCCTCAACCCCAACATCCCCTCCCCCGAGCTGACCAAGGCGCTCAACGCGACCGCGAAGCGGATGCGCGCCATGAATCTGCGGCTGCTGATCCCACCGCTGCTGCTGCTCACCTTTGCGCGGGACGACGGCAGCGCGGCGCATCGGCTGCTCGAATCGCTGGCGGCCGAGCGCAGCTTCCGGCTCGATGAGCTGGCCGCGTCGGCTGAGGCGTTGGCGCGGGCCGGCGCGGGCGTGGATGCCAGCTTCACCTTCGGCGACGACACCGGCCAGGCCGTCCCCTTCTCCACCGAGATGGTCGTCGTGCTCGACGAGGGCCGCAGCATCGCCCAGGCCTCCGACGAGATCACCGTGGGCACCGAGCACGCGCTGGGCGCGCTGGCCGAAAAGGGCGTGGGCACCGCGGCCCTGCTCCGGCGCTACGGCATCTCGCCCGAGATGATGACCAACCGGCTCGTCACCCAGGCGCAGACCAAACAGCTCAACAGCCAGGATCAGGTCGCCGCGGCCAAGGCAGGCGAGGCTGCGCCGGTCTACGTGCGGGCCGACCTGATGGCTGATCTGCTGGGACTGCTGACGCTGGCGAACCACCGCCACGTCGTCCTGGTGGGCGATGCGGGTGTGGGCAAACGGTCGCTGGTGGCCGCGCTCGCGCTTCTCATGGCCGAAGACAAGGGGCCGGCGGGGCTGTCCACGCTCGTTTCCGTTTCCGAGAGCGCGCTCCTGGCCGATGCCGAGAAGGCCGTGCCGGCCGCGTGGCAACAGGCGCGTGACGGCATCCTCTTCCTCCCCAGCGTCGAGCGCTTCTTCGGGGGTTCCCAAAGTTCCCCTGAGTTCCCTCGAGCGACACGAGCGGTGCAAAGAGCCTTCCTCGCCCCCCGTCCCGTCGTCATCGCCACGGCCACCGACGCCGCGTGGAACGAGCGGCTGGCGACCGATTCGACCGTCAGTCAATACAGCCACCGCCTGCGCGTGCCCGAGCCGACCGCCGCCGAAACGGTCGCGATCCTGGCCGTCCACAAATCGGGCCTGGAGCACGATTACGGCCTGCAAATCGCCGACAACGCGCTGCCGGCGGCCGCGACCATGGCAAAACGCTATGTGGCCGGCAGCTCATTGCCGGCGTCCGCGCTCGCCAGCCTGCACCGCGCGGCCGCCATGCTCAAGCTGGCCGGCCAGTCGCAGGCCGCGTTCCGGCCCGATCTCAAGCCCGACTCGGTGCTCGATGAAGACGACGTGGCCGCGGCCATCAGCGCGATGACCGGCATCCCTGTCAGCAAGCTCGGCCTCGACGAACGCGCCCGCTACGCCCACATGGTCGAGGCGCTTCACGAGCGCATCATCGGCCAGGACGAAGCGATCCTGGCGGTCAGCCGCGCGGTCAAGATCGCGCGCGTGGGGCTGAAAGACCCCAAGCGCCCCATCGGCTCCTTCCTCTTCCTCGGCCCCTCCGGCGTCGGCAAGACCGAGCTGGCGAAGGCGTTGGCCGAGTTCATGTTCGGCAGCGAGGACGCGATGGTGACGCTCGACATGAGCGAATACCAAAAGGACGACACCATCAATCGTTTGATCGGTTCTCCGGTCGGCTACATCGGTTCCGAAGCTGGCGGGCAGTTGACGGAAAAGGTGCGCCAGCGACCTTCCACCGTCGTGCTGTTCGACGAGGTGGAAAAGGCACACCCACGCATTCTCGACATCCTCTTGCAGATCATGGAAGAGGGCCGGCTGACCGACGGACTGGGGCGTCTCGCCATCTTCAGCGAGACCGTCATCATCCTCACCAGCAACCTCGGCTCGCAATATCTCGACAAATCGGTGATGACCGACCAGATGCGCGACCTGGTGATGGAGACCGTGCACACCTCGTTCCGGCCGGAGTTCCTCAACCGCCTCGACGAGATCATCCTCTTCCTGCCGCTCACGCAAGATCAATTGCGCCAGATCCTCAACCTGTTGCTGAAGACAGAGATCAAGATGCTCGCGGCCCAGGGCGTGGCGTTGGAGGTCAGCCAGGCGGCCCGCACGTGGATGCTGGCGCAGAACGATCACCCCGAATGGGGCGCGCGGCCGCTCCGCCGGATCATCCAAAAGAATCTGCGCGAGCCGCTGGCCGATTGGCTCCTGACCGCCGCGCCGCCCAAGGGCGCGCAGGTGGCCGTGGACGCCGGGGAGCAGGGGTTGAGTTTCGTGAAGCGGGATGCGTGAAGCGTGAAACGTGCTGCGTGAATTTAGCGAATCAACGAATCAACGAAGCGGCGAATCTGCCATCTGTCATCTGCCTTACGGAGTCAACATGGACCTCGTCACTCTCGGTGAACTCATCCTCGACATGTTCCCGGCTGAGCTGGGCCGCAGGCACGCGGAGGTGTCGGCGTTTCGGCCCGTGCCGGGGGGCGCGCCGGCAAACGTGGCCGTGGCTGCCGCACGACTGGGGGCCGCCGCCGCGTTCATCGGCAAGGTGGGCGAAGACCCCTTCGGCCACTTCATGGCGGACGTGCTGGCGCGGGAAGGCGTCGAGACGCGCGGGATGCGCTTCGACCCCGACGCGCGCACCACGATGAACCTGATGGCGCAGCCCGACGCCAACTCCTACGACTGCCTCTTCTACCGCAACCCCGGCGCTGACACCCGGCTGCGACCCGACGAGTTGGACGTCGCGCTGCTGGCTGAGACCCGCGCCTTCCACTTCGGCTCACTCAGCCTGACCGACGAGCCAGCCCGCAGCGCCACGGCCGAGGCGGTGAAGATCGCCAGGTCGGCCGGCGCGCTGATCTCCTACGACGTGAACTACCGTCCCACCCTCTGGAAGTCGCCGGGCGAGGCGCGCGACCAGGCGCTGGCGCTGATCCCCTCTGCCGATTTGGTCAAGGTGAACGAAGCGGAGCTGGCCCTGCTGGCCGGCGAGGGCGAACTTGCGACCGCCAGCACCGCGCTCCTGGCGCTGGGACCGTCCCTCTGCGTCGTGACGCTCGGCCTGGCGGGCAGCTATTTCCGCATCGCTGCCGGCGGCGGGCATATACCAGGTTTTGCCGTCAAGACCGTGGACGCCACCGGTTGTGGTGATGCGTTCATCGCCGGGCTGCTGTGGCAGCTCGCGCCGAATTCTGGCGGCAAGGGCGACTGGCGCGGCCGGCTCACGCTGGAGCAGCTCCGGCCGGCCCTGCGCTACGCCAACGCGGTCGGCGCGCTTACCGCCACGAAGCAAGGCGTTATCCCCTCGCTGCCCACCGCAGCCGAGGTGGAGGCGTTTTTGGCCGTGAGATAGAAATCCGATGCCTCAAGGTGAACGTGCGGAGCTGAAACCAGCGGATCAACTGCGAAGGAGGTTTCTCATGCGCATCGGAGTCTTTGCCGTCCTCTTTCAGAAGCTGCCCTTCGAGGCGGCGTTGGATCGCATCGCGGCGGCCGGCATCACCGCGGTCGGGATCGGCGCGGGGGCTGTCCCGGCTCGCATCATTGCCCCGTGGACGAGTTGCTGGATAGCGCGGCCCGGCGCAAGGCGTACCTGCAAGCGGTGACGTCGCGCGGCCTCATCATCAGCGCGTTGACTCCAGTGTGACGCGACGTTCTGGGCAGATCGGATGCCACCCGCGGCATGGCGGCTCTCAGGGTGACAAAGTGAACTTCGCGTTATTGCGCCCATACCCATTTGGGGAGCAGAAATCATGACCAAGAAACCAACCACACTCGTTACGTATACTTCTCTACCCTGAACCGAAACAGCTTCACCGGCTCATCCGCCCCCAGCCACGCCTTCTGCCGGGCGATGGCGACCTGCGTCTCCGCGTCGTCAATGCCGGGGATGTCGGGCAGAAGGAGGCCGCGGCGCCGGCCGCGCTCGACGATCACGCCGTAGCGTTTGGGGTCGAGTTGCTCGATCGAATCAATCGGCTCCGGCGGATAGAGCACGCTGACGTCAATCTCCAGGTTGGTCAACTCGCGAGGGCCGATGGGCGGAAAACGCGGATCGCGCGTGGCCGCGGCGATGGCATTGCCGATGGTCTCCTCGGCCAATGAATCACGGGTCGGCTCGATGGTGCCGATGCAGCCGCGCAGTTCGCCGGTGCTTCGGGTGTGAATGGTGACAAACACCCCCGCCGGCCCGCCCTCGATCGGCGCGGGCGCGTCCGCGGGCTTCAGGGTTTTCCCGTCCCGCACGAACCTCTCGATGGTCGTACGGGCCAGTTGGACGAGAGGGTGGTGGATGGATGTAGGCATAAGCGCCTCCTGGCGGTGTCTGTTGCGTACTGCGTACTACGTGCTGCGTGAGATACGAGTGCTATCCGCCAACGATCACGCTTCACGTTTCACGAAACTCACATCATCTGTCGCGCGATAATCATCCGCTGCATCTCACTCGTCCCCTCGCCGATCGTCATCAGCCGGGCGTCGCGGTAGATGCGCTCGACGGGATACTCGGCGCTGTAGCCGTAGCCACCGAGTACCTGGATCGCGTCGCGGGCGACCCGCTCGGCCATTTCGCTGGCGACCAGCTTGGCGATGGACGATTCCAACGTGTAGGGCCGGCCCTGGTCGCGGAGGGTGGCGGCGCGGTAGACCAGCCAGCGGGCGGCCTCGATCTCCGCTGTCATGTCGGCCAACATGAAGGCGATGGCCTGGTGCTCGATGAGGGGCTGGCCGAAGGTGTGGCGAGTCTTCGCGTACGCGCGGGCGGCATCGAACGCGGCTTCGGCCAGCCCCAGGCTCAACGCGGCGATGCCGATGCGACCGCCATCGAGCACCTGGAGCGTTTGGGCCAGCCCGCGGCCTTCCGTCCCCAGCAAGTTCTCGGCCGGCACATGCACCTCTTCCAGGCTGACCGCGTAGGTGTGTGAGCCGTGCAGCCCCATCTTCTTTTCCGGCGGGCCGAACTGGACGCCGGGCGTGTCGGTCGGCACGAGGAGGTGGCTGAACTTGTCCCCCGTCCGGCACAGCAGGATCGCCAGCCCGGCCTCGGCGCCGTTGGTCAGCCACATCTTGCTGCCGTTGATGACCCACCCATCGCCCTCGCGTACCGCGGTCGTGCGGGTGCCCCGCAGGTCGCAGCCGGCCCCCGGCTCGGTCAGACCCAGGCAGCCGAGCATCTTCCCGGTTGCCATCGGCTTCAGCCAGCGCTGCTTCTGCGTCTCGCTGCCAAAGAAGACGAGCGGCCCGCACGCCAGCCCCAGGTGCGCGGCGACGATCAGCCCCGTGGAGCCGCATCCCTTGCCGATCTCCTCCAACATCAGCGCCGCGGCGAGCGCGTCAGCCCCCATGCCCCCGTACCGCTCCGGCACGTTCAGACCCAGCAGGCCGAGCTTACCCATCGCCCGCAGCGTTTCCCAGGGGAACTCTTCCATCTCATCCACGTGCCGCGCTCGCGGCGTCACTTCCTTCGCCGCGAACTCGCGCACCGTCTCCTGCAACATCCGGTGTTCTTCGGGAAGATCGAAGTTCATGTGTGCCTCCGGGGGTGACGAATGACGAAGGACGGACGACGGATGACGGATGACGGACGACCGCCGATCCCCCCCAGCATCCAGCATCCAGCATCCAGCATCCAGCATCCAGCATCCAGCATCCAGCATCCAGCATCCAGCTTCTAGTTTCTAGTTTCCAGCTTCCAGTACCGGCTCACCCCACACCGCCCAGGCGAATTGGTGCGCGGCCAGGCCGTCGGTGGCGAAGGTCAGGCGGAGGACGTCGCCGGCTTGCAGCGGCAGGGCCACCTCCACCGGTTCCCAGCGGATAGGCCACGCGGCGCGACTCCACACCTGCCAGCCGCCCACGCGCACGCGGAACGCCACCAGCCGGTCATCGGCCTGCGCGCCGTCGCGGATGCCGATGGCGAAGCGCAGGCGCACGTCAGTCAGCCCCGCGGGTACCGGCACGTGGAACTCGACCGCGGCCTCGCCGGCCACGGGCGGGTGCATCCACAGGGCCGGCCGGCGCTCGCCGCCCACAGTCGCCTCGGCTGCCTTGACCTCCATGCCGGCGCGATCTTTGCTCGCGCGCACGTCGGCCGAGGCAAAGTGCTCCAGAAGATTGACCTGCCAGGGGCGCGTAGACCCTTCGGGTTTTCGGAAACCCGAAGGGTCTGGTTCGGCCCGCCAGCGCAGAAAGGCGATATACTCGTGCACCCGCTCCTGGTCGGCGGGGGAAAGAGTGGCGAGATCGTGGAGGATCGTGTCAGACGAAGTCATGTAAGCTGCCTCTGCAAGCACCCTATTTCAGGCCGAACAACCTACGCAGACGTTCGGCGAGCGCGGACTGGAGCCTGGACGGGAGTGAGCCAAGTTCCCGTTGGATCAGCACTGTTGTACCCGTCATCAGGCGATGCAACTGGAGAGTGGAAGATACCAGCAGGCCGGTTGTCCGGAAATCCAGATCGGTTGATTCCAACACCAGATCGGTTGGCAGCGGGCGCGCTGGGACGTGACTCGTGATGAAAGCGAATACAACATGGCGGTGAGGGCCGATCGGATCGGTCAGGCAGACCGCTGGGAGAATCTTGATTGCCGAGAGATCGTCGAACGGAAAGGAGACGAGCACGATCTTATTCTTGGTTGTCATGGAACGGTTTCCCGTCTGTCAGTGAGTAGATGTCTTCGGATGTCTCGTGCAGGTAAGCAAATGCTGGGTTTCGGGCGGCCGCGTTCAGCCATTCACTCTCGCTGATTTCCGCAGTCAGTGGATAGAGCACGATGACCTTGACTCGCGCTGGCCCTGCAAATGGCAAAGGCCTGTCTAACTGCAGGCGACGTTGCAGGTCAACTGTTCCAGTCATTTCGATGGCCGTCAAAACAGATTCCATGTTTCACCTCGCACTTTACTCGCAGCTAATACGTCAGCCCCACGGCCTGGCGTACATACCGGCCATCCGTGAGATTCTTCAGCATGAAATCCGCCACGTCCGCACGGGAGATGGCCGGGCGACTGATCTTGGCCTTGCTGTCTTTGGTGATGCACTGATACGCGCCGGTGACCGGGCCATCGGTCAGCCCGCCGGGGCGGGCGATGATCCAGTCGCCGCCGCTCTCCATGATGATCCGCTCCTGTGCGTTCTTTTCCTCGATGGCCTGGCGCAGGAAGCCTTTGACGATCAGGTTTCGCGCCAGCCAACTCATCTGCTTGAGGCTGTCGCCGGCGCCGAAGGAACTGACCCAGAGCGACCGCCGGATGCCGGTCTCCCGCATGGCTTCGAGGATGTTGCGCGTGCCCTCCGGCAGCACGGCCGGGCCGCCGCGTGTGCCCAGGGCTGAAATGACGACCTCGTGGCCGGGGGGCGCCCGCCGCACGGCGTCTTTGTCGGTAATGTCACCCTGGATGATCGTCAGATTAGGATGCTGCACGGCCAGGGCCTCGGGCCGGCGCACGAACGCAGTCACCTGATGGCCCTGCGCGAGGGCCTGGTCAACGAACTGGCGGCCGGTGCCACCGGTTGCGCCGAAAACGAGTAGCTTCATGAACTCTCCTTGGTTGCCTCGAATAATCCTGATGCTTTGGTGATCTTGAGCGAGCCATGCGCCGCCAACTCATCGTCCACGAAACGGGCGAAAGCGCCAAGCTGATCCGCGGCGGCCGCGACCTGGTCGGCAGACATGCTGGAGAGGACGTAGGCGATCAACGGCCCGGCCTCGGCGACAATCAGCGCGTCTTCGTAGACGTGCCGGGTGACCGTGGTAAACCAGGGCGCCAGGCGGGCGGCGCCGGTCTCCAGCCCGAAACGTTCGGCGATGTCTTCGTTGCTGATCGCATTCAGGCCGAAGCGCCGGTTCCACTCGACCAGCTCAGTCAGATGCTCGCGGCCGACCGTGGAAGTGTAGAGCCGGCCGTCGGGCCGCAGCACACGATGGATCTCGCTCAGGGCCTTGTTCGGGTCAGGCACATGATACAGCATGTGGTTGGCGATGACCGTATCGCAGCTTCCGTCGTCGAACGGGATCTCCTGGGCATCCACCACCTGGAATCGAAAGCGGCCGGCGTGCCCATCCAGGCCGCGCTTGGCCGCGGCCACCATGCCGGGCGAGAAATCGCTGAGGGTGATCTGCCAGCTTGCCGGCACGCGAGCCAGGTTTGCGATCCACAAGCTGGCCGAGCCGCAGCCCAACTCCAGCACCCGCGGGCCAGCCGCCGCGGCGATGATGTCGAAAAGCCAGCGGTTCCAACCGTAGCCGTTCGTGCTGAACCGCCGGTGAATCTCGATGCGGGCATTCAGATTGCCCGCATCGCGGTATTGATCGGATATGAGATAATGGGGATCGTTGGCCTTTAGCATAGATTTCCCGTTGTCTATACTCGGAACGGTCACAAATTGCGCTTTTCGGCGACTGTCATTCTGCGCGGGTTGGCCCCTAATTTCTCGCGACGGCGAGCATCCAGCGAAGAATCCTTCACTGCGTTCAGGACAGGTTCTCACCTCGCAACGAGACCCTTCGCTGGATTTTCGCCGCAACGCACTTCACGGGACCAACCCGCTCAGAGCTTGCCCTGAGAGCAGCGAAGGGGTGACACAGCCAATGTTACAGGACTTGCAGAAACGCAGTTTCTGCCGTGGGCAGTCTACCTGGAGACCGAGCGGCCTGATGTGTCGGAAAGGCACGATCGTCGCGTCCGCGCCGGTGTCAACGAAGGCGCGCAGGGGCCTACCGGTGAATGCCTGCTCTGGTACACTCAGAGCCGGAACTCGATGCTTGGTGCAGGCGGGAAGTAGTGGGTATCGTAGGCGTACCTCACGGTGCGATCCTCCCGGTGCTGGGCGTGCGGAGCCAAACTTCCTCTTGGTGCGCTGCCTTTCGCGCACGTAACGCTCAACCGCCTCGTTGACGATATCGCTGATGCTCCGCGCTTCCTGTTCGGCGTCGCGTTCCAGTGTTTCACGCAAGTCAGCCCTCAAGACTAAAGCATCGGCCATGGTCTCATTCCTCCTTCGCCCCCAATGGATAAAAATAGACATCCGTCGGCTTGAACTTGCTGTTGCGCCGGAAACGCAGCCCAACCCTCATGCCGATCCAGTCCACCGTGGGCGCGTGGGGATCGAGGCCCAGCAGCCGGCCCAGGAAGAGTGTGTTCGCGCCCTCGAACTCGATCAGCGCCAACACGTAGGGACATTCCGGCAGAAACTCCTCGGAGCCGAAGTAGCAGACGGTGAACGCATGGACGGCCGCGGGCCGGAGGGTCAAATCCACCCAGTCGGTCTCCTGGCCGGTCGCCATGTCGTGGCCGCGCGGGGTAGCGTAGGTGTAGCCGGTGGCGGGCGCCATGCTGCCCAGCAGCCGGCCGTTGGCAAGCCCCGCGAAGAAGGGGCTGTCCTGGCCGTAGGAGTGGATGTAGTCAATGGCGTAGGGCTGTTTGACGATGATCGGCGCCATCTCCTTGAGCGCTGCCAGTGACTCGGCGTCCAGCTCGGTCGGGAACGGCACGCTGAAGAGGATCGTGCCGTCGTCGGTCTCGGGCAATTTGGTGGGGAAGCGTGGCTCGGCCATAGTGGTTGGTCCTTTTCGTAGGAGCAGGTCTTGCACCTGCCTGGCAGGGCAACCGCAAGGGATTGCCCCTACATCTCCTTTTCCAGGATACTCACCGTCACATAGGTTCCCGTGCCGGCGTGGCTGTGGATGGCGCCGCGGTGCGCGTCCTTGATTTGCAGCGTGGCGTCCCGGAAGTGTTTGCCGATCGTCCCTTGAAGCTGCCACAGCGCAAAGACGGCCTGCATCAGCCCGGTCGCGCCGACCGGATGCCCGCACGCGATCAACCCGCCGCTGGGATTCACCGGGCACGCGCCGACCTGCCATTGCGTTTTTCGTTTTTCGTTTTTCGTTTTGCTCTCGGCGTCAGCGAACTCCAACCCATAATCCACGTTCGGCATGAACGCCGCGCCAGACGTGGCAAACGGCCCTCCCTCGCCATAGCGACATAGCCCCATGTCCTCGTAGGTTTGGATTTCAGACGAAGTGTAGGCGTCGTGCAGTTCTACGAAGCTGATCTCATGCAGCGGATCGCTGATGCCGGCGCGGGCGTAGGCTTGCTTGCTCGCCATCCGGCCCGCCCGGAAAGAGTGGACGCCGGGGTAGCGGAAGCCGTGATCCCAGAGGTCGCGGTAGTAGGCCCGCGTCTCGGCCGTGTCTTCGCTGGGCAGGAGGTTGTGCCGCAGAAACTCGTCATAAGATTGATGCGGCCGGTCGGCCATGCGCATCGCGTCGGTGCCGCGGCCGATGCCGGTCACCTTCACGCGCGGCAGCCGGCGTCCGGTCGCTTTTTCCAGCCGCGCCAGCCCCTCTTCGCTGACCAGGATAGTCGCCGCCGCGCCGTCGGACATCACGCAGATGTCGAGCCGGGTAAGGGGCCAGGCGACCATCGGCGCCGCGCGCACGTCGGCCACGGTGAGGCGCTCGTGCTTCTGGCTGTAGGGGTTATGAAACGCGTTGCGATGGTTCTTCACCGAGACGTGGGCCAGTTGTTCGACGGTGGTGCCGAACTCCTTCATGTGGCGGGTGACCATCATCGCGTAGTAGCCGGAGTAGAACCCGCCGACGGGGTAGTCCATGCTCACATCGGAGGCCAGGGCGATGAATTCGTTGCCCTTCCAGGTGTTGACGTGGCTCATCGTCTCGAAGCCGTAGGCCAGGCAGACGTCGGAGTCGCCCGAAGCCACCGACTTCCACGCCTCCTGGAAGCAGATGCCGCCGGTCGCGCCTCCGCCTTCGACGCGGTGTCCTGGCTTCGGGCAGAGCCCCAGGTAATCCTGTATCATGATGCCGGCCATAAGCTGGCGGGCGAAGTGGTCGGAGAAGTACGATGCGACGGAGCCATCCAGCAACTCCAGAAATTGGGCGTGCTCCAGCCCCAGGTCGGTAAGCGCGTAGTCATAGGCCTCTTTGACGATGGCGGGGAAAGTTTTGTCGGGGCGGGCCTTGGCGAACTTGCTCACCCCACCGGAGACGACGTAGACGGGGCGCATGGGACCTCCTTGTTTCATGCGAGAGTGCGTTGTCGAAAACGAAAAACGAAACCTGAAAGGCGTATTACGCTGGTTGACTCGTCGGCCCAGCCAGATACTCGGCCGGCGTGAGGACCGGCAGCCAGGTTTTGTCACGGAAATGGCGGGCGTTCCAGGTGACGATCGCATGGGTGTTCGGCTTGTCCTCGGCCAATTGCAGTACCAGAGCATCCGAAAAGGCGACGTGGTTCGCCTGCATACGCTTCAACGGGCGCTGATAGATCTCTTGGGCGATGAACTCCTGCGCGTTCAGGCCGCCCGGATCCGGCCAAAGGACTGCCAAACGATGCCGTCTGAGCAGCCATGTTTCCCATTCTGCCAGCTTTTGCGCCGACAGATTGAACGAGAGTTGGCCCAAGACCTCCATCAGGGAGTAAAGTGTGATGGCTGGTGAAGCGCTGGAGATGGTTTGCAGAAAGCGGGCATTATCGTCGGAACGAACGTCTCGGTGATAACGGTACGCGATCAAGAAGATGTCTGAGTCAATTACGACCATGACCAGCCTCGTAATTCCCGCATCGCCTCCTCAAGGGTGCCCTGCGGCTCTACTTTGGCGAGTTCGGCCTGGACTTCCTCTGCCATCGCCTCGGCTAACGCGCGAAGTTCGGGATCATCGGGAGGCGGCAGTAATATGAGAACCTTGCCGGAGCGTACCCAGCGGTCGGAGGAGATATCCGGAAGACCGGTCTCCATCTTGCTGGCCAATCGCTCCACCTCCGACTCGGGTACGCGGCGATAGCGGCTGCCCGGCAGCCGCGCCAGGCGCACCAGCCCGCGCTGCTCCCAGTTGCGCAGGGTGTTGGGGTGTACGCCCAGCCGCGCAGAGGCCTCTTTGAGGGTCAGGTAGGTCGGATTGCCTTCCATGATCGTCGTCCTCGCCGCGTTGTAGCATTTGTGCGAATTATACACCTTTGCGCGGCGTTGTCAACCGAATCCGGGCTAAAGACAGGCCAGACTTCGGAAGTCTGGCCCGAATACCAGATACCCGATATTTGTCTTACGGCATCCCCGGCGCCAGGGTAAAGCTGAACACCCCCGCCCGGTTGCTCGGCCCGGAGCGGACCCCCGCGGCGTTGACGCCCTGAACGACGTAGTGATAGTTGTGCGCCGGGTCGCCTCCACCGCCGGTGTGCGTCCAGCCGGTGCTGCCCGCGGGACGAGTCACGCTCTGCGCATCTGGATCGCCCGGCAGGAAGTAGGGCGTCTCGCTGTACCAGACGACGTAGCCTTCCGCGTCCGCGGGGATGTTCGTCCAGCTCAGGATCACGTCGGGGGCGACGGGGGGCGCGATGCCGTCGCCGACTGCCCAGGGGGAGAGGGTCGTGATGCCGCTGCGCGTGACCGTGGTCGGGGTGAACGACGTGCGGACGCAGTCCCAATCCGCGCCGGCGTAACGGCAGGCCGTCGGGCCGGCCAGGCCGTTGTGCGGAAGGGTCAGGGTAACCGTATAGCCGCCGGCGCCGCCGTTGGGCGTCAGGTCCCAGTAGCGGTCGGTGCGGACGCCAACGGTTGCGTTAGGATGGTTCGCATCCACGCGGTCCACCTGCAGGCTGGTGAGCGTGCCCTGCGCCGAGACGTTCATCTGCACGCCGGTCAGGCCGAAGGTCGCCAGACCTGGCGCGGCGATGGCCCGGGTCTTGCGGATCGCGCCGGTGTTGCTCAACGTGCCGGTCACGGTCGCGTTGTCTGCGGCGACGGTTTCGACCAGGGTGATGCCCGTGCTGACGGTCAGGCTGGCGAACGCGGTGGTCGCGCTGGCGGTCAGGTTTTGGATGCCAGAGCCGTTGAAGGTGACGGTGCGACCGTTGGCGTTCAACGCGCCGCTGTTGGTGAAGTTCCCGCTCACCGTGCAGTCGCCGGAGAGGGCGAGGGTGGCGCCGCCGTCAATCTGCACGTCATGGTAGGCCGAGGCGCTGGTGAAGGCGCCCTGCTTGATCCGCAGCAGTCCGTTGACCGTCAGTCCCGCGGGGCTGGTCGCCCCGTTTGGGTTGTCGAGGGTCAAATTACCGTAGGCGCCCGGCCCAACGTTCTGTGCGCCCGAGGTTCGGGCGTAGACCACCGTGCCGGCGGCCGCGCTGGTCAGATTGCCGGTCGTGCTGGCAACCAGGCCCTTGAGCGTCAGGGTGCGCGTGCTGACCTCCAGCGTGCCGCTGGTCAGAGTGAGCGCGCCGTTAACGGTCTGATCCTGGTTCAGCGTCACCGTGCTGGCGCGGTTGATCGTCAGGTCGTTGAGCACTGTGGCAGCGGTCGGCAGCTCCGCGCCGGTGGCGACGTCGCCCGTGCCGCTGTAGCTGACGTTGACCGATGCGCCGAAGACCGGCGTGCCCGACAGGCTGCCCGCGACCCGCTGGATCGTGGCGCCGTTCGCCAGCCGCAGGTTGGTCCCGACTGCGAACGCGCCGCTGGAGAGGATCACCGTGCCGGGGATAGTCTTGGCCGCGCTCAGCGTCACGCCCGCGGGGTTGTCGGTCGCCAGGCTGTCATACTCCACCTGGCTGGTCGCGACGGTCTGGGCCACTGTGCCGTTGTAGACGACCGTGCTGCCTGCGAAGACGTAATTGGCGAGGCCGGCGTTGTTGATGAGCGGCGTGCCGCTGCCGGAGAGGCGCAGGGTGCGGCCGGTGATGTCCAGCCGGCCGCCGGCGTTGATGGTGAGCTTGCCCATCTGGTGGTCACTGCCCAGGGTCAGTGTTATGCCCGATTGGATCGCGGCGCTGTTGCTCGCTGCGAAGCTGCCTGTGCCAGTGAGGGTGTGGGCGGCGCTGCCGAATTGGACATTAGAAACCGTTACCGCGCCGTTGTTAGTGAAGGTCGCCCCGTTGAACACAAGAGTGCAGGCGTAGGTTTGGTTGTTTGTGAGCATCCCGTTTACTGTCAGGTCGTCGTTGGCGGTTAACAGCGTAAGACTGCTCGAGATGCCGGCTTGCAAGGTCGCGCCCGACGCGACCTTGATTGGCCCGCCAAATGCCCCCGTCGCCGCCGTCGTGCCCGACTGCACCTCCAGCGGCACGTTGAAGGTACCGTCGCTGTACATCTGTGTCGTCCCCTGGGTGCGGCAGGTACCATTTCCAGTCAGTATCCCATTGCTGGCGATGGAGAGGTAGGTACCGTTGAGGGTCAGGTCGAAACCGGCCAGGTCAAGGGTATCTATCCCTGCGTCGTTGCCGATTATGAGCCAGCCGTTGGTCAGAGTCAAATGGTTGCCCAGGGTGGCGGTGGTGCCCGCCGCAGTCGGGCCGTGGATGTACAGGTAGACGTCGTTCCATGTGCCGGCGCCGGTGAGCGTGAGCGCAGCGCCCTGGACGTAGAGGTAACGAACGGTCGTCGAGCCGTTGTTGGTGAAGGTCGCGCCGCTAAAGTAGAGCTTGGAATCGCTGTAGTAGCCGCTGAGGGTACCGTTGACGGTCACGTCACCCTTGATGGTCAGATCGCCTCGATAACTGGAACCAGCGACGCTCAGGGTGGCGGCGGAAGCGATGGCGACAGAGCCGTGAAGGGTACCGTAGGCGGCAGTGGCGCCGGAATTCACGACCAGGGTTGGGCTGAAGATGCCGTCGCTGGTGATGGTAAGGCTTCCCAGGGTGTGTACTGTGCTGCTCACGCCGGCCAGTGTCCCGTTGCTGGCGACGGTGAGGGAGCCGCCGTTGAGAGTCAAATCGAAGCCGGCCAGGTTCAGAGTATCCGCCCCTGCGTCGTCACCGACGGTGAGATAGCTGTTGGTCAGGGTCACTGGGCTGCCCAGGGTGATGACTGTGCCCATTGAGGTCGGGCCGTAGATGCGCAGATAGACGCCATTCCACGTGCCGGCGCCGGTGAGCGTGGACGCCGCGCCCTGAACGTAGAGGTAGCGAACGGTTGTCGAGCCGGTGTTGGTGAAGGTCGCGCCGTTGAACACCAGCGTGCAGGCGTAGCTTGGGTAGTTGCTGAGTACCCCGTTCACCGTCACGTTGCCGTTGGCGGTCAGTGTGCCGCAACTGCTCGAGATGCCAGCCTGCAACGTCGCGCCCGCCGCGACCGTGATTGCCCCGCCAAATGCCCCCACTGCCTTCGTCGTGCCCGATAGCACCTCCAGCGGCGCGTTGAAAGCGCCGCTGTTGTTGATCGTCAGCGTCCCCTGGGTACGACAGGCGCCGCTGCCAGCCAGTGTCCCGCCGCTGTCAATC
>JAPLHB010000023.1 GCA_026389845.1 Chloroflexota bacterium
GGAGGAAGTCGCCGGCGCCAGTTCGTTCGCCGACGCCGACCTGGTCGGCATCAAGACGAATCAGATGGAGCATACGGGCGTGCTGGCCCGGGCTTTCCGCCGAGCCCGCAGCGGCGAGACCGTCCTGGTGTTCCTGGACGAACTCACCCGCTTCAACGTCCGCGTGCCCGATCTGTTGATGCGGCCGCTGCTGCCCATTAGCCACGAAGTAGCCTGGGCCATGCAGATCCCCGCCGAAGACGGCCAGGCCGTGCGTCTCGTCGAAGCCCCCGTCTGGGGCGTCGAATGGGCGCCGGTCCAGCGCACCCCGCTGGTGCTGGCCTGCAACCCCTGGGGGGCCGCGCTCGACAGCGCCCTGGTGCGGCGCGCCCTACCGTTGGAAATCGGCTTCGAGCCGGCCGTGGCCCAGTTGTTCACGGGCGCGGCGAAGACGATCATCGAAACGTCCTGGAAACTCGTCACCGAGGGCAACCTGCCCCTACCGGTCGAGTACCAGGCCCTGAGCAAGGCTGATGATCCGGCCAGCATCGCGTTCGCGATGCCCTACCTGGCCCGGCTGAGCGCCGTGGATCGACCCGCCGCCGAAGGTTTCAAGAAGCTCCTGGAAGGCATGGGGGTGAGGCTATGAACACCCCGGACGTCCAGAGCATCTTGAATGCGACGGCGAACCAGATCCTGGCTCTGGTCGCGCCCACGACCGCCCGCCTGGTGCGGGCCTACGTCACCATCGCCGAGCAAACGGAAACGGCTGCGACCGACGGCGTTTGTATCTGGTTGCCGTCGGTCTTCAATGGCGTAGACGTGGCTGGGGACACAGCGGTCGCCGTGGGCCTCCTGACGCACGAGCTGGGCCACTTCCTCCAACCGCTCAAGGCGCTGGATGAAGTGGCCGAGGCCGCAGGCGCGCCGCACTGGCTGGTCAACATCGTCGCCGACATCCAGTTGGAAGCGCTGATGGCCGGTTTGTTCCCGCCCCTGGCCGACACGTTAACGGCGGTCCGCACCATCGTCAAGCAGACGTGCCTGGCAGGGTACGTGACTCAGATCAAGCAGAGTCGCCGGTTTGTGGACGGCGCGTGCGCGGTGGCCCTGGTGGGACGCTACAGTCAGCCCACCACGGCCTTCGAGGCCAACGCGGTCCGGCAAGCACTGACACGCGGCACAAATGTCTCCTGGGTCGCCCGGGGCTGCGACTTCGCAGCCCTTCTGGATGATGCATTGACAAAAACCCCAGAAGACCTCGGCGACTTGCTTACCGAGATCATGCAGGCATTCCCCGAACTGCGCCAGGCCCCCGAGACTGCGCCCATCCCCGGGGGCGCCCTGCAAGTTGCAGGCCTGGCCGGGGCGGCCCAGACTGAGGCGCAAGCCAACGTCAAGGACCACGGGCCAGTCCACGAACCGGCGCTGGAGGAATTCGTACCGGTCACGCGCCCGTCGACGGCTGCCACGCGGCAAGTCGCCAACGGGCTGCGTCTGCATTTCCAGAGCGTGCGCGGGGCGATGGAGATCGTCGCCCCACAAGACTTCAACCGCCGGGCCGCGGCGCTCGATGAGGCCGTGCCCTTCCGCATGACGCTGCCCGGCCAGGAAAAGCCGGCGCCCAGCTTGGTCATCTGCCTGGACAAGTCCAGCAGCATGAAGGGCAGCAAGTTTGCGCTGGCGCAGCAAGCCGCGCAAGCAGTAGCCCTGGCGGTCCAGACGGCTCACGGTCAGGTCGTCGGCCTGCTGTTCGACGCCCATGGCTACGTCAACAAGGCAGCCGATGCTAATGGGCTGTTCGCTGACCCGGACAGCTTGAGCTACGGCGGCACCGGGTTCGAGTTTCTGCTCCAGGTGTGGCGGCGCTGGCCGACCTACCAGGTGCTACTCGTCACCGACGGCGATGGCTCGCTCCCGCCGGCGCTGCCCGGTGATCGCGAGCGCACCGCGGTCATCATCATCCCCCCCGACTGCGCTCCGAGCCTGATGGCTCAGATTGCCAGCAGGGTGGTGCAGCTCAACGACCTGCGTGGGCTGGCCGACATCATGGCCCTGCTCACACCACGCAGATAGGCCCCGCGGGCTGGCTCACCCTGTCAGCCCGCTGCTAAAAACAAACCGCTTACGTGTAGGCCATACCCGGCCTGCCTGTAAGCGGTTTTTTGTTGCCGTGGACAAGGAGAAGCCGCTGACTGTGCCAGTGGCCCCAGGAGTGATTTATTTCAACGCGAGGTAGTTTACTATAGCTTATCCGTATTTGGCCCGCTGTGGCCCGCTGGCGCTGGCAGAGGGGGCAGCGTGCCAGCCACGACGCGATAACCGTGTCGCAGACGCGTGCGCAGCAGCGCGCGCACTGTCGGCCAGGCGTCTGTCCAGGTGGGAAAGTGCGTGACGCGCTGGTACGCAAGAAGCCACGGGACACGCAAAAAAAGCCTGACCAAAGAAGGTCAGGCTAGTGTGGCCGCGGGTATGCGCCACAGGAGGGCACGGCGGGTGTGCCGTGCCGCGCGCTAGATGGTGAAATCCAGCGCGGAAACGGGATCGGGAGCAGGCACAGGCTCGGGCATTTGCGTGTCCGCGGGGATGATGCGGCCGGCGGCGATGAGCTGCTGCCGGTATTGCGCTCCCAACGTCGGCCCAAGGGGCCCACGCGCCCTCGGCTGACGCCGAGGAGCCGCGACCGAAGCCGCGACCGGCGCAACGACCGGCGCAACAGCGACTGGAGCGATGCGAGCCGCTGGCCGAACTACTGGGCGGCTTGCCGGTGCAGCGACCGGCGCGACGCGAGCCGGCGCGACGCGAGCCGCCGGACGGGCATTACGCCGGTGCGTCAGGTTCCACACGAGGGAACCCAACATCAGGCACGCCACAATCGCCATCCAAACTACCATCGAAGTCGAGAAGTAATGCACGGTATACTCTCCTGTGTGATCATAGATTCTTGACAGCGCGTTAGCGGCTAACGCGCTGTCAAGAATCTATGATCACCAGCCGGACGTCCAAAGTGGACGCTTACGGCCGGAGAGCCATGCACACTTTTCTCGCTTCGATGGACCTGTTATTAATGTGCCCGCCGGTCGTGAACGGGTGTGCTCACGACCAACTGCTCACAGCATAGCACGCCGCGGCGCATTGTGCAAGCACCTGGCGACAGCAATTTTGCAATTCCCCCCGCTCACGCTCACCACCACCACAGACACCAGCGACCCTGCACGCGCACCGCACGCAGCGGCCACGGGGGGCGCCAGCGCCGCTTGCTGTAGGCATCACACGCCTGGAGCAGCCGCACCCACCAGGGCAAACACGACTTGATCATCTTGTACGCTCCACCACCGGCCGCGCGGCGCCATTGCGATCGAAGAATGCGCCGTACTCGAAAACCGGATTACCGGCCGGATCACACAGCAGATTGGCAAGCAGCCACGGATTGAACGCCAGGAAGTAGGTC
>JAPLHB010000124.1 GCA_026389845.1 Chloroflexota bacterium
GTCACCACCAGCCGCCCATCCGGGCTGAACGCCGCCGAAGCAACACCGGCCGTATGCCCGCTCAGTTGGCGCACTTCCTGGCCCGTCGGCACATTCCACAGCCGCGCCGTATAGTCGGCGCTGGCCGTCACCACCAGCCGCCCATCCGGGCTGAACGCCGCCGACCTGACCACGCCCGCCAATTGGCGCACTTCCTGGCCCGTCGGCACATCCCACAGCCGCGCCGTACGGTCGTCGCTGGCCGTCACCACCAGCTGCCCATCTGGGCTGAACGCCGCCGAGGTGACCCTCGCCGCATAGCCCGCCAATTGGCGCACTTCCTGGCCCGTCGGCACGTCCCACAGCCGCGCCGTACGGTCTTCGCTGGCCGTCACCACCAACTGCCCATCCGGACTGAACGCCGCCGAGGCAACACCGGCCGTATGCCCGCTCAGTTGGCGCACTTCCTGGCCCGTCGTCATGTCCCACAGCCGCGCCGTACGGTCGGCACTCGCCGTCACCACCAGCAGCTCATCCGGGCTGAACGCCGCCGAGGTAACAACGGCCGTGTGCCCGCTCAGTTGGCGCACTTCCTGGCCCGTCGCCACGTCCCACAGCCGCGCCGTCTGGTCTTCGCTGGCTGTCACCACCCGCCGCCCATCCGGGCTGAACGCCGCCGACCAGACCAAGGCCATGTGGTGCCGCGGCGGCAACTTGAGACGAAAGGAGGTCGCGGTATCGGCGACGTGCTGCAGCGCGTCCTGCACCACCACAGCGACTGCGCCATCATCACCACGTCCGATCCGCACCGCTTCCCGCGCCAACATCAACGCCAGGCTGCCGGAGAGATCAGTGTGGCCATCCAACTCCGACAGGCTATGGGCGGCCAACTCGCGGGATTTGGCCTGGCGCAGGGCGGTTTGGAGTTCTCGCATCTGGCGCTGTTCGCGCTCCGCTTCAGCTTGGCGCTGGGCCAGTGAGGCGTCCAAGTAGGCCAACTCGACGTCGCTCCAGCCCTGGGGGTGCTGGTCGCGCCAGCGTTCGGCCTCGGCCAGGGGGCCGCCGCGCAACGGCGCGCCGGGGTCCTCGCCGGCCTGCCAGCGTTCCAGGTCGGCGCGGTAGCGCTGCCGCCACAGCAGGTACGCGCGGTCGGCATCCAGCCAGCCGCGCAGCCGCCCCCACTGGCGAATCAGTGCCTCGTGCACCACCTCGGAGGTCGCGTGGCGGGTGGCGGGGTCGTGGTCGGTCACCAGCAGGCGAGCTTCGGCCCCGGCCAAGCGACGAGCCAGGGGATGCAGGCCGACCGGCAGGTCGTCCAGATGCACGCGGCGCCGGGTGTCCTCCGCACCCTCCTCAGCCCGGGCCACACGCACTAGGTTGCTGAAGAGTTCGGCGGCTTGGGCCTGTTCTGTCGCACTCAGGCCGGCAAAGACCTCCTCAGCGTGGACGGCGATGGCCCGGCTGACGCCGCCGATGGCGTCGTAGGCCGCGTTGGTCAGCACGCCGTCCCCGCGCTGCTGCGCCCAAAGCTGGGTCAGGGCGAACTCCAGCAGTGGAAGCTGGCCAGGCGCCGCGGTCACGTCGGCCAGGATGCGGCCCGTCAGCCCCTCCTCGAAACCGCCGCCGACCCGCGTCACCGGCTGCGTGATGGCGTCGCACAGCTCGGTCTCGCTCATGGGCAGCACGTTGACCCAGCCCGCATCGGCGCGTGCGCCCAGCCGCGGCTCGGCCAGCAGGTGGCCGGTGAAGTCGGCGCGCACCGTGAGGATCACGGCCAGCCGCGGCTGGTCGGCCAGCGTCAGCAGCGCTTCGATGAAGGCGCGATGGAGGCCCTCGTCGTCACAAAGGGTGAAGGCTTCCTCGAACTGGTCTGCCACCAGCAGGTAGCGCGGGGCAGGGTTGGCGAACTGGCTGACGATGAAGGGGAGGTCAAGTGTGCCGCCGCGGAGGTGGTCGGCCAGCTTCTTGCCGCTCGCCAGGCGGTCAATGCGATCCAGGTCAGGCTCCAGCCAGGCGGCCAACGGCACGGCCAGGGCGCTGAGGGGCTGGCTGCCCGGCCGGAAGAACTCGATGCGCCAGTCGCGGCTGCCGGGCAGCGCGCCGTCAGCCAGGGCTGGCGCCATGCCGGCGCGCACCAGCGACGACTTGCCGCAGCCCGACGGCCCGACGACGGCCACGAAGTTGCTCTCGCCTAATTTTGCCAGCAGCTTCTGCACCATGACCGCGCGGCCGAAGTAGTTGGCCGCGTGTTGGACGTCGAAGTACTCCAGACCGCGGTAGGGGCAGGGAACGGACTGCAGACGGGAGCGACGGCCGTGCAGGTCGGCCAGTTGCGCCGCCAGCTTGTTCCTGTCGCGGACGAGTTGCAAGTTGGCCGGGTCCGTGGGCGAGACGAACTCGGACAGCCGCTCCTCGATCAGGCGCAGGTTGGCCTCGATCTCGGTGATTTGTTTGTCCAGGGAGGAGAAGTTGTCGGCCATGGTAGGATCATCCTCAACGTTTCATAGGTCAGATAGCTCTACATCCCTTCATCGGCTTGGCGCAGACGCGCCTCAAGCTCGGCGATGCGCTCCTTGAGCCGGCCCTCGGTCTTGATCAATTGCAGCGGGATTTCAGTCTCTTGAACGTATTGCGACTTGCGCTCGTCGATCAGGCGTAGGTTCTCGCGCAACTCGGCCAGTTGGCGCACCACGGAGGCCATGTCTTCGGATGATTCTGCGGACGTACACGATGCCGCTGGATCTGCATTGGGGAGCGGCGATATGCGATCTGGTCGCTCGTTAATTATCGGTGGAATCATCGGCCCGGTCTTTGCTTTATGGCGATAGATTTCGAACAGGCAGGCAATCCGGCCCTTCAAACGTTCCCCGCCTAGCAGCTTGGCGACCAGGTAAACGAGCACCAGCAGGATCAGCCCGGCCAGGGCAGTGATGCTCAGGTCGCGCCACTGCTGGGCCAGCGTGTCGTCCCAGGAGGGCGCCGGGACCCGAGCGGGTTTGGGCGGCACGAGGGTGGGCACGGCCGTGGCGCGGGAGGCCGCCTGGCCGTCGAGGGCGGCTTTCAGCCCGCGCAGCGCCTCCGGGTTGCCGTGGTCCTCGGCGGCGATCTCGCTGAACAGCTTGGCCGCGCCAGCGAAGTCGCCGCCCATGAGCAGCGTCTGCGCTAGCAGCAGCTTAGCCTGCAGCGCGGTCAGCGTGGGCGTGGCGGTGCGCGTGGGCGCGGGCGTTGGCACAGCGGTCTGCGCCAGGGCCGCAGGCGCCAGCAAGGCGCTCAGCGCCAGCAGAGTCAGAGCCAGGGTGAGGAGTCGGGTTGCGTTGGATGAGATCATGGCAACCTCCTGAGGCTATCAGCGCAACACAAAAACTCATCGGGATGCCGAATATCTGGCTGCGATCTCGGCGATCTGCTTGTCCAGGGAGGAGAAGGTGTCGGCCATGGCGTCGCCCTTCCAGGCAAATGACGGGGATCGGGTGTCAGCCCCAGTATACTCCAAGTGCTGCAAAAATCAAACACGGTCTAGACCTCCGGCGGATGGAATCCAGCCGGCTCACGCCTGCGGCGTGGGAAGCCGTCTCAGCGGCTTAAAAACCAACGTCTGCGATCAGAACGCGGTCTTTACCGTCTCCACAAACGCCGCCACATTCTCGAACGGCGCATAGTCCAGGTCATACGCTGGCGAGAGCAGCAGGCCGGCCGGCCCCAGGGTTTCGATCCGGCGCCGCACTTCGGCGCGGATGTCAGCGGGCGTGCCGTGATCCCACAATGCGGCCGTGCCCACCGTGCCCCAGAGCGCCAGCCGGTCGCCGAACCGCCGCTTGAGCGCGAGCGCGTCCATGCAGTCGGGTTGGACGGGGTTGATGACGTTGACGCCGATCTCCACCAGGTCGGGCACGATGCCGGTGAAGTCGCCGTCGCTGTGGTAGAAGATGAGCAAATCAGGCGCGGCCGCGCGGGCCAGGCGGATTACGTCGGCCAGCCGCGGCTTGAAGAATTCGCGCCAGGTGTCGGGGCTGAGGATGAGGCCGGTGGGCATCGCCACGTCGTCGTCGAGGAGCAGCACGTCCACGCCCGCGCGGGCCAGGATGAGCGCGCTGTGGATGGTGAGGCTGGTCAGTTGGTCGAGGAGATAGTGCGCCAGCGGCTTGCGTTGTACCAGGTCGGCCATGAAGTTGCCGAACCCGCGCAGCCGGTAGCCGCTCTCGAACAGCTCGCCGCCCAGGTGCGGCGGGCCTCCGGCCACGGCCCAGCCCGCCGCGTGCCACTGCGCCACCTGGTCGGCCACGCCGGCGTAGCGCCGCGGTTCAGCCAGGTCGGGCAGACGGTGACGCGCCAGCTCGGCCACGGTCTGCGCCGCGCTCAACGGGCCATCGGGGCCGCGCTCCGGGTGATAGTTCCACTCGTGGTAGGTGCGGAGTTGCGCGCCGTCGCCCACGTGGACGTCGGGGGGCAGGCCGGCCAGATAGCGCAGGAAGTCATCCTGGCCGGCCGGCGGCTCAAACTCGACAAAGCGCACGTCCAGGCCGAAATACTCGGCTGGGACCTTCGGCGCGATGGCCGGCAGCGATTCCTCCCAGAAGGCCAGCGCCATCGGGACGCGATCCGGCGCCCGGCAGGAGAGGGCAAGACGAACGCGTTCGCGGGAGTTCATGGGACACCTCGGCGTGTTGCGTGTTGCGTGCTGCGTGTTGCGTGTTGCGTGTTGCGTGTTACGTGCTGCGTGTTGCGTGTTGCGTGCTGCGTGTTGCGTGCTGCGTGCTGCGTGCTGCGTGTTGCGTGCTGCATGTTGCGTGCTGCGTGTTGCGTGTTGCGTGCTACGTGGAAATTGCCAGCAACTGCGCGGCGGCAGTGTAAGGATCAATCTCGCGACGGGCGATGGCTTCGGTGGTCTGCGACAGGACGCCATCGGGCAAACGGGTTAGGAACGCGGCCAGCAGGGCATCGCGCAGGACGTGGTCGAGTGCGGCAGCCGCGCGCGCCGTCTCGCGCCGGACAAGTTGGTCGGTTGCCTGCAAATGCGCCCGGTGGGTTTCGATCCAATCTCGCAGCCTTTCCGCTCCCTCACCACGCGTCGCCACGGTCTTGACGATGGGAGGCAGCCAGGAGCCGTCTGACTGAGCGCCCGGTTCGGGGTGGCCGGAGGCGCTACGTGGCCCGTGATGGCCGGTGGGGGCCGGCGCCAGTCCTTGCATCATCTGAAGCGCCATTGCGGTATGATCGGCGCCTTCGCGGTCGGCCTTGTTGACGGCGAACAGATCGGCGATCTCCAGCACGCCGGCCTTGATCGCTTGCACCTCGTCCCCCATGCCGGGCGCTTCGACGACGATGGTGGTGTGCGCCGCGCTGGCGATGTCCACTTCGGCCTGGCCCACGCCGACCGTCTCCACCAGGATGCGGTCGAAGCCGGCCGCGTCGAGGACGAGGATCACGTCCGCGGTAGCGCGGGCCAGCCCGCCCAGGCTGCCGCGCGTCGCCATGCTGCGGATGAAGATGCCCGCATCGCCCGCCAAATCGCGCATCCGCACGCGGTCGCCCAGCAGCGCGCCGCCGGAGAAGGGGCTGGTGGGGTCCACCGCGATGATGCCGATCGTCTGGCCCTCGGCGCGATAGGCTTTCGCGAGCGCGTTGACCAGCGTAGACTTCCCCGTCCCCGGCGCGCCCGTCACCCCGACGACGTGCGCCCGGCCCGTGCGCCCATAGAGCGCGGCCAACAACACCCGCGCCTCCGGCCCGCCATCCTCCACCTGGGAGATGGCGCGGGCAAGGCTGCGGCGATTGCCGGCGAGTAAGTCGGTTGCGAGTGACATGATATCGCGCAATACCTACCCGATTGATTGCCGAATAAACGAAACGATGTCCCCCGTGCTCGTGCCCGGCCCGAAGACCCCCCGGACGCCCAACGCCTTGAGCGGGGCCACGTCCTCGTCGGGGATGATGCCGCCGACCAGCACGACCACGTCGTCCATCCCCTGGCTGTGCAGCAGCTCCAGCACGCGCGGGCAGAGGACGTTGTGCGCGCCAGAAAGAATCGAGAGGCCCACCACGTCCACGTCTTCTTGGAGCGCGGCCTCAGCGATCATCTCCGGCGTCTGGCGGATGCCGGTGTAAATCACTTCCATGCCGGCATCGCGCAACGCGCGGGCGACCACCTTAGCGCCGCGGTCGTGCCCGTCCAGGCCGGGCTTGGCGACGAGTACACGGATTTTGCGATCGGTCATGCGTTATTGCCCCTCACAACTCTGCCCAGGTCTGAAATCCCACCTGGAGAAAATGGCGATCAAAGGTAAAGGCTGTACTTAGCCCCAACTGTTCCATCACGACAAAGCTCGTGCAATCTACCATGCTCACATCTTTATCATCGTATTGCAGGAACTTGCGCCAGGCCTGCCCTTCTATCAACCTGTCAATCCAAACCACCCGGATCAGGGCGCTCTCTTCGACCATCGCCCGCAGACGTGCGATCGTGCCACGAGCTACGCGATGTACCAGACCGCTATAAGCCTCTGCTAACACCCAGTTCGTGGTGACCAATGAACGCCGCTGGGCCTTAAGGTTTACCATCTCGCGCATTGCGTCCTGGCGCCATTGATCACGCACATCCAGCCAGGCGATCCAGGGCCCTGTATCCACGAAGATCGCAGAGCGATGATTCACACTGCGCCTCGCTTGGGTATTTCATCCAAATCCACTCCATAGAGATAGAAATCATGGCGCACAGAGGTGTCTGTGGGGCGATCGCCCCAGATGACTTCCTCTGGCCGAGTCAACTCGGCGATGTGATAAAAAGGGTCATCGAATTCGTCCGCTTCGGCTGCCGAGAGTGTCAAGCGCGGCTCAATCAAATACTCCGTCAGGCTCTCTCGGATTACCTCAGCCATGCTCTTGCTTTCCAGCAATGCGACTTGCCTGATTCGCTCGTGCATGGCTTTCGGCAGTCGGATATTAGTGGTTACATATTCGGGCATGGCTTATACCTCCTGAAGATACTTCTGCATCCGCCTATTTCCTTGACTCTGCTCGTGCCTTCTTTGACAGCGGGCTATACAGGTAGAGATCGTGGTTGACCGAGCCATCGGTGACATCGGCGATGGTCGCATCAGTGCCGATCAGCCACAACGGGTCATTCTCCCAGTCGTCAGTCACCGGGTCGGCTGTTGACTCCAACTCGATACTCCGTTGGCCGACCAGGTATTGCGCCACCGATTCTCGAATGACCTGGGCCAGACTCTTTTCTTCTTCGGCGGCGCGTGGTTTCGCCTCGCGATATAACTCCTTCGGCAGCCGGATATTGGTTGTCACGTACTCGATCATGGCTCACCTCCTGACGATACAATTGTATCACGATACCGCGGAGTCGCCAAGACGTGCCAGGCACTTCGGAAGTGCCTGGCACGTCAGTGTCATCTATCAGAAAAACACCGGCTCCTGATACTCTCCGAACACCTCGCGGAACACCCCGGTGATCTCGCCCAGCGTCGCGTAGGCGTTGACCGCTTCCAGGATCGGGTGCATGAGGTTGATCTTTGCATCGCGCGCGGCGTCGGCCAGGCGGGTCAGAGATGCGGCCACGGCGCTGGGATCGCGTTCGGAGCGCACGCGGCGCAGCCGGGTGATCTGCCGCTCGTAGCCCTGGGGATCCATCGCCAGGAGCGGAATCGCCAGCGGCTCGTCGGCCACGTAATCGTTGACGCCGACGACGATGCGCTGGCCCGTGTCAAGCTCCTGCTGATAGCGGAACGCGGCCTCGGCGATCTCGCGCTGCGGGAAGCCGGCCTCGACCGCACGCAGCATCCCGCCCAACGCGGCGATGCGCCGGAAATAATCGTTGGCCTCCGTCTCCATGCGGTCGGTGAGCGCCTCGATGTAGAACGAGCCGCCCAACGGGTCAATCGTGCTCGCCGCGCCGCTTTCTTCCGCGATCACCTGCTGGGTGCGCAAGGCGATGGTGGCGGCCTTAGCCGAGGGGAGCGCCAGCGCCTCGTCCATGCTGTTCGTGTGGAGGCTTTGCGTGCCGCCGAGCACGGCTGCGAGCGCCTGCAGCGCCACGCGGACGATGTTCACCTCCGGCTGCTGCGCGGCCAGGCTGACGCCGGAGGTTTGCGCGTGGGTGCGCAGCATCCAGGAGCGCGGGTCTTGCGCGCCATACTTCTCCCGCATCATCCGCGCCCAGATGCGCCGGGCCGCGCGGAACTTGGCGATCTCCTCGAAGAACTCGTTGTGGACGTTGAAGAAGAAGGAGAGCCGGGGCGCGAAGTCGTCAATCGCCAGCCCGCGCGCCAACGCCGCCTCGACGTAGGCGAAGCAATCCGCCAGAGTGAAGGCCAGCTCTTGCGCCGCGGTGCTGCCCGCCTCGCGGATGTGGTAGCCGGAGATGCTGATCGTGTTCCACCTGGGCAGCTCGCGGGCACCAAACTCGATGGTGTCCGTCACCAGCCGCATCGAAGGCTCCGGCGGGAAGATGAACTCCTTCTGCGCGATGAACTCCTTGAGGATATCGTTCTGCGTGGTGCCGCCGAGCGCCGCCCGCGGGATGCCCCGCCGCTCGGCCGCGGCGATGACCATGGCCCAGATGATCGCGGCCGGGCTGTTGATCGTCATCGAGGTGGTGATGCGGTCAAGCGGCAGTCCGTCGAGCAGCACCTCCATATCGGCCAGCGACGAGATCGCCACGCCGCACTTGCCGAACTCGCCCAGCGCCTCCGGCGCATCGGTATCGTAGCCGTAGAGGGTGGGCATGTCGAACGCTACCGACAGGCCGGTCTGCCCTTGCTCCAGCAAATACTTGAACCGCGCATTCGTCTCCTCGGCGGTGCCGAAGCCCGCGAACATGCGCATGGTCCACAGCTTGCCGCGGTAGCCGGTGGGCTGGACCCCACGCGTGAAGGGATAGCGTCCCGGCAGCCCCAGGTCAGCCTCGTAGTCCAGGCCGGCCACATCCGCGGGGGTGTAGAGCCGCTTCACCGCCGCGCCGGAGAGAGTGGTGAAAGGGGCGCGACGTTCAGGGAGACGGGCCTGGGCGCGGTGGACGTCGGTGGCTTCCCACTGCTCGACCGCTTCGCGGATGTGTTGGACGGCGGATTTATCGTACATATGAACCTCTGGAAGGCCAGCGATGGGCCATCGCGCATTTGTCCAAGCTACTCATCGGGTGCGCAAACTCAGCGGCAGGTAGATTTCCCCGCCAGCATACACGTTGATGCTGGTCATCACGGTGTTGTCGTCCTTATCTGTCGCCGTGAGCGTGACCACGTGTGGCCCTGGCGAAAGCGTCACCAACGCCTGGCTTCCTGTGCCGAGGTCGCCATCGCGGTTGGAACGCCACCGCAACGCCGCCCCTTCCAATGTACCATCTTCCAGGTCGTAACCGTACCCTTGCAGCCAGAGCGGCGTGCCGGGCATGAAGCGCACCTCGCCTGTCGGTGCCAGGATGAACGCAACCGGCCCTTTGCGGCCGACCGTGAACGCCGCGTCCGACTCGTCGCTGCTGGTGTTGACGCCGTCGGTCGCCATGACGCGCACGCGCGCCGCGATTCCTCCGGCCAACTCGGGTGCGTTGACCGCCAGTTGGGTGGTCGTGACCGCAGTCCCGATCGGAACCCAATTGCTGCCGTCCGGGCTGTAGAGCACGCTGTAGGTCAGCGGATCGCTGTCGAGGTCGCTGGCGCTCCAGGTGACCGTATAGGTACCGCTGGCAGCCCACGTCTCGCCGCCGTTGGGCGAGAGGACGTTCACGACCGGCGCGTGAGCGCTGACCGGACGGACGGCAAGCTCCGTCGCACCTTTCCTGAGGACGATGCGGGCGACGCCGGGCGGGTAAGGCAGTATGAGGTTGAAGCCATCTACACTGCTCGCCGCGCCGGTCTCGTAGAGCCGGAAGGCCAGGTCAAAGCAATGGCTGGAGAGCACCGCGCCAGAACCGGCCTGAGCTTCGACACAGTACCCCGCGCCGGCCGGAGGCAGAGCCGACGTTACGGTCGGTGTGATCACCCATACGGGATCGAGAACGGCGGTATCGCTAACCGACACCGAGCCGCTAACCAGGAAATAGGGCTGAGAATCGGACGTTGCGACGACCATCTGGTTTGCGGCCAACGACCGCAAGGTTGTTGTGTACGTCCAGGCTGACGTCCACAGGTTCCACGCGGAGGCGGTACTCGATTTCCATCCACAATAGGACATGTAGTCATAGGTGGTTTGCGGGTTTTTCAGAACGGAGGTTGATGAGGCCGACCAGCCGAAGTAGGTGGAGTCTACGCCCCAATCGTGGATCTTGGCGTCGCTCCACGGCCAGCCAACGCCTGGGTCGTCGCTGGGACAGTCGGGGGTGTTGATGCCGTTGTGCCCCATCAGGTGGCCCAACTCATGGGCGAACGTCACCTTCGACCAGGTGAATTCAGCCAGCGGGTCCTCGTTGGCGAATACGTCCGAGAATGCCGCGACCCCGTACAGAGCCGGCGGCTTAGGCCAAGCTGCACCGCGATCAAAGGCGCCTGCCGGCAGCCAGCCGAACACGTAGTCCGGCGGGTTGCTCCCGCCGTGGATGAACCACTGCGCCTCGATCGTCCTGAGCAGAAGGATCACGTTTTCTTCGTTGATGTTGTCCACGGTCGCTGGCTTGTTGCAGTCCTTCTTAAGCGGGGTGGACCAGTACATCTTGGGCCAGGTCTCGACAGCAATGGGTGTATCGCCGCCAACGGGCAGCAGGTTCTGAGCCAGGCTATGCACCGTCGTCACCGCCGACATGTCCGGTGTGGTATCGTAGCCGCAGGCCAGGTAGTGAATCGGTATCTGAGCAACGCGCAAGGCATTGGTAGCTTGAACAGTTCGCGTCTCGGATAGGCTCGAAGCGCCGGCTCTGGCCGTGAACGTGACTTGACCTGCCGCCATCAACTGGTTGGGCACGGCGAAATTCAGCGTCTTGCCGAGATCACCCCGCTGCGTTGTCCAACTCGCAGGGTGGTAGGCCGTCACCGGTTGGCTGATCGGGTTGAGCGACACGCCGCCAGCCGGGCCGGACACCTCCAGCACTCCCATCACCCCTGGCATTTCCGTGCAACCTTCCCCGCAGTCCAGGTAGATTCGCACGAAGGTGGGCTTGCCCGCGATGAGCGGGACGTTGTTGTCCTGATCCTGCGTGGCCTGGGTGATCTCGATGTGGGAGATTATCCGCGACAGCGTAGTCGCGAACACCTCCTGGCTCCACCCGCTCAAAAGGTTGTTCTGCTGATAGCCGTGGGCCGGTGTGTACGTGCGTACCGCGAAGTAGTAGCTACTGTCGGGCAGCAAGTTGTTGACAAGGTAACTAGCCGCGCTCTTGTTGTCCGTCCGGCCATGAACGCTGTAAGGACCACCTGGGGCTGTGGAGACGCCGATCTCATAGTAGCCAGCATCGCCCACATAGGGAATCGGGGTCCAAGTCATTTCCACGCTGTTGACGGGTTTGGCCGAAGCTCGCAGGTCGGTCGGCGGTACGGTTTGGGTCTGCGCCCAGTCGGGGTCTTTCGCGTTGAGAAAGGCAACGACCGACGGGCTGGAAGCGGTCAGCTTGTTGTAGCCGAGATCGGTGTAGTATACGCCGGCATTCAGGTTTGTCAGGCTGACAAGTGTACTCGGGATCTCTCCTTCCAGGGCGTTGTTTCCAAGTCTGAGGTCAATCAGCTTCACCAAGTCGCCTAGTTGCGGCGGGATGGCGCCACTCAGCCGGTTTCGCCACAGATTTAAGTAGGCCAAGTTACTGAGCCTGCCTAATTCGGGGGGGATACTCCCACTTAGTCGGTTATCAAACAGGCCGAGCACATACAGGTTAGACAGATTGCCAAGCTCCGACGGGATACTGCCGCTCAGCCGGTTGCCCCACAGATTAAGACTAGTGAGTTCCGGTAAGTTACCCAATTGAGACGGAATGCTGCCGGTCAGGTTATTGCCATTATACAAGTCGACGCCCAGGACATGCCCTACACTGCAGTAAATGCCATCCCAACCGCACGGTGTATTCGTGACCAGCCAGCCGGCCTTGTGCGTCCAGCCCGGCCCATTCGTACTGTTGTACAACGCCACCAGCGCCTCGCACTCGGCCCTTGGGATTTCAGTTACGGTATCGCAGGAGAAGGCGGTCAGCGCGGCGGGGTCTGGCGCGGTCCGGGCCGCGGCGGGCAGCGGGGCGCCCTGGACCAGCAGTGATACGGCGACCAGCAGGCTCAAGAGGGGGAAGATTCGCAGCTTCATTGCTTTGCTCCTTTCTATTGGGGTGCGAGAGGCAATCAGAAATGCTGCCGGCTCCTGACAACTCGGCAGAGGAGGGCTGCAACTTATCGTTCTGCTTGCAGCCGCGCATGAGCCGCTGGAGCTTCGGATCGGGTCTGCGCAGGGCAGCGGCGTCACAACAAGCCCAGGACCGACAGATCACTGCGCGTCTTTGTCTCGCGCGCGTCAAAAGCCGGTGGCCACGTTGACTCAACCGGCGCGCAGCCGCTCCAATACCCACGACCGAATCAGCGCGGCCTGACCTACACCTCTGGCTTGCGCCAGCCGCTTGACCATCTCAAGCTCGCGGCGCTGCAACCGGATCCTGACTGTTGCAGCGTCACTCCGCTCGAAGACGCGCTCCGTCACATCTTCGAGCTCGTCCTCAAAGTCGGTCAGGTCGTGTTCATCCCAAAAGCGGGCCAGCGTCTCGATCGAATCCGTCTGAGGAATATGTGTCTTGTTCATCGTTTCTGCCATTGCCGGTACCGGCGCTGCTCTGGCGGCGTCATCGGCCGTGCCGTTACCGGATAGCCCCTCCCATCTGGAAACCGTATCACTACACAGAACAGGTAGCGTCCTGCCGCCGTTTGCCCAAGCACATAGTACACGGGATTTTGGCCAGTCGCTTTCGCTCGTTGCACCATCACATCGCCAAAGCACACCTCTTCCACTTCCTCTGGGCGGACGTCGTGTAACGCAATATGATCAACGCGATCTTCAGGCCAGACGAAATCCCGTATCTTCATGCTGCAATTGTACCACTATCTCGCTAGTTTGGCGATGGCATCGGGTCTCACTTCGCGCACCAACGGCATGTCTCGCAACGCTCCGTAGGTCTTCGCGAAGAATCCAGGAGGCCAGCCCAAATCCCCCGATCTTCTTGATCGTGCTGATACGGCCGGCTTTGTCCGAGCAGTGACGACCAGTCGCACGGTAACTTCAGCCACGCTACCATCCGGCAAATCAGGCGAGCGAATCTCGATGACACCGCCCGGTTGGATAACTAATCTTTGTCGCAACGCTGTGTACATAGGCCCTCCTTTGCTGCGCCACTCGTACATATCACTCATCACTCGTCACTCGTTCCCCTCGCCACTCCCCCGTCACCGCCGCATCCAAACACTGCCCCACGTCCCCGAACCGCCTCCGCACCCCGCTGTGCATCGGCGCGTAGCAAGGCGTTATGTCCGAAAATCGGTGAAAGCGGACGGCCCATCCAACAGCAGGCGCAGCTTGTTGAGCACGTTGCGGCCCAACACGATCTCGTTTCCCTGTTCATCGCCGACGACGAAAACGCCTGGGAGTCTCAAACTGCCCAATTCAAGATCTACCGCGAACAGTTGAGCCGCGCACCACTCGCCCCAGTGGCTGCGGATATGGGTATCTGCCATCGGCGGCGCCAGGATTTCCTCAAGATAAGCGATAGGAACCAGCGAGCCATCCGAACCGGTATCGAGTAAGGCTTGCACTTTTTCGGTGCGCAACCCTTCTTCGTTGTTGTACAGCACGACCGGCGCGGCGGGGAAGGGTGGCTCGTAGGCGGTGTCGTAAGGATGCTTCATGGCCTGGCGGCCTCCAAACGAAAGCCGTGACGGGCGAGAGGCCGCTCGGCGACCTCTTCCACCAGTATAATCATCACCGGTTTCCGGCCGAAACGCTGGCGCACGTGTTGGCGTAGCACTGCGACATCCATGTCGTGAT
The DNA here is from genome assembly GCA_026389845.1 of Chloroflexota bacterium. GTDB lineage: Bacteria > Chloroflexota > Anaerolineae > CG2-30-64-16 > CG2-30-64-16 > JAPLHB01. Next base: position 13,924 of record JAPLHB010000124.1, read on the forward strand.
CCACAACCTGGCCGTCGCGCATGGCAATGTACTGGCCCAGGTATTGCGCTTTCAGTTCGGCATGGCGCTGCTGGTAGGTCTGGCTCTCCTCCGAAATCTTCCGGCGATCCAGCTCCCACAGGTAACGGCGAAGCGCGTCGGTCAATATCCGGTCAATGCCGAGCTTGTGCTCGTCTGCGGCCTGCTCAACGCGACTGTAAAGTTGGGGTTCAATGACCAGGTGGGAGGCCGATCCTCTTGCGATCTCATCATAGGCGCCCACGCGCGTCTCGTGCAGCGTGTGCAGGTCGGCCTCAAAATCGGCGACGTCATAGTGCACTGGAATCTGTCGGCTCGCCAACAGGTGTTGGAATTGCAACTGGGTCATGCCGGCCAGACCGCTGGCCTGCCCCAGGATCAGCTTTTTCTGCTGGAAGAGCAGTAACGCCAGTTCCTGCAGCAACTCCGCCGCGGTGATGTGTGCGCTCGACAGGACGCTCTCCGGTATCATCACGGTGGCCGACTGTTGCGTCCGAGTGCCCAAAGCGCGGGCGCTTTCTGCCGGCGCAGTATGACCTGTGACGGCAGGGATGCCTGGCGGCGTCGCGGGCGTGACCAGGTATTGCGCCACGGATTCGCGCACGACCTCGGCCAGACTGATTTCTGCATCCAGCGCGCGCTGCTTCAGCTCGCGATAGGTCTCTTTCGGCAAACGGATATTCGTCGTAACGTACTCGGTCATCAGCACCTCCCCCCAATGGGCAATACAATTGTATCACCCTACAACTGTATCGGCAAGGTCGGAAGCTCATCCACAGCCGTTCGTTACCCGTGCGACGGCGCGCACCACTCCCCCGTCACCGCCGCATCCAAACACTGTTCCACGTCCCCAAACCGCATCCGCACCCCACTGTGCATCGGCGCGTAGCAGGCCATCTTGCCGGCGTTGGTCGCCATGGTGCGGACGTTGAGCATCCGCATCGGCGCGACAACCGCGCAGGTGTCGGCCACGACCTCGCCGCCGGCCGCTTCGATGGTCTGGACGTAACCCAGCTCAGCCGCGGCCTGGCGGGTCGGCTCGCCGGTCGTGACCCACAGCCGCGTGGCGAGGGTCTTGCCCCGCAGGTAGTCGGCAACTTGCGCGATCTCGGTCAGACTGGCGTGCGGGCAGCCGATGGTGACCAGGTCAATCTTTTTCAAGTCGGGATCGGCGTCCATGACACGGTACGCGTCGTCCAGGCTCTCAACGACCAGCCGTTGCGCGTCAGGACGGATGAGCGTCTCGCCCAAGTCGCGCGCCTCCGGTGTGTAGCCGGCGACGTGGTAGAGCGCCACTGCGCCGTAGGCCGCGAGACCGGCGCCGAGGGTTTTGAGGCGGTCAGACCCCCCACCCCAACCCTCCCCCGTTGCGACGGGGGAGGGAGAAAGGGAGGGGGCCAAATCCGCAAACCACGGCACGCCGTTGCCCACCGCCTTGCCCACGGTGTAACTCAGCGCGCCGAAGTCGGCCACCGAGCGGACGGGGCAGTGGACTTCCACGACGAAGTTCGCCCGGCGGTTCTCGTCCAGGTGATAGCCGTAACGGGCCGTGCGGCCGACGATGGCTGCGGCGATAGCGCTGGGACCGCCCTCGCGGTTGCTCCGAGCGCCGATGACCGAGTTGGCATAGGCCACCGCGGATGACTCGGCCCAGGCCAGCGCGTCGTCGCGGCGCGGGGTGTGTTGCGGGAACAGGTAGGGCGTGCAACTCATCGTCGGCGTGACGCCCATCTTGACGAACGCGTCAATCACGTTGAGCTGCGGCGTGGCGAAGTCGGTCGAGATGCCCCACTGCTGCCACTTCCCGCGCTCCATCCCCATCGGGTTGAGCGTGGTGGGCACGCGCACCTGCGCGCCCTCGTCGGCCCATGCGCTCAGGTACGCGACGCCGGCATCACCCAGATTCTTATATGACACGCCCGCGATCTGAACGTGCACCACGGGAACCAGGTCGGCTGCGCCGTAGATGCGCGCCAGCGCGACGACGATCTCCATCGCCCGCTTCACGCTCGATCCCTCCGCCCCGGCGAGCATGGCCTGTTCTTCAGCAGTTAGCTTCAGTTCATCCAATCTCCAATCTCCAATCTCTAATCCCTCGTCTGGTTCAGCAAGTGGTCAATCCCCAGGAACAACGCCACCGCCAGGACCGCAAATACGATCAAAATCTGCCAGAACGACGCCTGCACCCAGACGATGATGTGCAGGCGCGACCAGATCAGCCAGAACGCGATCACCACGGACAGGGTGATCGCCAGAGATGAGACCCGTCTTCGCATTGCTGCCTTCCTTTCCCGCCTGATTGTAACACAGGGAAAAGGGTTCTCAAACACCTGCCTCAGGATGCGTGACCGTCACCCGTTTCTCCCCGCCCACCACATCGGCGTTGATCGTCACCGGCCCCTGGAAGTTGAACTGGAACGTAGAGATGGGCATCGCCGCGGCCGCGGGCGGAGCGGCCGTGACCCCAGTGACGGCCGCCGGCCATTCCCACAGGTTGCCATCCGGCGCATTCAGGTAGAGCACCGGCGTAGCCCACGCGGGGCTTTGGGGATCAGCGGCGAAGAGCGCCTGGCGGCCGGCTGCCACGGCTGCATCCACACCCCAGCCGTCGGCCACCGCGCCATAGAAGGCACGGGCGAACGCGACTGCGGCCAGATCGGGTAGGGCAGTCTGCATCGCGACCACGGCCGGCAGTCCGGCCTGGACGAGCCGCGGGGCCACGCCTGCGAAGGTATCAGTTGGATCGGCGGTCGCGCTCTCGCACGCGTTGAGCACGGCCAATCGGACGCTGCTTCCGCGCAGGATCACGGCCAGCGTTTCGGCCTCCACCGGCTGTGGGTCGCGATTCGGCTCCTCGAAGAACAGCACCCCACCCACCGCGGGATCGAATGCACCGTGGCCCGCGAAGTGCAGGATGCGCGGGCCGAGGCGCAGCTCATCCTGCAGCTCATTCACCGTCCCGCGGCCGGTGCGACGCAGCGCGATCCGGCCCCCGCGGCGATCCACCGCGTCCTCGACGCGGGCGTATTCGTCATCGCCTAACAGCGGAGGCAGGCCGGATGGCGACGCCGTGACGACCAGGATGCTCAGCGCGGGACTGGCGAGGGGCTGGCGCAGGAATGACCCGGGCAGGTAACGTACCAGCGGCGTGCGCGGGTCGAGGCTGATGAAAGTGTTCAATTCGCCGTCGTAGCAACACTCCCACGGCAGGGCGTGCAGTTCAGCCGGCTCGATGCGTAGACGCACTCGCAGTCCGTCATCGGGCTGCAAGGCGACCAGGCTGGCCCGATAGAGGCGCAGGATCGGCTCCGGGAAGAGCCACTCGGTCAGCGCCGTGCCCAGGCTACGCAGCCCGGCGCGATCCATCTCCAGCCTGCGCAGGGCTGCCAGGCCTGGACCAAGCTGATGCAGCGACCCGGCCGGAGCTTTTACTCCCTGCGCCGACTCACCCGCCGACGGCGTGGTGAGCACACGCAGAGAGTAATCACCGCCATCCCCCCCGCTGAGCAGCAGATCGAAGTTGCCGTAGTGTTTGCTTGCGTGCATGCTGTTGGTCTCGGTTTCAAACTGCCTTCGAACTTAGGGCTCGTAGGTATGCGTCGGCGTCGCGGGCGGCCGGCGTGTCGGCGTCGCGGTCGGCCGGCGCGTCGGTGTGACAGTAGGCGGTTCCCTGATCACTGCCGTGACATGAGCCTGGCCGACCCGACCCTTAACGTCGTATGCACTGACCGTGATAGTGTAAGTCCCCGGCCGGTCATAGGTGTGCTGTACGTTGATAGACGTCGGTAACGCAGACGTGCCGGATCGGCCGTCGCCCCAGTTCACGACCACCTGGCTGATGCCGACTTCGGGGCAGCCGGGTGTCACGCTGCCCCGCACACTGACCGTCCGTCCGCTGACGGCCGGCTGGTTCAAGACCACTTTGGGCGGATCGCAGCAGTAGTTCTCATCAGGCTTGAAGGCCCAGAGGATGTCTTCGGGCTTGGGGACGCCCAGGGGCCTGGTCGCCAGCAAAGCGGCGCGACCATCCATCTCCATCTCCGAGAGGAGGTCGCTGATCCCCCATTGCGCCGCGAACGACCGCACCGTGCAGACATCCCCGCTCAGCGTGACGAGACCAGGCGGATGGGCTGGCCCCAGGAGCAGCCATTCGCCGGGGTGCACCTCCAACGCCGGGCCGGCCACGGTTCCGGTGTAGGGAACCACCCAGGCCGAACCGTAGGTGACGTGCACCAGGCTCAGCCCCAGCGCCGGCAAATGCACGATGAGCGCCCCCGTGGGGGTGACGACCCCGGTAAAGCCGGGCGGGGGGCTGAACAAGACGCCAAACGCGTGAGTGATAGTCACGGTGGGTGTTACGGCTACTGCGGTCGCAGCGCCGGCATGAGTAGCCGTGGCCGTGGGTGTGATGCCCGCAGGTCCTCTCACGACGGGCATGGCGACCACAGGAAGCGCGGTCGTGATCACTATGCTGCTGCGCGCCGACTCGGTCGAGGAGAGCAATACCACCATCGGTGCGGTCGGCGCCTGTTCGACCAGCACCGCGCCGGTGGCCAGGGTCACCTTCAGACCGAGCGGGGTCTCCTCAATGATGTTCAGCCGGGTATCATCGTAAATGCCCAGTTGCCGGCCGCCCAGTTGCAGCCGCGCCCGACCCTGCCTGCGGGTCCCCATTTCGTCACCGAGCCAAACGTTGACTTTCTTACCCGGCTCGACGATGGACTCGGGCGCGGCCTGAATGCTGTGCCAGACATCACTCTTGCGGCTTTCCAGCGCGCCCGCTGGCGCAGGGGTAGCTGACGACGTAAGGGCGGCGGGCGGTTCCACTGTGGAAGTACCCGGCAACACTCCGGTGGCCGGGGCAATTGCGGCCGCAGTCGCTGGAGCGATCGCGGGCGTCGAGACAACCGAAGTGGGCTGACGATCGGCCGTTGTCGCCTGCGGTGCAGACGGTGCAATGGTCGCCGGGGTGGAGATCGCGGCGACCACAGGCGACGCCACCGGCGCGTTAACGTCGGGTTGAACTGCACCGCACGCGGCCAGCAGCAGCACCGCCAAGGCCCATACCAACCAGACCATCCAGTGCGTTTTCATGGGATACCTCCATCATTTCAGGCACGTGATCGAGATGGGCACGGCGGCAGTGTTGTCGTTTTCGTCGCTCTCCGCCACTCCACCGCGAACATCCACGATCACCCCAAGCCAGTATTGGCGCGACCCTTCTGGCAGCGAAGTCGGGATTTGGTTGGCGTGGGGGCCGAGGACATTCACCGATGCGCCGGCCGCCAGTTGCTCGACTGAATCGAGGCCGTCCACCAGCGCCGGGCTGTTGGGCGTCACCTGCTGGCTCTCCGAGAGGACCAGCCGCACCGCGAACGTACCGGCCTCCGCGTTGCCCCGATTGGCTACGACCACCTGCACGCGATCGCCGAGCTTCTCGCCGCAGGCGGCCTTCTCCGGCGCGCGGAAAGTGACAATTGCCAGGTTGGGCCGCGCCGGCTGCGGGGGCTGCGTCGCGGCGCTGACGCTCACCACCACCTGGGCCGACCCGCTCTGCCCCAGGTTGTCGTAGGCGGTGGCCGTGACCCGGTATCGCCCCCCCTGGGCATACTGATGCTTGCCCGGCACACCCTGATCGTCCTTCTGCCCGTCGCCCCAATCCCACGTCACCCGCTGGATGACGGCCTCTCGGCACCCCGGCGATGCGCTCCCTTCGACCACGGCCGTCAGATCGCGCACCACCGGCTCACCGAGCTTCAGCGATGGCGGCGGACAGGGCGATGGAGATGCTGGGCCAAACACGACGGCAATATCGGCCGCGGTTACGGCCGCGCCCGGCGGGCCAAACGAGCCGGCATCCAACTCGATGTCATGGAACAAGGCATACACACCCAGTTCTTGAGCCAACTGGCGCACCCTCTCTTCATCCGCGATCACCTCCACCTGGTTCCCACTCCCGACCATCACCCATTCGGTTGAGTTGACGATCCTGCTCGCGCCGGTGACGGCGCTGGCGACCTCGGCCCGGCCGCCGAAGCTGCGCACCAGGGTGATGCGCCTACCCGGCACGTGGCTGATCATCACCAACGTACCGGCCAGGGTAATTCGGGCATGAGGCGGATCGCCAACCGTAATCTCAACGCGATCATAGACGCCTGGCGTCGCGCCGACCAGGGTAGCGCCCGCGCCCAGAGCCGTCTTGACGCTGGACGGGGTCACATCGTCCGCGTGGAGGGACGTGTCGTCGTAGAGCCGGATCCATAAGTCACTGAACTTGAGCAAGGCCCGGCCGCTGACCGTCCAGATCTCATCGCCTGTTCCTGCGGTCCGGCTGGCGCCGGTCGGCACCTCCTGGCCGGCCGCGCCGCCAGCAGCAAGGTAGACCTGGCTGCGCTCGCTGCTGAGCTGGCCCGTATTGCGCGGGGCCGGGGTCGGGAACAGGCTGCAGGCCAGCAGCGCCGGCAGCAGGAGCAACCAGGCCCACCGAGTACGTGACCGTGCAGCTATAGTAGAACCTCTCGTCCTGAAAATGCCAGCGGAGGCATCCTGCCCTGAAAATCGGTCGCTGGCCGGTCGGAATCGAGGCTTTAGCCGGTTTCTCGCCTTGCCCACCAGACCGGCTAAAGCCTCCAATCCAGTCGGCCCAATTTTATGCGCGTCCATGATCTATCCTCCGCCGAAAAGCCCACGATCGCGCAGTGCTTGCCAGCGCTGCCAGAACCGATAGCCGATCAGCCAACCGCCGGCCAACCCCGCGCCGGCCAGCCCCGTGTAGATTCCAGCCTGCACCAGGGTGGGGACAACGGTCCCCGAAAGCATCAGGTTGGGCAGCCAGGGCCGCCCGGTCGTAAAGTCGAGCCAGCCGAGGAGCAGGCCGGCCGCGCCCGCGGCCAGGCCCATGCCGGCCACACTGCGTCGAGAGAGGGTAGGCCCGGCTGCGGCCCATCCCAGGCCGAGGGCCAGGCCCATGAGCGCGGCGCCAGCGCCATAGCGTTCCAGGAGGCTGCCTGCCCCCGGCATGACGTTGCTGACGTAGGCCGCCTCGAACGGCAGCCCGCCCGCCTGGCCCAACATGAAGCCGAACGCCAGGCTGAGCACGCGCTGCCAGGCGGGAAAGGCCGCTTCCTGCGGCCGGGTCGCGGGCGTGAGCAGCCGCACCGTCAGCACGGCCACGCCTCCCAGGGCGAAGCCCAAGACCCCGGAAGCCAACGCCGTCGCATAGGCCAACAACAGGACGGGGCTGAAAGGGGTGCCCCAGTAAGCCAGGACGATCGTCGCGGCCCCGCGCGCAGCGTAGGCCAGCCCCGCGCCAAACGCTCCGCCCAACGTTTCGGCCAGCACCCCGCGCCAGCCGGCCCGCAGACGTAAGAGCCGGTCGCCGGCGACGACGGCGATGCGCAGCCCCACCGAGGGCAGCTCCGGCAGACGGCGACCCGCGGCGCGCACTGCGGCCAACGTCTGCGCCAGCCGCCAGGCCTGCCCGGGCGTGCGCCGGCCGCCGGGGGGGCAGAGTGTCGCGGCCAACGCATCCGTCCCCAGCGCCGAAAGGCTGAGGCCGGCCACGATGCGCAGCACGGCCGACTGAGCCTCCACCGCGGCCCGGCCAAGTGCGTTCGGGCCTGGTGGGTCAGCCGCTAAGCCCACGACGCGGCCCAACTGCCGGCCGGATTCGGAGAGGCTGCTCCCTGCAGCGAGCGCGGCATCTCCTTCCAACTCACGCAGGCTGGCGCACGTAGCCTCGTCATCCGCCATGCCCTCGACCCAGGACGCGGGATCGGCGCCGGCCGCGACCGCGCTGCACAGGGCCAGGCCGCGCTTCTCCGGCGTCCATTGCAGATCGTCGCGGCGGCGGGCGACGTCGGGCAGTCGGCCGCGATCGAGAAGCGGCATGGGCCGAGAAGTACTCTCGGGCGTGCGTCGCTGTTGATCCCAGGCGACCCACTCGTACCAGGCACGGTCCACCGCCTGCTGCGCGCAGTGCAGCTCGGCCTCGCGGGGATCGAACCAGCTCAGCACGGTTTTCGCCAGGGTCGGATGGGCCAGGCTATAGGTCCGCTCGGTGCGGGCCGACAGCAACGACCGGCGCACCAACGTCTCCAACACCTCGCTGACGAGCGCGGCCGGCTGTCCTATGCGCTCTGCCGCCTCGGCCGGCGAAAGGGCGAGCAGCTCGCCGCCGGGCGCCACCAGCAGCTTGAGCAGGCGCCGCGCGAGCGTTCGGCGTGCGTCGTCCGGAAACTCGCTGCTCAACGCGTCTTCGACATAGCCGCCCAGGATGCCATCGCGACCGCCCAGCTCCTCATACAGCCTGGCATTGATGAAGTTCTGCGACTGGCCGCGCGCCTTGTCGTACAGGGTCTTGCAGACGATCTGGAGGTGTGGCGGGTCAATGCAGGCCTCGCCGCTGCCGGGGATTGACAGATCAGGCAGCAGCCGCTCGGACAAGAAATCGGGGTCGAACACCATGGGCGCCGCGAGGCCGTCGAGAGGAGCCAGGATCGCCTGGCGAGCCTCCGGTACGGTCAGCAGGTCAAGCGGGACGACGTGGTGGTAAATGTCAGGGACAGTCTGCTGGAAGTAGGCCAGCTCACCCTGGCTCTGCTGACGCACGCTGAGGATCAGGGAGACAGGCTGGGGATAAGCGGCCCCGCAGAAGCCGGCTAGGTCGCTGCGGAAGCGCGCCCGCCCCGCCGCGTCCAGGCGCGGGTCGGTGAAGAAGCTCTCGAACTGATCCAGGATCAGCACCACCGGCCGCTCCAGGGTGCGCTGGGCGGCTCTCACCAGGTCTACCAGGCTGGTTATCCCAGCCAGTTCCACCGGAAGCTGCTCTCTGGCTTCGGTCAGGGCCGCTACCAGTGCTGCCGTGGGGTCGCCGTAGTCGCGGGCATAGAGCACCAGATAGCCGCGCGACATCAATCGGGGGGTCAGACCGGCGCGTAGGAGCGAGGTCTTACCTGCGCCCACCGGCCCCTGGAGGATCACCAGGCGATAGGCCAGGGTTTCGCTTTCCAGCCGGTCCACATCGGCCTCGCGGCCCGCATAGATGGACGCGTCGAGCAGGTCATAACTGTCGAGGAAGCGGTAGGGCGCGCGCGTACGATCGCGATAGCTACGCCAATCCACCGGGCCGGCCGCGGCGCGCAGCAGGTAGACGTTGGTTTCCCATTTGTTGCCACCGAAAACGTCAGCCTGGATATGGACGTTATCGCCAAAATTATACTGCGCCGTTGGCGGCGCGGCGCCAGGCTCAGGGGGCATAGCCGGCCTCCGATCTTGAGAGATCGAGTGAAGATGGAGGATCGTGTCAAAAAGACTGGCACGAAAAGTATACTACCAACATACAGAAAAAACAAGAGGCCGCGATGGCCGCGGCCCGCGTGGTCAGCTCACTCACCGGGCCGCGGCTGTGGATAGCCGACGGACTGGCGTTCAACACGTCCGTCTCGGCTGCCGTCGTCGTCCTCGCGGCCGTGGTCGTGTAGTGGAAGGGGCGGGAAGGGGCCTTGTCAGCAAAGGACCACGAATAGCGCGGACCCTGTCATTGCAAGAAGCGGGGGGTGCGACGAAGCAATCCCTGGCATGTCTGAGATTGCTTCGGGGCGAAGAGCTGGGCATCGTCAATCTCGTCTCCTGCCCGAAGTGCACCGTGATGGACACCTGGACGATGTCGTGCTGGGCAGCGACAGGGGGTCGGCAGACTGGCGTCGGTATCGGTGATGATGACAATACGAGACATGATCCCCTCCAGATGATGATTTGCCGATTTGCTATTCACTCTCCGCCACGTACACCACCCACTCCCCCGCGTCCTTCATCGCCAACCCGTCCCAGGCCTTGTGCGCCTCGACCCGGTCGAAGCCGGCGTCACGCAGCATGTCGGTCATCTGCACCACGGTGTACGCCTGATCCGAGAGGCCGTAGACCTGCATTTCGCCGGTCTCCAGGTTGAGGATATGGAACCGCTCGACCGCGGCGCGCTGGTCGGGATCCCACACGCGTTCGCCCAGGTGCAGATAGGGGAAGTCGCCCCACAGGCCGCCCAGGTCGGTGTACCACCAACTGTTGTTCCGCTTGTCGAACCTGTCGTCGTCCAGCACTTCGAGAAGGAGCCGGCCGCCCGGTCGCAACGCCGCCCGGATGCGTCGCAACACATCCCGCGATTCAGCCGGGCGGAGCACGGTGAACTGGCCGTAGAGGTAGACCGCCGCGTCGAACCCCCGCCCGGCAAAATCCATCGCCCGCACGTCTCCCGGCACGAACTCACACGGCAGCCCCGTGCAGATCTTGGCCGCGTACGCCAGGGATGCCGGGCCGAAGTCAACGCCGGTGACGGCGATGCCGGCCTGGGCAAACGCGCGCGCGTACAACCCCGGCCCGCACGTCACGTCGAAAAGGCGGTCGCCCGGCTGCAAGTCGAGCCAAGCGGTCATCTGCTGCACCTGGGCGCGAATTTCCCGCAAGGGACGGCTGGCCGCGCCGTGGCTTTGATCCAGGTGCTCGACCAGCATCCGCTCGCTGAACGCGGGGGCGTCCCACGGCAGGTTGCCGCCGTCGCGCCAGGGGACGGCTGGCTGGGGTCGGTCGTAAATCTGCCGCAACGCCGCACTCAGGCGGCCGGCGGCTTCGGATGTGAGATTTTCCAACAACTTGCTCCTCCCTCTTGCCGCCAGGTTACCTGCGAGCGGCGGCCAGGGCGCGATACCGTGCGACGACCATCTCGAACAGCGGCTCGCCGGCCGGCAGCTCGCATACCTCGTTCAACGTGCGGGCGATCCCGTAGGCGTGCAGGCGGGCCTGGAGGTCGCGCGCCACCGGGTCGTCGGGATGATCGAAAAGCAGCCCCGCGGCGATCCCCGTGACCAGATTGGTCGGCATGACCCCTTCGGCCAGGGCGTTGAGCGCCGCGCCCACCAGGCGGTCGGGCCGGGCCAGCTTGCGGATGGGGTCGCGGCCCAGGCGCAGGATCGTGTCGCCCAGGGCGCGGTTGCCAAAACGGCCCAACAGGTCTTCGATGTTCGCCAGCAACGCGCCCGCCGGCGGGTGATACTTGCGCGCCAGCGCCCGCGCCGATTCCTCCATCGCGCCGCGTGCCTGGAAGTAGATGCCTTCATCGGCCAAAGCTTCGTAGCCATACTCGTAGCCCGCCAGCGAACCCAGGTAGCCCAACACAGCGTGGCCGGCGTTGTGGACGTACAGCTTGCGCTCGGTGAAAAAAACGAAAGGCGAATACGGAATCATTCCGACGACCTGGGGTGGGTCGCCGACGAAGCCCTGACGATCCACGGGCAGCTCTTTGTATGGCTCGACAAGCACCAGGCTGGGGTCCTGGCTACGCAGCTCCGGCGTCAACGGCGGCACCATGCGGGCGATCACTGTGTCCACGAAGCCGACGTGCTCGGCCAGATAGGTGTGACAGGCTGGGGGCAGCGCCTCAGCCACCATCTCCCGGAAAATGGCCGCCGCGTTCTTCAGGTTCTCGGCCAGGATCAGGTTGAGGGGCGCGGTGACGCCGGCCGCCGCGCGGCGCTCGATCCCCTTCGCTACGGCCGGCGCGACGTGGCGCAGTACGCCCGCGCCCACCGCTGTCGCGCCGATTTCCGCGCGGGCGACCGCCTCGGCCACCGCGTCCAGGTTGCTTGCGGGCACCGCTGCCACCGGGCCGACCGTCACTTCCTCGGTGTGGTCGTTCGTCACCAGGCGGATCCTGTAGGCGCCGCGGGCGTTCAGCGTTTGCAGAAGCGCCTGGTCAACCTCGACGAAGGTGACGCGGTAGCCCGATTCGCTGAAAAGCTGGCCCAGGAACCCGCGGCCGATGTTCCCGGCGCCGAAGATGATTGCTTCTTTCATGGATTGCTCGGAAAGGGAGATATTGCAGCAGACAACGGGCCAATCATAACTCAAATCCGCGTTCTTGTCATCTTAAGGCGCCCGGTAGGATGTCACCCCTTCATTGCACTCAGGGCAAGCTCTGAGCGGGTTCGCCCTGTGAAATGCGTTACGGCAAGATTCCAGCGAAGGGTCTCGTCGCGGCAAGGAGAACTTGTCCTGAACGCAGTGAAGGATTCTTCGCTGATTTCACGCCGTCGCGAGAGATCAGGGGCCGACCCGCTGCTCAGAAACTTGTCACCCTGAGCGGGTCTGCGACAAACAGTACGCCGCGGCGTGACTCTAGCGAAGGGTCTCGCTGTCACGCCGGATGCTTCGCTGGAAGCTCGCCGCAGCACAAGACACGGGAACGACCCGCTCAGCATGACAAGCGGTGGGGTTTCTTGCTTCACGAATGCCGCCACGCGGCATGGCAGTTCTCAGAATGACGCGATTCGCCAACACTTTTACGCTGTACTCGCGGATCGGGGGCGGTTTGGGGCGCGCGGGGGGCTGTGGTATAATCGAACCGGCTTGTTCTGCCAGGCGGAGATTACCCGACCGGCGGCGGATTCTCGCACGCCGCGTGGCACGGCGGCCGTACCAGACGCCAGGAGGCACACCTATGATGGTCGAAGTCAAGATTGACAGCGTGCGCGTGAGCTTGATGTCGCAGCATCGGATCGTCGTGCTCAGAGCCGGCGACTCGACGCCCTTCCTGCCCATCTGGATCGGGCCGTTCGAGGCCGACGCCATCATCATGGAGCTGCAAGGGGTGGAGGTCGCGCGGCCGCTGACCCACGATCTGCTCAAGAACGCCATGGAGAAACTGGGCGCCGAGATCGAACGGGTCGCCATTACCAAGCTGCGCGACGATACCTTCTACGCCGAGCTGATCGTCCTGGTCAACGGCCGACGCATGGCGATTGATTCCCGCCCCAGCGATGCTATCGCGCTGGCCGTGCGCGCCCACGTCCCGATCTACGTCTCCGACGACGTGTTGGAGCAGGCCGGCGTCACCCCGGAGCCGGACCTCGAAGGCGCGGCCGTCGGTGAGCCGGCCGACAGCACGGCCCAGGTCGCGGCCCCCGAGGCCTTCCGCGATTTCCTGGCGGGGCTCGACCTCACCGGGTTCGAATAATGGACAGGCCCAACAAAACCATCCCGGCCAACCCGGAAGCCGAAGACGCGGTCATCGGCGCGCTGCTGATTGATCCCGATGCGGTCATCAAGATCGCCTCGTTCCTGAAGGCCGACGATTTCTATCGCGAGAAAAACGGCTGGATCTACCAGGCGGTGCTCGACCTGCATGAGCGCCGCGAGCCGGCCGATTTCGTCACGCTGGTGGACGAGCTTGAGCGGCGCAACCAGCTTCAAGAAATCGGCGGGACGGCCTACGTCACCAACCTCATCAACAGCGTGCCCACGGCCGTACACGTCGAGCACTACGCACACATCGTGGAGCGCGCCGCTACCCTGCGCCGGCTGATCGGCGCGGCGGGCGAGATCGCCACGTTGGCCTACGAAGAAGCTGAAGACGTAGACGAGGTGGTGGATCGGGCCGAACAGATCATCTTCAACGTCTCCGAGCGCCGCGTCCGCCGCGACCTGACCCCCGTCCGCCAGGTGATGGACAGCGTGGTGGACCGGATTGACTACCTCCACCGGCACAAAGGCGACATTCTGGGCGTGCCGTCGGGGTTCGCTAAGCTGGACAAGCTGCTGGGCGGCTTCCAGAAGTCCGATCTGATCGTACTGGCGGCAAGACCTGGAGTTGGCAAGACGAGCCTGGCGCTCTGCACTGCGCTCAACGCGGCCAAGCGCTACGGCCAACGGGTGGCCTTCTTCAGCCTGGAGATGAGCGCCGAGCAGTTGGTACAACGCCTGCTCTCCGTGGAGACTGGCATCAACCAACAGCGGCTGCGACTGGGCGACATCAACGAGAACGAATGGCAGATGTTGATTGAGGCGGCCGGCGTGCTCTCGGAGACGCTGCTCTTCGTTGACGACACGCCCGCGATGTCTGCGCTGGAGCTGCGCACCAAGGCCCGCCGCCTGCAAGCCGAGCACGGCCTCGACATGGTCATCGTGGACTACCTCCAGCTCATGCGCAGCGACGCGCACAGCGAAAACCGCGTCCAGGAGATCAGCTACATCACCCGTTCGCTCAAAAGCCTGGCGCGCGAGTTGGAAGCGCCGCTGCTGGCCCTTTCGCAGCTCTCGCGCGCCGTGGAATCGCGCAGCGATCACAAGCCGATCCTATCCGACCTGCGCGAGTCGGGCTCGATTGAACAGGATGCGGACATCGTCATGTTCATCTACCGCGAGGACACGGTTAAGGAGAACAGCGACCGCAAAAATATCGCGGACATTATCGTTGCCAAGCACCGCAACGGTCCCACCGATACCGTGCCGCTCTACTTCAACAAGGAACTGACCAAGTTCGCCGACCTGGAGATGACCAAAGCACCGTTGGAGTATTGATGACCGACCCCATGCGCGGCTTCGCCGGTTTTCCCGCCGGCAAACTGGCGACGACGCCCATCCCCAACCTCTTTTTCAGCGAGTTGTTGCCGCTGGTAGATCACCTGGCCGAGCTGAAGGTGACGCTACATCTCTTCTGGCTGATCGGCCGGAAGACGGGCGCGTTGCGCTACGCCCGGTTGGATGAGCTGCTGGCCGATGACCGGCTGCTGGAGGGGCTGGCCGAGGCGCCCGCGACCGCCGAGACCATCCTGCGGGACGCGCTGGAGCGGGCAACCGCGCGCGGGACGCTGCTTCGCACCACTGTCCGGCGCGGCGACGTGACCGAAGACTGGTACATGGTCAACAGTGCCAATGGCCGCGAGGTGTTGGAGAAATTGCACTCCGGTGAGTTGGATTTGCTGGCCGACGTGGCCGAAGAGGTGCAGCTCCAGGTGGAACGGCCGCCGGTCTTCGTGCTCTACGAGCAGAACATCGGCCTGCTGACCCCGATGATCGCCGAGGAGCTGCGCGACGCCGAGCGTCACTTCCCTGCGGAGTGGATCGCCGACGGCTTCCGCGAAGCGGCGGCAAACAATAAGCGCAGTTGGAAGTACGTTCGCGCCATCCTGGAACGCTGGCGCGCCCAGGGCAAGGATGCTGGCCGGCCCAAGAGCGATATACCCGACGACGCCGAGGCCCGCAAGCGGTATTACGTGCCCGAGGGGTATGAGGATCTGATCGAGCATTGACGGTGGTAAAACGCAACACGTAAAACAAAAAAACGAAAAACCGCAATGGCGCAAAACCCGCTACCCGTTGCCTGTCATTCTGAGCGGATCTGTCCCTGAACTCTCGTTACGGCGTGACACCAGCGAAGAATCCGTTCGCTGCGCTCAGAGCTTGTCCTGAACGTAGTGAAGGAACACGTTCTCCTTGCCGCGACGAGACTCCTTCGACCATGCTCAGGACAGGCTCTGAGTGCAACGAAGGGGTGACAAAAGCGAGTTTTGCGGTATTGCGAAAAACCTGAACATCAGGCGTGTAACGAGCGGGGCGAAGGTTGGAGGTTTCTTCAGAAGTGGTGGCAAGATGAAACGAGTTGGAGACATCGTGGATCAGCTGGAGCAGCGGGTAAGTAACGAGTTGCGGGTCGGGCAAGATCGCAATCCGCAATCCGCAATCGAAAATCGAAAATCCGACGAGCCATGCCCGATCTGCAAAGGCAAAGGCTTTCTCGTCCTCGACGTGCCGCCGGGCCATCCCGACTTCAGCAGGGCCGTACCGTGTCGCTGCACGCAAGCGCGGCTGACCGATCAGCGGACGCGCGCCCTGCGCACGCTCAGCAACCTGGGGTCATTGAGCAGGATGACCTTCGATGCCTTCATGCCCGACGGCGTGGGACTTTCGCAGGCGTTGCTCTTCAACCTGCGCAAGGCCTACGACTTGGCCGTGGCCTTCGCCCGCGAGCCGAAGGGGTGGCTGATCCTGCTCGGCGGCTACGGCTGCGGCAAGACCCACCTGGCCGCAGCCATTGCCAACTACCGCATCGCCCTGGGCCACTCCGCCCTTTTCGTCGTCGTCCCCGACCTGCTCGACCATCTGCGCGCGACCTTCAGCCCGAACAGCGACACCGGCCTGGACGAGCGGCTAGACGCCATCCGCGAGGCCCCGCTGCTGATCCTGGACGATCTGGGGGCGCATCACAGCACGCCCTGGGCGCAGGAGAAGCTATTCCAAATCCTCAACCACCGCTACAACAGTCAGTTACCGACGGTCATCACCACCAACCAACGGCTGGAGGAGATGGACTCGCGTATCACCTCGCGGCTGGTGGATCCCGACTTGAGCCAAATCTACGAGATGCTCGCGCCCGACTACCGGCAGTCCGGCGTCGAACGCGGCGGCGTATCCTTGAGCACGCTCAATCTGCACGGCGAGCAGAACTTCGACACCTTCTCGGCGCGTGCTTCCGAGCTGGCGACCGAGGAGCGCGAAAACCTGCGCCGTGCGGTCGGCCTGGCCCAAACCTTCGCCGAGGCCCCCTCCGGCTGGCTGGTGCTCACCGGCGCCTTCGGCTGCGGCAAGACGCACCTGGCCGCGGCGATCGCCAACCGCCAGATCGCGGCTGGCCGGGCTACGCCGATGTTCATCGTCGTCCCTGACTTGCTCGATCACTTGCGCGCCACCTTTAGCCCGACCAGCCAGACTACGCTGGACAAGGTGTTCGAGCAGGTGCGGTCGGCGCCGTTGCTCGTGCTGGATGACCTGGGCACCGAGAGCGCCACGCCGTGGGCCAAAGAGAAGTTGTTCCAATTGCTCAACCACCGCTACGCCGCCCATCTGCCGACCGTCATCACCACGTCGGACAGCATAGACAAGATCGAGCCGCGGCTGCGCTCCCGCATGTTGGACAGCGGCCGCTGCACCGTCTTCGCCATCGCAGTCCCAAGTTACCGGGGCAGCGAGACGCAGCAGGCGACGAAACGGACCTCGCGAAAAACCGACAAGGTGACAAGGTGATTCTTCACCTTGTCACCCTGCCACCCTGTCACAACACACCCCCTCGAATTTGACGCCTCCGCCCATCCCGCGTATAATGCCCCATGTTAGCACTCAAGCACTCAGAGTGCTAACTTATCAATTCGTAGTTCCAAATCGCCCGCCGCAACGGGCACCATCCACACCGAAGGAGGCTGTTGGACCATGAATCTGAAACCGCTCGCTGATCGTTTGGTTGTTGAGCCGATCGAGCAGGAAGACGTCACCGCGGGTGGCATCATCCTGCCGGAGACCGCCAAGGAAAAGCCCCAGCAGGGCAAGGTGATCGCTGCCGGCCCAGGCCGCACCGATGAGAAGGGCAAGCGCATCGCCATGGAACTGACCGTGGGCGACCGCGTGCTCTACGCCAAGTACTCTGGCACCGAGATCAAGCTGGACGGCAAGAAAGTGCTGATCCTGCGCGAATCGGACATTTTGGCGATTGTTGCTTAACGACGAATGACGAATGACGAAGCTCAGTTTTTCGTCCTCCGTCTTTCGTCCTCCGTCCAGAAGACCCGCACAATTTACTCTTGAACAAGGAGTCTACAACCATGGCTAAGCAGTTGATCTTCTCCGAAGACGCCCGCCGCAACCTCAAGGTCGGCATTGACACCCTGGCGGAAGCCGTCAAATCCACGCTGGGGCCCAAGGGCCGCAACGTGGCGCTGGATAAAAAATGGGGCGCCCCCACCATCACGCACGATGGCGTGACCGTGGCCAAG
>JAPLHB010000135.1 GCA_026389845.1 Chloroflexota bacterium
GCTGCTGGCACGTAGTTAGCCGAGACTTATTCTTGAGGTACCGTCCTGATCTCGTCCCTCAAAAAAGAGGTTTACGACCCGAAGGCCTTCGTCCCTCACGCGGCGTTGCTGCATCAGGCTTGCGCCCATTGTGCAATATTCCTCACTGCTGCCTCCCGTAGGAGTCTGGCCCGTATCTCAGTGCCAGTGTGGGGGGCCACGCTCTCACGCCCCCTACGGATCATCGGCTTGGTAGGCCATTACCCCACCAACTACCTAATCCGCCGCAGGCCCATCTCGAAGCGTCTTACGACTTTACACGGCGAAATGAATCGCCGGGCATATGCGGTATTAGCCATCCGTTAGGATAGTTATTCCCCACTCCGAGGCAGGTCACCTACGTGTTACGCACCCGTCTGCCACTAACCCGTTCCGAAGAAAAGGTTCGTTCGACTTGCATGTGTTAAGCACGCCGCCAGCGTTCATCCTGAGCCAGGATCAAACTCTCCGTAAGATTTACTTACGTGACCTTTACAGGTCTAAAGCTCAAACGTTGACAGGTTACCTTCCTATCACTCTTCAGTTGTTAAAGTGCCGCTGCTACAGATAAGGGTGAACCCTTATGAGCCACGAGCCTGCACCCCACAGGGAACAGAAGCGCCGACTTGCGTCGGCGTCGAGACAACAAACAACTTCGTCACATCGAACGCAGTTGATGCTGGCCTCGCCGTCTCCTCTGGGTTCCCGGTCTCAACACTCAAGGTACCGTGTTGGTATCTTCCATATTACCACAGCACCCCGCTCTTGTCAAGATCAAGGCTGTACTTCTTTTGATTTTTAAGACTGGCCGCTGATTTTCTTCGCTTCATCTGCGTGCCGTCCGTGGCGCAACGGGTACGGAGTTTACCACCGAACCCCTCTGCTGTCAAATTCGCCCCCTTGCTCTTCTCAGGGCATTTCAGGGGTCTCGATTTTCCAGGTGCCCGGCCCGTCCGGCGCTTGGCCGTCCGTGGCGCAACGAGGGGGGACTTTACCACAGGGCGGCCGACGTGTCAAATTCGGCCATCCCCATCCGCTGCTTCGGTTTGTCAGGTGCTCGCCCGTTTCAGGCGCAACGAGGGGGGACTTTACCATAGGGTGGCCGGGGTGTCAAATTCGGGCAGAGGCGCTGTGTGAAAGACAGCGCAGGACGCGTTTGCCGCGCCCAAATAGATCACGCGGACCCTGCAGGGTAATGCTACATCGCACGCCGACCTTCCAGCGCGCGTGACAGCGTCACCTCGTCGGTATACTCCAGGTCTCCGCCCACCGGCAGCCCGCGCGCCAGGCGGGTGACCCGGACGCCCGCCGTCAGCAGCAGTTGGTGGACGTAGGCCGCGGTGTTCTCGCCTTCCAGGCTCGGGTTGGTGGCGAGGATGATCTCGCTCGGCTGGGTAGCCTTGACGCGATCCACCAGCTCGGCGATGCGCAGCTTTTCAGGGTAAACGCCGTTGATGGGCGAGAGCGCGCCGTGCAGGACGTGGTAGACCCCGCGGAACGCGCCCGTCCGCTCAACGGCCAGCACGTCCAACGGCTCCTCCACCACGCAGATCGTCCGATGGTCGCGGCCGGCGTCGGCGCAGATGGGGCATGGACTGACTTCGGCGATGTTGAAGCAGTGTTCGCACTGCACCGTGCCGCTGCGCAAGGCTTGCAGCGCATCCGCGAGCGTCTGCGCCAGATCGCCGCCCTCGCGTAAGATAAAGAAGGTCAGCCGCGACGCGGTCTTCGGCCCGATGCCAGGCAGCCGCGAGAGGGCAGCGATCAGATCGGCGACGGGCTTGGCCAGGGTTTGGGACATGGGTTTTCCTTACATCAGGCCTGGAATCTTCAGCCCACCGGTCAGCGCGCTCATCTTATCCGCGGCCAACCCTTGCGACCGCTCGACGGCCTCGTTGACCGCGGCCAGGATCATGTCCTGGATCATCTCCACATCGTCCGGGCTGAGCACGTCGGGTAAGATAGTAACAGAGAGCAGCTTTTGGTGGCCGTTCATCACCATTTTGACCGCGCCGCCTCCGACTGTGACCTCAACGGTCTCGTCGCCCAGCCGCTCCTGGGTCTTTGCCATCTCTTCCTGGAGCTTCTGCAACTGCCCCATCATGCCGCCGCCACCACCACCACCACCACCGCCGCCGGGACGCGGCATCCCGAACGCGGGACGAGGTTTGCCTTTGCTCATAGTATGACCTCCATGGTTATTCTAGTTTCTTGACAACCGCGCCCAACTCGCGCGCCCCTTGCAGAAACGCATCATCGTCGTTTACGCCGCGAGCCGGCGCGGATGGAGGGGCCTGCGCAGGAGGTGGCGGGGGCGCTTCGCCGACTAACCCACAGCGCACCTGCACCTTTCGCCCCAGCACCTCGCTCCAAACCAGCTCCACCTGGCCGCGATTTTCGGCGCCGCTTACCAGATCGCGGGCGAACGCGTGGGTGAAACGCAACACGAGCGTCTGCCCGACCACGTCTAGCTCATGCACCGAGCGCAGAGCCGCCTGCACCTTCATGCCGCACCGCTTGCCCGCCGTCGTCAGAAAGCGATCCCAATTGGCCTGGGCCGCCTGCAGCAGACCGGCATCGCGCTCGCCTGGGGCGGATTCGGGCGCGGGCTGGGTGGCAGGAGCACCGGCCGGAGCTGCCGGGGCGCGCTGGGTGGGGCTGATCGTCACCGCGCCCGTCGGGGCAGCAAAGGCGGCACCCGTGCCGCCCGGCACCGGAGTTCGTCCCCCCGGTGCAGCGCCAACCGTCGGCGCGGCCCGTTCGAGAGTGACCGCCGGGACCGGCGCGGGCGGCGGCTGACTCACAGTTGGCGCCGCCGCTCCTTGTCTACTTGTTTCCTTATCTCCTTGTCTACCAGTCTCCTTGTCTCCCTGTCCCCCGGCTTGAGGCAGCGCAGCGCGCAAAAACGCCAGCTCGAGCGGCAGTTGCGGCACGCCGGGCACCTGATCGCGCAGGGCGCCGCGGGCGTCCATGAACTCGCGCAGTGCGATCAGCAGCGCGGCGGGGGGCAACGCCTCGGCCTGGCGGGCGATGACCGCAACCACATCCTGCGGCAGATCCAGCAGCTCGGGGGCGCGGGCCACGCGCACGAAGAGCACCGCTCGCAGGTAGGCCACGATCTGGTCGGCCAACTGGCCCAACTCGACCCCCTCAGCTACCATCTCGTTGAGCAGCGCCAGGCCGCCCCCGGCGTCGTTGGCCTTCATCAGATCCACCAGCTTGCCGATCGTCCCCGCGTTGACCAGCCCCAGCACCTTTTCGACCCGCGCCAGCTCTAACATCTCATCGCCATAGGAGAGCAGTTGATCGAGCAGGCTGATCGCGTCGCGCATGCTGCCGGTGGCGCGGCGGGCGATCGCGACCAACGCCTCCGGTGCGGCCTTCGCGCCTTCGGCCTCCACAATTCGGCTCAAATGTTCGACGATCTCCGCGGTGGGAATCCGCCGAAAGTCGAAACGTTGACAGCGGGAGCGGACGGTTTCGGGCACGCGATCGGGTTCGGTGGTCGCCAGGACGAAGATGGCGTGTGGCGGCGGCTCCTCCAGGGTCTTCAACAGGGCGTTGAAGGCCTCTTTAGTGAGCATGTGAACTTCGTCAATGATATAGACCTTGTAGCGCGCTTCGCTGGGCCGGAAACCGATCTTCTCGCGCAGATCGCGAATTTCATCAATGCCGCGGTTCGAGGCCGCATCAATCTCGATCAGGTCGAGCTGACGGCCCTCGGTGATCGCCGTGCAGATGGCGCAGTGATTGCACGGCCGCGCTTTCAGGTCAGGATCAAGGCAGTTGATCGCCTTTGCCAGGATGCGCGCCAGGCTGGTCTTGCCGGTACCGCGCGGCCCAGTAAACAGGTAGGCGTGCGATAGCCTGCCGTCGCGCAGCGCGTTGCGCAGCGTGATCGCCACGTGCTCCTGGCCGACCACGTCCTCGAAGGTTTGCGAGCGCCATTTACGATAGAGGGCCTGAGACACAGCGACTCCTGGAAAGCAGATATTGGATATCAGGTATTGACTTTTGACAACGGGCGGTTCATCCCTGGTCGAGTATCAGTTTACCACGCTCGGCCTTAACTCGCAACTCGATACATACCTCCAACTTCCAACCTCCAACTTCCAGTTTTCTCCTTCCGCCCCCCTGTGCTATAATCTTCGCCATGACCACCGAGGGCAAGGTGCTGACGGGCTTCATGGACCGGCGGGCGCTGGAGGCCGAGTTTCGGGCGTTGGCCGAGGCTGATGACTTCGAGACGGTGAAGGTGCGCGCCGGGCGCATCGCCCAGCGGGGCACGGACGCCGTGTTGCCGGTGTTCCTGAACATGCTCGACACTACCGACCCACAACTGCGCGGCGGCTTAGGCCAGGTGGCGACCCTCCTGGAGCGTGACCGGATCGTCGCGGCCCTGCGCGGGGTGGCCCGTTCACGCGAGCGCCCCGAACAGGCGCGGTTGGGCGCGTTGACCATCCTCGAACGCTTCTTGAAGGAGCCGGTGGACGAATCGCTGGTCATTGGCCTGCGCGATCCTAACGCGGTGGCGCTGCAATCGCTGAGCGAGCTAATCCAGGAGATGGAGCGCGCGCCGGTCGCGATCATTGAATACCTGAACCAACTGGCCGAGCAGCCGCCAGAAGTGCCCAGGATGCTGCTGGACGCCATCCCGCTCCTGCCGTCCAACCCGCACTTGATCACGCTGCTGCGCATGTTCGCCCAGGGACCTGACCCCCGGCTGGCGCAGACCGCGGTGGAGCAACTCGGACGCATTCGCCAGCCCGAAGCCATCGCCGCGTTGACCAGCCTGGCAGCCACCCTGCCGCCATCGCTGGCGCCCCTGGCCGATCGCAGCGCACGCAAGCTGCGGATGAGCGGCGTCGCGTTTCCGGCCACCGGCGAGGGCAGTTGGCGGGTCCTCATGTCGCCGATTGACGGCACAGGTGCACAGGTCACCTGGTTCGTCAGGCACGCGGACGACCAGCCGCATGGCCTCCTGCTCGGCGTGCTGACCCAGGACCCGAAGGGAATCATCGTCGGTTTTGGCTCGCCGGAGGTGCCGGCCGAAAATCTACCGCCCGCACAGCCCGTTGGGACGATCTTCCCGGTGGCGCAGGCCGACGACGCGCCGCCGATCATCATGCTGGAGACGCCGTTCGAGGCCGCCCGCGCGGTTCTACGGCAGGCACACGAGCAGAACTGGGCCAGCGAAACCCCGCTGCCGATCGAATACCGGCTGCTGGACGCGTGGATCTGGGAAATACCCTTGCCGCGACCGGGGATGCCAGGGAGCAGGGGGGCAGAGGGGCAGGAAGCGGAGGAGAGCACCGCAGCATCTCGGCACCCCAATGCTCCTACCGAAACTGCCGCGCTACTGGATCACCCCGCCTTCGTCACCTGGTTCTGGCAAACGCCCGGGGTGCAGGCGGCGGCGCGGAAGCTGGGACCGCAGCACCTCCTGGCGGCGCGCACGGCCCAGATCACGGCGCTGGCCGAGGCCGAATTCGGGCCGGATGTGCGGGAAAGCTACTGCCGGCGTCTGGAGGGCATGGCTGAGTGGCTGACCATCGCCGGCCAACCAGAAACCGCCCGCCTGGCTCAGGCCGCCGCGGACGAGCTTGCGGCCCATCCCCCGGCCGAATCGCCCTTTGTCCGCCGCATGATCGGCATCGGTCTGGATGTGGCGGCGATCAGCTTGCGAGGCAAACCGCGTTTGAGAAGAGCGAAATGAAGCGTGATCCGTGATGCGTGATCCGTGATTCGTAAAACGTGATCTGAGACAAGAGACTGTCAATTCTCACGCAACACGCAACACGCAACACGCAACACGCAGCACGCAGCACGCAACACGTGATCCATTCTCGGCAGGCATCCCCCTGCCAATCCAATCTCATAGGAGTTCACCCATGCCCAACCTTGGCCCAACTGAACTGATCATCATCCTGGTGATCGTCCTGATCGTCTTCGGCGTCGGCCGGCTGCCGGAGATCGGCGGCGCGATCGGGAAAAGCATCCGCGAGTTCCGGAATGCGTCCGGCGACAAGAAGACAGCCGACGAGACGCCGAAAGAGCCGACCGAAGAAAAGCCAGCGTGACTCGTGACTCGTGCTGCGTGATTGTTTGAGGCCAGTTGTGGCGCCAAACAATCACGCAGCGCGCCGCGCTGCAAACGATCGCTGCGGGCGCGGCCAGAACTTATGATGCCTTCCTCTCACGTGCGCCTCCTCCCACCCGATGCCGGCCAACCTGACGCCAGGCTGCTTGACGAGAAGCGTCATACCCAAGAGTT
Organism: Chloroflexota bacterium; assembly: GCA_026389845.1. Taxonomy (GTDB): domain Bacteria; phylum Chloroflexota; class Anaerolineae; order CG2-30-64-16; family CG2-30-64-16; genus JAPLHB01. The sequence goes on from JAPLHB010000135.1 coordinate 6,293, forward strand.
GGCCGCTCTCTATGCCGTATCGGCGGCTATGAACCAGGCGCTCAATGAGGGAGATGCCCTCAAGCAGGCGCTCGGACGTGTCCTCGATGTCTTGCACCTGGAGAGCGGCAAGATCTACCTGCTGGAGCCGCAAACCGGGCAGCTCACTCTGGCGGTCGCACAGGGCAACGCGGAGTTGCTTAACCCCGGCGAGACCGCCATCACCCCCGGCGAATGCCTCTGCGGGCTGGCGATCCAGACCGGCGAACTGCACGAGACCTCTGACCCATCGTCGGACCCACGCGTGAGCGGCCGGTGCCGGCAACATGCCGGCTACGCGTGCGCGTCGGCGCCGCTGCCAGCCAAAGAAGGGATCCTGGGCATCCTGCACGTCGCCAGCCGGCGGGCAGATGGCTTCTCCGAGAACGACATGGCATTGCTCCGCTCCATCGGCGCGCAGATCGGCGTGGCGGTGGAGAACATGCGTCTGCGCGAAGAAGCCCGCCGCGCCGAAGCCCTCTCCACGCTGATCCAGGAGATGCACCACCGGATCAAGAACAACCTGCAAACGGTGGCCGATCTGCTGAGTCTGGAGATGTCCACCAGCCCCAGTCCGGCGGCCCGCAAGAGCCTGCGCGACAGCATCGGCCGAATCAAAAGCATCGCCGCCGTGCACGAGTTACTCTCGTTGGAGCAGTTGCGCCTGACCGACATCACTGAGCTGGCCCGACAGGTGTGCGAGATCTCCCTGCGCCAACTGGTGCGACCCGACCAACGGGTGACGGCCGAGATTAACGGGCCGGCGATCTACCTGCCCTCCAAACAGGCCACCGCGCTGGCGCTGGTTATGAACGAGCTGATTGCCAACGCGCTGGAGCACGCCTTCAGCCTGAACCGACATGACGGCCGGCTGGTGATCACCCTGGCCCAGGACGGCGTCCAGGTGACGGTGGGCATTGCCGACAACGGCCGTGGCCTACCGCCGGATTTCGACATCACCGGGCGGCAAGGGTTGGGGTTGCAGATCGTTCGGACGTTGGTGACGAAAGACCTGGCGGGCACGCTGCGCCTAGAAAATCGTCCCGAAGGCGGCAGCCGCGCCACACTGACGTTCTACAAATAATTCGACTGGACATCCCGGTTCGCCGTCATCTCCCGCGGTTGACCCACCGTCCCCCGCCGAACATGCGCGCCGTCATGGTGCAGAGACGCCGGATACTGGATACTGGATACTGGATACTGGATACTGGATACTGGATACTGGATACTGGATGCTGGATGCTGGGTTAGGAGCGCTGCCAGTTTCCAGCTTCCAGCTTCCAGTTTCCAGTCTCAGGAGGGGGCAATGCAAGCCGTGATCAACGCGCGCACGAGCGGCTGGTCCGCCAAGACACGCGCTTATAACACAAACGGCCTCGCGATTGACGAAATCCGCCAGCGAGTGGTCGGGTTGGACGTCAAGGTGCCGGTGCTCGACGGCAGCCGGCGGCCCTACGTCAACTTCGACAACGCAGCTACGACGCCGGCCTTCTGGGACGTCATCGAAACCCTCGACCTCTTCCTGCCTTGGTATTCCAGCGTCCATCGTGGCAGTGGCTTCAAGTCGCAGATTTCCACCCGGGCCTACGACGATGCGCGCGCGATCGTCGGTCGTTTTTTCGGCGCCGACCTCGCCAGCCAGGTGGTGATCTTCGGCAAGAACAGTTCCGAGGTCATCAACAAGGCCGCCCGGCGCATCCCCATCGCCCCGGACGACGTCGTTCTGGTCTCGCTGATGGAGCACCATTCCAACGATCTGCCCTGGCGCGCCCAAGCGAAGACGTTGCACGTTGAGGTCAAGCAGGACGGGCAACTCGATCTGGACGACCTGCGCCGCAAGTTCGAGGAGCACCGGGGCCACGTGAAGCTGCTGGCGATCACCGGCGCTTCCAACGTCACCGGCTACATCACCCCGATCCACGAGCTGGCCGAGCTGGCTCACCGCCACGGCGCGCAAATCCTGGTGGACGCGGCCCAACTGGCTCCGCACCGCGCTATCACGATGCTGCCTCCGCATGACCCCGGTCACATTGACTTTTTGGCCGCGTCCGCGCACAAGATGTACGCGCCCTTCGGCGCGGGCGTGCTGATCGGCCCGCGGGAGACCTTCGCCAAAGGCGCGCCCGATTACAGTGGCGGCGGCACGGTGGAGATCGTCACCGAGGACGATGTCTACTGGACCTCGCCCCCGGAGCGGGATGAGGCCGGCAGCCCGAACCTGCTCGGCGCGGTGGCGCTGGCGGCCGCATGCAAGGCGCTGCACGAAATCGGCATGGAGCGCCTGGCGCAACACGAGGCCGACCTCACCCGTTACGCGTTGACCGAGCTGAGCAAGATCGAGGGGATGGAGATCTACGGCGACCCCGACCCGGCGCGAGCCGAAAGCCGGCTGGGGGTGATCCCGTTTAACGTCAAGGGATTGTCGCACTACCTGGTGGCGGCCGTGCTCGGCGCCGAATACGCCATCGGCGTGCGCAACGGCTGCTTCTGCGCCCACCCCTACGTTCTGCGCCTGCTCGACATCGCCGAGCCGATCGCCTGGAGCTGGCGCAAACAGGTGGTGGCGGGTGTGCGGGCGCACCTGCCCGGCCTGATCCGGGTCAGCTTCGGGTGCTACAACAGCCACGAAGAAGTGGATTTGCTGATGAGCGCACTCAGCAACATCGCCGCGGGCGAGATCGCCGGCGACTACGAGCAAGATCGCGCCACCGGCACCTTCCGCGAGCGGACGTTTCAGCCGGAGATGGACGCGTATTTTAAGTTGTGATACTGGAAGCTAGAAGCTAGATGCTGGAACCACGACGCGTCGCCGTTGCCCAGATGTCACCAGCTTCCAGCTTCGAGTTTCCAGTTTCAAGGAGGCGAGAATGGGATTCCTGGATAACTTGAAGAAGGCGCTTGGCGGCGGCCAGGGCGCCAAAGGTAGCGGCGGCGGCAGCAGCCGCTTCGGCGGCGGCGACCCCAACGCCTACTGGATCTACGCGCAATGCCGGCGCTGCGGCGAGCCGCTCAAGGCGCGCGTCAACCTGATGAACGATCCCAGCGAAGCCGACGAGGGCGAAGGCTGGGTCGTCCGCAAGGGCCTCAGCGGCACCGGCGTCAACCGCTGCTTCCAGACCGTCGAAGTCACCCTCACGCTCGACGCGAAGAAGCGAAGTGTGATCGCGAGCGAAGCAGTGGGGGGAAAGTTGATCACGGAAGAAGAGTACGAAGCGCTACTTCGTGCTGCGTGATGCGTGGTGCGTGATACGTGACATGATTTTTGCACAGTACGCAACACGCAATACGCAACACATGATTTCCAAGGAGCAAACATGGTGACGAGAAAACCCATTCTTGCCGGCAACTGGAAGATGAACAAGACCCCGGCGGAAGCAGTCGAGTTCGTGCGGGCGCTGCGCCCCAAGGTCACACCATACCCGCAGGTGGAAACGGTGGTGTGCCCGCCGTTCGTGGCGCTGCCGGCCGTGGCCGACGCACTGCGGGGCGTGAAGATCGGCGTCGGCGCGCAGAATATGCACTGGGCCGAGAACGGCGCGTACACCGGCGAGGTGTCGGCGGCGATGCTGGCCGGGTTGGCCGGCTACGTCATCATCGGCCACTCGGAGCGACGGCAATTCTTCGCCGAGACCGACGAGGGCGTCAACAAGAAGCTCAAGGCCGTGCTGGCGCATGGCCTGGTTCCCATCGTCTGCGTGGGCGAAGACCTGGCCCAAAACGAGGCCGGCGTCACCGATTCGTTCGTCAGCGGGCAGGTGCGCGCGGCGCTTGCCGGCCTCAGCGCCAGCCAGGCGACCGGTGTCGTCATCGCCTACGAGCCGATCTGGGCCATCGGCACGGGCAAGACCGCCACGTCCGAGGTCGCCAACCGCGTGTGCGGGCTGGTGGTGCGCGGGGCGGTCGCCGGCCTCTACGGCGAGCAGGTGGCGCAGACGATCCGCATCCAGTATGGCGGCAGCGCCAACGAGAAGAACATCGGCGAGCTGATGGCGATGCCCGATATTGACGGCGCCCTGATCGGCGGCGCGAGCCTGAAGGTGGACGCGTTCGCGGAGATGGTGCGGATCACCGCTGAACAGCGGTAGATTGGTGCATCGGGTGCTCCCAATTTGCCGACCGGCCTTTCCATGACTCTTCTCCCCCAACTCTTCTCCTTCGCCCTCACCCTGGCCGCGCTGGTCGCGCTCGGCCGTTGGATCACGCGGCAGGTGCAAGTGCTCGGCTGGCGGCTGACGGCCAACGAGAGCGCGGCAGCGATGGCGTACTTCCTGGTGATGCTGCCGGGCATCTTCCTCCATGAGTTGAGCCACTACGTCGTGGCTCGGCTGCTTGGACTGAAGGTGGGCAAGTTTGCACTGGGACCGCGCCGGCAGGGGCAGATGGTTCAGTTGGGGTCGGTGACAGTGGGGAGCGGCGGCGCCCTGTTAGACAGCCTGGTGGGGCTGGCGCCGTTTCTCAGTGGGACGGCCGTACTGTTGCTGGTCGGCTACCGGGTGTTCGATGTGGGCGCGCTCGGCATCGCGTGGCAACGCGGGGGCTGGGGCGCGGTGTTGGCCGCGGTGAACGGCATCTGGCGGGTGTCCGATTTCTGGCTCTGGGCCTATCTCATCTTCGTCGTCAGCAATTCGATGATCCCCAGCCAATCCGACCGCCGGCCGTGGCTGACGGTCGCGATCTTCGGCGGCATCGCACTGACCCTGGCCTACCTGCTGGGGGGCTTGTCGGTGCTGCCGGAGGCTGCCGGCATCCACGTGGCCGGCGCACTCCAGGCGTTGACGCTGGGGTTTCTGTTCACCCTGGTGTTGGATCTGATCGCCGCCGCGGCGTTGTGGATCGCCGAAGCCGCGATCCTGGCGCTGAAACGGCCACGCAACTGACAAAACCAAGGAATGATCCACGAATTGCGCGAATTACGCGAACAAAATTGGCAAAGATTCGCGTAATTCGCGGATGGAAAATTGACGGATTCGTGGTAGAATAGCGCCATGGACGAGAAACTAGCCCGCTATGCGCGGCAGATCATTTATCCGGGCATCGGTGCGGCGGGGCAGGTCGCGCTGCTGGATGCCCGCGTGACCATCATCGGCGTCGGCGCGACCGGCTCGGTGCTGGCGAACCATCTGGCACGGGCTGGCGTGGGGCGTCTGCGCCTGGTGGATCGCGATTTCATCGAGTTGAACAATCTCCAGCGCCAGCTCCTCTACGACGAGGACGACATCGCGGCCGTGTTGCCGAAGGCCGTGGCCGCCGCGCACAAGCTCCGGCGGATCAACAGCGCCATCGCCATCGAAGATGTGGTGGCCGACGTGACCCCGGCCAACATCATGCCCCTGGTGGCTGACGCGGACGTGGTGCTGGACGGCACGGACAACTTCGCGACGCGCTACCTCATCAACGACGCCTGCGTCAAGCTGGGCAAGCCATGGGTCTATTGCGGCGTGATCGGCGCCTATGGCATGACCATGACAATCCGCCCCGGCGTGACCCCCTGCCTGCGCTGCGTGATGGGTGAGCTGCCGGCGCCCGGAACCGTGCCCACCTGTGACACGGCCGGCGTCATCGGGCCGATCGTAGCCCTCATGGGGTCCATCGCCGCCACCGAGGCGATCAAGCTGCTGGTGGGCAACGGCACGCTCAACCCCGGCATGATCCACGTGGACCTGTGGGAGGACAGCTTCGATCGGTTCGAGCTGGGCGGTCCGCGGCTCGATTGTCCCACCTGCGGCCAGCACGATTACCCCTTCCTCAACGCCGAGGCCGGCGCGCGGACGACCTCTCTCTGCGGCCGTGACGCGGTCCAGGTGAGCGTGACTGGCGCGCGCGGCCTGGATCTCGCGGCCCTGGCCGACCGCCTGGCCGCGGCCCACGTGGGCGCGGTGCAGGCCAACCCCTACCTGGTGCGCGCGGTGATTGACGGCTACGAGTTCACCGTCTTCCCCGACGGTCGGGCGATCATCAAGGGGACGAGCGATGAAGCTGTCGCGGGGACATTGTATGCGCGGTATGTGGGGATGTGAGTTTTCATGTCCGATTCCGCCACCCTGGCCCCCTTCTCCCCCGCGCACCTGCCCGCCCTGGTCGCGTTCCTCAACCGCGTCTTGGCGGGGCGCCGGCACTGGGCGCCGATTACCGCGGCGGATTTCGCCGAGCGGGTGCTGGAGCAGCCGGCGTTCGATCCGAACGGGCTGATCCTGGCCTGGGCTGCAGGGCAGGTGGTGGGCGGCGTTCACGCGATCAAGCCGCCGCCATTGCTACCGGTGTACCAGGAGCACGAGCCGCGCCATCACGTGGCCTGGCTGGCGGTCGAGCCGGACTTCAAGGGGCAAGGAGTTGGCAATCGCCTGCTGCGGGCCGCCGAGAGCTACCTCTACTATTGTCCCGTCCACTTCGCCTGGCAAACCGCGCCGTTTTATGGGATCATCGAGAAGCTGTGGGTTCCGTGGTACGGCTCCACCGAGCGGATGGGGGTCAGCGCGGTGCACGACAAGGCGCTGATCGCATGGCTGGGACAACGCGGCTACCAGGTGGTGCACCCCGGCGACGTGAGTATGCTCGCGTCGCTGGCCGCGCGCGCGCGTCCTGCCGACTCCAATCTGGCGCTCGTTGACCTGCGCCTGACGCCGGTCAACGAGCGGTCGCCGTGGACGGGGGACGAAGCGTTCTACCGGCTGCGCGGCTGGGGCGCAAATGGCGGCCGGCCCTACCAGGGACTTGTCGTCGCGGATTGCGAACGTGCGGTGGGCAGCGTCGCCTGGTATCCCTTGCCCGATGGGGCAACGGCCGCGCTCGCCTGGATCGGCCTGGAGCGCGCGTATCGCGGCCTGCACTTCGGCTCTTACCTGCTCGACAGCGCGCTGGTCGAGATGGCCGACCAGGGTTACCGCGCCGTGGAAGTTCACGTCCATACCAAAGACAGCCCCGAAGCGGTCGCCCTGTTTCGTCGTCGTGGGTTCGAGGTGATTGATTATTGGGTCAACCTGGTCAAAACCTGAATGCTGAGGAATACGCGGCTCGTGGAGCCAAAAGAGGGTTAGTCATGCAAGTCTTGAAATTCGGCGGCACGTCCGTCAATGACGCGAAAGCGATTGCCCAAGTCGTCGCCATCGTGGCCGATCAACGACGCACCGACCCGAACGTGGTGGTCATCACGTCGGCCATGCGGGGCGTCACCGACCTGCTGATTGATTCGGCCAGGGCCGCGGCCGCGGGTGACCGGCAACGCTACCGCGATGCCCGGCTGATCCTGATGACCCGCCACCACGACGCAGCCGAGGCGCTCGTCCACGATCTGGACGACCTCCAACGGCTGCTGGGCGACGTAGACGAGCGGATTCGCGAGTTCGAGCGCCTTTGCATGGCTGTCGCGATCCTGGGCGAGCTGACCGACCGCGGCTTGGCCGTGATCTCCGGTTTGGGCGAGCGGCTGCTGGCGCCGATCCTGGCCGCGGCGCTCCGCGCCCGCGGGCTGAAGACCGAATTCGTAGACGCGGGCGAGCTGATCGTCACCGACGACAACTACGCCTCGGCCGCGCCGGACATGGACGCCACCCGAGCCAAGAGCCGCGCCCGGCTGCTGCCCCTGCTGGAACGGGGCGCCGTGCCGGTCGTCACCGGCTTCGTGGCTGCCACGGTTGACGGCGTGCCGACCGTGTTGGGCCGCGGCGGCTCCGACTATTCGGCCGGCATCCTGGGCGCTGCGCTGGACGCCGACGAGGTGCAAATTTGGACCGACGTAGACGGTGTGCTCACCGCAGACCCGCGCATCGTGAAGGATGCCCGGCCGCTGGCCGAGTTGAGCTATAGCGAGGCCGCCGAGCTGGCCTATTTCGGCGCAAAGGTGCTGCACCCCAAGACGATGCTGCCCGCGATTGACCGCGGCATCCCGATCAGCGTGCGCAATACCTTCAACCCGGCGTTTCCCGGCACCTTTGTCGTGGCCCAGGCGAAGAACGGCGGCACCGTCAAGGCGTTGACGGTCATCCGTGGGTTGACCCTGGTCACGGTGGCCGGGCGGGGCATGATGGGCGTGCCCGGCATCGCCGCGCGCACCTTCTCCACTGTGGCATCTCAGGACGCGAACGTGCTGATGATCTCGCAGGCGTCGTCCGAGCAGAGCATCTGCTTCATCGTGCCGGAGGCCGACGCCGGCCACGTGACCGCCGCGCTGGAAAACGCCTTCGCAAGCGAAATCCGCCGCCGGCTGATTGACCGGGTGACCTATGAGCGGGACGTCGTGATCGTGGCCGTGGTTGGCGAGGGGATGAAGGGCACGCCGGGCATCGCCGCGAAGCTTTTCGGCGCGCTGGGCGAGCACAACCTGAACGTCGTCGCCGTGGCCCAGGGGTCATCCGAGGCGAACATCTCCCTGGTGCTCGGCGCGGCCGATGCCGATGCCGCGGTGCGGCACATTCACGCGGCGTTCAATCTGGGGGGAATGTTATCGCCCAATTCCCAAGCAACGCGAAACGTGGTAGAATAGACTGTAACGGAATCGTTTGGCCTCCAGAGGTGTTTGATGCTGACAGGAACATTGACTCAGAGGATGAGTGTATTGCTTGAGCGCGGTGTTTTCGAGAGCGAGGAAAGCCTGACGACCTCGGCTTATCGCAGCCTGCTCACGTTGCAGCCAGAGCTTAAGGTTGAAATCGCCTTGTCCCTCTACCAGAAGGAGGAGATCTCCTTGGGACGCGCGGCGGAGATGGCCGGCGTTTCGCGGGAGCAGATGAAAGAGGTGTTAGCCGCCCGCGGGATTGAACGGAAATATCCCCAGCGATCTCAGGAGCAGGTGGATCGAGATGTCAGGCTATTGCTGGAGCGCCGATGAGCGGCTTTCTGGTGGATACCGACATTCTCAGCATCTTCGCCAAAGCGAACGCTTTGGCCCTTCTGCGCGAGATCTTGGGATGTCAACGGCTGCCCATCACCACCGGAGTGTTCAACGAAATCGTCATTCCGCTGGAATATGGCTATGACTTCCCACGCCGCGTTATGGCGGTGGCCGAAACAGTGTTGATGTCATCGGAGGAAGTAGCTGTTTTCGAGACGTTGCGGTTGGAAGGTAGGGTCAGCGCCGCCGATGCCGAGATCGTAGCGATTTGCCAACGGAGAAGCTGGATCTACGTCACGATGGATCGCGTGGCGGCTCGTTATGCGGAGATGCACGGTGTTCGCTCAGTGGATTTACACGCCTTGCTGAAAGCCGCTTTGACCGGCGGTCTGTTGGCAGAGGATCAGCTACGGGCGCTGGTCGAGCAGATGGAACGAGCAGATCACACTGTTTTCCCATTCAAGGAAGAGCTATAAGGGAAACCTATGAGCGCCGCTAAGAGCTCCATTTCTCAAGCCAAATCGTATCAGGAAATGGGCAAGTTTTGGGACACGCATGATCTGACGCAGTTTTGGGATCAGACCGCACCGGCCGAGTTCGAGGTAGACATCCAATCCGAAGTCACCTACTACCCGGTGGATGTTACCCTGTCAACGCGGCTGGCCGACGTTGCGCGACGGCGTGGTATTTCGGCGGAGACGCTGCTCAATCTTTGGGTACAAGAACGGCTGGTGACTGCGACGGCTTAACGAGGATCCGATGGTGATGAGTGATTCGTTTCCCCTCGGCTGGGATGAAGACCGTGTGCGACAGGTGCTGTCACACTACGAGCTTCAGACCGAAGATGAGGCGGCCGCCGAGGATGAAGCCGCCTTCAAGGGAAAAAGACGGGCGGTCGTTGAGGTCCCCATCGAGCTGATGCCTGCGATTCGCGAACTACTCGGTCAATATCAAGCGCGGCCTGTCGTCGGGGCATAGGCTGACCAGCGCCCTTGCGCGGGGTGCGCCGCCTACCCATCCCGTCCCCTATCTCCATCGGAGGCTCCATGGTAGTAACGACTTCAGTCGTTCCCGTCGCTCCGCCCTCGCCTGCTCCGGCGCCCGCGTTCGATACGGCCGCGGTGCGCGAGCTGCTGATGGCCGCGTTCAGCGACGAGGAGTTCACAACCTTCTGCTACGACTGCTTCCGGCCCGCCTACGACGCGTTCTCGATCGAAATGAGCAGGCGGCGGAAGACGCAAATCCTGGTGGAGCACTGCGAGCGCCAGGGCCGGATGGAAGAATTACTGGCAAAGATCAAGCGGGCCAACCCGTACCAGTACGGGCAGTTAAAGAATCGGCTGCGCAATGGGGATCCACCGCCCAACCCTAAGCCAAGCCCGGAGCCGCCACCTAACCCCTTCGCGGGCGCAACCACTGTCAAAGACCCGACACCCGCGTTCGACGCGGCCACGGAGCGCGAGTTGCCAATGACCGCTTTCATAGAGGCGGATCGAAAGGCCAGATTTGATAAAAAGAAGGTAGAACCGCCACAGGAGCCACCCAAACCGCCAAAGGGGCCAATCATTGACGGGCCGATTATTGATGGCCCGATTATCACTGAACCGCCAGAGGAAGAGGAAGAACCAGAAGAAGAATCGGAAGAAACTCCTGAACCGCTGATAATTGAACCTCCTGTTATTCCGGTTGTTGAAACGCCGAAGAAAGAGGAAGAACCTAAAAAAGAACCAGTTAACTGGAGAGGTTTGTCGGTCATTCTGATAGCCGCAGGTGCCATTATCGGTCTGCTGGCACTCTTAGTACCAACTACTTCGTCAATCAATTCTTCCGCTGAGCTTGTTGCTTCTATTATTATTTTCCTGTTGGGGGTAACTTTACTGCTCAAACATCCGATTTGACACCCCCCTAAAGTTGTGTAGAATGTGTCCAACAGACAGGTTCGAACAGGGTAAAGTCTCTTGGTTGTAATCAGCCGTCTTACCCCGAAAACCCGATTTGGGGGCTAACAGTCTCTTAATCAGAGGGTTCAGGGTTCGAGTCCCTGGCGACTCATACGAAATACAGGCAACAGAGGGCCGCAGCCCCCGTATTTAGTGGGTCTGCGGCCCTTTTGTCTTGTCCACTGGCTGGCACGTACAGAAAACCCGCCCCTACGGATTCCCCCCATCCACCACCCGGTACACGACTCCGTTGGTAGTGTCCGCCAAATACACCTCCCCGGCCTCATCCTCGCCGAACGTCGTCACGTTGAACTGGGCGCGGGCGAGTTGGCTCACGCGCCACGCGCCGCCATCATGGCGCAGACCCCAAATTCGGCCGCTGCAATAGTCGGCGTAGAGGTACATCCCTCGCATCCGGGCGAACGCGGCGCCGCGGTAGACCGTCCCGCCGGTGATCGAGCAGCCCAGGCCGTGGTCATACTCGACAATCGGCAGCGTCAGGTTGACCGGGGCGCAGTCGGCGGGGTTGTAGCAGTGGGCGCCTTCCATGATCCGCCAGCCGTAGTTTTGCCCGCCGCGACCGGCCGCGGGTTGGTAATCCACTTCCTCGTACTTGTCCTGCCCCACGTCGCCGATGTAGAGGTCGCCGGTCGCCCGGTCGAAGGCGAAGCGCCAGGGGTTGCGCAGACCCATCGCCCAGATTTCCCCGCGGTAGGGGGCCGTTTGGGTGAAGGGGTTCGTGGCGGGGATGGTGTAGGTGATCGGGCTGCCGGTCTCCACGTCAATCCGCAGCAGCTTGCCGAGCAACTCAGCCGGGTTCTGCGCCCGGTTGCCGGGGTCGCCGGCCGAGCCACCGTCGCCCATGCCGACGTATAGGTAGCCGTCGTTTGGCCCAAACGCGATCTGCCCGCCGTTGTGGTTGCTGTAGGGTTGAGCCACGGTCAGCACGATCTCTTCGCTGGCCGGATCGGCCACGTTCGAGTCGGTGGTCAGGCGGAAGCGGGCGATGACGGTGGCGCCGGCCAGGTCGGTGTAATTCACGTAGAAGTAGCGTTTGGCCGTGTAGCCGGGCGGGAACGCCACGCTGAGCAAGCCCTGCTCGCCGCAACAGCTCACCCGGCCGCTGATGTCCAGGAAAGGCGTGGCGCGCAGGACACCGTCTTCAACAATGCGGATGCGGCCACCCTGCTCCACAACGAACAGCCGGCCGCTGTTATCGCCGGCGTGGGTCACGTGAACGGGCTGGGCGAGGCCGCTCGCCACCGGCGTCAGGGCCAATTGGGGCCAGTCAGACGGCGTCGGAGAACTCGTCGGCGTCGCCGTCGGGGAGGCGGTTGCGCTGGGCGTCGGGGTCGGCGTCGCCGTGGGCGCAAGGGTCGCCGTCTCGGTCGCGGTGGCAGATGGGGGCGGGGTGACGGTCGAGGTAGCGGTCGCCGTCTCCACCGGAGTCGGGGGGAGGGTCGCGGTCGGCGTCGCGGTCTCCGTCGGGGTGGCGGTTACGCTCGCGGTCGGCGTTGCCGTGGGCGCGGGCGTCTCGGTTGGCGTCGGGGCGGGCAGAGGGGCGACCGTCCACCGCCACACCAGGCCATAGCTCGTGTGGATCTTCCAGGTCGGGCGCTCGATGCTGCCCATCCCCATGCCGCTGACCGCATCGGCCGGCGCGCCATCGGCTGGCGCGGTGCGGTAGAAGGGGGCCACTTCCCACATGGGGAAGTTGGCCGCGTACGGTTCGCCCGGCTTCGCTTCGGTGGTGGCCGTGCCAAGCTCGGTCAGGCCGTCCAGCGTGGTCACCCGGAAGAGCACGCCCGTCTGCCGGACGCCGTTGCTGTCCAGCGTATCCATCAAGATGTGATGCTGCCCTGCGAACGGCGGCTCGTTCTCGGCGTACCAGACCGCCCACACCAGTTGCCAGTAACCCTGGCCGGGCATCATCTGGGCGGGGATGAGAAACGCGCCGCGTTGAGTCAGCCGGGGATCCCAATACGGAGTGGGACTGGGAGTGGGTGTGGGCCACACGCCGCCGAGCGCCAGGGGTACGTAGACACGGCCGGGGCCGGATGGAGCTTGCGGGGCGTGCGCAGACGACAGGGCGAGCGCCGGCAGCACGCCGAGAATCAGGAGCGCCAGGGCGAACCAAGCTATGCGTCGCATTGTGACCTCCGAGGGGACGCCACGGCAGAGGAGAATCCTCGTAGCAACGACTTCATCTGTTTCAAACCTGTCGGGGGCAGGCGCTGGACCTGTCCCTAACCGATCGGCTTATCGAGCACTTGTTCCCAGGCATCGAGCAGAGCCGGCAACTCATCAATCGTCTCAATGCGTGCGTCGGGCAGAATCTCGGGATCTTCTTCTTCCCGGAACGGTGAGACGACCAGGACAGCCTTCATGCCGATCTTCTGCGGCCCGGCGACGTCCACCGCCAGCTTGTCGCCGACGAAGACCGCCTCGGCCGGGGCCACGTCGAGCTTGTCCAGCGCGTACCGGTAGATGGTGGGGTGCGGCTTGACCATGCCGAAGACGCACGAGTAGACGCGCACCGGCAGGTATTGCAGCAGGTCGAAGCGCGCCAAGTCGGCGTCGTGCAGGGCCGGCGTCCAGAAGGTGTTGGACACCAGGCCCAGGCCGCGGCCCTGGCTGGTCAATCGCTCCAGCACCGCGGGCGCGTGCCCTGCCACCGGCTGGACGATCGCGGATACGGCCGCGTAATAGGCGGCCAGCCCGGCATCCCACGCCTGCGGCGCCAGCGTGACGCCGATGGCCTCCAATCCTTCCCGGATGATCAGCTCGGCCGTATTCGCGTAATGGGTGCGCTTGGCGCGGGCCTCCATTGCGGCGCCCATCCGGCCCACCGCGCGGATCGCCAGCTCCGGGTCCGGCACCTTGCCGCCGTTCTTGACCGCCGCCTCGATCAGGGCGCGCATCGCCCTGGCGTTGACTCGGTCCATTGAAAGCTCAGGCGGCTGGTCGTAATGGAGCAGTGTGCCGCCGAGATCGAATAGGACGACTTGGATGGCTGGCATGGGAAACCTCGAAACTGGAAGCTGGAAACTGGATACCCGATATTCGATATTCTGTAGTGCGTTTTGCATGCGCGACTATTACTCGTTATTCCGAACCACCCCCTGCCGCCCCCGGCTCTAAATACGTCTTGATCTTCCGCAGATTGAGGGCGAGGGATTCGGCAGTGTCCACGATCAGACGGCGGTCGGTGAGTTGCTCAAACCGGCCCCGATCGCGCTGGAACGCGCTCCAGTCACGCGTCCGATGGTCGGGCAGATCTTCGCTGCGGTGCTCGATCCGCTGGCGCAGCAACCTTTCATCGGTGCAGATGCACTCGATGAGCCGCAGACTGACCTTGAGCGAACGTGCTAACTGCTTCACCTTGTCGCGAAAGGCCTGATAAGCCGCGGGGCTGTCGAGCACCACCGGCAGACCCAGGGTCAGGTTGTCGCGGGCCAGGTCAACCAGCAACTCGTAGGAGAGCGGGCCGGCCAACGCCGCGGCCTGGTCGAGCTTCATCTGTCCGGCCAGCGCCATCACCCGGTCCTTGATGGTGTCTTTATCCAGGTACACCGCCTTGAACTCGCGGGCCACGGCGCGCGCCAGGCTGCTCTTGCCCGTGCCGGGCAGACCGGCGAAGACGATGAGTTGTGGATCGGGCATGGCGGCCTCCGGGCGTAAGTACGTGCTGCGTACTGCGTAATTCGTGGTGCGTGGTGCGTATTTCGTGGGCGACCCTCTCACGACGGGAAACAGACACGCAATACGCAACACGCAATACGCTTATAAGCTGACCCCCATCCTCTCTAATACAATCACAATCACTGGCGCCACAAAGATGGCTGGCAGCAGGTTGGCGGCGCGGATGCGTTTGATGTCCAACAGGATGAAGGCGATGCTCAGGATCACCACGCCGCCGGTGGCGGTCATCTCGATCACCCACGGGGTGGCCGCGGTGACGCCACCGAGCGCCGCGCCGGAGGTCATCGCCAGCAGACTCAACCCACCCTGATATGCGAGCACGGCCACCGCGGACAGGATTACCCCGCCGCCGAGCGACGCGGCCAGCGCCATGCCCGCGAAGCCGTCCATCAGCGCCTTGATTGCCAGCAGGGTGTAGTCCCCCATCAGGCCATCTTGGATGGAGCCGAGCACGGTCATCGGCCCTACGCAGAAGACCAGGCTGGCGGTGATGAAGCCCTGCGCGACCGTCGGTCCGCTGCCGCCCGCCTGCAGGCCGCTCCCCATGCGCCGCTCGGCCCATCGCCCCAACCGCTCCAGCGCGGCTTCAATCCCCAGGGCTTCGCCCAGGATGCCGCCGATCAGCACGCTGAAGAGCGGGATCAGCGGGTTGTGGGTTTTGATCGCCATCGTGACGCCGATCGTCAGGGTCATCAACCCCAGACCCTGGAGCACGGTCTGGCGCATCTTCTCGGGCAGCCGGTTGCCCAGCAGTGTGCCCGCAGTCCCGCCGACGAGGACGGTGGCGATGTTGATTAAGGTGCCGGTGATGGGAAAAGTCATGGGTTGGTTATCACCTGCAGCCGTTTCGGCAGCACCGTGATCTCGATGCGCTTCGCGTCCTGGCGGAAGATTTCGCCGTCCAGGTGGACAGGCAGGCCGGCCGGCGTTTCGATGACGATGTGCGACGTGCGGTGCATGGCAACGTATTTCTTCTGCGTGCCGTGCGTGCCCAGCAGGAAGTGCGGCAGCAACCACAGGATGATGCCGACGTTCGGGCTGTCGGCCAGCACCAGGTCGAGCAGGCCGTCGTCAAGCTGGGCCTGCGGCGCGATCTTGAATCCGCCGCCGCTCCGTCCGCCGTTGGCTACCGACGCCAGCAGGATGGGCCGCGTTTCCGTCCCTCCGTTGAAACGCACCGTGGTAAGCACGCCTTTGCTGAAGCGCGGGATGACCCGGAGCACCGCGACCAGATAGAGCATCAGCCCGCGCAGCCGGCGGATCTTCTGGCTTTCAATGGCCGTCGCGCCCTCGAAGCCGCCACCCATGTGGTTGTGAAAGATCTCGGTCACGCCGCGCTCGTCGGTGATCTGGCCCAGGTCTATGACTCGCCGGCGGTCCTCCAGGATCAGACGGCAGGCGGCCTCGGGATCGTTCTCCGGCATGCCCAGCCGCCAGGCGAAATCGTTACCGGTGCCGAGCGGAACGATGCCGAGCGTGCCGACGGGAGCGCCAGTGTCCCAGTTGCCCCGCGTCTGCGCTAAATGCACCAGACCGTTGACGACCTCGTGCGCGGTGCCGTCTCCGCCGACCGCGACGACCACATCCGCGCCGGAGAGGATGGCCTCCTGCGCCAGCCGCCGCGCGTCGCCGGGGCCGCGCGTCTCGACCAAGTCATACTTGACGCCGGCCCGGCCGAAGACCCGGTCAATGACCGCCTCGGCTCGCGCCCCGTTACCCCGCCCCGAGGTGGGGTTGGCGATGATCTTGTAAGTTATTTTGGCTATGCCCACGTAAATCCATCCGTTCGTACAGGATTGCCGGGGGTAAGCATAACAGAAGTTGCGTTTTGGGGCAAGCGCGGGAAATGGCAGAAAGGTGTTGGATTTTGGGTATTCCCGTGGAGGTCATGAACCGAAGCAGCCACAGATTACACGGATTTCACAGGTTCAAGCATCTCAGACAGCTTTCTCCGTGCTAATCCGTGGCCGAGCCAAAGTGGACTACGTAAGTCCTGTTAACCGATCCCCGCCGACCGATTCTGTTTGGCCCACCGCCTGCGGTAGAGCCAGGGCGCCGGGCGGGCGATCGGCGCGGCGACGGCCCGTCGCGTCCACTCGGCCAGGGCGGTCGCGCTACGGGTGGCGCACTGGGCGCTGAACGCGGCGCGTTCGGCCGGACTGGCCCCGCGCAGGGTGGCTTCCCCGGCCAGGAAGGAAGCTTCCAGCACGTCCCGGTCGGCGGCGAAGAGGGGATAGCGCGCGGCGTAGTCGAGGATCACCGCCCGGTGCAGTCGCTCTCCCTGCCACCAGGCCGCGGCAGGGTCATAGCGGCCTTCCGGCGCGGAGCCGAGATCGGGCAAAGGCGCGTCCAGGTAGAACGGCTTGAACAGGCTCAGGCACGGCGCGCTGGTCCCGGTCAGCCAGAGGGTGGCCGAGCCGTCGTCGCGCAGGTGCGCTACCAGCGAGCCGGTCGTCTGGCTGCCGCGGATCAGGTCGTCGCCGTAGTGCATGCAGATGCTACCGTTGGAGCTGGCCGCGGGGGTGAATGGGCGTAGTAGGGGCTGGCCTTGCGCCTGCCCAGGGCGACCGCGAGGGTGCGCCCCTACAGTCGGGCCGTGGCTGCGCAGGAGCGCCATCATGTCGGCCACGGTGATCTGGCCCGCGCGAGCGCGCAGTCCCGATGTGGTGTGCGGCTGGCGGACGCGGCAGGCGCTGAAGCGCGTGTAGAGGAAATCGGAGTAGCCGCGGGCGAAGTCGAAGTCGGCCTCGCCGCGGCACCAACCGCGCTGCACGGCATACGAAATCAGGTCGGCCGAAGCCAGGTCGAAATCGCGGCCGATGGTCAAGCCGTTGGAGATGGAGCGCACGTCACGGACGCGCTGGGCCGCCCAGTGGCGATCTACCGTCTCCAGCACCCACACCTCGCGGCGGTCGGCGATCAGGAAGCTGTTGTGGTAAGCGAGCTTGTGCTGATAGCCGCCGTTCCCGCCCTGGCCGTGCGTTTCCAGCAGATTCGTGATGACGTCCAGCGCCGCGCGGGCGGTGGCGCCCCGTTCCAGCGCCAGCCGCAGCAGATCCATCCCGGTCAGACCGGTCGCCGGAACCTTTACCTTCGAGAAGACCGCCTCATTGCCGATGACGACGCCGTGCTCGTTGTCGCCCATCTCCGCGCCCCACATCCAGAACGGCCGTGAGAGCAGCACGGCATAGGTCTCCCGCGCCTGGGGAATCTTGACGTAGGTGCAACGGAGTTCCGCGCCGGACGGATAGGTCCGGCGCGGGTAGGAGCAGATCGCCTGCGCCTCGTTTGGCTCGCGATCGCTGTTCTTCGCCAGGATCGTCGAGCCGTCGGCAGTGGCCGCGGGCAGGGCGACGAGGGTATCGCACATGGGAGGCTCCGTGTTGCGTGTTGCGTGTTAAGTGGGCGTGATAAATGCTGCGCGTCGAGAACGGAACACGCACCACGCAGCACGTTTCACGCCTCACGCAGTCAGCTTCTTCCTCTCTTCTTCCACCAGCACCCGCCGCAGGAACTTGCCCACCATGGTCTTGGGCAGCTCGGAGCGGAACTCGATCTGGCGGGGCACCTTGAAGGCAGCCAGGTTCTCCTTGCAGTACGCGATGATCTCGTCGGCCGTGGCGGCCTGACCCGGCTTCAAGACGACGTAGGCCTTGACCGTCTCCCCACGTTGCGCATCGGGCACGCCCGCCACGACGGCCTCCTGCACCTTCGGATGCAGGAAGAGCACCTCTTCGACCTCGCGCGGGATGACCTTGTACCCGCCGACGTTGATCATGTCTTTCAGCCGGTCTACGATGTAGAAGTAGCCCTGCTCGTCCACCTTGGCAATGTCGCCAGTGCGCAGCCAGCCGTCCGGCGTGATCGTCTTGGCGGTCTCGTCGGCCTTTTGCCAATAACCCTGCATCACCTGGGGGCCGCGCAGCCACAGCTCGCCTTCTTCGCCCAGCGGCTTCTCCACCAGCTTGTCGTAGTCCATGATCTTGGCCTCGACATCGGGGAAGGGGACGCCGATGGAGCCGGCCTTGCGCTGACCGTAGATGGGATTGCAGTGCGTCACGGGCGCGGCCTCGGTGAGGCCATAGCCTTCCACCAGCCGGCCGCCGGTGATCTCGCCGAACTTGACCTGCACCTCCATCGGCAACGGCGCCGCGCCGCTGATGCACGCCTTCACCGAGCGCAGGTCATACTTGCCCACGTCGGGGTGGTTGATGATGCCGATGTACATGGCGGGCACACCTGGGTAGACCGTAGCCTTCTCTTTGTGGATGGCCTTCATCACGTTGTCAATCGGCCGCGGGTTGGGCAGGATGACCAGCTCACCGCCCAGGTAGATCGCCAGGCTCATGGACACCGTCATGCCGTAGACGTGGAAGAAGGGGATCGCGCCCATCAGGCGCTCCTGACCTTCCTCAAGCGTGACCATCCATTTACGCACCTGGATGGTGTTGGCGACCAGGTTGTAGTGGCTGAGCATGGCGGCCTTGGGGATGCCGGTGGTGCCGCCGGTGTATTGGAACAGTGCGGTGTCACTGGAGTCCACCGCGACTTTCGGCGGCGGTTCGGGGTGAGTATTGAGCAACGGTCGGAAATGGTAGACGCCTTCGGCGTCGGGTACCTCTACCAGCAGCCCATCCTTGCGCAAGGTGCTCTTCACCAGCGCATTGAAGGGCGGCGCCACGTAGTCGGGCACGTCGGTGATGATCACCCGCTTGATCTTCGTCTGCGCCTGCACTTCTTTGAGCTTGGCATAGAACGGACTGAGCAGCACCACCGTCTCGGCGCCGGCGTCGGCGAACTGGTGCTGCATCTCGCGGCCGGTGTATTGGGGGTTCGTGTTGACGATGATCGCGCCGAGCTTGGCCGCGCCGTAGAAGCTGATGACGAACTGCGGGAGGTTAGGCAACATCAGCGCGACGCGGTCGCCCTTGCGCACACCCAGCGCGGCCAGCGCCGCGGCGAAGCGATCCACTTCGTTCATCAGTCGGCGATAGGTCATCCTGGCGCCTAGGGTGAGGGGGCCCAGGTAGCGCAGGACCAGGTGGAGGGCCGGCCGATCAGGATACTTCGCGGCGCTATCCTCCAACATCTGGTAGAGCGGAATCCGAGGGTAGTCAATCGAGCGGGGGACTTCTTTTTCGTAGCTCGCCAGCCAGGGTTTCTCCATTGGGACCTCCTCTTTGAGTGGGTGGGGCGGCCGGCAGTGCGGCCGACATTGCCGTACTTGCGCTCGTTGCGCGTGTTAAGATGTGGCTCGATTATACGTGGGGAGTGCGCGAATGTCAAGGGCTTTGTCGTGACAGAAAATTCGATCCTTGAAAGTTCGGCAAATGTGTGCTACACTTTTAGGACATTCGGAAAGGAGGATGCAGCCATGGAGCGCAAATGGGATTCCCGATTGGACGCCATCGGCGTCCGCCTGGAGGCCCCGGCCAACGCCAAATACCGCCTGGTGGAAGCCTGGTGGCGCGGGCCGGAGGAGTCGCGCGACAAGCATCACATCTACGTGCGGATACTCGATGAGGCCGGCGCGCCGCTCGAAGGGCAGCCGTTTCGGATCACAAACGGCGGTGTGTTCATCGAGCGCACCAAGGGCAAGGGTTTCGACGACTTCTACGGCAACTTCCCGATGTTCGCCGGCGGCAGCTATGCCGTAGACGTCCCGGACGCCACCTCGGATAAGATCACCGGCCTGGCGACGGGTCTGCCTGGCAAACCGTTCGCCAACACCAGCATCATCCTGGTCTTCCGCCGCGGCGCTGACGTGCCGGCTCCGCAGCCACCCACTCCCCAGCCTCCCGAGCCGCAACCGCCCATTCCGGTGCCGCAGCCGCCTGCTCCTGAACCGCCGGCGCCTCCTCAGCCCGCCCCCGGCCCCAAGCTGGACGAGGCCACGCGTGGCCAACTGTTGGCGCTGTTGGACAAAGCGCAAGCTGAATTGGACGCGGCGCGCAAATTGCTGGAGGTGTAATGATGGCCCGCAAGCTCAAGCGCGTCGGGTTTCACTGGCGGGCCACCTTCCAGCACGACAACGTGCGCGATTGGGACCTCTGGCTGGCTGAGATGGCCGAGCTGGGGATCGGCACGCTGTTCATCTGCCACGACGCCAGCGGGATGCGGCACTACGACCCCATCACCGGCACACTCGATCCCAACCGCATCCCGCGGGACGCGCACCCTGGCATCGAGGGGCTGGTGCGCGACCTGCTCTCCATCGGCGTCGAGCCGGCGCTGCGGTTGAGCGACGTCGGCGGTATCCGCCCCGGCGCTATCCCCAACCGGGTGCTGGACGGGCTGGCCAAGGCCGGCGTCAAGCACGTGCAGGTCTGGAATGAGCCGAACGACGACCGCGAATGGCGCAACAGCAAGGTGCCGGCGGATTGGCAGGTCAAGTCCATCGAGTGGGCGCTGCCGGCGTGCCGCTACGGACTGTCCATCGGCCTGGAGATGGCGCTGCCGCCGATCAACCCGGGCGTGGACGTCAACCAGTTCCAGATCGCGGTTGACCTGGGCGCCGGCGACCTGTTCGAGAAGGGCCTGGGGGTCAACATCCACCTCTACCCGTTCAACCGGCTCATCTGGAAGGGCAAGCCCTATCCCTTCGACGACGTCAACCAACACGGCGAGCAGCTCACCGAGGAGGAGTACGCCGGCCTGGATCGTTGGTATTGGCACGGCTTCCCGCGGGAGCACATCAACCAACTTCGCCGCGACCAGGCCAAGCCCGGCTGCACGATCATGGACGACTGCGACAACTTCATGGGGTGGCTGGTGCACGAGCAGCACATGAAGAAGACCCTGGGCCCGAACGCGGCCGTGCCGTGCCGCGTCACCGAGATGGGGCCGCGGCCGTGGCAGGATTTGGACAAGCGTTATCCGCGCCTGACGCCCCAGGAGCACGCCCGCCAGGTGGCGCTGATCTGCCGCTGGTTCGAGGGGGAAGCGACCATCGGCGGCTATCGGCGGCCCGATTGGCTCAAGGCCGGCTACTTCTGGATCATGGGGGGCGTGGTCATGGGCGACTACAGCCAGGTCTTCGAGGCCGACGCCTACTACAGCGACTGGAACATGGATCGCCGGCCGCCGGAGTGCAACTATCCGCAGGCCAAAGTGGGACACATGCCGGCGGTGGATACCATCAAGCAACTGGCGGCCGAGCCGCCCGCCGACTCGACCCTCGCCCAGGTCGCCGGCCACGTGGTCGCGGCGCAGGGGTATCTGCGGGACGCACGGGGGATTGTGGCGGGGTTGTGAGGTGGGTCAGCCCCCAGGCCTCTTCGGGAACCTGGGGGCTTTTCTTTACCGCGCGGCACGCGCCAACGCCGCCAGCCGTTCCAGCAACGGCCGCAGCGCCGCGGGCGCGGCGCTATCGGTCGTCTGGAGCGTGT
Source organism: Chloroflexota bacterium (assembly GCA_026389845.1). Classification (GTDB taxonomy): domain Bacteria; phylum Chloroflexota; class Anaerolineae; order CG2-30-64-16; family CG2-30-64-16; genus JAPLHB01. Next base: position 28,168 of record JAPLHB010000135.1, read on the forward strand.
GACGCCGGAGACCGTCGGCGACCGTCACCCGGTAGTGAAACTGGTCGGGGGCGGAGCCGGGCATGACGATCACGGCCGGCAGGCGGAAGAAGTCCGCAGCAGCGACCAACGCGTGCAGCTCGGCCGCCTGCTCCGGGGAGAGTGTCTCCGTGCGGATCGTGGCTTGCAGCTTCATGCCGGCGAAGCCGCCGGTGCGCTCGAAGTCTATCTTCATCATTTTCCCAACAACGCGGCCAGCGCCGCGGCCGGCGCACCCAGGCAACCGGTCTTGCTGCCGCCGTCGCCCCCACCCCCGCCGGCCACGGTGATCCCCACCTCGCCCCAGCCGGTCTTGACCGCCCCTTGCTCCAGGCTGTTCGCGCCGTACAACTCACCCGCGATCTGGTAGGTCGTATCCGCCGCGGCCTGGAAGTTGGAGGTCGCGTTCAGTCGGTCACGCAGCGCGACGTACCAGACGCGGCCGGCCTTTTCCCACGCGGAGCCGCCAAGCTCGCGCGCGACCGCGTAGAACGCGCGGTTCGGGATGCCGGAGTTGATGTGCACGCCGCCGTCGTCTTCGGAGGTCTGGACGTAGTCCTTCATGTGCGCCGGCTGCGGGTCCTTGCCCAGCACGGGATCGTCGTAGGCGGTCCCTGGCGCCTTCATCGAGCGAATGCCCACCCCATGCACGCGGGGAGTGAACAGACCCGCGCCGATGATCCAGTCGGCCTCGGCCGCGGTCTGGCCCAGCGCCCGCTGCTTGACCAGCACGCCGAACACGTCGGAGAATGACTCGTTGAGCGCGCCGGGCTGGTCGCGGTAGTTGAGCTGCGCCGCGTACTGGGTGACGCCGTGGGTCAGCTCGTGTGCGATCACGTCGAGGGCGATGGTGAAGCGGTTGAAGAGACGCTGATTTTCGGGCAGATCCTCGTCCCCATCGCCGTAAACCATCTGTTGACCGTCCCAGAAAGCATTGTCGTAGCCCCGCTGGTAGTGGACGGTGGAGTCCAGGCGCAGGCCGTTGCCGTCAATCGAGTTGCGCTGATAGACGTTCCAGTAGAGATCGTAGGTCGCGCCGGAGCCATCGTAGGCTTCGTCTACCGCGGCGTCGCCCGCAGGAGGATTCCCTTCGCCGCGCACCAGCCGGCCGGGCAGGCTTGAACCGTAGTCGGCGGTGTACACCTGGCGCTGCTTGTCGGCGGCCAACGTCCGCTTTGCCAGGGCGGGTAGCTCGGTCAGCACCGCACGCTGAGCGCGGAACTGCGCGGTGGCGAGCAACGTTCGTCCGGCGCGTTCGCTCTGTTCTGGCGTGCCGTTGCGGGCGATTTCGCGCAGCATGTAGGGGGGCAAGAAACATTCGATTCGATGAATCATGGTAGGCACGTGAATGGCTCCTTTCACTCGGCTGATGTTGTCATTCTACCACCGGAGCGCGCTGCTTTCAAGTGTCCGGTAATCTTTGTTTTCGCTACTCGACAGGCGTAGCATAGCCCCTTGTGGGCGTCCTGGCGGGCAAAGGGACGACACCCACGGGCACAAGGCCCTATGCTACGGTCGCATGTCGGGTAATGAGACCTTTGTCAATCACTCCCCGTCACCGGCAGAAACGCGGGCGGCCGGCTGAAATCGGCGGCGAAGCGGGGGAGCAACTCGTAGCCGCCGGCATAAGGCTGCGCCGCGACGTATTGGCTCACCACGCCCGTCGCCAGCCAGACCTCGCCGATTTGCACGTAGGGCCGGCGCCACGGCAGATCTTCGGTGAAATAGACCCGCGCCGGGCCGCTGCCGTCGTCCAGCGTGATCGCGCTGCGCTCGAACTTCACCACTCGACCCACCAGCCAGACCAACTGTCCCTCGTGCGCCTCGTTCATCTGCCCGGTCGTCACCCGCAGCGGAGCCGGCGCCGCGCCGGAGCCGAGCAGCGCCAGGCCGGCGGCGTTGGTTACGGACAGTTTCAACTCGCCGTGGTAGTTCTCCGTCCGTCCGGTCGCCTGCACCTGGTCGCCGGTACGCAGGGTGGGATAGTCGCCGCGGCGCAGGTAGACCCGGATGCCGCCGGTGTCATCTTGCAGATAGATGCTGCGTCCGAAGAGACCGGTCGGGACGGTCACTGCGCCGATGAGGGTCGCGCGGACGCCGGTCGGCGCGGCGCGGACGGCCGCGATGCTCCCGACGAGCGGCGGTCCGCTCTGTGCGCCTGCCTGATCCCACGAGCCATCGTCCTCATCGCCAGGCTCCGCCGTGGGCCGCGGGGTGGCCGCGGGCAGGAGGCGATTGGCCTCGCCGGGCGTGACCACACAGTTGCGCGTCCAGCCGCCCGTCCCATCGGCGCTCCGGCAAAAGCTGCGATCGGCGCCCGGCCCTTGCGTGTAGACGAACTCGTCGGCGACCGAGCCGTCGGGTCGGAGCAGGGCCACGCGATCGCCATAGTCGCCCAGCGATAGGTGGGTCTGCGTGCGGAAGAGCAGGAGGTAGCCGCGGGGCCAGATCACCGTGCCGAGGGGCAAAGTGTAGGTCTTGCTGGCATCGGCCACGGCCCAGCCGCCCACGTCAACCGGGGAGGCGGCGGCGCTGTAAAGCTCGATCCATTCGTCGTCGTAGCTGACCGTGCCATCGTTGTTCCAGTCCACCGCCAGCGGCTCCGGCAGGAACTCGTTGAGCGCGACCCCGGCCGGGAACGGCGTCGCCGTGGCGGTGGCTGTCGGGGTCACGGTGACGGTCCGCGTCGGCGTGGCTGTGCGCGTCGGCGTGGCTGTGCGGGTCGTGGTCGGCGTGCGCGTGGGCGTCGCGGTGCGAGTCGGCGTCGGCGTGCCGGGCAGGTTCGGCCGGCCTGGCGAGGGCGGGTAGGCGTCGGTCCAGTCGCCCGTGCCATCCACACTGCGCGAATAGCTCGCATCGGGCCGAGGATTCCGATAGGCGTGGCTGTCCACCGCGCGACCATCCGGGGCCAGCAGGCGGATCGTGTCGGCATCGCTGTTGAGGGCGACGCCGGTGGTCGAGCGGTAGCGGACGAGGAAGCCACCCGGCTCGATGGTTGTGCCGGGCGGGAAGACGTAGGCCGCGGTGCCGCCGTCGGGGATGTCGTCCAGCATCCAGCCGGTCAGATCAACGGTACCCGGCTCCAGGCTGAAGAGCTCGATCCATTCGTCGTAGGCATCCGCCGTGCCGTTGCCGTCCCAGTCAATCGCGACGGGGCGGGGCAGGAATTCGTTCAACCGCACGGCCGGCCGCGGGCCGGCGGTAGGGGTTGAGGTCGAGGTTGAGGTTGAGGTCGGGGTCGCCGTCGGCGTTCCTGTGGCAACGGGTGCGCCCGGCAGGTTCGGCCGGCCGGGGGAAGGCGGGTAGCTGTCGGTCCAGTCGCCCGCCCCGTCCGTCGTTCGACTGTAGCTGGCGTCGGGCCGCGGGTTGGCGTAGCTGAAGCGATCAACCTCCGCGCCGCCGGGCGCGAGCAGGCGGACGTCGTCGGCGTCGTTGTTGAGCGCCACACCCGTTGTCGAGCGGAAACGCACCAAGAAGCCGTCCGGCTCGATCAGCGTGCCGGCCGGGAAGATGTAGGGCGCGCTGCCGCCGTTGGCGATGTCGTCCAACGCCCAGCCGGCCAGATCAATCGCGACTGACTCCAGGCTAAAAAATTCGATCCATTCGTCATAGGCGTCGGCCGAGCCGTTGCCGTCCCAGTCCACCGCGCCGGCGCGCGGCAGGACTTCGTTCAAGCGGATGCGGGGCAGAGGGCCGGGTGTGGGCGTCAAGGTCGAGGTTGAGGTCGAGGTTGAGGTCGAGGTTGAGGTTGAGGCTGAGGTGGGCGTGGCGGTCGCGGTGGCGGTGGGCGTGGGGGTGGGGGATGGGATGAGGCCGGGCGCGCCGGGGTTGGGTGTGACCTGGGGCAGCCAGTCGGCCGCGGTGTCGGTATCGGCCTCCGACGGCGCCCGCGCCAGCGAGTAGCCGGCCGGCACGTCGGGGCAGGGCGGAGCGAAGGCGGCCGTGTTATCGCCGTAGCTCATCGCGTCCACGGCCGAGCCGTCCGGCGCGAGCAACATCACCACGTCGCCGCCGTTGCCCAGCCCGTTGCCGATCGTGCCTTCTAGCGTGACCAGGTGGCCCGTGAAGCCGGGATAGTTTGCGGCGAAGCCGGTGGCCGTGGCCGCGACGACCAGGTACTCGCCGGGGCCAAGCGTGAAGGCGGGGAGCGCGTCCTCGGCCGAGTTGTCACGCAGCCGCCAGCCCGCCAGATCCACCGCCGCGGCGGTCGGGTTGTGCAGCTCGATCCACTCGAAGTCGCTGTCTGTGCCGGCCTGCGCCGCGTCGTAAAGCACTTCGCTCACCAGGACGCGCGGCCAGGCGCCCGGAGTGACTGTGCCGGTCGGCGTAGGCGAGGTGAGCAGCCGCCGCTCACCGAAGTCGTGCCCCCAACTGATCTCGGCCGGCGCGACCGTGACGATCAACTGGTCGGGCGTGGTGCTGGCGTAGCCGGCGGGTTGGATTTCGGTCACGGTGTAGACGCCGGCCGGCAGATCGTAGAAGCCGTACCACCCGTCGCTGAAGGTGTGGAGACTTTGCCCGCTGTTCAAGGCGATTGGTACGCCCGAGATGCCAGGCTCACCGGCGTCGCGACGACCGTTCGCGTTCAGATCCTCGAAGACGTAGCCTTCGATCCCCGCGCTGGGCGGGATCGGGTTGGCCGCGCCCGGCGAGCCGAGATCCCCCGCGCTGCCCGGCCACGGGCTGAACGCGGCGCGCCAGCTCCGGCCGAGCGCGTTGTCCCAGCTCGGAACGATCAGCGCCATGGACGCGCCGTTGGGATCGGGGAAGCTCGCCCCGCCGTCGTAGGCCACACGGTCAATTTCCGTGCCGATGCCGTCCAGCAGGATGATCTCGTCATCGTCGTTGCCCAGGTCGAAGCTGCTGTAGCGATAGTCCACCTGCACACCGCCGTTGATCGCCCCATCGGCGTTTCGACCGAGCACCAGGAAGCCGTAAGCCGGCAGAAGCAGCGGGCCGCCGGCCTGGATGCGATGGCTGTCGCCTCCATCGTCGCGAATCGTCCAGCCGTTCAGGTCAATCGGCCGGCCGGTGGCGTTGTACACCTCGAACCATTCGCCGTCGCTGTCCGAGACGGCATTCGGGTTCTGCATGATCTCGTTGATGACCAGATCGCCGGGGCGGGCGGTGCTGGGGGTTACTGAGGCCGTCGGCGTGCTGCTGGCTGTCGCGGTCGCGGTGGGCGTCGACGTTGGGCCGGGCGTGCCTGTCGGGGTGATCGTCGGCGTCGGCGTGGGCGGCGCGGGCAGGTTCGGTCCGCCGGGCGAGGGCGGGTAGTCTTCGGTCCAGCCCCCGACGCCGTCCACCGTGCGGCTGAAGCTGGCGTCGGCCCGCGTGCTGGTGTAAGCGTAGCTGTCGGCCTCGCGACCGTCGGGCGCGACCAGGCGGACGGTGTCGCCGTCGTTGTTGAGTCCGACGTCGGTGGTCGAGCGATAGCGCACCAGGAAGCCGCCGGGTTGGATCAGCGTACCGGACGGGAAGACGTAGGGTGAAGTGCCGCCGTCAGCCACGTCGTCCAGTGACCAGCCGGCCAGGTCAATCGCGATCGGCTCCAGGTTGAACAACTCGACCCACTCGTCATATGCGTCGGCCGTGCCGTCGCCGTCCCAGTCAACCGCCTTGGGGTAGGGCAGAAACTCGTTCAGGCGCACCAGGGGCAGCGACGTGAGCGTCGCGGTCGGCGTGGGAGTTGGGGTGGGCGTCTCGGTCGCGCCGGGTAACGCCGTAGCGGTCGCGGTGGGCGTCGAGGTTAAGGTTGAGGTTGAGGTCGCCGTGTTCGTGGGCGTGGCAGTGGGTGTCGCGATCGGTTCCACGCCGGGGCCGCCTGGGTTGGGCGTGGCCTGGGGCAGCCAGTCGGTGGCGGTGTCGGTGTCGGCCCACGAGGAGACGCGCGCCAGCGAGGAACCCGCAGGCACACCGGAGCAGGGCGGGTCGAAGCCGCCGGCGTCCGTGCCGTAGCTCATCGCATCCACGGTCGCGGCGTCAGGGGCGATCAACAGCACGCGGTCGCCGGTGTTGCTCAGCCCGTTGCCGAGGCTGCCCTCCAGTGTCACCAAGTTGCCGGTGAAGCCGGGGTAGTTCGTCGCAAAGCCGGCTGCTGTCGCAGCAATCACCAGGTACTCGCCCGGTCCCAACGCGAAGGCTGGAATCGCATCCTCCGCCGAGTTATCGCGCAGTTTCCAGCCGGTCAGGTTGACGACTGTCGCCCCGGCGTTGAATAACTCGATCCACTCGTAAGAGGTGTCGGACCCGGATTGTGGCGCGTCATAGAGCACCTCGCTCAACAGGATGCGCGGCCAGATGACTGGCGTTGACGTGGGCGTTTCAGTCGGTCTTGGCGTTGTGGAGGGCGTCCCCGTCGGAGATGACGTTGGCGTGGGTGTATCGGTCGCGCCGGGCAACGTCGTGGCGGTCTCGGTGGGCGTTGAGCTGGCGGTCGGGGTTGACGTGATAGTTTCGGTTGGCGTCCGGGTAGAAGTGACCGTCGGCGTAGCGGTCGGCGGTTGTGTCGCGGTCGGCGTTGCCGTGGGTGTCGCGGCCGGCCCCGCGCCTGGCGCGCCTGGGTTGGGCGTGGCCTGGGGCAGCCAGTCGGCGGCGGTGTCGGTGTCGACCCACGAGGGGACGCGCGCCAGCGAGGAACCCGCAGGCACACCGGAACAGGGCGGGTCGAAGCCGCCGGCGTCCGCGCCGTAGCTCATCGCATCCACGGTTGCGGCGTCGGGGGCGATCAACAGCACGCGGTCGCCGGTGTTGCTCAGCCCGTTGCCGAGGCTGCCTTCCAGTGTCACCAGGTTGCCGGTGAAGCCGGGGTAGTTCGTCGCAAAGCCGGCCGCTGTCGCAGCCACCACCAGGTATTCGCCGGGGTTCAGCGTGAACGAAGGGATGGCGTCCTCAGCCGTATTGTCGCGGAGCCTCCAACCGGTCAGATTGACCGCCGCGGCAGTGGGGTTATAAAGCTCAATCCATTCGTAAGAGGTGTCTGTACCTGACTGGGGCGCGTCGTAAAGCACCTCACTGATGACCAGGTGCGTGGCCGGCTGTGCGATGCTGCCGGCGGCAAAGAGGGCGGGCAGCAGGGCCAGGAGCAGGACCGAAGAGGCCAACATGGGCGCGCGGTGAATAGCCATGGCCGTTCCTCCTGATGTGAGCGAAGGCGGTAAAGCCATGAAAGCAAGGAACTCGCGGGGGGAGTATGTTGCGCATTATAGAGCAAGTATTCGCGGTTTGTCAAACGCGGGTGATCGGAGACAGCCATTCCAGGAGCCGTCCCGGGTGTAACGCAAAATTGTCGGGAGCATGTCACCCCTTCGGTGCACTCAGGGCAGGCTCTGCGCGGGTTAACGACGAGCGGCGCGTTGCAGCAGGTCACTAGCGAAGGGTCTCGTTGCGGCAAGGAGAACTTCTTCCTTTACTGCGTTCAGGACAAGCTCAGAGCGCAGTGAACGGATTCTTCGCTGGGATCACGCCAACGCGCGAAACCAAAAACAAACCCGCTCAAAATGACGCCGAGGTCACCGACACTTTTGCGTTATATCCGAGCCGTCCCGGCGAATTGCTCCCCCGCGTCCGTCGGTGCTATAATGGCGCGGGGATTACGCAAAACGCAACACGCATCACGGAACAATACCATGCCGCTCACCATCACCGAAGTCGAACACATCGCTGAGTTGGCCCGGTTGAGCCTGACCGCCGAGGAAAAGGCGCTCTACCGCGACCAGCTTTCGGCCATCCTGGACTACGCCGCGGCCATCCAGCGGGTGGACACCTCCGCCATCCCGCCCACCGCGACCGTCCTGTCGCTGCGCAACGTCATGCGCGACGATCTGGCCGCGCCGTCGTTGCCGGCCGAGGACGTGCTGGCGAACGCGCCGGACGCGGCGGAGGGGTGTTTTCGGGTGAAGGCGATACTGGAAACTGGAAACTGGAAACTGGATGCTGGAAACTGGAAACTGGATGCTGGAAACTAGAAACTGGATGCTGGAAACTGGATGCTGGAAACTGGATACTGGATGCTGGAAACTGGATGCTGGAAACTGGAAACTGGATGCTGGAAACTGGAAATCGGACAACACGGGCTTGAGGACAGATCAGCTTCCAGTTTCCAGCTTCCAGACGTTGCGAGGTAATGTGTTACACGATCTCACCCTCCACGCCGCCGCGACCCTTCTGCGCGCCGGCGAGATCACGGCGACGGAGTTGACCGAGGCGATGCTCGACCGCATCTACGCGGTGGATAACGACGTGAAGGCGTATCTGACGCTGACGCCGGAGGTCGCGCTGGAGCAGGCGGCCGAGGCCGATGCGGCCATCGCCGCGGCCCGCAAAGAGGACGCGGTTGACCGGCTGCCACTCCTGACCGGCATCCCGCTGGCGATCAAGGACGTGATCACGGTCGAGGGCGTGCCGCTCACGGCCGGGTCGAAGATCCTGGAAGGCTACGTTCCGCCCTACAACGCCACCGTGATCGAGAAGCTGGCCGCGGCCGGCGCGGTGATCCTGGGCAAGACCAACACCGACGAGTTCGCGATGGGTTCGAGCACCGAGAACTCGGCGTATTTCACCACGCGCAACCCGTGGGATTTGACGCGGGTACCAGGCGGATCGAGCGGCGGCAGCGCGGCGGCGGTGGCTGCGGGCGAATGCCTGGCCGCGCTCGGCTCGGATACAGGCGGCAGCGTGCGCCAGCCGGCCAGTCTGTGCGGCGTGGTGGGGATCAAGCCGACCTACGGCCGCGTTAGCCGCTACGGGCTGGCGGCCTACGCCTCGTCGCTCGACCAGATCGGCTCATTCGGCAAGGACGTGACCGATGCCGCCATCCTGCTGGCCGCGATCGCCGGTTACGATCCGCGCGACAGCACGAGCGTGGATGCCCCAGGGATCAGGATTCAGGAGACAGGGATCAGGAGGCAGGAGGCAGGGGTCAGGGGGCTGCGGATCGGCGTGCCGAATGAGTACTTCATCCCAGGCATGCAGCCCGAAGTCGAGGCGGCAGTGCGCGCGGCGGTAGAGGTGATGCGTGGCTTGGGCGCGGAGGTGCGGGAGGTCAGCCTGCCCCACACCGATTTGGCGCTGCCGGTCTACTACCTGATTGCGCCGGCCGAGGCCTCGGCCAACCTGGCCCGCTACGACGGCATCCGCTATGGCCTTTCGGCGCCGGGGGCGACGCTATGGGACACCTACCGGCAGACGCGCGGGCAAGGATTCGGCCCGGAGGTCAAGCGGCGCATCATGCTGGGCGCATATGCGCTCAGCGCGGGCTACTACGACGCCTACTACCTCAAGGCGCAGCAGGTGCGCACGCTCATCAAGCGCGATTTCGATGAGGCATTCCGCCAGGTGGACGTCATCGCCTGCCCCACCACGCCGACGACCGCCTTCCGCATCGGAGAAAAGGTAGCTGATCCGCTCCAGATGTACCTGTCGGACGTCTTCACCCTATCGGTGAACCTGGCGGGCATCTGCGGTCTCTCGCTGCCCTGTGGCTTCGACGGCAACAGATTGCCCATCGGGCTTCAACTCATCGCCGGCGCGTTCGAGGAAGAGACGATTTTGCGGGCGGCGTATGCGTATGAGCAGGCGACGGAATGGCATTTGAGAAAACCGAAGCTGGAAGCTGGAAACTAGAAGCTGGAAATTAGAAGCCGGTCTCGCTTCTCCAGGCTTCCAGCCGCCAGTTTCCAGCTTCCAGTATCCAGCCGCCGGTCCGTCAAAGGTGACGCATGACATCCATGAAACCTAACTTCGCACCGTTCGCGGCCAAGATGCGGGCGGAAAACCTGCCCGAGATCGTCATCCGTACCTTCGAGCACTACTACGTCCAGTTGGCCGAAGGGCGCACGGGTCTGATCCCGGAAGCGGAGATTCGCCCAGTCGCGTCGCTGCCCGACGCCGAGACGTTCGGCCCGGAGTTGGCGGCCGCGGGGCAGGCGGCGCTGTTCAAGACGGTGCTGCTCAAGCTCAACGGCGGCCTGGGCACGGGGATGGGGCTGGAGCGGGCCAAGTCGCTGCTGGTCGTTAAGGAAGGCCTGACCTTCTTGGACGTGATCGCCCGGCAAGCCATCCACGTCGGCGTGCCGCTCGTGCTGATGAATAGCTTCGTCACCCGCGACGACTCGCTGGCGGCGCTGCGCCCCTATGACGAGCTAGCAAGGCGCATCCCGTTCGACTTCGTGCAGCACAAGGTTCCGAAAATTGCCCAGACCGATCTCAGCCCGATCGTCTGGCCGGCCGACCCCGAGCTGGAGTGGTGTCCGCCCGGCCACGGCGACATCTACACGGCGCTTGTCACCTGCGGGATGTTGGCGGCGCTGCTGGCCGCGGGGATCGAATACGCGTTCGTCGCCAACGCCGACAATTTGGGCGCGTGCATAGACCCGGCGATCCTGGGCTACTTCGTGACCCACCGGCTGCCGTTTCTGATGGAGGTCGCCGACCGCACCGCTGCCGATCACAAGGGCGGCCACCTGGCGCGACGGGTCGAAGACGGCCGGCTGATCCTGCGGGAGTCAGCCCAATGCCCGGCCAAAGACATGGACGTGTTTCAGGACATCGCCCGGCACCGCTATTTCAACAGCAACAACCTGTGGCTGAATCTGCCCGCGCTCGATGCGTTGCTGGCGGCCAAAGCGGGCGTGCTCGGCCTACCGATGATCCGTAACAGTAAGACCGTTGACCCGCGCGACCCGCACTCGACGCCGGTCTACCAACTGGAGACTGCAATGGGCGCGGCGATCGGCCTGTTCGAGGGCGCGGGGGCTGTGCGCGTGCCGCGCACTCGCTTTGCGCCGGTGAAGAGCTGCGACGACCTGCTCGCGGTCCGTTCCGATGCGTACGTGCTGACCGACGACTACCGGATCGTGCCCAATCCGGCGCGAACGTTGGGGCCGTTGGTGGTCAGCCTGGACGGCCGCTACTACAAGTTGATTGACGATCTGGAGGCTCGCTTCCCTTACGGCCCGCCGTCGCTGGTCGCCTGCGAGCGGTTGAGCGTGAAGGGGGACGTGCGGTTCGGCCGGGACGTGGTCTGCCGGGGCGCAGTGAAGATCGTCAACGCATCGCCGGAGCAGGCGACGATTCCCGACGCTGAGCGGTTGGAGGGATAGCAGACGGCTATGACACAGTCTATCCCGAGACCACTTTTCATCATTCTGTTTTCTGCCTTCTGCCTTCTGCTGTTTCTCGCCTTCGGCGCGTATCAGCTACATCTGCCGGGCTTACACTACGACGAGGCCAAAGAAGCCGGGCTGAATGCGATGCAGTTGGTGAGTGGGCAGCCGGTGACTGCGTTTCGCGACGCAACGGTCCAGCTCGGTGCGTGGCGGTTGCCGCTGATGGTGCAGGACTACATCGGCAGCCTGAACGTGCTCCTGGCCGTGCCGTTTCTGGCCGTTGGCGGCGTGAACGTCGTCGCGCTGCGCTGGCTGCCGCTCGTGATCGCCGGCCTGACCCTGCTGCTGACGTCCCGCATCGCCTGGCGGCTGAGCGGTCCGGTGGCCGGCGGCGTGACGGCCCTGCTGCTGGCTGTCAATCCCTCGTTTGTCTTCTGGAGCCGCCAGGGCATTTTCGTCACCAATCTCACCGCGCTCATCTTCATGGCAAGCCTGCTGACCGGCCTGCGCTGGTGGGTCGAGCGCAAGCCGCGCGACCTCTGGCTCACCGCGTTCCTCTGGGGCCTGGGCATCTACGCCAAGTTGCTGTTCATCTGGGCGATTGGGGCGGTGGTGGGTGTGGGGGTGATAGCGTGGGCGGTGGAGCGGTGGGAGCAAAACGCAAAACGAAAAACGAAAAACGAAAACGCGCAGCACGCAGTACGCAGTACGCAGCACGCAGCACGCAGCACGCAGCACGCAGTACGCAGCACGCAGCACGCAGCATGCAGCACGCAGCACGCCATACGCCATACGCAATACGCAATACGCAATACCCTCATCGCCGCTCTCTTTTTCGCCATCCCACTTCTCCCATTGCTACTCTTCAACCTCCGCACTGGCGGCACACTGGCTTCGATCTTCGGCAACCTGGGGCGATCGTACTACGGCGTGGACAACACCGCCTATCTGCCCAACCTGTTGACCCGACTCAAGCAACTGGTCACGTTGCTGCGCGGGGATCATCTTTGGTACCTGGGCGGCGTCTTCGCCAACCAGTGGGCGCCGTGGTTGGCGGGTGGGCTGGCGGTGACTGCGCTCGTCGTTGGAGTGGTTGAATGGGTGATTCCCGCTCGACGCTCGACGTTCGACGCTCCACCGTTCACCGTGTCACCATGTCACCGTGTCACCATGTCACCGTGTCACCGTGTCACCGTGTCACTCTTGCCGCTCGCGTTGCTCGCGCTCATGGTCGCTCAAAGCGCCTTCACCGTCAGCGATCTGTTCATCACCCATTACGTGCTGCTGTTGCCGTTGATCCCGCTGGCGGGCGGACTGGCGGCCGGTGCACTCGTTGCAGAGGGGCGGGGGGGCATGGGGGCAGGAATCAGGAGTCAGGAATCAGGAGTCAGGGGTCAGGGGTTGCTGCCACCTGCCTCCTTGCTCGCTGCGGTCGCCCTCATCGCCGTACTGCTCTGGGCTGGCGGCGACCTGTGGACGACCGTTCGCTATCACCGCGGCCTGGCGGCGTCGGGCGGGCACGCGGGGCACTCGGACGCGATCGGCGATCTGGCGGGCTACCTGGCGGCCGGGGGCCTCTCGGCGCCGGTGACGTTGGACTGGGGCATAGATGCGCCGGTGCGTTTCCTGACGACCGGCAAGGTGAATCCCATCGAAGTGTTCGGTTATGCCCCGGTGGATGCGCCCGACGATGGGTTCGCGGCGCGGGTGAGCGGCTTCCTCGATAACCCGGACAACATCTACCTGGCCCACGCGTCCGAGGCGACGGTGTTCCAGGGCCGGGTGGAGGCATTGCGCAAGCTGGCGGCCGGACGAGGCCTGACTCTGCATGAAGAAATCCGTTTCGCTGAACGCAGCGGCCGGCCGCTCTTCGTGATCTACCGGACGGGAAAGTCGTAACTGTTTTCGTTTGTGGCGCAAGCTGCCAGCTTGCGTTACAGGCAGGAGGCGAGTCATGTTGGACCGAATTACCATCATCGAAGGCGACATCACCCGCCAGCCGGTAGACGCCATCGTCAACGCGGCGAATAGCTCGTTGCTGGGCGGCGGGGGCGTGGACGGCGCGATCCACCGGGCGGCCGGGCCGGAGCTGCTGGCCGAGAGCAGCATGCTGGGCGGCTGCCCGACAGGCGAGGCGAAGATCACGCGGGGCTACCGGCTGCCGGCCAGGTGGGTCATCCACACCGTCGGGCCGATCTGGCAGGGCGGCGAGTGTGGCGAGGATGCACTGCTGGCGAGCTGCTATCGCAACAGTCTGGCGTTGGCCGCGGCGCACGGCATTCATACCATCGCCTTTCCGGCCATCAGCACCGGCATCTACGGCTTTCCGCTGGAGCGGGCGACGCAGATCGCGCTGGCGGAGGTGAAGCGGTTCCTCGATCAGGATGCGTCCATCGAGAAGGTGGTTTTTGTCTGCTATGGGCGCTATGCGTATCCGGTCTACATAAAGGCCGCCGAGGGTTGACTATGACAAACGCAGTGATCGGCTAGGCCGTTCGTTTTCGCGAGTTCCGCTGGGAGGACATTTCGGCGTTGGTGGAGATCATCAACCAGACCTACCCGGACGAGCCGACGACCGTGGAGTCTAAGGAGCATTGGGAGCGGAGCTACCCGCAGGGCAACCCGTGGCTGCGCTACGTTGTGGAGAGCGCGGACGGTCGGTTCATCGGCCTGGGGGACTGCATGAATCCGTACTGGATGCAGGCGCCTGGCGTCTACACGACCTACATCGTGATCGCCCCGGCCTGGCGCCGCCGCGAGATCGGCCAGGCGCTGCTGGCCGTGCTGGAGCCGTTCGGCCGGCAGCAAGGGGCCGCGCGGCTGTGGGCCGATTGTCGTGAGGACGTATCTTTTCAATCATTCGGGGGCCGCTAACCTGAATTCCTGGACGCCCCCAGGGGTTGTTCCTCTGCGCGTTGCCGGATGAGGTCGGCCAGGCTGGGCAGGGCATTGGTTTTCGCCACGCGATCGCGGATGTAGTGGTAGAAGCTGACGCCCAGCTTCTTGGCTGTGGCGGCCAGCGTTTGGAAGGTGTCCCAGCCTTGGGCGCCTTCGGCTGTGCGGGGGTCGAAGCTGACATCGCGTTTGCGCACGCGCTGCCGGGCGCCGAGTTCGGCTGGATTGTTGTGCAGCGGTATCTCGGGGTGGTCGAGCACCAACAGCAGGCTGGCCTGGTTGAGGCGGGTCTTGGCGATCCGGTCATCGAGTTGTTGGTAGCCGGTGGTGGTCGCGAAAAGCGTAGCGAACTCGGCTGTGAGCCGCGCTTTTTCGGCCGGACTGGGGTGCTCCCGATAGGCCAACAACTGGTCGTAGAAGGCCCAATACTCGGTTTTGAACGCCGCCAGGAGTTCCTGATGGCGCGGCACGCAGGGGGCCAGCTTCTGGTAGTGGCGGCCATCATGCACCCAACACAAGGCCAGATCGGCCGTCAGCCAGTTGAACTGCGGGGCGTCATCGCACAGCAGCAGTTGGATCACCGGCAACTCGTGCTGGTGATGATAGGCCGCGATGGCGGTCGCCTCCAGGATCTGGCGGCGCTGCTGCGGCCCGAACGGCGGCCGGTGGGTCTCCAGCCGTTGGCTGAGTTCCGTTTCGCGCAAGTCTTGCTCCTGCGGCCAGGTCGCCACCGCGCGGATCGCCCCCTGGGCCAGCCCCAGGGCGTGCAGTAACTCGAAAGCTTCGGCATTGCAGCGGAAGGTGCGGGGGCCCAGGTTGCGCAGCACATCCAGGACGCTCAAGCGATCTTTGCTCGCCGTGGTGAAGAAGGCCGTGCAAAGCGGATTGCAGAGCACGTGGCACTGCTGATTGACGCCCTCCACCCGCGTGCTGGTCTGGTCGAGGTGCTGCCACGGACTGCTGCGCAGACCCGCTTCGTAGACGGCGCTCTTCGCGGCATGGAACCCCGGTTGCTCTTTGATGAGCAGGTTCGAGAGCTGCCCGGCCGAGATCACGATGCCGACGTTGCGGAGGAATTCCAACAGCTTCGGCTCGGCGACGTTGCAGGCATGGTACTGCACCAAGACGAGGGCTTGGATCCCCGGCCCGAACTGCCCGGTGTAGCCGGGCGGCAGGTCGGCCAAGTAGGTCTTCTGGGCACTGGGCGAGTAGTACTTCGCTTTGTGAAACAAGACGTTGTCGGTCTTGATGATAAGGTCTTGCACTACGACAGCTTCGTAGCCCTTGAACTCGGCGGCGGCAGGCAGTTGCGCGGGTTCCACCGGTAGCGTTGCTTCGCGATTGATCGGGAGGCGGTCGAGCTTGGGGTCCTTGTGCCAGGGCCGCGGCTGCCGCCGTTCGGCTTCGGAGGAATGAGCGGTGGAGGCCGGCGGCGCAGGCGGCTTGTTGGGCTTGATGTCCGGTCGGCCTTGCTCGCCCTTGAGCCGGTTGTTCTCGTCCCGCAATCGTTGATTCTCAGCCTGCAACTGGTGAATCGTCGTCTGCAGGTCTTCGGTCAGGTTGAACAATTGCGTGATGGCGCGGCGCGCACCCGCAAGGTCTTGGATGCCGTCCAGGTCAATCTGCGCCAGAACCTTCAATGGGGTGGTACCGACCGGACGATTGGTCGCCGGCGGTGCGGTTGGTTCAGTCATAACCGCAGCCTATCATACTCGGCCCGGCTTGTCCATGACCACCGCCATTGACAGCGTGTGGTATGGCACCAAACAACTGCCCCCGGATTTTTGAGAAGATACAACGCAAGCCATCAGTCAATTGGTCCACGCGGATGCCCGCGATGTCGTCAGTTACTACGCTCAGCAGCCCGCGCCGCCGGCCGCCGCGGAAGGACCGATCCTGGTGGTGCAGGCCGATGGCAAAGGTGTGCCCATCGTGCGCGAGACGCCCGCAGAAGCCCAGGTGCGCCTCGGCAAGGGCGAGAAGCTGACGCACAAGAAGGAAGCGGTCGTGACCGGGATCTACACCGTGGCGCCTAACGTGCGCACCCCGGAGGCGATCGTGACCAGTCTCTTTCACCCGACGGCCGCCCGGGCGCCTGCGGCGACGCTGCCGCCATGGGCCGCCCCCCAACACAAGCAACTCTGGGCCACCCTTGCCGGCAAAGACGTGGCGCTCGCCCGGCTGGCCGCCCAAGTCGCAGCCCGGGACGGAGCGCACATCCAGCATCGGGTGGCCCTGACCGATGGCGCCGAAGCGCTCCAAACGCGCATGCAGACGCACTGCCCCACCTTCACCCTGGTCTTGGACTTCATTCACGCGGATGAGAAGCTGTGGGATGTGGCCAATAGTCTCTTTGGCGAACAGGCCCCCGAGCGCAATCCCTGGGTGGAGCAGCACACCCACCAACTGCTCACTGGGCAGACGGCCCAGGTCGTGGCGGACCTCCGCCGGCTGGCGCAGGCCGCCCAGCGCACCCCGACCCAGCAGGCCACGCTCACCAAGGTGGCCGACTACTTCGAACACAACCTGCCTTGCATGCAGTACGATGCGTATCTCGCCAAGGGCTGGCCCAGCGCTTCTGGCGTCATTGAGGGCGCCTGCCGGCACCTCGTCAAAGACCGCTGCGAATTGTCCGGCATGCGCTGGACGCCGGACGGCGTTGAAAACCTGCTCGGCCTGCGCGCGGTGGCCGAGAACGGCGACTGGGGGGCCTATCACCAGTTCCGCAAACAGCAACGCCACCTGCGGCTCTACGGCGTCCCGCTACCCACCCAGCGCGTGCTGGAAGAACAGGCTTTGACGCCCCCCGCACGCACGATCCAGACTGCACCGGCCCGGCGCCTCTATGTGCTGCCCAGAAAAACTGCCAGTCAACACCAAGACGAGCAACGAAAGCGGGTCGCTTAGTTTGGCCCTAACTAATTTTGAACACACCCATTTGATTTCCGACCAGTATACAACCGCATTCGCATTGCTGGCGGCGCGTTCACGCCCGACGTCACCCTGACCGCCCAGATCGGCCTGGACGGCTATCAACTCGAAGGCGACCTGCTTGTACCAGCTAGCGGCAGTCTGACGATGCAGTCAGGCACGGCCATCATGGGCGAATCCAGCACGGAGTTACAGGTGGAGGGGCACTTGGCGGCGGTAGGGACGGCGGGACAGCCGATCGTGTTCACCTCGGCGACGGACGGTGGGCCGCAGCAGAGGTCGGGGTTGGTGTTTGACGGGGGCTCGGGCAACCTGGAGTATGTTACGGTGCGCTATGGCGGTCAGCCCACCAGCCTTGCCTATTACTGGGGCAGCAACATCGCAGCCCGCAACGTGCCCCCTGGCACCTTGCGCATCGCCAGCAGCCAGGTCATCAGCGGCAACTCTGTCAGCTATGGCGCCTTCTACGGTCTCTACGCCACAGCCAGCCAGTGGTGGTCAGCGATACCTTGTTCAGCGGCAACGGCACGGCCACTTCCGACTATGCCCTCTATGCCACCGGCGCCAGCACGGTCACTGTCACCGGCTCGACTTTCCAGAATAACCCAGGCTATGGCATCTACCTGAACGGTGTGGACACGGCGACGCTGGCTGACAACATGATCCGGGCCAACGGCAACGGCGGGGTCTACCTCAACAACAGCGACGCGACCCTGACGGGCAACGTCATCCGCGAGAACTACGCGGCCAACGGCGGCGGGCGACAGCCGGCCGGCGCTGGCCAATAACGTGCTGCTGGCGAACCGCGCGGGGAGCGCGGGCAGCGGCCTGTACGTGGCGGGGAGCGCCCGGCCGGCCCTGCTGCACACCACCCTCTCCGGCAACAGCGGCAGCGATGGCAGCGGGGTCTACGTGGCGGCCGGCGCCGCGGCCGTCTTCACCAACACGATCGTCTACAGCCACACGGTCGGCGTGGCCGCGGCCGCAGGCGCCGTGGTCACGATGGCGAATACCCTGTGGGACGGCAACGCGACCGATACCAGCGGCGCGGTCGTCGAGACCGGCCGGCTGACCGGCTCTGCCGCCTTCACGGCCGACGGCTATCACCTGGGGCCAGGCTCGGCCGCGCTGGAGCGGGGGCTGGACGCGGGCGTGGCTGACGACCTGGACGGCGAAGCGCGGTCCCAGCCGGCCGGTACTGCGCCGGACGTGGGCGCGGACGAGTCGCCGCTGGCGCCGCCGGTCGCAGCGACCGCGCAGCCCGCGACAGCCGTCACGGTGACGTTGCCGGCCAGGGCGAGCTGGCCCTGCCCGCCGGCCTGGTGACGACCACCACGACCTTCACCTACACGGAGATCCTCACCCCCACGCAGGCAACCGGCGGCTTCACGTTCGCGGGCCGCGCCTTCACCCTGGTCGCCACCGATGCGGCCGGTCAGCCGGTCACGACCTTTGCTGGCCGCTACACCATCACCCTGAACTACAGCGATACCGACTGGCAGGCCGCCGGCATCCTGGCCGAGGAGAACCTGAACCTCTACTTCTGGGACGGGACGATGTGGGTCGTGGTGCTGCCGTGCGCGGGCTGTTCGCTGGACACGATCAACAACCAGATCATCGCGGTGCTGGATCACCTGACCGAGTTTGCACTGCTGGGCAACCCGCTGGCCGCGCCCGCGGTCAGCGGACGCAGGGACAGCAACGGTATCGAATTGCGTTGGACGTAGACGCAGACGGGGATTGTGCGTTACGAGGTCTACCGGGGGACGAGTCCCTACTTCACCGGGGGCACGAAGCTGACGCCGGATGTGTCGGCGCCAGGCCCCGGCAACCAGGCGACCTTCACCGATGCCACTGCGTTCGCCCTGCCACTGACCAACTACTACTACGTCGTGGTCTCGGTCGGCGCGGGCGAGACGAGATCGCCTGCGTCGAACCGGGTCGGCGCATTCCACTTCAGCCTGACGCCAGGCGCGCAGTAAATCGCACCGGCAGGAGATAAAAAGAGACCGGAGTTCTCGCAGAACCCCGGTCTCTTTATTTCACACTTCCTTCACTAACAAAATCAGCCCTCTTTCGGCGCTTCGGGAGCCGCGGGGGCGGCCGGCGCTTCGGGCGCTTTCTTCGCTTCCAGCTTCTCCAGCAGTTTGCCCAATTCCTTGTTGATCGCTTCCAACCCCGTCAGCAGGCCCTTGCGGACCTCGTCGGTCACGTCGCTTTCCTTGACCTTGGTCACGACCTCTTCGGCCTGCACCTTGATCTGCTTGGCCGGTTCGCTCGCAGTGGCCTTCTTGGCGGCGTCAGTCACCTGGTCGCCGAACTTCTGCAACCCCTCGGTGATCTCGCCCTGTAGCTTCTTGCGGTCTTCGCTCTCCCAGGCAGCCTTGATCGCATCGGCCACCTGCTTGCCCAGCTTGTTCAGCTCATCCGCGATGTTCTTCTCGACGTGGGTTTCTTCGGACATGGGTTCCTCCTTGTGCCCCGCGAACGGGTGAATCAGTACTCTGCCAGTGCCAACCTGTTGGGGTCAGCATGTACAATCATCTTGCCATACGCACAAGTAGGGTCAGGGTTGCGCATGGAATGGTCGGATTCAGACAACGGTAGATTACGACAGGGATCGCTCATACATCGGCTTGGGATCTGTTTTGAAACGGATTTACTGCTCGTACTCCCTCGTAAACCTGGCCTGGATTCAAGTCTTCTGACCATAGCAGCTTACAGCCGAGTTGTGAGGCGCTCCGAACTACCATGGCATCCCAGAAGGCAATCCCATGACGCTGGCTGATCTCGATGGCCCCGACCACATCGTCGGCCCGCGGGGCATGAACGCGCCAAACAGACAGATCTACGATGATCTGCGCAGCTTCTTGACTGGTCAGAGGCCGTGCTACTTTGCGCGTTGCGTTCACGTAGAACTCTTGTAGCACCTGAACACTCAAGCAGCCAAGCCGCGATGACCACAACCCGGCGAGCAAACTTTTTGCGAGCACGTGCTTGGGGCCGGCCGATGTATCGTGAGCATACACCAGGATATTCGTGTCAAGGAACTGGTAGACAGCCTCACCGCTCATGAAGTTCCTCGCGACGCCAATGAATGGTTCCTTCCGTCCCCAGGTTTGCGGCGTGCTCAAGCCAAGTCAGATGGCGCTGGCGGGCCCTGATATAGCTATCCTCCAGTGCGACCATTTCGGCGAGCGTCTGAGTCAGCAAGCCAGAGAGGGAAACCCGCCGTTCTACGGCCAGCAGCTTCACTCGATGAAGGATATTTTTGGGAATTGTCAGGGTAACGTTCTGGGTCTCCATAACTGTTCCTCCACGTAAATCAGTGTATCACGTAACTACGTGTGAGACAAATCATGGATTCGCGATAATTGACACTTGCGCTTCGAGGAGTAGCCGGTCTGCCCTCTCCGGTGTCGTCAGCCGTTGACCGGTGGTCGGATCATACAGGCCGATCGCCAGTTGGTAGCGACCGGGCGGCGCATCAGGCGCGACACTGACCTCGTGCCGGTCGGTCAGGTATTCGCCGGGGAGCCAGCTCGCGGTGGGCAACCGGCCACCGCCCGGTTCGCTGTCACCATAGCCGCGGATCGCGCCGGTTTCGTCCAACAGATGGACGAAGACGGTGTAGCCGCGGTCGGTCGCGCCGGTTGCCTGCCAGTAGAGGGTGAGCGGGAAGGCGCTGCCGGGTGCGATGCCGCCGTCCGGCACGGCCAGGTCATAGCCGATCAGCCGGGCGAACGGCCCCAGGCGGCTGTCGGCGGTGTGCTGCGGCTTGGGTGGCGTCATGTCGTGCAGCCGGCCAGCTACAGTCATCGTGCCCAGGCTGACGTGATCCGCGCCCGCTGTTGTACACAGCCGCGTCTTGTCCGCGGTGCGAAACAGCCCGGCGATGAGACGATAGCGGCCATCGGGCAGAGTGGCCGGGGGGCGGAAGGAGGCCTGGGTGCGGATGAGCGTACCCGGCGCCCACCGGCTTGTCCCGAAGGCCGCGCCCGGCGGCGCCTCCCAGCCGGCCGCGACTCCTCCCGCCGCATCCAGCAGTTGCACGAAGGCGACAGTGTCCCCGGCAGGTGCACCGGTGGTCTGCCAGAAGAGACTCACCTTGCGCAGCTCACCCGGCATGACCGGCTTCTCATCGGCGCTGTAGCCCAGGAAGCGCAGGCCGTCGCCCAGGTCAACGGGCTGGCGGGTCGCGATCGGCAGCCTTTCAGGGGTGAGATCGCGACCCGCCGGCGCGACAGTGATCTCGGTGATCCGCGCTGCCATTCCGAACGACTTGCCGTCGGGGCCGAACGCGTCCACCGACCGGGCGTCCCCTTTGAAGTGGACGGTGACTTCGAGGGTGTAGGTTCCGGGCGGCGTGCCCGCAGGGATGAGCAGGCCGAGGCGGTCGGTGGCGCGCCAGCCGGAGGCCCCCCCCCGCCCCCCGACTTCGGGGGGAGTTGATTCCCCCCAGGATTGGGGGGTGGGGGGAGTTGATTCCCCCCAGGATTGGGGAGTGGGGGGAGTTGATTCCCCCCAGGATTGGGGGGCGGGGGGGGGCGCCTGGCTACCCAACGGCTCATAATCATTCTGCGCCCAAATCTGGCCGATGATGTCCACCAGGCGCACACTGACCCCCAGGACCGGCGGCGCGGCGCTTGCCTGCCAGGAGAGCGCCAGCGGCAGGACTGCGTTGGCTGCTGGGACGGGGCCGGGCGCGACCGCCGCGCCGACCAACTCCACCGCGGGGATGGTCGCGCCGGCCAGCGGGAAGCGGAATGGGCCGATCGCCACGGGTTGGGGCATAGCTCCCGCAGTCGCGGCCCATGCGCTGAGCCGGGTGCCCGGCCCATACCACTCGACCGCGAACGGCACACCGCGCTCGGCCAGATGCGCCTCGATCTGCGTCTCCAGGATGCCGCCCAGGGCCAGGTGCGCCGGGAACCAGACGTGGCCGCGGGCCAGCGCGGCATCCAGGGCCTGAGCCACGGCCGGCGACCAGGCCGCGTCGGGCGTCAACACAGCGGCCGGCCCGGACGCGCTGCCGTAACTGCGCCAGTAGCCAGCCTGCCACGGGTAGACGCAGAAGACGGTGTCCTCCGGCAAACCTTGTTCGACCGTGCGGCCGATCAACGGCCGGTAATCGTCGGCAGCGTAGCGCGGCAGGGTGTAGAAGGCGAACAGGCTGGCTCCCGCGACCGCGCCGATCAGACCCAGGGTGACGTAACCCGCGGCATGGAAGCGCGTCCACAGGGCATCCACCGCGGTCGCGGCCAGCAGCACGAACGGTGGCAGCGCCAGCAGCAGCAGCCGCTCGCCCCGCTCGGGGAAGAAGGGGTAGCGGAGGCCGATGAGCCAGCCGGCGAGCAAAGCAGTTAGTGTCACAACTACAAGTAAATGAACCGGTGCAGGGGTGCAGGGGGGCAGGGGGGCAGAGGTGGACGTAGGCGCTGGTGCTCCCCCGCTCCCCCGCTCCCTTGCTCCTCTGCGCCCCGACAGCGTCATCAACCCCCAACCGACACCCAACGGGATCAGCAGCACCAGTGCGGCCGGCCACCCTGTTGCCAGCGGCCCCTCAAGATGCCCGGCCAGAAACGCGGCCAGGTGGCGGGCCACGTAGACGAACAGGCCAAGCGGCTTATCGGCGTCTTTCACGACCTTTTGGCTGACGTAAGGAACGAGCCTGGGCGCGGCGTAGAGCACCCACGGCAGATAGAGGAGCGCCACTGCGGCCTGCGCGCCAAGCCAGCGCAATAAACGTTTGTCCGAAAAACCGTAGCATAGCCCCTTGTGGGCGTCATCACGGGCACAAGGCCCATCGCTACGGATTCTATCGCGTCGCCAGCGCCACAACGCGTACACGGTCAGACCGATGGGGAGGAAGATCGCGTAGTATTGGGTGTAGAGCGCGGCGGTGGTGAAGAGAACGTAGGCGAGCTGTGACAGGGTGACAAGGTGACGAGGTGACAAGGTGACATCTGCCCCCCCGCGCCCGAACATTCCCCACGCCGCGGCCACCACCCCGATGCTCCACAGCGCCATCAAGCCGTACATGCGCACTTCCTGGCTGTAGAAGATATGGAGCGGGTTGAGCGCCAGGAGCAAGGCCGCCAATAAGGCGACGCGCGGCTTGAACAAGCGCCGGCCGGCCAGGTAGATCGCGGGGACAGCCAGGCTGCCGAAGGCGACCGAGAGCAGCCGCAGAGCCACCGGTCTCGCCCCCAGCAGCAGAATCCAGCCGTGCAGGAGTGCGTAATAGAGGGGCGGGTGGATGTCCTCGGCCGTCAGCGCGGCCATCTGGCCCAGCCCGTGCGTGGCGAACCAAACGGAATAGCCCTCGTCCCACCAGAGGGGTTGGAAGTCCAGGCGGAGGACGCGCAGGAAGAGGGCGAGGAGAGTGAGCAGGGGTAGGAACCAGGTTTCGAGCGGAAACCTGGTTCCTGGTCGGTCTTCACTGCGAATTAACGTTTCCACCAGTTCAGCAGCACATCGTGCGCGCGATCGAGCAGTGTGCCAGTCACGGCATCCGAAACCTCTTTGCCACTGCCGTCCACGACCACCGCGCGGAATGCGCCAGCGGTGCGAGGGAGTTCCAGTTTAACGTTATATTTGAACGCAGAACTGCCGTAGCCAGCGTAAGCATCCTGCCATATAGCGTTGAACGGCACCTCGGAACTTCCCGAAGGGGCACTAACGCGTAGTTTGTAACCACTGGCATTGAACTCATCAATTTTGCCCAAGCGCCCCCAAAAGGTAACTTTGTCGAAGTTAGCATCATCGGCGTTGCGGAATTCAGCGCCGGCCTGCGCAAACAGGCTGGGGGGCGGCGCTTGCGTGGGCGCAGGCGCGGGCGGGCTGGTCGGCTGCGGCCGCGCGGTGGGTGGCGCCGCGGGGATGTCGGCAGCCACCGGAACCTTGCCGGCCGCTGCGTTGGGCCGGACGAATTGCCCCGAGACCCAAACCGGCTTGCCCTCGAAGGTGAACTGCCACCAGTCCCCGGCCGCGTTCTTGCCCGTGATCTCGAAGGTCTGGCTCCCGCGCACCTCGCCCACGATCGGGTAGTTAGTGCCGGGGCCGGCCCGGAGGTTGACCGGGGGATCGGTGATGGTGAGGGTGGCCTTTTCCGGCGTGGCCGTCGGGGTCGGCGGCGCCACGGTCGGTGGGACGGCCGTCGGAGGCGGCGCAGTGAGCGCGGTCGCCTGACGGGTGGCCGTGGACGGGACGGCCGGCGTGGCGGTCACGAACGCGGCGGCCGGCTTGGCCGGCGTGTGGGTGAAGGTCGGCCGCAGCGTCTTGGTCGGGATCGGCGTAACCTGCGACGACCGGCCGCCGGGAGCGCAGGCGGTCACAGTGACCACGACGATCAGCAGGATGAGGGAAACGATGGCCCAGGCACGGAAACGCATGAGGTGTGCTCCTTTGTAAAAAGTCCATTCAGAAGATGCAGTGCCGCAAGAATCTGCGATGTCACCCCTTCGCTGCACTCAGGGCAAGCTCTGAGCGGGTTGATCCCGTGAATCTCGTTGCGGCGAAAAATCAGCGACGGGTCTCGCCATGGTAGTGAGATTCTTCGCTGGTGTCACGCCGTCACGCGAGACCAGGGATAGACCCGCTCAGAATGACAGGCAACGGGTAATAGATTCTGCGGCGTCGGGACAGGTCAGCGCGCCAACCAGTACGCGACGTAAACCACCAGGTTGCGGTATGAATCGCCCAGCGTTGTAAACTCGGAGATGGGCGACACGCGGTAGCCGTCGGGCTTGGCGAGATAGATTCGCCATTTCGCTTCGCCGGCATTGTCCATCTTGAAATCGAGGTTGTATTCGAAGTTGCCTTCGGGCTTGGTGTAGTTGAAATATGGCCCGCGCGATTGCGCGGGGCTGCTGACGTCCACGTCATCGCGACTCACCTTCAACACGTAGCCAGTCAGCGGTTTCTGATTGTCACTCGGCCCCTCGTAGACCTTAACCCAGATTGTCAACTCGCCGGTATCGCGCTTGATCGGGAACATCGGGCCGGCTGCGATATCGAACGGCGGCAAGCGAGTCGGCACGGCTGACGGCGTGGCCGTGGGCGGCGGCGCGGCCGTGGGCGCGGGCGTAGGCGGCGGGGTGAGCATCGGCACGCCCTCTAACGGCCCCAACGCCGTTACCAGGCTGGCCGAAACCCAGGCCGGCTGGTTGGCGATGCAGCACACCTGCCACCAATCGCCGGCCGGGGTGCGGGCCAAGATTTTCAGTTCCGTGCCGGCAGATACCTCGCCGAGCAGCGGGAAGGTGACGCCCGGCCCCTTGCGACCGCTGGCCGCGTCCGCGTTGACGACGACATAGGGGGTCGGCAAAGGCCGCGGGCCAGGTTGAAGTGTCGGCCGGTTGGTCTCGCTGTCGGGGGTAGCCGTCGCGGTGGCCTCGGGTGTGCCGGTCGGCCGGGGCGTCGGATTGGGCGGCGGCGTCTCGGTGGCAAACAGGATCAGGTTCGTGCTGCCCGCGCCCGGCAACGGCGTGGGCGAAGGGGATGCGGCGCCGGCTGGCTCCACGGACGCGACGCTCACGCCGGGCGGCAGCGGGCCGCGGACGCCAAGCCCGGCCGTCGCGCTGGCCGTCGCACCCGCCAAGGGGGTGAACGTCGGCCGCGGAGTTTTCGTCGCCGTCGCCACGCCCGACGCGGACCGGCCGACGATCGCTTGTCCCACCGAGCAACTCAGACTGACGGCGGCCAAGATCACGGCCCCCAGCAGGGGTAACCAAACCCGTTTGGACATAGATGCTCTCAAACAGTCTCCCGAAAAGCTACTTGCGACTTGTAAACACGATGTAATACCACTTCGAGTTCGTCGCGCTCGTGTTCAGGCGCACTGGCGCCGACTGGGGGGTGCCCGCGCCGTCGGCGACGGTCACTTCCCAGACGTCATCGTCCATGGACACGCCCACGCCGTTGCTGTCCCACTTGAGGTTGCTCTTCTGGCACAGCAGACCGGTGCGCGGAGACGGGCAATCGGTGGTCGGGTTGACGTTCTTGCCGTCGTTCGGCCACGCCGTCACTGTCCACGTCCAGTACGATGACGAGCCGTCGCTCAACCACTCCTGCCCGGTGAACAGTTTGCGGACTCGCAACTTGTAGCCCCAGTACGGCGTCGCGCCGTTGTAGATCACGGCGTCTATGCGGAAGTAGTTCTGGCCTAACGTGTTGACTTCCGGCACGCCCTCGACGCGAAACGGCCAGGCATAGGTCGGCGTGGGCGTCGGCCCCGCCGGCGTGGGAGTGTTCGTCGGCACGGGCGGGGCCGGCGGGATGTTCATCACCTCCGGCACGGCCCACAGCGGCCCTTCCACGCTTGTGACCGAGGCGGCGATCCAGACGTCCGCGCCATTCACGCAGCACACCTTCCACCAGTCGCCGGCGCCGTTACGGCCGACGACGGTGATTTTCGTGCCGATGTCCAGGCGGGTCACAATCGGGTAGGTCGGCCCAGGCCCCTGCCGCACGTTAGCTTGATCCACCGTCACTTCGACGATCACCGGCGGCAGCGGGGTGGGGGTGATCGTGGGCGTGGCGGTCGGCGGGCCGGGCGTGGGCGTCGGGCCGGGCCTGGTCGTAGGCGGTGGCGGCGGCGGCGGTGTACCCGTGGCCGGCGGCGGCGGCGTGGCCGTGACGATGATCACCACGACGGTTTGCACGCCAGGAATGGCGCCGCCCGGCGACTGCGGGACGAAGATCGGCTGGCCTGAGCCGGGTACGAAGACCTGCGGCGTGGCCGCGGCGGCCGCGGCCACTGGGGGCGCCGGAAAGCGCGTCGGATCCAGGGTTGGCGTCGCCACACGCAGGCCGCCGCCGACCGGCGTCCACGTAGGCCGCGGGGTGCGGGTCGGCGTGACCGTGGCGGCCGGCTGGCGCGCGAGCAACTGGCTGACGGAACAGCCCACTGAGCTTAAGACCAGCACCAGGAACGCCCCTGCGAGCATTCCAGCGGTGCGCATGCGCATAAACGATGATCCTCTCGTAGTTCTCGAAACGTAGCGTAGAGCCTTGTACCCGTCAACGCCCACAAGGGGTTAAGCTACTCGCGTATCTTCTCAATTTGTAGGGGCGCACCCTTGCGGTCGCCCTGGCGGGCAGGCGCCCCCTACGGGGATCTTCGACAAGGCCGTGCCCCTACTCTGGATGATTGAGAAGATACCTACTCGCTGGGCTGCGCGGCCAGCACAGGGCGCAGTATAGCATAGACCGGACAGGTCTCCAAAGACACTTCGACAGGCTCAGGGCAGTTCCAAATGTGGCTTGGGCGCAAACGTCATTCTGAGCGGGTTGGCCCCTAAACTCCCGCAACGGCGAGCGTCCAGCGAAGAATCCGTTCGCTGCGCTCAGAGCCTGCCCTGAGTGCAACGAAGGGACAAGTTCTCCTTGCCGCGACGAGACCCTTCGCTGGTTTGTCTCTACAACGAACTTCACGGGGCGAACCCGCTCAGAGCTTGCCCTGAGTGCAACGAAGGGGTGACATCCAGTGGGTAAGCACTTTTGGAGTTGCTGCCAATCCGTTTTGCGCTTTGCCATTCCCTGGTGTATCATGCCCGGCAACTCGAAACTCATTTTCATCCGAAGGAGAAATCCACCATGCGCGTCCTCCTGTTGAAAGACGTTCCAGGACTCGGCCATGCCGGGGACATCAAGGAAGTCGCCGGCGGTTATGCCCAAAACCTGCTCTTTCCGCGCAGGCTGGCGTCGCCCGTCACCGAAGGGGCCGTGCGCCACGTCGAAACCATCAAAGAAGCCGCCGAACGCAAGCAAGAGCGCAAGTCCAACGAGGCGAAGGCGTTGGCAGCCAGGCTTGAAGGCAAGACCGTCATCTTCAAGGCGCGCGCCGGCGAAGGGGATCGTCTCTACGGCTCCATCACCAACGCCGACATTGCCGTGGAATTGAACAAGCTGGCCGGGCTTGAGATCGAGCGCCGCTTCATCGAGATCGAGCACCCGATCAAGACCCTGGGCGAGCATAAGGTCGTCATCAAATTCGGCTCTGGCGCGAACGCTACCGTGTATGTACAGGTGGAGCGCGCGGCCGAGGCGGCGTAACGACGAACGACGAACGACCGCCGACTGCCGCGAAAGACGAAGCCGCTCAAGCCCTGTTAGCGTATCCTGCTGGCAGGGCTTTTGTATCCAGATATACTGGGCACGGTTGCAAAATTGCGCTTTTCGGCGACTGTCATTCTGAGCGAGTCGGCCCCTAGCTTCTCGCGACGGCGAGCATCCAGCGAAGAATCTCCTTGCCGCGACGAGACCCTTCGCTGGATTCTCACCGCAACGCACTTCACGGGACCGACCCGCTCAGGGTGACAGA
The DNA here is from genome assembly GCA_026389845.1 of Chloroflexota bacterium. Taxonomy (GTDB): domain Bacteria; phylum Chloroflexota; class Anaerolineae; order CG2-30-64-16; family CG2-30-64-16; genus JAPLHB01. Next base: position 56,446 of record JAPLHB010000135.1, read on the forward strand.
GCAGCTCTTGCAGTTACTCGAAAACGCAGTCCATGCCCGTGGGCAGTATCGCCAGTCGCTCACGCTTCTCTCATCTCGGTTTGCTACCCTATCATTCGTCATTCGTCATTCGTCATTCGTCATTCGTCATTCGTCATTCGTCATTCGTCATTCGTCGAGATACTCCATGCGCATCCTGATTGTTGAAGATGAACTCGCCCTCGCGCAAACGCTCCAGCGTGGGTTGGCCGAAGAACACTACGCCGTGGACGTGGTCTCTGACGGCCGCGACGCGCTGGATTACGCGCTGGCTGCGCCCTACGACGTGATCATTCTGGACGTAATGCTGCCCGGCATGGATGGCTTCACCGCGTGCCGCAGGATGCGCGCCGGGGGCGTGACCAGCCACATCCTCATGTTAACTGCGTTGAACGCGGTGGATGATCGCGTACAAGGGCTGGACAGCGGCGCCGACGACTACCTGGGCAAACCGTTCGCGTTCAAGGAATTAGTCGCCCGTCTCCGCGCCCTGGGGCGCCGCGGCCGCGACGTCCAGGTCGGCCCGCTCCAGGTGGCCGATCTGACCCTCGACGAGACCAGCCACGAGGTGCGCCGCAGCGACCGGCGCATTGACCTCAGTCCCCTGGAATTCCGCCTGCTGCACTGCCTGCTGCGTCACGCCGGCCAGGTGCTCACCCGCGACAATCTGCTCGACCAGGTGTGGAACTTCGACTACGAGGGCGGCTCCAACGTGGTGGACGTTTACGTCCGCTACCTGCGCCGCAAGATCGAGGTGCCGGGAGAGTTGAAAGTGCTGCATACGGTGCGGGGGATTGGCTACAAGCTGGCCGAGGTCGAATAAATGCTATCCATCCGCCAACGCCTGACACTCTGGTACACCGCCGTCCTCATGGTCATGCTGATTGCCTTTGCGACCGTGATCTTCTTCGGCGGCGCCTGGCAGTTGCAGCGCAGCACCGATCAGGAGTTGCTCCAAACGGCGCTCCTGTTGACGCCGCCGCTGCAACGGGGCGAGGATCCGCTGGCCGTGGACACCTCCTATCGCGTGCTGACCCTGGATGGCCAGGTGATCCGTAACGCGGGCTTGCCAGTCCGCAGGGTACCCGTCGAGCCGGCCGCGCTCGCCGCCGCGCGCCAGGGCCGAACGCACCGTGCGACGATCCGCGCCGCCCCCCTCGCGGCCGCCATCGAGGAACGCCAGCCCGGGCTGGCGGCCGCAGTACGCGTGATCACCGTGCCGCTGGGAAACGGGCCGGTCTACATCTTGCAAGTCGGAAAAGCCGAGACCGACGTCATCCGGTTGCGCGGCCTGCTGCTCACCACGCTGCTGATCGCGCTTGCGGTCGGCCTGCCGATTGCCGCACTCGGCGGGTGGTGGCTGGCCGGACGCGTGCTCAACCCCATGCGGGCCATGACCGCGGCCGCCCAACAGATCGAGGCCCACGATCTGGCCGAGCGTCTGCCCGTGCCCCCGCACAACGACGAGCTGGGGCAGCTCGCGACCACCTTCAATGGCCTTCTCGACCGCCTGCAAGCCGCGTTCCAGCGCGAGCGTCGCTTCATCGCCGACGTGTCTCACGACCTGCGCACGCCGTTGGCATTGATGAAGAGCACGATCGGCGTCGCGCTCAATCGTCCCCGCAGCGCCGGAGAACTCCAGGCCACGCTGGGCGAGCTGGACGGCCAGATCAACCGGGTAAGCAGCCTGCTGGAGGCCACCCTCTTCCTCTCCCGCGCCGACGCCGACCGGCTGGCCCAGGGCTACGCGCCGCTCGATCTCAGCGAGCTGCTCACCGACCTGGTGGAGACCACCGCACCCTGCGCGGCCGAAGAGCATAGCCAGGAACTGACCAGCGACATCGCGCCTGGCCTGTACGTCACAGGTGATCGCGACCAACTTACCCGCCTGTTCCTGAACCTGCTCGACAACGCCATGCGTTACACACCGGACGGCGGCACGATCCGCGTCGGCGGCCAGACCAGCGACGGTCGCGTGGTCGTCGAGGTCGCGGACACCGGCGCCGGCATCGCGGTCGCAGACCTGCCCCACGTCTTCGACCGCTTCTACCGCGGGGACAAAGCCCGCACCGGCGGTGATCGCGACCACCACGGCCTCGGCCTCGCCATCGCCCAGGCCATCGCCCACGCCCACAGGGGGGAGATCGCGGTGCGGAGCGAGTTGGGGAAGGGGAGCACATTCATGGTGACGTTGCCGGGCGTGGTGCGTAGTGCGTGAAGGTCGGGAACGTCCTCAACCCCTAATCGAATTCTCAGAATCACGTACTAAACTGCATATCAGAACAGTGCCGATAATCGGTCAAAACACCGCCGGCCGGCCCCGCCGGCAGCAAGCACAGAAAGGAGCGAGTGAGATGAGCAAAAAGCTGTTGATTCCGTTGAGCCTGGCGTTGGTGTTGACCCTGGTGGTGGGGGGCGTGGCGTTGGCGCAGGGCGTCGGCCCGAAGGCGGAGAAGGCCGTACAGGCCGCCAAGGTCGCCAGGGCGGTCGGAGCCGTCCGGCCGCTCGGTGGCTTCGGCGCCGATTGGGCAACCTTCGACGCGGTCGCCGGGGCGCTCAAGCTGACCCCCGCACAACTCTTCGAGCAGTTGCATAGCGGCATGACCTTGCAGAAGATCGCCACGGCCCAGGGCGTGGACATGCAGGCCGTCAAGGATGCGGTCAAGGCCGCTCGCGAGACCAAGGCCACGGCCGCCATTCAGAAGGCGCTGGACAACGGAAAGATCACCCAGGAGCAGGCGGACTGGATGCGGAAGGGTCTGGACAACGGCTGGCGCTGGCCGCCCAGGCTGCTCAAGCGTCGCTAGACGAGCTTGCTGAACGATTCAACGCCGAACAAACAACCGCCGCCCAACAGGGCGGCGGTTATTTGTTCGGAGGAACTGCCATCGTTCAAACGACCTGCAGCTCACGTAACGCCTGTAACACGTGCGGCGGTTGCCACAGCCACTCGACCCGCAGCCAGAAGCCCGGCACTGCTGGAAACTGGATCGCGTTCTCTTTGACCAGGTACACCTCACCCCGGTTGACTGGCGGCTTACTCACGTGCTAATCTCGCGTTGGTTGCTCGGCGTCGGACTTCGGCTAACTCATCATTGACTTCCTGAGCGTGTTGGTCGCGATCAGCAGCATCACCGCGCTCCGAAAAATCAACGCTTTCAAGAACCGCTCGATACTGTGCTAACGGCTCGCGCACTATCTGAGTTGGCGGCGCTGTCCTTTGGATTAGCGTATCGTATGCCGTCACATTGATGAGAACGGCCTGGGCGCGACCATGGCGGGTGACAAATACCGGCTCACCGGTCTCGACCAACTCATCGAGTACATTGCCGATCTGGGCGCGCAGATCGGTCGCCGGCATGATCTTTGTAGTCATTGTACCTCTGAAACGTACAGAATTCTATATGAAATAGTAGCACGAACGTTGAATATGAGCAAGCTGGAAACTGTGAGCATCGGCCTGTCGCCTACGCGTTCCTGTCAATTGATCTGAAACCGCGCCACGTCCAGGTTGACGAATCCCCCCTCGGACGTCTGGCGATAGAGGATGATGGTCACACCGTCCGGCGCGGCGTCCAGCGGCAGGGCAAACGGGTAGGCGTCCCCCACTACTTCCCCCGGCAACCAGCGCGAAGTCGGGTAGGCGCCGCTGACGGGGTGTTGGCGATCGAGCTGAGCGATCTCCTTGCCCCCCTGCGTCAGCCGCACGGAAACCGACCAGTCTTCGGCCGGCTTCGCCCTGGCTTCCCAGAGCAACAGCACCACGGTCTCCCTCGTGGCTGCATTGTGGGTCGCCTGCCCCCCTGTCAGCCGCAAGTCCAGCCCGAAGTCGTGCGCCCACGGCTGCAAACCCGCCAGTGAGATATGATTCGGAGCCGCGCTCACCGCGACCACCGTCCGCCCCAGCGCGCTGAAATGCGCGTCCCGGCTGATCTCGGCCGCCACGAGCGGCAGCGCGGCCTCGGTGACAGCCAGCGGCTCGTCCTGGGCCAGTAATGTCCGTGCCTGTACGCTCGTCACGCTGCGCACGTCCGGCCGCTCGCCCCGGATTTCCGTCAGGTAGTTGAGCGCCAACGTTTCATCCAGCGTACCCACTACCCCCATCCCCGGCGCTGGTTCATCGGCCAGGATAGCCCAGCCGGGCGTCAGGCCAGTGTCTTCGGGCCGATCGTGGGAGTTGGCGCGCGGATAAGACAACGCGCCGCGGTAGATGGTGAGCGCGATCAGAGCCAACAGCAGTGCTACTCGTATTGCGTAGTGCGTATTGCGTACTGCGATTTGCGATTTGCGATTTGCGATTTGCAATCTGCAATCTGCAATCTGCAATCCGCAATCTGCATATTCCACCCCCGCCGCGATCCCCACCGCCGCCAACGCATACGCCGGCATGATGACCTGGAACCAGTTCCCCAGCCGGTCAATCCAACAGAAGACGAGGTAGATGGCGAGGGTGACGTAGAGGACGACCGCCCGTCGCCGGCCCAGCGTCGCCAGCCCCAACAGTCCGGCGACCAGCCCCGGCACGGTCAGTTCGCCCCAGATCAGACTGGGGAACTCCCGCGTAAAGAATGGCGTCAGCGACCAAGTCAGTTCGGCGCGACCCTGCTGGGTGGACACGAAGCTCCAGAACCATTGCCACGCGCTGGCCCATTGCCCGACCCCGCGCCATTCGGGGTGTTGCGCGCCGCGCACGTAGACGTAGACGTAACTCAGCAGCGGCAGGGCGGCCAAGCCGATCGCAAAGACGATCAGCTTCGGCCGGCGGAGCAGCTTCGATTCCGTCCGCAGCACGAACCAGAGCAGCGGCGGAATGATGATCAGCAGCGTGAGCATGTGCGCCAGGCCCACGCCGGCCAGGAACGCGATCGCCAGCAGGTAGCCATCTCGTCGCGTGCGCTCCCACCGGAAGGCCAACAGCAGAACTGCCAGTGTCCACGCCACCGCCGACGTGTATTGCTCGGTAGTGACGGCGTAGTACCAGAAGAAGTAGGTGACGCCATAGAAGGCAGTGACGAGCAGGGCGATGGGCCAATCGCCGCCTTCGTGACTTATGTCACCCTGAGCGGAGCGTGCGAAGCGAAGGGTCTCGCTCTTGATTGATGCCTGAGATTCTTCGCTCCGCTGCGCTGCGCTCAGAATGACAGAGGAACAAGTCACCTCCAGAATCACCTGGTACAGCAGCCACAGCGCGACCAGCGCCCACAACGTCGAATAGCTCGATAGAATCGGGATCGGGTTGGCGTGTGGCCCGAAGATCAACCGGCCCAGCCGGAACCAGAGCCAGCCGCCCATCGTGTAGAGCGGATAACCCGGCGCGTTGCTCGGCCGGCCCTGCACCTGTGCGTATTGGTGCGTGATCAGGTCGCCGCCTCGCAACTCCTCCGGGCGCAGGCCGGTGTCGAGAGTGAGGAGGTAAAGGAGGGCCAAAATCGCGAGCAAAACGAAAGGCGAAAAACGAAAAAGGCGCGCCCCGAAGCGCCGGGCATGTTCAATATCCAATATCCAATGTCTACCAGGTCGCTGATCGCTCATACCCACACTATAGCAAACCCGTTCGTGACTGTCAAAAGCGCCCGCTTGCCAGACCGCGCCGCGGGGGGTATAATCGGAACCCTAACGCAGTTCACAGGAGCAACGCATTGAGCCATCGCCCCCTCATCGGTATTCCGGCGGCCAGCCTGGAGCCGTCGCCCGCGCGCCCGGCGCGCTATTTCCAATTCAACGGCAACTATCCGGCCTGCCTGGCAGCCTCCGGCGCGCTGCCGGTCGTGATTCCTCTGGGTCTGCCCGAAGATGCACTGGCGGATCTCTTCGCGCGGCTGGACGGCCTGTGCCTATCCGGCGGCGTGGACGTGGCGCCGGCCGAGTACGATGAGGAGCCGCACCTCGCGCTGGGCAAAGTAGATGCGCCGCGCGACCATTCCGAGCTGACGCTGGCGCGGTGGGCGCTCGATGCCGACTTGCCGATCCTGGGCATCTGCCGGGGCATCCAGCTGCTCAACGTCGCGGCCGGGGGCAACCTGTATCAAGACCTGTCGGCGCAACTGTCCGGCTCGCTCACCCATAATATCAAGCTGTCCGAGTCGCCCTGGGAGCGCCCCACCCACAGCGTTCGCCTGGCCGCGGGCAGCCGGCTGGCTGGTATCCTGGGTGTGACCGATCTGATGATCAACAGCTTCCACCACCAGGCCGTCAAACGCCCGGCCGATGGCTTCGCCGCGGTTGCCTGGGCTGAAGATAGTGTTGTGGAGGCGATCGAAGACCCCTCGCGTCGGTTCGCTATCGGCGTGCAGTGGCATCCCGAAGGCATGTTCCAGACCGACCCGCTCGCCCGAAGGCTTTTCGCGGCGTTCGTAGCGGCAACTCGTGGCTAGAAGCTAAAAGCTGGAAGCTGGATTGAGTATTCAGTATCCAGCTTCCAGTATCCAAACATCGGAGATCATCCTTGAACGTCGGCAAACTCATCCGTCTCAATCGCATTTTCGCTCATCCGTCCGGCCGACTCTGCTCGGTGGCGGTGGATCACCTGCTGGCCTATGGACAAGGCCTGCCCCCTGGCCTACGTCACATCGGCTCAACCCTGGCGGCCATCGTCGCCGCACGACCCGATGCCGTGACCCTGCATAAAGGGGTCGCTGCTTTGGCATGGGCGCCGTTCGCCGGCAAGGTCCCGCTGATTCTCCAAAGCAGCTTCGTCCGGCCCGATGACTCCATCTTCGAGCACATCGCAACGCCTGAAGACGCCGTGCGCCTGGGCGCCGATGCCATCGCCATCGCCGCGTTCGTGCGGGGCAAGACCGAAGCCGCACACCTGCGCGCCGTCGCCGATCTCGTGAGAGAAGCGGCGCGTTTTGAGATGCCGGTCATTTGCCACATCTACCCGCGGCGCTTCGACGGCGAGCCGAGCGTCTCGTTCGAGCCGGCCGACGTCGCGTGGGCCGTGCGCTGCGCCATCGAGGTCGGCCCCGATGTAATCAAGGCGCCCTACTGCGGCGACGTGCAGGCGTATGCGGAGATCGTTGCCGATTGTCCGGTACCCCTCGTCGCGGCCGGCGGCCCCAAGACGGACACCCTGGCGGCAGCCCTGGCGATGATGGCCGAAGTGATCCAGGGCGGCGGCCGCGGCGCAACCATCGGTCGCAACATCTGGGGCTTCGACCAGATCACGGCGGCCGTGCATGCGTTCAAAGCCGTGATCCACGAGGGTCTGGCGCCCGCGGAAGCGTTGCAGCGCGCCGGACTATGAATGTCGTCCGCACCACCTCGGATGGAAAACCTATGCACACACGTTGGGACGTCCTGGGCATGGGTGTGATCGCCGTAGACGACCTGCTCTACGTCGAGCGCTTCCCTCAGCCCGATACCAAAAACCTGATCTTGACGCAATGCCGGCAAGGGGGTGGACCGACCGCCACCGGGCTGGTGGCAGCCGCCCGCCTGGGCGTCCGGGCCGCCTATTGCGCGATTCTCGGCGATGACGAGCTATCTCGCTTCAGCATCACCGAACTGGAACGCGAAGGGGTAGATTGCGCGCCGATCGTGCGCCGAGCCGGGGCGCGACCGCACCAATCCGTCGTGATCGTCGAACGGACGACCGGTGTGCGCACGATCCTCTATTCCGGCGAGGGCGTCGTCAACCCCACGACGGCCGAGATCACCGGCGAACTGGTGGCCCGTTGCCGCGTGTTACTCATGGACGGCTACGTCGCGGGAACGGCCCTCTGCGCCGTCGAGCTGGCCCAAGCGCGCGGCATCCCCGTCGTCGCGGATGTCGAAATCGGGGCCGATCCGGCCGCGGCTGAGCTGGTGCGCCGCGCCGATCATCTGATCGTCGGCCTGGCGTTGGGCCAGCAAGCCAGCGGGGAACGGGAGCCTGAAGCCGTGGTAGCGGCCCTGGGCAGCGCCAATCGAGCCTGTTGCGCGGTGACGGTCGGCGATCGTGGGTGCTGGTATGCCGAACGTGGCGGCCCGGTGCATCACGTCCCGGCCCTGGTCGTGCCCGTCGTGGATACCACCGGCTGCGGTGACGTCTTCCACGGCGCCTATGCAGCCGCCATTGCTCGCGGCGAGTCGGTGGAGCGAGCCATCGCGGTCGCCACCGTCGCCGCGGGCCTCAAAGCCACCCAGCCCGGCGGCCGTGCCGGTATCCCGAACTGGGAGACGGTCGAGCGGTTCCTGGCGGACCGGGGGAACTGAGGGAACTCAGGGGAATGCAGGGGGAACTCACGCAGCACGCAGCACGCAGCACGCAGCACGCAGCACGCATCGGTCTCTTCGATTCCGGCGTCGGCGGCCTCTCGGTGGCGCGGGAGATCATGCGACAACTGCCCGGCCATCCGCTGATCTATCTGGCCGACCAGGCTCACGCGCCCTACGGCCAACGGCCGCTGGCTGAAATCCGCGCCCTTTCCGCATGGATCACCCGTTTCCTATTGGACCAAGGCGCGGAGGTAATCGTCATCGCCTGCAACACCGCCTCGGCCGCCGCGCTGCGACCGCTGCGGGCGGAAGTTCCCGGTGTGTCGTTCGTGGGCATGGAGCCGGCAGTCAAGCCCGCGGCCGAGCGGAGTCGCAGCGGGCACGTCGGCGTCATCGCCACGTCTGCCACGTTCCAGGGCGAGCTGTTCGCCAGCCTGCTGGATCGCTTCGCGGGCAACGTGGCCGTCCACACGCAGGTCTGCCCGGAGCTGGTGCCGCTGGTCGAGGCGGGCGAGTTGGCCTCCGAGCGCACCCGGCAGGCGTTGACCGGCTACCTCGCTCCGCTGTTGGCCGCCGGCATTGACGAGCTGGTGCTGGGCTGCACGCATTACCCGTTCCTGCGCCCGCTGATCGAGGAGGTCGCTGGGCCGGGCGTCGAGGTGCTTGACCCTGCGCCCGCCGTCGCGCGCCAGACCGCACGGGTGCTGGCGCAAGATGCCGCTGCCGTTGTGGCAGGAGTGCAACTCCTACCACAACCCGCCCATCGCTTCTACACCACCGGCGCCCCGGCCCGCTTCCAGGCCGCGCTGCTGAATCTGCTGGGCATAGAAAGCGAAGTCGCCAGCGCGACGTGGGACGGTGAGGGTCGGCTTAGAATCTGTCCGCAGCGTGCAACCCATGAAATCCGTGTCCATCCGTGTCCCACTTAAGGTTATTCCAAAATATATCCCAAGTCCGTTTGGGATATTTCTTGGGATATAAAATCGCGGAATATGCACCACGCAATACGTTGATGTGAAAGCTCATGCCCAACACACCTGTTGATCCCGAAATCGCCCTTTCCTACGCGGCGCGCGGGCGGGCGCTGCTGACGGCCGGCCAGGATGTCGCCGCGCTGGATGCCTTTCAGCGCGCGGCGTGGTTGGCTCCCGACGAGCCGCGCGTGCAATGGGCGCTGGCGAACACCCTCTGGCGGCTTGACCGCCGCGAGGAGGCCGTGCCGGTCTACGAGCGGGTGATCGAGCTGCTGCCGAACGAGCCTGCCCCGCGCTGCAACCTGGCCGAGTTGCTGGCCGTCCTGGGTCGCGTCAACGACGCACGCGTGCAGATCGCGGCCGCCCGCGCCGTGGCATCGAATGATCCGCATCTGCACTTTGCCGAGGCGATCGTCCGCCTGGCCCAACGTCGCCCGTCGGCCGCCGAAGAATCGGCGCGGCAGGCGCTCGCCAGCGGCATCCTGCCCAAATTCGCCTATCTCGATCTGGGGGACGCGCTGCTGGCCCAGGATCGCGCCGCCGAGGCGCTGGCCGCCTATCGCGTGGCCCGTCAGCACTGCGCGGCCGAGGACCTGCGCACCATGCGCCAGGACTTGCGCTGGCTGGCGACCATCTATCCCGCTCTCCAGACCGCGGCCCACGCCGAGGCGCTCGCTATCTTCGCCCCGGAGGCCGGCCGTGGCTAAGTCATTCCGGCGCGGGCGCCTATCGACGCGGCTAGCGACGGCCCCACCTCAAAGGGGAGCGGCGCGTCCTTCGACTCCGTCTGCAAAAAACAGCAGACTCCGCTCAGGATGCTTCGCCAGGTTCGTTGATTCGCTGATTCGTCCATTCGTTGATTCGCTGATTCGTCCATTCGTTGATTCGCTGATTCGCCCATTCGTTGATTCGCTGATTCGCCCATTCGTTGATTCGCTGATTCGCCGATTCGTTGATTCGCTGATTCGTCGCTTCGCCCAGTTTACCAATCTCCCAATCTCCCAATCCGCCACCATCGCCCTTCTCCTGACCCTGCCGGCCCTCCTCCCACTGGTCGCGCCCGGCTACTTTTTCAACGCGCACGACGGCCATCACAGCGTCTTCTGGCTGGTGGAGTTCGACCAGACGATCCGCGATGGCGTGCTCTGGCCGATATGGGCGCCGGATCACGTACTGGGCTTCGGCTATCCGCTCTGGCTGGTCTATGCGCCGCTGGCCTACATTGTGGCCGAGCTGTTTCATCTGATCGGGTGGGGATTCGTCGCGGCGGTCAAGCTGACCTGGGCGCTGGGATTCCTGGTGGGGGCCGCGGGAATGTATCGGCTGGCGCGACGATGGTGGGGACCGGCCGCCGGTCTGATCGCCTCGCTGGCTTACACTTACGCGCCCTATCACCTGGTAGACATCTACGTCCGCGCCGCGCTGGCCGAATTCACCGCGCTGGCCGTGTTCCCGTGGGCGCTGCTGGCACTTGTGGCGCTGTGGGATGACCCCAGGCCGCGACGCGCCGCATGGGCCAGCCTCGCGCTCGGTGCGCTGCTCCTCTCCCATAGCGTCGCGCTGGTGACTTTCGTGCCGCTGCTCGGCGGATTCCTGTTGCTTCAGTTGACTTCGAGTTGGCTGGGGCGACGGGCGACGGACGATGACCGCCCGCGGTCGTTGGTCGTTGGTCGTCGGTCATCGGTCGTCGGTCTGCGGTCCACCGTCTGGACCGGCATCGCTTTGCTCCTCGGCGGCCTCCTGGCGGCCATCTTCCTGCTGCCGTTCCTGTTGGAGCGTCGCTACATCGTCGAGGCAAGCTGGCTGAGCGGCACTTACGACTTCCGCCTGCACTTCGTCTACCTCAGCCAGTTCTTTAGCTCGTTTTGGGGCTTCGGCTACTCCGTCGAAGGGCCAGGAGATGGCATGAGCTTCCAGTTAGGGCTGTTGCAGGTCATCGGCGCAGTCGTTGGGGTGGTTGGCGCATTCGCAAAACGCAATACGCAATACGCAATACGCAATACGCATCACGCATCACGCAACACGCAACACGCAACACGCATCACGCATCACGCATCACGCATCACGCATCACGCATCACGCATCACGCAGTCTCCAATCTCCAATCTCCAGTATCTCGTCCCCTTCCTGGTCGCAGCCACCTTGTTCTGTCTTTTCGCCATGACGTCGGCCGCTCAACCCATCTGGGAGGCGCTGCCGTTGGTCGGCTCAATCCAGTTTCCATGGCGGCTATTGGGGCTGACAACGGTGACGCTGGCGCTGCTCTGCGGCGCGGCGGTGCACTGGCTGGAAGACGACCCGACCAGGGCTGGCGTCGAGCCTTCAGGCGAACCGACTTCGGCTGGAACCTCGACTCCGAAGCGTGGCAGCGCCCCAAGCCCCTACGTCTACGTCGCCGCGCTGGCTTTTGTCCTGGCAAGCTTCGCTTACACCCGTCCCGAGCTTGTGCCGATCCGGCCGCAGGATGAAAGCCCACTGGCAGTGATCGAGTTCGAGACCGAACACCCCGACATGCGCGGCATGACGTTGTGGGCGGAGCGCGTGCCGGTCGACGCCGACTCACCCCTCCTGGCCCAATACCTGGCCGGCCAGCCGGTGACCAAGGCGGCCGTTGCAACAGGCCAAGGGAGCATTCTGGAACAGGATCATACGGCCACGTCGGCCCACGTCCGCGTCCGCGCCGAGACCGAGGTGCGGCTGCGGTTCTACACTTACTACTTTCCCGGCTGGCAGGCTACCGTGGACGGACGTCCGGTCGAGATCGCGGCTGACCCGCCCAATGGACTCATCGGTCTGACGCTGCCGTCCGGCGAGCACGACGTCCGGCTGCGCTTCGGGCCGACGCCGGTGCGACGGGTCGCGGCGGGCCTTTCGCTGCTGGCCCTGGGCGGCATCCTCGTCTTGTGGTTCGTGGGCCGGCGACCAGTACAAATCGCCTTTCAAGCGTAGGGTGTTCGTGGGGCGGCGGCATTTGCCCATTCCGGGTAATCTGTGTTACAATTTATTAACCTATGAGCCAGCCCGATAACCCCCCATCGCGTTATGGCCGTGAGCGTGTTTGTCCTCATTGCGGGACGCGCGTCGCTTTGAGAGCTAGAGATTGCTTCTTCTGCGGTCAATCGTTGGAAGACGCACCGCGTCGCCGCGCGACGATTCCCTGGGCCGATCTCATCCTGTTTGCCATCATCGGCGCCCTGCTGGCCTTTTGGTGGTTTCGCTCCCCCAACGTATCTTCGCCCCAGGCAGTCGCGCTCTCCGGCACGCGCACAAGTACGAGCGGGGTGACCCCGCCCCTCCTGACCGCCACGCCCGCGCTGGAACCAACGCCGACTCTGCGACCACCCACTGCGAGTACGGGCGGGGTGATCCCGCCGCTCCCGACCGACACGCCGTCGCCTACCGCGACCCCGGTGCCGACCCCGATCCGCTACAAGGTCGAGCCAGGCGATACGCTGGATCTGATCGCCGGCCGTTTCGGGTCAACCACTCAAGACATCATTGACGTCAACGACCTCACCAGTGACGGGTTCATCCGCGTCGGTGACGAATTGCTGGTGCCGGTGAAAGGCCCGAGCGGCGGGCCAGGGCCGACGCCAACACCCGACGGCGGGACGCTGGTCTATGCCGTGCAACCTGGCGATACCGTGGAGTCCATCGCCACCCGTTTTGGTTCGCAGGTGGACTGGGTCTTGCAGGCCAACAAGCTGCAAGCCGATGACCTGCTGCGGATCGGCCAATCGCTCCTGGTGCCCAAGACGGCCAGCACGCCTGCGCCAGCTACCCCGACCCCCACGCGTCCGCTGCCGACACTCGTCCCTGTCAGCGGCTATCGCGCTCCGGCCTTACTGACGCCTGGCGACGGCAGCTTGCAGACCAGTGGCGACGACCTGCTGCTGAGTTGGACATCGGTGGGAATTCTGGCGAAGGACGAATGGTACGTCGTGACCCTGACCGTGCCCGGCAACGCAAACCCGCTCGCGCCCTACTGGACGAAGGCAACGACCTGGCGGCTGCCGCGCGATTACCGGCCGGCGGTCGAGAGCGCGGCAGAGTTGACCTGGCGCGTGCAAGTCATCTCAGGCACGCCCGGCAAACCTGGGACGCCGGCCAGCCCAGCCAGCACGCCGCGTACCTTCACGTGGCGCTAAAAACCCCGTACAGATTCAAGTTTCCTTCGTGCCCATCGGCATAGAACGTCTCCACCGTCGCCAGTCCGACACGCGCAGCCAACCCGCACAGCGCGTCTGCGCCGATGGCCGCGCAGTAGCGTTGTCCCACCGCACCTTCGCCCCACGCGATCAGGTAGTCGTCCGGTTCTACGTCCGCGTCCCGTAGCCCCGCCATCGTCCACGGCAGGATGCGCGCCCGCAGTCGGGGTGCGCCGAGAAACTGCCAGGTTGACACGATCAACACGCCGCCGGGCGCAAGCAACCTGGCGCACTCAGCTACCAGCCGCGCCCGTTGCACAGCGCCGGGGACGTGATGGAGCACGGCCAGGCAGGCGATGGCATCAAATCGAAGTTGCCTGCGAAATCCTACGCCAACGGAAACACTCTCGATGAAGTCCAGTTGGAGCAGATCGGCTTGGACGAAACGAACCTCTGGCGGGACGCAGAGGCGCGCAGATGTAGGCAGATGACTTTCCGGCGATTCTTGACCCGTGTCCATCTGTGTCCATCCGCGTCCAGCGCTCTCCCGCGCCACAGCCAGCAACTCGGCGCTGCTGTCCACTCCCAGGTAACGGCCGGCCCAGCCGCGTTCGGCCAGAAAGGTCAGCAGCCGGCCGTTGCCGCAGCCTACATCCAGCACGTTGGCCGCCGGGCGAAGATGCGGTAGAATGCGTTCAAAGCCGGGCGGCCAGCCCCGCCGCGTGCGAGCGAAGTCGTCGGCAAAGCGCGCATAGAAAGCGCGGTTCAACCCGGCAAGCGCCGAAAAAGTTTTTTGATCCATGATTGACGAAATCCAGATAGCTGACGTTAAGTGGCAGCCCCGCGGCCGCGATTTCGACGCGGCTCCCTATCGGGAGCCATTGCTTGCCATCTTCGCCGCGGTACGCCGCGCCGACGCCTGGGACGCCGACGCGCTGCCCCGCATCTTAGCACAACACCCCCGGCGCGACAAGGCGTCTGGCGCGGCGAATGGGGATGCGGCCGGTGGCTACTTCTCCAAGATCGAGCTAGTCGAGGGCTATCGGCAGTTGACCGCGGCCGGCCTCGTGCCGTTCGAGCGGTGGGTGCAGCGCCGGCTGCAGATGAAGCCGGTGCGCACCGCGTCGGGCGTAGCGCCGGTGACGGTGCTGACCGAGCCGGCCGGCTGCCCCGGCCGCTGCATCTTCTGCCCCGACGCCGCGGGGATGCCGAAGAGCTACCTGCCTGACGAGCCGGCGGCGCGGCGGGCCGCCGAGTGCGGATTCGATCCCTACCTACAGGTGCGTACTCGCCTGGCAACCTTCGAGACCCTGGGTCACACGGCCGACAAGGTCGAGTTGCTCATTCTGGGCGGCACCTGGAGCGCCTATTCCCGGCAATATCGGGAATGGTTCGTCAAACGTTGCCTGGACGCGATGAACGAGGCCTCCCCAAGCTCGGGCCGGTCTCCGACCGAGCCAGCGGTGGAAGTGGCACGAGTATACCACAGCAGTGTCGGTGATCTCGGTGTCATTCTGAGCGGGCCTGTCCCGAACCTCTCGCAATGGCACGATCCCAGCGAAGAATCTCTGCGCGCCAAAACGAGACCCCTTCGGCAGGCTCAGGGCAGGCTCTTCGCTAGTGTGTCGCTGCAACAAGAGTCACGGGACCAACCCGCTCAGGGTGACAGCGCCCCGACAGTTTTGCGTTATGCCCAAGTGGCACGGTCAAGAGACCGGCTACAGCAGCCAAATTCCCTGGCCGAGGCGCAGGCGCGCAACGAGACCGCCGCCCACCGTAACGTCGGCCTGGTGATCGAGACCCGCCCTGACTGGATCACGCCCGCGGAAATCCGCCACCTGCGCCAACTGGGCGTCACCAAGGTGCAGTTGGGCGTGCAAAGCCTGGACGACCGCATCCTGGCCCTCAACCAGCGCGGCCACGACGTCGAGGCCGTGCGCCGGGCCGTGGAGCTGCTGCGCGCGGCCGGCTTCAAGCTGCATCTGCACTGGATGCCGAATCTCTACGGCGCAACGCCTGACTCGGATCGAGAGGATTTCGTTCGCCTCTGGTCGGATCCCGCTCTGCGGCCGGACGAGTTGAAGATCTACCCGTGTTCGATCATCGAAGGCACGGAGCTGCATCGTCTGTGGCAGGCCGGGGCGTATCGGCCCTATACTGACGACGAGCTGATAGACCTGGTGGCAGACTGCAAGGCGACGATCCCGCCCTATTGCCGGGTCAGCCGCGTGTTTCGCGACATCCCCGCGGATGACATCGTAGTGGGCGTCAAAAGCTCCAACCTGCGCCAACTGGTGCACCGGCGCATGGTCGAACGCGGTCAGGTCTGCCGCTGTATCCGCTGCCGCGAGGTACGGGATATCCCGGTGGTCAGCAGCGACCTGCGCCCGGTCGTCCACACCTACGAGACGACTGGCGGATTGGAGCATTTCCTGAGCTACGAGACGGCCGAGGGGCGGCTGGCGGGGTTCTTGCGGCTGTCGCTGCCCTCACGTGCCAGGCACTTCGGAAGTGCCTGGCACGTAGCCGAGATCTGGGACACCATCCCCGAAATCGCCGGGGCGGCGATGATCCGCGAGGTACACGTCTACGGCCCGGCGCTGGAGATCGGCGCGGACAGCGCGGGCGAAGCGCAACACCTGGGCCTGGGCCGGCGGCTGATCGCGGAGGCAAAGGTGCGGGCCGCCGCGGCCGGTTTCGACCGGTTAGTAGTTATTTCAGCGATCGGCACGCGACGGTATTACGAGGGATTGGGGTTCGAGCGCGGGGAACTTTACATGACGGCGCGGATGTGAGCCGCTGCCAGCAGGTGTTGTTCAGCCGCCAACAGCCACCGGCGATCGTCACACCGGTAGATTCCAGACGGCTCGTCGCTGTCCCGCGTTTGACGAATTAGCGGCTTACTGCTATGGTGTAGTCTTGATAGTTACCCTGGGTCAAGTGAGGTGGAGCTATGTCGCGCATCATCCTTACCGGCGGCGCCGGGCTGATCGGCCGGGCGCTGGCCGCTGATTTGACTCCCCACTACGAAGTGATCGTGCTCAGCCGAAACCCCGACCGGGTGACCGATCTACCCCGCGACGTCCACGCCGAGCGGTGGGACGGCCGCACGGCCCAGGGATGGGGCAAGCTGGCCGACGGCGCGGAGGCGATCGTCAACCTGGCGGGCGAAAGCATCGCCGGCGCCGGCGCGTTGCCGGGCCGCTGGACGGCCGAGCGCAAGCAGAAGATCCTCCAAAGCCGACTGGACGCGGGCCAGGCAGTTGTGGAAGCCGTCCGTGGTGCCCTCGCCAGACCGCGTGCGGTGATCCAATCCTCCGGCGTCGGCTACTATGGCCCCCTCGGCGCCGAGACGGTGGCCGAGGACGGTCAGCCGGGCCACGACTTCCTGGCGACCGTCGCGGCCCAGTGGGAGGCGTCCACCGCGGCGGTCGAGGCGATGGGCGTGCGTCGGGCGGTCATTCGCACCGGCGTGGTGCTCAGCACGACCGGGGGCGCGTTCCCCAAGCTGCTGTTGCCCTATCGCTTCTTTGTAGGTGGGCCACTGGGCAGCGGCCGGCAGTGGCTCCCGTGGATCCACATCGCCGACGAAGTCGCCGCAATCCGCTTCTTGATCGAGAACCGGTCGGCCACGGGCGCGTTCAACCTGGCCGCGCCGAACCCGCTGACCAACGCCGGTTTCGGCAAGATCTTGGGAAAGGTCATGGGCCGGCCATCGTTCGTGCCGGTGCCCGGCTTCGCTCTGCGCCTGCTCTTGGGCGAAATGGCGACGACCGTTCTCGACGGCCAGCGCGCTGTCCCCAGGCGGCTGCTGGAGTCTGGCTTCACTTTCCGCTTTCCCGATGCCGAGGCTGCCTTGCGGGACCTATTGAAAAATTAGGATCAATACCTTCACCCTTGCCCGTCATGAATTCCGGCGCGTCATGTTGCCCACCGCGTCACTCGCTCGCGGCCAGATCCGCCTCGATCTCCGCGACCATCGCTTCGCAGAGCGCCAACTCTTCCTGCTGCTCCGCCAACTCGTTCTCGGCGTTAATGACAAACATCTGCAGGACATCCATCTGGATTTGCCAGGTCTCACGGCTGGCCTCGTCTTGTGCTTTGCTCAACAGACGTTGGGCGATCGCCATTTCATACTGCCGGCGCGTTAGTTCGGGTTCGAGGTCATCCCAGATCTTACCCTGCGCGGCGATGGCGCGATCCTCCCATGCCTGGCGCACCTCTTGTTTCATCATCTGGTGTTCCTCCTCGGCGTTGTTGGGCGTGGTAGCAAAATAGCGCCCTTCGTCCAGCGCGCACTCGGCGAAGCCGGCCAGCCTGGTGTGGATGACCGGCATGGTCGCCTCCAACGTCTCCACGGCTGCGGCCGTCCCGTCGTGGGCCAGGGTCATCAGCGCCTCCTCCATGGCCCATCGGGGCGAGGTCGCGTCTGCCAGCAAGACGCGCCGCGCGTCGGCGACGGTTTCGGGTCGCTGGCGCAGATCGAACGGGTGGCAGCATTGCCCGTAGCCCGGACACGCCTCGCCGCAGGTCGCTGAACGATACCACGAGCCGCTTTCCTGCTTCACCAGGCCGCCGCGTGTGAGCTTGAGGTTGGCTTCGTACTCCTCTACACCCGCGTAATCGGCAGTGACCACGTCGCGGTAGCCCGCGCAGCAGATGCCGCAGCCGGGGCACCGTGTGCCGCAGTCGGCGGTCTCGATCATGCGGCCGTGCTCATCTTCGGTCACGGTGGCGCCATTCCCCAGGCGCGGGTCATAGGACGGGATCCACGGTTGCCAGTTGATTGATGCATCCATCTCAGCCTCCATGCTTACGATTGAAAGGGTTTACACTTCCATCCAGACCAATCGCTCGAACCCCAACGCGACGACCGCATAGGCGCGCAGACGCAACTGGTCGCCGTAGCGCGTCTGCAACGCTTGGCGATAACTTTGCAGCTTCGACCTGGCGTCAGCCTGCTTGCGCTGCACGACCGGTAACGCCCGCAACTCGGCGACACTTAACCCCTGCGCCTGTTCGCCGGTCAGCTTAGCCTCCGGCAAGGCCACGAATTTGAACTCCAACAGGATGTCCAGCAGTTGATATTGGCGCATGTCCGGCCGCACGATCATGACGAGGTCGGCGTAGGTGCGCTCCAGCACCGGCTCGGAATCCATGATGTAGGCCATGTCGTTGAAGAGCAGGGTCAGGAAGGCCGTCTTGACGGTCAGCTCGTCCGCCCAGCGATAATCGCGGTTGTCAAACACCCGGAAGTAGCGCTGCTCGATGAACTCGCACAACGGACCCAGGTCGCCTTCCTGGTAGAGGCGCTCGGCGGCCTGGCGGCCCTCGTCCACGGTGCGACCGCTGGGCAGCAACAATTCGCGGGCCTGCTCGACATACAATCGGCGCACGACCAGGTTGGGGATGGTCAAGATCAGTTTGCCGGTCGGCGTAGCGCCGCCCAGCGTCAGCACGCCCAGGAAGTAGAGCAGCGAGGCGTTGAAGTTGGCCTCCTGGTCCTCGCGCAGCATGTCCACCACGCCAAAGCGGTCAGCTAACGCCCCGACGGCGACCGGCGGCTCGCCATTGACGGCATCCAGAATCAGTTGGCTGCCGCCGGGCAGGCGCGAGATGTAGACCAGCCGGTTGCGATCCATCGCCAGGTTGCTGTCCAGCATGTTGGCGGGACAGCGGCAACGCTCCTGAAACTCCTGCAAAAAATAGAGCGCCAGGGTCGAGTTGTACACCGGCTGCTCGACCTCGACGCTGAAGCGATAGCCATTGTAGAATGTGCGCATGGTGATCAACGCCTCGTCGCCGCGTTCAGGCGGCAACTGGCAACTGATCACGATGTCTCGCAAAACCGCGGCGATCTCCGGCTCCGTAAAGCCGCACAGGTCGTGCAGAACGGGCTGAGCAGCGATGCTGCGGGCCACGTTGTAGCCGCTGGTAAGATCGCTCAATACCACAGGCGAGACCCCGGTAATGAAGACCCGATCAAGTCCCGCGCCGGCGCTGGCCGCCTTGATCGCCTTGAACACGGTCTTCAGCGCCCCTTCGCCGTGCAGCAGCGCCTCGTAACGGCCTCGCCCTCCGGCCTGGGCGCTCATGACGATTTCGTTGGCGAAGTTGTCGTATTCGTCAATGAGCAAGTAGAGCCGATAGGGCGTTTCACGTACCGCCGTGAGCAACGACTGGAAGGAAACTAGAGCGTTGGTGGGGTGCAGGTCAATCGCCGTCGGGAGCAACTCGCGATAGTACACCGCGAAGTCCTGGATGCGGCTGTTCAGGTATTCGTGCAGCGAACGCACGATGGCGTCGGCGTCCCCATAGGCGGCAACGACCGAAAAATCCCACTTGAGCACGAAGTAGCGGTTATGGAGTGGAGTGGGGGCGCGCGCGATCGCGAGCTGACCGAAAACCCGCTCGAACCGATAGGCCTTGGCCACGTCGTAGTAATTCTCCAGCATGGAGAGCAGCAGCGATTTGCCGAAGCGCCGCGGGCGTAGGAAGACCAGTTGCTTGCCCAGGCTCTCGAGCAACGGGATACGGTCGGTACGATCCACGTAGAAGTAGCCCTCGGTGACCATCTGGTAAAAATCACTGACGCCATACGGAAATTTCATCGCGCCCTCCTGTCCGTTGCCTGTTTGCTGACTGAATTGTACCCCCGCCTGGGCCTCTCGTCAAGCGATGAATTGCGCGTTTTCCCATCCGATCCAACGATGGTACAATTCCTCTCACGCAACACGCAACACATCTGAAGGACAGTGACATGGAACTCGGCATCATTCGCCAGATCAACATAGACACCGAAATGCAGTCCGCGTACCTGGACTATGCAATGAGCGTGATCGTTTCGCGCGCGCTGCCGGACGTGCGCGATGGGTTGAAGCCCGTGCATCGTCGCATTCTCTACGCGATGAAAGAGCTAGGGCTTGTACCCGGCGCGAAGTTCCGCAAGAGCGCTCTGGTGGTGGGCGACGTGCTCGGTAAATATCATCCGCACGGCGACATCGCAGTGTACGACTCGATGACAAAGATGGCGCAGGAATTCTCCTATCGCTATCCGCTCGTATTGGGGCAGGGAAACTTCGGTTCTATCGACGGCGACTCGCCGGCGGCGATGCGTTACACCGAGGCGCGTCTCGCGACGGTCGCCGAGACGCTGCTCGAGGACATCAACAAGGACACCGTCGAGTTCCAGCCGAACTACGACGAGCGCGAGAGCGAGCCGACGGTGTTGCCGGCGGCCTATCCGAACCTGCTGGCCAACGGCGCCGGCGGCATCGCGGTGGGCATGGCGACGAACATCCCGCCGCACAATCTCGGCGAGCTGATCGATGCCTGCCTGGCGCTGATCACCAATCCGGAGCTGACCGTGCCGCAGCTCATGGAGTACGTGCCGGGCCCGGACTTCCCGACCGGCGGCATCATCCTCGGTCGCAACGGTATCCGTGCCGCTTTCGAGCTCGGTCGCGGCTCGATGATGATGCGGGCCAAGACCAACCTCGAGCAGAAATCCGGCGGCCGCGAGTCGATCGTCGTCACCGAGATTCCGTACCAGGAGAACAAGGCCCGGCTGCATGAGCGCATTGCCGAGGTGGTCCGCGACAAGAAGGTCGAGGGCATCTCCGAGATCCGCGACG
>JAPLHB010000220.1 GCA_026389845.1 Chloroflexota bacterium
GTCGGCGCCAGCTTCACCTTCACCGTAACGAAGCTCTTCACCGGCGGACTCCAGCACACCGCCTACGCCTTCACCGACATCGGCTGCGTGGCGGCCGAGAGCAACGAGGACAACAACCGCTACGGCCCCATCACGATCGCCCTGACGTCGGGCGTGCGGCCCGATCTGGCCGTGGAGAGCGTGCTGGCCCAGCCGCTCGACCCGGTCGCGGGGCAGACGGTGGTGCTGGTCGTGCGCGTGGCGAACCAGGGCACGCAGGCGGTGAACGCCGGCGCGCTCGTCGGCATCTACACCGACGCGACGCCGACCTGTGGCGTGTCCGCCTTCAGCGAGATCACTCTGCCGGCGCTGGCGATCGGGGCCAGAACCACCTTCACGACGGCGGTGGCCTTCCCCACCGGCGGCGAGCACCGCGCCACCGTCTTTGCCGACAACAACTGCACCCTGACCGAGCGGGACGAGGCCAACAACCTCTTCGGGCCGATCGTCTTCAACGCGCCGCCGGCTGCCCGGCCCGACCTGGTGGTCGCGGGCTTGACGGCGAACCCGGCGCAAACGCTGGTGAATCAGCCCGTGACCTACACCGTGCGCATCAGCAACACGGGCGCGGCCGCAACAGCATCCGCGGCGGCTGTAGCGATCTACTCCGGCGCGACGCCATCCGGCTGCGGCGATCTCGATTGGGACAACACCGGCCAGGCGCCGCCGCTTTCGGCCGGCGGCTGGGCCGATGTGGTCATCCCGACGAACGGCTATCCCTACGAGAACGACTGGCCTGTCTACGCCTTTGTGGACTACACGTGCAGCATCACCGAGACGAACGGCGCCAACAACGTCGGCGGCCCGCTCACCGTGCCCGTCACCGTGCCGCTGCCCGACCTGGTGATCGAGAGCGCCGTGGCCGATCCGACCCGCGTGGCCGAGGGACGCGGGGTCACGCTGACGATCCACGTCGCCAACCGCGGCATCGCCGCGGCGTCCGGAACCTCCAGGGTCGGCGTCTATGTGGATCAGGCGATCGGCTACTGCAACGATCCGCAGCCGATCGGCGGGTGGATCACGGTGTCGGCTTTGGCCGCAGGCGCGAGCGAAGAGGTAATCGCCCACGTGCCCGCTTCCGCTTTCGACCTTATGTGGGACTCGCACGACATTACCCTGTATGAAAACTACGACTGCGGCGGCCGCAACGAAAGCAGCTTCGATAACAACCGTTACGGCCCGATCAGCATCGGTACGCTGTGGCTCGACCTGACCATCGAGAGCCTGGCCGCAGGCCCGACCAGCCCGCCCGCCCGCGAGCCTGTGACCTACACGGTGCGCGTCCGCAACCGCGGCACGGCCGCCATGACGACCGCGGTCAGCCTGACGATCTACTCCACGCACGTGCCGTGGCTCTGCGGCGACACCTACTGGGACAGCGCGACGACGGTTCCCCCGCTGGCGACCGGCGCCTACGCCGATCTCACGCTGCGCGCGGCTGGCTTCGACCCGCCCGGCCAGTACACGGTCTATGCGCTGGCCGATCCGGCCTGTCTTCTGTGGAACAAGGACTCTGACCCGAACAACAACCGCTACGGCCCGCTGACCGTCTGGGCTGGGCCGCCGCTGCTGCCCGACCTGGTGGTGGACAGCGTGACTTCGTACCCGACCAACCCCGCCGCGGGCGAGGCGGTGCACTACGTCGTGCGCGTGCGCAACGCGGGCACGGCGGCCAGCCCCGTCGCCCAGGTGGGCATCTACCGCAACCGCACGCCTGGGGTTTGCGGCTCTCCCGACCTGGCCGACCACGTCGCGCCGCTGGCGATCGGGACCAGCCAGGACGTGGTGTTCAACGACGCCCTGGCGCAGGGCTGGTGGTACATCTACGCGGCGGTGGACGACGCCTGCGCGATCGAGGAGACCGACGAGTACAACAACAGCCGCGGCCCGATCGAGATCCAGGTCGGCGCGGGGCTGTCCACGCCCACGCCGACCCCCACCCCGACGCCCGGCCCGACCCCGGCGCCGACCCGCCTCTTCGCTTTCGTCGCGGACGGGACGAGCGGCCTGCGCGTGCTGAACGTCACCGACCCGGCCGCGGCGCAACTGGTCAGCACGCTCGACACGCCGGGCGAAGCCAACGACGTGGTCGTGATCGAGAACGGTAGGGGCGGGTCTAGTAGTAACATCGGGTTTGGTAGCGAAGGCGGATTTGAGACCCGCCCGTACTACGCCCTCGTCGCGGACGGGAGCGCCGGCCTGCAAGTCATCAACGTGAGCGACCCGGTCAACCCGATGCTCGTGGGAACCTACAACACCCCCGGCGATGCCCGGAGCGTGGCTGTGGGGCAAGTTGCCAACTTGCCCTACGCATTCGTGGCCGATGGAAGCTGGGGTCTGCGAGTGGTGGATATCTCGACCCCCACGAATCCCACCGATCCGAAGACCGGCGGCAGCTTCTACGACACGAGCGGCTCGGCCTACGGCGTCGCCATCTCCGGCACAATTGCGTTCATCGCGGACGGCGCTCCGGGCCTGGTGGTGATCAACGTGGCCGACCCGGCTAACCCGCAGTTCGTGCAGACCTACGACACGCCGGGCGAAGCGCGCAGCGTCGCGGTCGCCCCCGCGCCGCCGACCGCGCCCGGCCGCACCTGGGCCTACGTCGCGGACGGGAGCTGGGGCCTGCACGTGATAGACGTGACCGACCCGGCCAACCCGCAGTTCGTCTCCGTCACCAAGACCCCCGGCACAGCCACCGATGTGACCGTCGCCGGCTTCCTGGCTTATCTCGCGGCCAACGACAAGGGCCTGCGGCTGGTGAATCCGGCCATCATCACCGCCAGCGCGACCGCGTGCGACACCGCGGGCAACTGCGCCACCGCGCAGGCGAACCCGGGCGCGTCCGCCGCGGGCGCGCTGGGGCCGGTCTCCGGCCGTGCCCCCCTGCCCATGCGCGCGGGCGAGGTAGGCGCGGTGCCGGATTGGCCGCGTGCCCTGGCCCTGGCCGCGCAGGCCGAGTCGCTGCTCGTCGCGTTCACCGGACCGCCGGCCGTGCTCGACAGCGCCGCGACCGTCAAGGTGAGCGGCGAGGCCCATGCGCTGGTCTCCTCGCTGCAAACCCTGATCGTGACCGCGGACGGCGTCACCCTCCTCAACTGGAGCTGGCTGCCGGGCGTCGTCACCGATACCCTATTCACGGCCGACTGGACGCCCACGGGCGACGGCCCGCACGCACTCGTGGCGACCGCGACCGACCAGGATGGCGCCACAACCGACGCGACCTACACGGTCATCGTGGACAGCCAGCCGCCGGCCGTCGCGGTCGCGCCGACGATTCTCACCGGCGACCGCTATCACGAGCCGCGCACGCTCGACCTCACCGGCACGGTGACGGATACGGGCGGAGTGGCGAGCGTCGAGTGGCAAATAGCAAATGGCAAATGGCAAATGGCAACTTTGGACAGCGGCGCGCCTGGGGCCACAAGCGACACCTGGCGAGCTGCCTGGACGCTAGGCGCGGGCGCGCTGCCCGATGGCGCGACCTTCGACGTCACCGTGCGAGCCACCGATCTCGGCGGGCACGTGACCGAGGCGACGCAGGTCGTCACCGTGGACGTGCGGCCGCCCGCGGCCGTGGCGCTGAACATGACCAGCGGCGGCAATCCGGTCGCGCCCGGCGATGCGGCCGATGCCGCGGCCGGCTTCGATCTGACCTGGACCGCGGCCTCCGACGGCAGCGGCCTGGGCGACTACCAGGTGCGCTGGACGGCGCAGATCACCGAACCCCTGACCTTCGAGGTCTCGGAGACCTCGAAGGTCTCTGACCCACGCGCCTCCTCCTACACTGCGGCCGAAGGCCAGAAAATCATGGCCTACCTGACCAGCCAGGACGTCTACGGCCAGCAGCGCACGCAGAGCTTCGGCCCCGTCTACGCCGACGGCCCGCTCACGCCGGACTACGTCTGGATGGATGTAGGGCCGATTGGCAATCGGCCCTACATGACCTCCGGCTGCTCGCTCCTCGGCGTGGACCGCCGCGTGGCCCGCTACGCACGCGGGGGCGCGGCCCTCAGCGCGGAGCAGGAGCTACTCGGCAGTTGGAACGGCGAGGCGCTCCGCCTGACCTGGACCGGCGCGGACTGGAACAGCGATGGCGACCTCTTCATCTACCTGGACACCGCGCCGGGCGGTGCGACGCAGGCTTACAACCCGTATCCGGCGACCGCTGACACGCACATCTCCCTGCCCGACGGCATGGGGGCCGACTACCTGGTGTGGGTGCGCGATGCCGCAGACGCCCGGCTGCTGCACTGGAACGGGAGCGACTGGGATCTCGTGACCGCGCTGGACGAGACGCAGTATCGCTTCGATGGTGCGACGAACGACGGCCAGACCGACCTCTACCTTCCGTTCGACCTCATCGGTCTGGCGGCGGGCGGCAGCCTCGATCTGCTGGCGCTGGCGAGCGAGCAGGACGGCCTGCGGCTGTGGGCGACGCTGCCGAACGCCAACCCGGTCAACAGCCCGCGGGTCATTGCCAACAATGCCTACGTCACCGGCCAGCAGTTCAGCCTGAGCCAGCGGTATCACTGGGACGCTCTGGCTGCGGGCATCTGCCCCAACGGCAGCCAGGGCGGCGCGGCCACGGCCCGGTTCGCCGATGTTGACCTCCAGGTGCGCATCGCGGCCGATCCCGCGGGCGCCACCTACAACCTGATCCAGGACAACCTCTTCTGGCTGCAACAACTCCTGCTCGGCGCGCCGCCGGCCGATGTGGCGGCGCAGCTCGCCTTCCTGGCCGCGGGTCAGCCGCCGGTCGGCCCCGGCCAGACGATCAACTACACATTGACCTTCCGCAATCGGGGCACGGCGACCGCAACCGGCGTCTTCGCAGAAGTGACGCCGAAGTATGCGCTCCGGCTGCTCTCGGCCAGCCCCGTCAGCTTGGGCGACCTGGCGCCGGGCGCCGCAGGGAGCGTGACCTTCCAGGCGCAGGTGGACACGACCGCCAGCCCGGCCGCGTGGGCGGCCGTGGCGGTGGAAATCCACGACGCGGCCCACCCGGCCGGCGGCCCGCCGCTCGAATGGCTGTGGGCGCACCATCGGGTTGACCGCAGCGCGCCGCAGTTCTTCGGCATCCAGCAGCCCGGCTACGTGGTGGGGCCGGGCGCAACCACCGTGATCGGCTATGCCTATGACGAGGCCGGTGTCCCCCTGGTCAGCCTGGAGGTGCAAGGGGTGGGCACGGTCAATTGCCCGGTCACGGCGCCGCAGGGCGGCCAGTGGACGTGCGCCTGGCCCGTGACGGGCGCTGACAACGAGACCTTGCAGGTCAAGCTCCACGCCCGCGACGGCTTCGGGCAGGAGGCGACCTGGCCCAATCCGCTGCCGTTCCTGGTGGACACTGCGGCGCCGACCGTGGCCCTCGACCTGGCTGCGACGCAGGTCGTCTCCGGCAGCGTCGTCACGAGCAGCGCTTTCCCCGTCTACGGCGACGTGGCCGACGCGGGCGGCGTGGCGAAGGTTGAGGTCTGCACCTCACAGGAAGGCGCATCTGTCACCCTGAGCGGGTCTGCCGGCCAACTTCAGTCGCAGCGCGAGTCCAGCGAAGGGTCTGTCTGCGGGCAGGCGACGCTGCAACTGGCGGCGGGCCACACGGCCGTCACCTACGACGACGCGCCGGCCGGCCCGCTGCCCATCGGCGGAAGCTGCGTCGCCCGCACCTTCACTGTGGCCGAGAGCTTCAGCATCGGCCAGGTGACGTTGGGCTTCGCAGCCGAGCACCCGCGCCGCGACGAACTGCAGGTCGAGCTGGCCTCGCCGGCCGGCACGACCGTGCGGGCCCTCTACGACGACGGCACGGCCAGCGTCCACTTCGCCAACTACGACGTCTCCCTGCGCGACGCCGCGCCGACCGCGCTCGCCGCCAGCAAGGGCGATCACGATCCGGCCGCGCCGTACTTCGACCGCGGCCTCCGGCCCTACGCGGCGCTGCAGGCGTTCCAGGGCCAGAACAGCCAGGGCACATGGACGCTGACCATCTGCGACCGCAACCCTGCGGCCAACACCGGCGTGTACCTGCGCAGCCGGCTGACTCTGTCTCCCCGCGATCCTGCGGCCAAGATCGGCCGCTGGACGTTCAGTCAGGCAGCCGACGCCGGCCAACTGGACTACGTGGCACGCAGCCTGACCGTCTACGCCGAGGACATCGTCGGCAACCGGACGGCCGACCCGCTCCGCCTGAACGTCTGGGTGGACAATGTCTCGCCGGCGATCACCGTGACGGCGGCGCTCGCGACCGCCGTGCAAGGTCGCCTGACCACGGTGCTGACCGGCACGGTCAGCGACGGCAGCCCGGCGACGGACGTTTCGTTGCACATCCAGACGCCCGATGGCAGCGCCATGGTCCGGGCCGCGGCGCGCGAGGACGGCCGCTGGTGGTACGATCTGCAAGGTGAGACCGCCGGCCGCTACACCCTCTGGGCGGTGGCGACCGACCAGGCCGGCAACAGCACGACCGTCGGGCCGTTCGCCGTGGACGTCACCTGCACCGATGCCGGTCTTGCGGCCATGTTCGTCTCGGCCGAGCCGTCGGCCGGTTCTCCGCTCTCGGTGACGTTGACGGCCGTGGTCAGCAACACGGGCACGGCGACGGTGGCAGCCGGGCTGCCGGTGGCGTTCTCGGTTGATGAGAAGCCGATCGGCACGGCGCTCACGGCGCAGGCGCTCGGCCCCGGCCAGAGCGTAACGGTGGCGCTCGACTGGGCGGTGGAGTTCCCTGGCGATTACACGATCAACGTAGTTCCCAACTCCGGTACGGTGCAGCCGTTGGCGCTGTGCCGCCAGCCGGCCGCAGCTCACCAGGCGCTCACGATCGCGGACGCGCCGCTCTACCTGTCGTGGAACCTGGTGTCGGCGGCGGTCAACCCGTTCGTGCCGGCGATCAGCACGGTGCAGCGATCCATCGCCGGCCGGTACTTTGTCATCCAGAGCTTCGCCAGCGGCGCGAAGTCGTACTATCCGACTCTGCCGCCAGAGTTCAACACCCTGACGACCTGGGATGCGGCGCATGGCTACTGGATCAAGGCCGTGAGCAGTGGGCAGGCGACCGCCGCGGGGCTGGCCGTCGATGAGACGCCAGCGGCGACGCTCCGTCTGGTCGGCGCTCGCTTCGCCGAAGACCGGCCGCTGCCGCTGGCGGCCGGCTGGAACCTGGTCAGCTATCTGCCGCAGACCAGCCTGCCCGTGACAGTGGCGTTGGAGAGCATCGCCGGCCAGTACACGGTGGTCCAGGGCTTCGATCATGGCGCGCAGTCGTTCTATCCCGACCTCGACCCACTCTTCAACACCTTACAGGTGATGCAGCCGGGCCTGGGCTACTGGATCCGGGCGACACAAGCCGTCACACTAACCTACCCGAGCTCGGCGATCAGCATGACGGTCTCGGCGGCCGGCCTGCGGTTGTTGAGCGTGGCGCAATCGCGCATGTCACCGCGGGCGCTCATCGTGGGACAGGATGCCCGCATGGCGTCCATCCGCCAGACCGAGCGCGCGGCGGGCGTCACGCCGACCAGCGCCTGGGCAGACTTCTCCGGCCCGGCGCTGACGGCTGACGCCGCGGCGCTGCCGGTCGGCACACTGGTCAAGGCGGTGGACCCGCAGGGCACCGTTTGCGGCGCGACGACCGTGACAACTGAGGGTCGGTACGGCCTTCTCGCCTGCTACGGTGATGACCCAGACACGCCGGCCGATGAAGGGGCGGCGCCGGGCGAAACGATCCGGCTGGTGGTGGCGGGCCAGACGGTCGGCACGGGGACATGGCTGGCTCAGGGCGAGCACCAGTGGACGCCGTTGGGCAAGGTGAATCTATGGCGGCTGTTCCTGCCCCGCGTCGAGCAAGGCGGTGGCCAGGCAGAATCGGCGCAACCCACGCCGAAGAGCGCGCCGCCAGCGCGCCAGTGGCTGCCGTTCGTGGGGGGCGCGGGAGCGCGGCCAGAGAACAGTTCGAGTGGCAGCCAGCCGGCCGGCACGCCGTCGCCCGCGCCGGAGCCGGCTCTCACGCCGGCGCCGACGCGCGGCGTCCAGCAGCCGGCGCGGCGTCGCAAGTCCGCCGGCGGCTGAAGCCGACCGGCTCAAACAGGTGGAAGCCGGTTGCAACCGGCTGGCGTGGGCCAGCGCAGCCGGCTTGCACCTGATTTGACCGACAATTTCAACCTACGGCAGCTAAAAGCCTAACGCAGCAGAAATCCCAGCACCGCTCGCACCGGATCGGCCGATCCGGTGCAAGCGCAGAATCACCAAAACCGCATCGCAAAGGAGCTGCCACATGAGAGGTCAGATTATCAACAGAACGGTCGCCGCCCTGGCCTTGGCTATGGCCTTGGGCATCATCTTCCTGGGCGCCGTGTCGGGCGGCGGCGTTGTGCCCACGAACACCTGGATAGACCTCTACAGTACCTCCA
>JAPLHB010000192.1 GCA_026389845.1 Chloroflexota bacterium
TCAACGGCGCCATCCGCGCCAACGGCAGCAACGCTGGGAGCATTGGCTATATTTACTATGCCGGTGGTGGGGCCGGCGGCGGCATTCGCCTGGACGTCGGCACGCTCATCGGCGCCGGCGCCATTCAGGCCATCGGCGGCAACGGTCTCAATGCAAGCAGCGACGGCGGGGGCGGGGGTGGTCGCATCGCCATCTACTACACCGACATGTCGGGCTTCAATAGCAGCAACATCGCCGCTTACGGCGGCACCAGCTACCGCAACGGCGGCGCCGGTACAGTCTTCCTTATGAACCGCGTCAACTATCATTCCTACATCAGCGCGCCGTCCACCCCCTGGACGCAGTTCGTCGCGGAGCCGGTCAACGTCGTGCTGGGCAACTACACCACCCAGCATACCGACATCTCCTTCCCCACGCGCGGCCTGCCGGTACGCTTCGAACGCAGCTACAACTCCATCGCACTCGAAGACGGGCCGTTGGGCGACGGTTGGACGCACAGCTACAACCTGGCGATCAGCCGGCCCATCACCGGCTTCGTCGCGCTACGCAACGAGGACGGCCGCGTAGATCAGTATACGGATAACGGGGACGGCACGTACAAGCCGCCCACAAGCATCTTCGACACTCTAATCGTCAGCAGCGAGGGGTACACCCTGACCCGAAAAGATCAGACCGTCTACCGGTTCGAGGTCGGCGGCCGGCTGCTCAGCATCGCGGACAAGAACGGCAACACGACGACCCTGGCCTACGACCCCCAAGGCCGCCTGGCGACCGTGACCGAACCTGCCGGCCGCGCCCTGGTCTTTTCGTATACTTCACCGGTCAAGTCCTCTCTGATCTCGCAGATCACGGATCACGCAGCACGCACCACGCAGTACGCCTACGACACCGCAGGCAACCTCACCGCGGTCACCGATCCGACCGGCCAGACGACCTACTACGCCTACGACCTGAACCACCGGCTGACCGGCATCACCGACGCCAACGACCACACCTTCGTGCGCAGTACTTACGACAGCCAGGGGCGGGTGACGCAGCAGCGGGACGCGCTCGACAACCTGACCTTATTCGACTACCACGCAGGCTACACCGTCGTGACAGATGCTCAGAGCAACCCGATCACCTACACCTACGACAGCGGTTACCGCATCACCGGCGAGACAGACAGCCTGGGAGGCACGTTCAGCTATCAATACGACTGGGACAACAACCGTACGCAGGTCACTGACAAAAGTGGTAACGTCACGCGCTACACCTACGACGCTCGCGGTAACCCAACCAAGATCACCGATGCGCTAAGTTCCCTCAGTTCCTTTGCCTACGATGCTCGCGGTAACCTGCTCAGTGTAACCGACCCGCTGGCGCGAGTCACCACCTACGAATACGACGCGCGTTCTAACCTGATCCACCGCGTAGACGCGTTGACCAACGTCACGACCTGGGACTACGACGCTCTCGGCCAACCGCTCAGCACGACGGATGGCCGCGGCAACGTCACCCGCTACGGCTTCGACGGCTACGGCCACCGGACGGCCATCACCGATGCGTTGGGCTTCGTCACGACCTTCGCGTACGACGTGGCAGGTCGCAAGCTGAGCGAGACCGATCCGCTGGGCCGCACGACGCAGTACGCCTACGACCCAGCCAATCGGTTGACGAACGTGGCTGAACCGTTGGGAAAGATAACAGTGTATACTTACGATGCCGTAGGAAACCGAACCCGTGTCACCGATTCGCTTGGCCGGGGGACGATCTACACCTACGATGCGAAGGATCAACTCGTCCAGGTGATCAATACCGCTGGCTTCACTACGACTCATACCTACGATGCTGTGGGCAACCGCACCGGCATGACTGATCCCAACGGACATACCACCACGCTGGCATACGACGGAAACAATCGTCTGACAACCGCCACCGATCCGTTGGGCGCGATCGTGTCCTACACCTACGATGCCAACGGCAATCGCCTCAGCGTGGCGAATCCCCTGGGCGAGATCACGCAGTCTCAATACGATGCACTCAACCGCTTGACCCGCACTACCGACCCACTGGGGCATGCCGCCAGTTATGTGTATGACGCAGTGGGCAACCAGATTCAGGCGACCGATGCGAACGGCAACACAACCCTTTCCGTTTTCGACGCCCTGAATCGGCTCACCAGCCAGACCGACGCGTTGGGCGGAGTCGTCCAACACGAACATGATCCGCTGGGTAACCGGATTCGCATGACGAACCCCAACGGCCAAACAACACAGTACGAATATGACGCGCTCAACCGCCTGACGCACACCACAGATCCGCTGGGGCGCTCGACCTTCACAGCCTATGGTCCGGCTGGTCGGATCATTTCCCAAACCGACCCGGAGGGCCACACCACGGCGTACAGCTATGATGCCCTGAACCGGCTCTTGCAACGCACCAGCCCGCTGGGAAACGTCGTTGCTTATACATACGATCTCGGTGGTAATCGCCTCAGCCGCACGGATGCCAATGGGCAGGTCACGACGTTTGCATATGATGGTCTGGATCGTCTGACAGATGTGACGGCCCCCTTGAGTGACGCTTGGCGCTTTACCTACGATCCTGCCGGCAACCGGATGGCCGCGCACGATCCGAATGGGCACACAACCTCGTATGGCTTCGACGCCGCCGACCGATTGGTGACTGTCACCGATCCGTTGGGACGGCATACCGCATACACCTATGATGCGGCCGGTCAGAAGAACACGCAGGTAGATCGGGTGGGGCAAACCACCTCGTATGCCTATGACGCGGCGGGGCGCCTGGCGACGATCACCTACCCGGACGAAGTGGTTGCCTTGAGCTACGACGCCGCGGGCAACCGAACCGGCATGGCTGACGCTTCGGGCGTCATGACATTTACATTTGATGCGCTGAACCGTCCCGTCATCATTGCCTATGGCGATGGTGATCAGATTTCGCTAGCATACGATGCGGCGGGCAACCGGACTTCCCTCCGTTACCCCGACGGCAGCCAGGTAACGTACCGCTACACAGCGGCCAAGGCTCTGGAGAGCGTATCCGACTGGGCCAGCCGAACGGTGAGCTACACCTACGACCTGGCCGGCAACCTGGTGGCTGCGTACTGGCCAAACGGCGTGAGCACACGCTACTCTTATGACAGCGACCATCGCCTGAGCGCGCTTGTGCATACCAGTCCAACCTCCGGCATCGTGAGCAGCTTTGCATACGCCTATGATGGTGCCGGCAATCGCACCGTCATCACCGGCGCGGCCAGCGTTGATCGCTACACTTATGACGCGAACGGCCGGTTGGCGGCCGTCAACTACGGTGCCGGCGAACCTGCTCTGGTGCGCTATGGATATGACGCCATCGGCAATCGCACGGCCATGACCGAAACCCTATCTGGTGTCCCCAAAATCACGTCCTATGCCTATGATGCGGCCGATGAATTGCTTCAGGTCGCCGGGCCGACGGGCGTCAAGACCTACACCTGGGATGCCAACGGCCGCCTGCTCAGCGATGGCGGGGGCGCGTACACCTGGGATGCCGCCAATCGGCTGATCTCAAGCACGGTAGGCAGCCAGACGGCTACATTCATATACAACGGTGACGGCTGGCGCCTCTCGCAGACCGTGGGGGTTACCACGACTGTTTACCGTTACGCTCCGATGGGCGGAGAAGCGCAGGTCCTGACCGAGGGGCAAGCCAGCCATGTGACGAAGTATACCTATGGTCTGGGACAGGTGCTGCGCGACGACCCGGCAGACGGCCGCTATTTCTATCACGCTGATGGGTTGGGCTCAACCAGCGCCTTGACTAACGACACCGGCCAGGTGGTCGCAAGCTATCGCTATGATGCATTTGGCGCGATTCGCAGCCAGGCCGGCGCTGCGGACAACGACTTCTTGTTCGCTGGCCAGCAGCTCGATGACTCCGGACTCTACTTCCTGCGCGCTCGCTACTATGCGCCGCAGACCGGCCGCTTCCTGAGCCGCGATCCCCGGCCTGGCACGCCACAACAACCTGTCACCATGCACCCATACCTTTACGCAGCCAACAGTCCGATCAATCTGGCCGATACAAGCGGGGAGAGCTTCGCAGCATGGCGAGAGAACTTCCTTGGGTACTGGACCCAGGTTGGACGGGAAGCCAAAGCCCTAGGAGACATTACGGCGGGACTGTTCGCTAACGACGAAACGGCTTATCTGGCTGCGAACCTGGTCACTGAGGAGTTTGCGTCAGGTCGGTTCCTGCAGCGGATGCCAGATGCTGCCGCGCAAGCCGGGGAAGCGGTTGACTTTCCGAAGGCGTTTAAGGAGTTGGCCGGGGACCTAAAGAAGGAAGGCGCAAACAACCAGCAGGCCGGACGGTGGGGTGTTTTCGCTCTTTACCACTCTTTGGGTATAGTCGCTGATCTATGGGGTATGACCGAGGAGGTGTTTTTGTCCTCGGTGTTGCTGCCCATTCAGACCGGCACAGGCCTCATGGAGATGTCCTCTGGGCTAATCACCGGCCAACGTACGCCTGACCAAGCTCTCGGCCAGGCGGTAGATCTGTCGAATGAATGGTTCCTGGAATACTGGGGTGCTGATCTCGAGGCCGAGTTCGACGCTGGGTTTGATGCGATTCCAGATATACTCGGATACGAAATAGGAGATGCCTCCCATAGGGCTCCCCCTGTTGGGCTGGCGATTCCAGTGCGTGATCAGCTTCCATGGAACCACTTTTTCGGTGGCGGCGGAGGTGGGGGGGCGCCGGTAGCGCTGATGACTTCGGCACACCACCGGGCAGAATCAAGCCCTAACGCTCCTGACCTCGGTGGCAGTGCTCGTCTGCGGGCGAACTTGTGTCGATGATGTGTACGGCCGCCATGGATGGGCTCCGAGCGGCCGCATGGCGTTGTTCATGCCGTCGGTGACCGTGTAGGGCTGCCCATCGGTCCGGGCAGTGTGATCTGCCTGGCGGAGCAGATTTTGCGGCTCACTGAATCTGTCAAGCCGATTCCGACCTGGAACATCCACGCGGCTCAACCCAAAGGATCTACCACGGGCGGCAGCATCCCAAACGCCGTCGAGAGGCTGCTGTCGAGATGGCAGTAGGGCCGGTAGAGGTCATCGTAGGTTCGGTCAAGACGCTTGACAGCCACTACTGGATCGTCTATAATGCAGTTGTAATGCAGATTGAACGACCATTTCAGGGGGTACCGGCATGTATGTCGCGCGCACACTCGAATCTTTCGTGACCAAGGCCGCGGAGCAGTTCCCCGTCGTGCTGCTGACCGGGGCCAGGCAGGTCGGCAAGACCACCCTCCTCAGGCATCTCAGCCAAGAGGAGCGCACCTATGTCACCCTGGACGATCCGCTCGTCCTGAGCCTGGCGAAATCTGAGCCGGCGCTGTTCATGCAGCGGTTTCCACCCCCCGTGCTCATAGATGAGATGCAGTACGCAGCGGAACTGCTGCCCCACATCAAGATGGCCGCCGATCGCGCCCAGCAACCGGGGTTGTTCTGGCTCACCGGCTCGCAGCAGTTTCACCTGATGCAAGGCGTGTCCGAATCGCTGGCGGGGCGCGTTGCCGTGATGCACCTGCTGGGGCTTTCCAGGAGAGAGCTGCTGGGGCAGGGGCGGGGGGCTATGCCATTCCTGCCGACGCCCGAAGAGATCGGTCGCCGCATCGGTGCAGGGGGCAAGCTCACGCTGAAGGAGCTTTACCGGCTGATCTGGCGGGGCGCGTTGCCCGCGATCGCCCTCAACGATACGGTGGAGCGCGACCTGTTCTACAGCTCCTATGTGCAGACCTACCTGCAGCGCGACGTGCGCGATCTCGCGCGCGTCGGCGACGAGATGGCGTTTCTGCGTTTTCTGCGGGCAACGGCAGCACGGACCGGCCAGCTTCTGAACCTCACCGATCTGGCGCGCGACGCGGACGTGGCCCCGAACACGGCCAAGAACTGGCTCTCCATCCTGCAGACAGCCGAGATCGTTTATCTGCTGGAGCCGTACTTCACCAACCTGACCCAGCGCCTCATCAAGACACCCAAGCTCTACTTTCTCGACACGGGCCTGGCCGCCTATCTGACCGAATGGGCCAGCCCGGAGACGTTGGAGGCCGGCGCCATGTCCGGCCCGATCCTGGAGACATGGATCGTCGCCGAACTGCTCAAGAGCTACTGGCACACCGGCCGGCGCGCGCCGTTCTACTACTATCGCGACAAGGACCAAAGGGAGATTGATCTGCTGCTGGTGCAGGATGGCATCGCCTATCCATTGGAGATCAAGAAGACCGCCGCGCCGGGCCGGGAGGACGTCCGGCATTTTGGGGCGTTGGAGCGGCTCGGTTTGCCCGTCGGCCCGGGCGGCGTGATCTGCCTGGCGGAGCAATCTCTGCCGCTCACGGCGACTACCCAGTCTATTCCGGCCTGGGTCATCTGAACCTCATCTCCGACGATAGCGATCCCGAGATCATCTCCTCGTCGGCGCCTGCCGCAGCCGGCAGCATAGCAAACGCCGTCGCGAGGCTGCTGTCGAGGTGGCAGTAGAGCCGGTAGAGGTCGTCGTAGGTCCGGCGCGTGCTTGGTCAGGGATGCTGATCTCAGGGTCGACCAGCCAGGCGTCTCGGATGGCGTCGAAGTTGCTCACCTGTCCGGTGGCATAGGCGGCCAGGAATGCGATGCCCAGGCTGCCGGATGCCTGGGCATGGTGCTCGATAGGGGCGCCGAGGATGTCCGCCACGATCTGGCGCCGGCCCTCGTGTCTCCGTGATCCCAACCCAGCGTTGACGCCCTTCCCGCTTCATGCTAGAATGCCTTCATCGTACCACTTTGGTGGAGGTGAAGTTATGGAAACTGTTACCGTGAGCATTCCATCCGATTGGGTGCAGGGCACGGGTCTGGATCTAAACGGGCTGCGCCAGGTTGTTATGCTTGGGCTGCGGCAATGGCGTCAGCAGCAACCCCTGGACGTCAACGTCAGGGCGATCCAAGCGCTGCTGAGGACAGGCCGCGTCAAACATCTGATGACTCCACTGGTTGAGGGCGCGGCGCTCGATGATGAGCGCCAGATGCCGCCCACGTTACCAGGCCCGGCCGTCAGCGAAATCATTGTCGCCCAAAGGCGCGGCGATCTATGACCGTCTACTACGCCGATAGCAGCGCGCTGGTCAAGCGATACGTGAAAGAAGTCGGCAGCACGTGGGTTCAGGCAATCTGCGATCCGGTCGCCAATCACATCATCGCCCTGGCGCACGTCGGGCTGGCCGAAATCGCAGCCGCCTTGGGTGTGAAATACCGCCAGAGTGTCTTGACCGCGGAGGTCCGTGATGGACTGCTGCGGGATTTACAGCGCGATGGGCGAGACCAATACTGGCTGGTGGACGTAGACCAGGGCATGGTAACCGATGCGATAGCTCTGACCCGTCGTTAGAAGCTGCGCGGCTATGACGCCCTTCATCTTGCCTGTGCGCTCTTCCTGGAACACACGTTGCTCCGTCAAGGTCTCCCTGGCCTCATTCTGTTGTCTGCCGATCAAGACCTGCTCACGGCTGCCCAGGCCGAGGGCGTGCTGACTGATAACCCCAACCTCCACGTTTGACGTTCCAACTTTCCCGCGCGCTGCCAGAACTGGACAAGTCGAACACCGTGGCGGTGGCGCGGTGAGGGGGAGTGGCTTGGATCACGGAGGCGCGAAGCGACTCGAAATGAGCGCACCGAACAACCAGCCTGAGTGAACAAAATCCGCCACATCGAAGCCAGAGATACATGAGGAAAAGCACGGCCAAAGACATGCCGCAGAATCCGTAGGGATGCACCGAATCTGTTTCGATGCTCCCTGCGGATTCGTTGTTCTATCCGTCGTCGCCGCCGTTCCGAGGCGGCTCCAGAACTGGATAAGTCGAACACCGTGGCGGTGGCGCAGCAGAACGAACCTACGGATGCCGGTTGGGGTTGTCTGTAGGGAGACCCTCGGCCGCAGCCGCTTTCAGGAGATCATCGTCGGCCGAGATGAACGCCAGGGGCGACAAGTGGTAGGCTACCAGGGCGCGGTTGAGGGTCAGCGCGCACGCCAAATGTACGGCATCATACCCGCGCAGACGATGCCGGGCGGTCAACTCGATCGCCTCGTCCACGACCGCCCGGTTGACCGTGACCAGCACGTACTCATCCCGCGCGTCGATTGTCAGGTCAGTGCGGGCGCTTTGGTACTGTGCCGGCATGATATGTGCGCCGCGCAGCTTCCCTGCAAACGCTGCGGCGATCTCGACCAGGCCGATCTCAGCCACTGCAATCGTTTGCGTCGGGTCAGCGCACCACGTCTGCATCCAGGATGTACCGATCTCGACCAGGTAACGCTTGACCAGCGCGCTGCTGTCCACATAGCTGGTCACGATCTGGCGGGCAGGCTCATTCATAGCTTTCGCGTCGTTCTGCGATGATCATTTCGCTGGCCGGCGGCCCGCCGGCCTTGATCGGCGTGCGACGAGTGCTGGCCTTGCGATGTGCGGCAGCCCTGGGTAGGGTGACGATGCCTGTCGAAGCCAGGGCGTCCAGGGCTTGTTGCTTGACTTGAGGATAACCGACTTCTGCTGTCCTGACCACCGCGATCTGGCGCAGGCCCAACTCGATGATCTCTGGCAGGCGATCCTGGAGCGGCATCACTTGTCGTGCTAGCTCATTGGACAACTGCAATGGAATCGTGATCATGTTGCACCTCGAAATCAAGTATACCCATAGGCACGATGTCGGTCAAGTCAGGTGGATCTCTTGAGCGCGCGCTGCCGGAGTTGGACGAGTCGAACGACGTGGCGATGGTGCTGGCCATCGGGCTGGCAACCGCAGTCCCGGACATCCCAGCCTCGCCCAGGGCATCTACTTCGACGATAGCGATCCCGTAATCATCTCCTCGTCGGCACCCGCCGTAGCCGGCAGCAGCGCAAACGCTGTCGAGAGGCTGCTGTCGAGATGGCAGTAGAGCCGGTAGAGGTCGTCGTAGGTCCGGCGCGTGCTTGGGTCAGGGATGCTGATATCGGGGCCGGCGAGCCAGGTGTCTCGGATGGCGTCGAAGTTGCTCACCTGTCCGGTGGCATAGGCGGCCAGGAATGCGATGCCCAGGCTGCCGGAGGCCTGGGCGTGATGCTCGATCGGGGCGCCGAGGATGTCCGCCATGATTTGGCGCCAGAGCGGGCTGGCTGCGCCCCCGGCGGTGGCGATGATGCGGCGCACCCGCGGGCGGATCGGCTCGTAGCCCTGGCGCACGGCATAGCCGAACGACTCCAGCAGCGCCCGGTAGACGTGGCCGGCTGTGTGACCGGGCGTCAAGCCGAATAGAACGCCGCGCGCGTGTGGATCAGGCGCAGGGGTTCGGCGGCCCATGAGGTGCGGCAGCGCCACCAGGCCCTCGCTGCCGGCCGGTATCGTGGCAGCGATGCGGTCGAGGGTCGCGAAGTCGGGCGCGCGGGCAGGTACGAGGACGGGTGCAAGACCCGCCCCTACAGCCGCGCCGAACGCATCGCGGAACCACGCCAGCAGCCGGCCGCACGTCAGAACGTTGGCCGCCCACGTGACCGCGCCCTCCTCGGCCGCGGCGCCGAAATGCGGGCCTGCTGCGGCCACCTCCAGCGGTCGCGTCGTCAGGGTCAACAGTCCGGTGGTGCCGAAGGAGATCATGGCGTCGCCTGGCCCCACCGCGCCGCTGCCGACGATGGTAGGGAAGGTGTCGCCGCTGCCCGCGATCACCGGCGTGCCCGGCCGCAGACCGGTCGCCTGCGCCGCTGAGTGCGTGACGCCTCCTACCAGATCGGTCGCCGCTCGCAGCGGCGGCAGCAACTTCACGTCCAGCCCCAGCGCCGCACACGCCGCCGCGTTCCACGTCCTCTGCTGCGCATCGAAGACCCCGCCCACAATGCTGGCGGTGTCGTAATCCATCGAAGCCAAGCCTGTCAGCCGATAAACCACATAGCTGTGACTTGACACCACGCACCACGCAACACGCACCACCTCCGGCTCATGCTCGGCCAACCAGGCCCACTTGGGGGTGATCGCCTGGGCTGTGAGCGGCGCTCCCTGACCCGTACCGCAATCTGCCAGATTGCCCCCCAGAGCTGCCTGGGCGCGTGCGAGCTGCGCCAACGCGCGGTTGTCACTGTAGAGAATGGCCGGCCGGAGTGGATGGCCGTCACGATCCAGCAGGCACAGGCAGGGAGTCAGCCCGCACACCCCCACCGTGGCGATGCTGGCCGGATCCACGTCCCGGCCGGCCAGCAGCTCGCGGATCACCGCGACCCCGTCACCCCACCACTGGACGTCGGCATCTTGCTCGGCCCAGCCCGGCCGCGGCTGGCTGAGGCCATGATCCCGCCGGGCGCGCGCCAGCACTCGGCCGTCGGCTGTTACCACGACGCCCTTGACGCCCAGCGTGCCGACATCGAGGCCGAGGAGGGTGGGCATGTGCATTGTGTCTTTCGTACTGCGTATTGCGTATTGCGGGGTGCGGGGCGACCGTACTGCCTCACGCCTCACGTTTCGCGCTTCACGTTTCACCCAACACGCTTCACGTTTCACGCAGCACGCAGCACGTTTCACGCTTCACGCAAACTCCACCACCACCCGATACGTATCCATCGCCATCGCCCGCTGCATGGCATAGTCCACCTGGGGGAAGGGCACGCGCTCGGAGATGAAGGGGGCCACGTCCACCAGGCGTTCGTTGAGCAGGGCCACCGCCTCGCGGAACGACTCCTTGTCGTGCGAGAAGGTACCGGTGATGTTCAGCTCGCGATAATGGATGTCGTTCGGGTCCACCGGCAGGTCGCCTTTGGGATGCACCGAGCCGTAGAGCATCAGCCAGCCGCCCTTCGCCAGCGCGGGGATGGCGGAGCGGATGGCGGGCACGCCGCCGGCCGTGAAGAAGACGGCCTCCGCGCCGCGGCCGTCGGTGTGGCCGTGGACGCACTTCACCAGGTCATCGCTGAGGGGATCCACCGCGCAGGCCGCGCCCAACGCGGCGGCGTGGCCGCGGCGGATGGGGTCCGGCTCGGCGACGATCACGCGCACCCCGCGGCGGCTCAACAGTTGCAGGTGGAGCAGCCCCATGACGCCGGCGCCCTGCACCACGGCCGTGTCGCCGAAGGCGAGGGGGGTGCGGCGGATGCCCCGCGCGACGCAGGAGACCGGTTCGGCCAGCGCCAGTTCCGCGAAGTCCTGGCCGCCCAGCGCCCGGTAGACCATGTAGTCGTCCACCAGCACGTAATCGCTCATCCCGCCCGGCCCCCACGGCTGGCCCGGCAGCGCGCCGCCCCGGTCGTTCAGACACAGGTTGTCCATGCCGCGGCGGCAGTAATGACACTGGCCGCAGCGCACCATAATTTCCAGGCAGACCGGGTCGCCCACCTGCGCGTCGCAAAGCGCGTTCGGCCCCTTGGCGACCACAACCCCGCTGGCCTCGTGCCCGCCGCGGAAGGGGTAGTCCTCCGGCTTGCTGCCCTTGTAGAAACGTTGCTCCCAGGTGCAGATGGCGCAGGCCTTGACCTGCACCAATACCTGGCGGTCGGTTGGCTCCGGCATCGGGATCGTGCGCACCTCTACCCGGCCGGGCGCGGTGAAGATGGTGGTTTGCATCGTGGGTGGAATCATGTGTATGTCTCTATTTGACGAAGGACGAACGACGGAAGACGGAATCCTTCGTCCTTGGTCGTTCGTCGTTCGTCGGTCAACCCAGCAGCTTCATCGCTTCTGCGACGCTCGCGCCGCCGTGAATCACCGCGGCCAGCGCGGCGGTCATCTTCGTCGGGTCGGCCGCGCCCCAGATGTTGCGGCCGACCGCGCAGCCTACCGCGCCGGCCTGGATCGCATTGTAGACCATCGTGATGAGCTGTTCCTCGCTCATCTTGCT
Organism: Chloroflexota bacterium; assembly: GCA_026389845.1. Taxonomy (GTDB): domain Bacteria; phylum Chloroflexota; class Anaerolineae; order CG2-30-64-16; family CG2-30-64-16; genus JAPLHB01. The sequence goes on from JAPLHB010000192.1 coordinate 11,875, forward strand.
GCCGCCGGGCACCACGATGGGCGTGAAGCAAGAGCTGACAACCTCCTCGAAATGATCGCAATAAGGCGTCTTGAGCAGGTCGGCGCCGTACTCCGAGCCGAAGCGAGCGGCCAGCTTGTGGGTCTCCAGGGTGCGGAACTCCGGGCCGCTGTCGAAGCCGCCCGGTACCATCTCGGCGACCAGCACCACGCCCCACTGATCACAGTCGGAGGCCAGCTCGGACAACCACGTCATGTGCTGCACCTCGTCCCTGTGGCCCGGCCCTGCGTTGGCGACGACGCCATCCGCGCCCAGGCGGACGGCGTCCTCGACCATGAAGAGCGGCGCGCCCGCACTGACATCGGGGCCGATCGTGCTCGCCCCGCCGTCGGTGCGGATGATGAGGCCCAGCCGGGCAAGCTCCTTGCTGAACACGCGGGCCACGCCATAGCTCGTCAGAATGGCATCAGCCCCACCGGCCGCCACCTGGCGGATGACCTCGCCGGGTCGCTCCAGTCCCTTC
>JAPLHB010000072.1 GCA_026389845.1 Chloroflexota bacterium
GCCGTTATTGTCGAGCACCAAGTCGCCGTGGCTTTGGCTGGTACTCTTCAGGAAGACTGTACCGGCGCCGCCATTGCGGTAGCTGGTGCCACCGTAGGCGGTGATGTTGCTGCTATTGAAGCCCGACATGTCGGTGTAGTAGATAGCGATGCGACCACCGCCGCCCCCGCCGTCGTAGCTTGCATTGAGACCGTTGCCGCCGATGGCCTGAATGGCGCCGGCGCCGGTGAGCGTGCCGACGTCCAGGCGAATGCCGCCGCCGGCCCCACCACCGGCATAGTAAATATAGCCAATGCTCCCAGCGTTGCTGCCGTTGGCGCGGATGGCGCCGTCGAGCGTGAGGGTGTTGGCCGTGATGCGGATGAGACCACCGCCATTACCACCGACAGCGATGGAGCCACTGTTCAACCCACCGCCGCCAGCGCCGAGTTGGTTGGGGTCAGTCAATGCCCCATACACGCTGGCAACAGGATAGCCATCAGTGGGTTGTCCACCCCACCCACCGTAGGAACCCCCGCTCCATAATTGGCTACCGCCGGTCGTTGTGTTGCCAATGGTACGACCGTACGCCGAATTGTTGCCCCCACTGTAGCCACCCAAATTGTTGCCCCCACTGTAGCCACCCAAGTACCCCCGCCCTGACACATCGATCATACTCGTCGCATCAAGGGTCAGGCTGTCGGCCTGAATCACAAGCTGGCTTTCGTGGTCCGTCGTCGCGTTGCTGTGTGTCAACAAGCCGCCGTTGACCACATCCACCTTGCGGAAGGTGAATACCCCGTCCATGAACACCGGATTCGCAGCGACGCGCACATCAGCTTGACTCGATTCCAGCGTACCGTTGCTCGTGAGACTGCTGTTCTGTAGGAAGTGAAGCTGCGTGCCCGCCTGGATCGTGACGGTCACGCCGCCGGTAACGACGATACTGCCACTCAAAAGGTAGGGGACGGTTTGATTCTGCCACAGACCGTCCGCCAGGATGGTCGTGCCTCGACCGCAAATGCCGTCATTGGCATCTGGTCCCAGGAACTGGCTATGGGTAATATTGGGGATGACGTCCACCGGCGTATCTACGGCGCAGCGGCCATTGCCCTGGAACGTATTGCTCGCGACTGTGGGGTAGGTGCTGGTCGTAACGTAGACGCCGGAGCCAGCCGCGTAACTCACTCGCGAGTTCTGCAACACACCTGCAGCCTGCCAGAAAACCAGGGCATTTGTCCAGTTCGCGCCATGCCAGTTGCTCAACTGCTGCCCCGCATATTCGATGACTACGTGGTTCAGCAACGAGGCGGACGCGCCCGCGCCATCAAAAAAGATGCCATACCAATCACCCGCCGCCGGCGCGGAGGCGCTGCCATCATTGTTGCTGTCGCCGCCGTAGGCGTCCTGTTTGATCGAGGCAAAAACGATAGGATTTGTTTTTGTGCCGGCCGCGTTGAGTGTGCCTTGGGCGAATAGCCCTGTTGAAGGCAAGAACTTGACCACCGTCCCCGGCAGCACGGTCAGCTTGACGCCGGATGCCACGGTCACGTTGCAGGTCACCTGGTGCAGTGCGTTCGGTCCCCAGTTTTGGTCCGCGCTGATCGCCCCGCAGTGATCCACGATCGGCAGAGGCCCGGCGACCGGCAGGCCGAAGTCGAACTCCCCGGCCCGGTTCGACAGCGCGGACAGCTCGCCGCCCGCGGTCACCCCGCGCACCGCGTAGAAGCTATTGACCGCGGTGTTGCCTACGCCGCTGGCCGTGTCGGTGTAGGTTGCATCGCTCGACGACGCGCCCGGCGTCACTGTCGCGATCATCACCATGCCCGCGTCACCGGGCGTGGCATACGGGCTGTCGCTCCACCAGACTTCGTAGTGATCCACAGAAGCATCACTGTGGGTCCAGCGCAGGATCACACTGGTACCCGACACCTGGGCGCGCAGATCGGTCACCGGCGCGGGGGGCGCGGCGTGCGCGCTGCCGGGGGCCAGGAGCCATCCGAGGCTCACCAACAGAACGGCCAGCAGAACGGGAACGAATCGGCTGTGGGGAAGACGGACAGGCTGAACCAGCCAGGTGAAGCACGCTGCGACTGTGAAACGTGGGGACATGGTTGACCTCCCGACGTTGGGCGACCAAAGTGCAAGAACCGACGAAGCGCATTGCGCGAACAGAATGATACCACCGAAACACGGAAACTGGCAATACGGGCCGACGGCGGCGGCGATTGGGTATGGCGCTCGTGGCGAATTCGTCAGTCGTCTATGAGGCTCAGAGGGCTGTTGAGTCTGCCAACAACTTGACATTTCAGCCAAGCTGGCATAAGGTAGCAGTAGTCAAATTGATCTTTGGAGTAACATCATGCTGACACAACACGGTCCCAACTCTCTCTTCCGGCTGGCGGCGGTGTTTGCAGTCGCGAGCATCGCCCTGCTTTTGGCCGCTTGCAGCGGCCTGCCAAACCCCGGCCCGGCAGTAGGTCCGACGGAGGCCACTGCCGTCCCCGCGCCGGTGGCCGTGGCGAGCGCGGCTCAGCCCGCAGCCACCGCGACGTCCCAGACCAGCCCGATTCAGTCGCCTTCGGCTTCACCGGCGCCATCAGCGACAGCGGCGCCATCGGCCACGTTAGCGCCAACAGCGCCGCCAACCGCGACTCCGACCGTACCGCCAACCGCGACGGCAGCGCCGTCGGCGACACCCACAGCGGCGCCGTCCGCGACCCCCACCAAACCACCGCCCACCGCGCCCAGCGCTCCGCCGCCGGCGCCAAGCGCCACACCGACCCCGGTCAGCCCGTATGCCGGCCGCATATGGGATGAGCGCCTGACCCAGCGCAACGTGGTGTTGATCCCGGCCCAGGTACAGCCCGGCCAGGGCTACTGGCGATTGGTCCAGGCCCAGTGGTTCGACGTGAACGACCCGCCATTCACCGGCAAGCATCACATCTTCGTGGACATGCTCGACATGGCCGGCAAGCGCCAAACCGGCGTGCGGGTGCGGATGGCCTCACCCGATGCGGTGGACATTTACGGCTATGTCACCACCGAGGCCAAGCCGGGCGAGTCCTACGCCGCCAACTTTGCCATGTTCACGATCGCGCCGGCCTATCGCGTTGAGCCGGCCGACGGCACGCCGGCCGACGCCGTCGCGGGCATGGGCCTGGGCAATATCGAACACCCGGACCTGGCCATGATGGTCAGCTACGGCTTCACATGGCAGTGGACTGTGGTGGGACAAGCGGTCCCCACCGCCACCCCGATCGCGGCCGGCGGTAGTCCGGGAGATGCGCTGCAGATACCGCCGGTCGGGCAGCGCCTGGTCATCGGCCAACGCATCTGGTATGCGTTCCGCTATGCCGGCGACGCCACGCCGATCCTGGTCCGCATGCATGTAGAGCCGCCGGGCGCGGCCTGGTTTGCACTCTGGACGCCCGATGACCTGCAACGCTGGACGCACGGCGAGCCTGAGAAGCCGACCGGTCACGGCACCGCAGACCCGATGTACAACGACGACCTGATCTGGAGCGGCTTCTTTACCGGCGCCGGGGTTTACTACGTGGTGGTGGACCAGACGGGACCGTATGCGGGAAGCTTTAGCCTGAGCGTATCCGGCACCGGCGTTTCGCCCGCCGGCCGGTGAAAAAAGAGTACAGGATGGCGCATGCTTACTCCCACATGCCGTCCAACGCCTCTTCGCTCACGTCGAACACGCTGCCCGTGGCGGCGAGCCGCTCCTGTGCGAAGAACGCGGGCAGCCGGTCGTCCGCGGGGGTGAAGCCCGCGGCCCGGTTGAAGGCGCGTTCCGCGTCGATCACGCGGCGGCCAAGCTCGTTCAGCCAGCCGGCGGGCAACTCGACGCCGTAGACGTTGTTGAGCATCTCCAGGATCACGTCAGGTCGCGGCCCGCTGGCAGCCAGGTTGAAGACGCAGAGTCCCAGCGCATCGTAGGCCGCACGCTGCACCTGCACGGTGCGCGAGAGCGCCACCGCGCCCGCGGGATCGAGGTGATTCACCGGCGCGAAGACGGTAAGGCCGGCAGTGTGGTCGGCGCCCTGGGGCGAGGTGGCGTAGGTGACGCCGGTGCCTTTGATGACGCGCGGATCATACGCGCTCATCGCCTGGCCCTTGACCGCTGGCACCCGCTGCACGCCCAATGCCTGCCCTACGGCCACGACCCCGCGGCCCAGCAACATGCCCAGCCGCCCCCCCTGCCTGATCTCAGCCACGATTTCGGCTGCCCGCTCGCCGTCGCTGAAGCGCGGCAGCGCGTCGCGGGCGAAGGGCGGCACCTGACCCGACTCGGCCGCCTCCATCATCACACCCAGCGCCGCGCCGATCTCGATGGTGTCCAGCCCCAGGTCGTTGCACAGCCGGTTGATGCGCGCGATGGCGTCGAGCGAAGCCAGCCCCAGGTTGGAGCCGCACAGCCCCAGCGTCTCGAACTCCAGCGGCGCGACCGCCAGCCCGCCCGCGGCGTCGGGAAAGACGTTGCTGCACTGGATCACGCACCCAGCCATGCAGGCCTCGGTCGGCGTGCCTACGCCGCCGCGGGAGAGCGTCAGGTCGCGCAGCGTCTCGCCGCTGATGGCCTCGGCGCCGTCGAAACGGCCTTCGCTGAAGTTACGCGTGGGCAGCGCGCCCAGGTTTTGCGTCAGCATCACGGTCGAAGCGGTGCCGTAGTCCCGCAGCACAGTGATGCGTGCGCTGGTGGCTACCAACTTGTGAAAGCCGGTGATGGCGCTCCGGCCGCCGGCCGGCGCCTTCACCCCGCCCGCAACACGCCGGATCAGGATTGCCTTCAAGCCCTTGCTGCCCATTACCGCGCCCAGCCCGCCGCGTGCGGCCAGGCGAAACGGTTGGTCGTTGGCATCGGTCACGGCGATGCCGGCCGCGGCAAGCTGCGCCTCTCCGGCCGGCCCGATGCTGACCACGACGTAGCCAGCGCCGAAGGCCGCCCGGAGCGCCGCCGCGGTCGCCTCGTTGCCCAGCCCCCGGTAGGGCCGACCATCGGCCAGCCGCGGCCCGGCCTCATCCAGGATGAGCACGGCCGGTTGACCCTCCGGCCGCGCCCCGGTCAACACCAGCGCCCGATAGCCCAGGCTGGCCAGGCTGTCGGCGGCCATCCCGCCTGCATTTGCTTCCTTGATGCCGCGCGTCAACGGGCTTTTTGCGCCGACAGAGAGCCGGCCGGCCGTCGAGACGCGCATTCCGGCCAGCGGGCCGGCCGCCAACGCCAGGATATTGCCAGGCCCCAGGGGATCGGCCAACAGATCCACGAGCTCAGTCACCAACTGCGCGGTCAGCAGACGGCCGCCGGCAAGCGGGTCGGCCGGGGGACGCGAAGTGGATTGACCGGTACTCAGATCGAAGATCAAGATATCGGCTTTCACGAGGTCTCCTTATGTAAAAACGCTTTTGGGCGGCTGTCATTCTGAGCGGGCCTGCCCCTGATTTCTCGCGACGACGAGCATCCAGCGAAGAATCCGTTCCGCAACGAGACCCCTTCGACTGCGCTCAGGGCAGGCTCTTCGCTGGATTCTCACCGCAACGCACTGCACGGGACCCACCCGCTCAGGGTGACAAAGCAGATTTTGCGCCAGCGCCTTTAGGCGGTTGGGTAGTCGGGAGCGAGCGACCGGCTGAAGCCTCGAGTCCAGGTTGATGCTAACCTTACAGCGCGGCCTGCAGCACCGCCAGGCACTCCGCTTCACCCGCGGGGCGCACGTTGTTGCCGATCATCGCCATGCGAGTGGCCTCCGCGGCGATGGCGCCGAAGGTCGAGCCGTCCAGCCCCAGGCCGCGCAGCGTGGTGGGCAGGCCAATCGCGGAGATGAAACTGTGCGACCAGTCAGGCAGCGCGTCTGGGCTGGCGTCCGCGGGCAACCTCAGGGCGTGGCGCAGCGCGGGCCAACGTTCGGGCGAGATCGCGCCGGTGTTGAACGCCAGCACGGCGGGCAGCAGCACCGCGTTGCCCAGGCCGTGATGAACATCGTGGTGCGCGGAGAGCGGCCCGCACAGCGCATGGCACAGCCCCAGCCCGGCCTGATCCATCGCCATGCCCGCCCAGGCGGCCGCCTGCGCCATCGCGCGGCGCGCGGCCAGGTTGGCGCCATCGGCCACCGCGGCCGGCAGCGCGCGGACGATGGCCCGCAGCGCGCCCAACGCCAGCAGATCCATGCTGGGGTTGGCGCGGCGCCCCAGGGTGGCCTCGATCGCGTGGACGAACGCGTCCATGCCGGTGGCGGCGGTCAGCTTCGGCGGCAGCGAAAGGGCCAGCCCGCCGTCTACGATGGCGACCGCGGGGAAGAGCGCCGTGTGCAGCACGCCCTTCTTGAAGCCGTCCGTCGCGCCGATGACCGCCACGTGGGAGACCTCGCTGCCGGTGCCCGCGGTCGTGGGTATGGCGATTAACGGCACGCCCGGCCGCTTGAGCGCGGCTCGACCGGCCTGGAGATCCTCCCAGGTCACGCCCGCGTGGGTCAGCAGGACGCCGACGGCCTTGGCGACGTCAATCGCCGAGCCGCCGCCGACCGCGACAAGCACGCCCACCCTCGCGGCCCGCGCCTGGGCCAGCGCGGCTGTGACCGTCGTCACGCCGGGGTTGCCGGGCACATCGCTGAAGACCTTGACGGGTCTGCCGCCAGCCGCCAGCGCGGGCAGGAGACGGTCGAGGATGCCGGTCGAGAGGATGCCCGCGTCGGTGACGACCAGGAGCGGGCCGGGGCCGAGGGCCGCCAGCTCGCGCACCAGATCGGAGGCCGCGTCGTCGGAGAAAATCAGTTTGGTGGGACAGTAGACGGTGTGGGCCATGTTACCTCTTTGGCGGTGATTGAAATCACCGCCTGATACGCCAAGTGCGTTGAAACGCACTGTGGCCGCCGCACTCAGCAACCCGTTTCAACGTGTTTGGCATATCAGCCGGCGGTTTCAACCGCCGCCGCGATCCGGATGCCAGCGCGCGCGATGATGCCTTCGGCCGCGGCCTGGCAATCGGCCACCAGCCGCGCTTCGTCAATCTGGGTCAGCTTGCCCTCTCGGACGAGAACCTCCCCGCCGACGATAACCGTATCCACGTCGTTGCCGTTGGCGTTGTAGACCAGGGCCGACGCAGCCGAATGCACCGGCGCGATGTGCGGCCGGGCCAGGTTCACGAGGACGATGTCGGCGAGCGCACCGGGGGCCAGCCGGCCGATCTGCCCGTCGAGGCACATGGCGCGAGCGCCGCCGTGGAAGACCATCTCCAGCACGTCCGCCGGCAGCAACGCCTGGGCGTCGAGTTGGCCGACTTTTTGCAGGCAGGCTGTGGTCTTCAACACCTCCAGCATGTCCTGGGAGTTATTGGAGCCGGGACCGTCGGTCGCCAAAGCGACCGGAATGCCTCGCCGCCGCCATTCCCCGACGGGCGCGATGCCCGAAGCCAGGTACATGTTGCTCACCGGGCAGTGGACGATCAGGCTGCCGCGGCCCGCGACGATGTCCATCTCCTCCGGCGTCAGCCAGACGCAATGCACCAGTTGCCAGCGTTCATCCAGCACGCCGATCTCGTCCAGCCAGCGCACGGGAGGCAGACCGAATTCGTCCAGCGACATCTGCACCTCGTCACGCGTCTCGCCGACGTGGATGTGCACCCCCACGTCCCACTCGGTCGCTCGCCGGCCGATCTCAGCCAGCGTCTCGACGCGGCAGCCCCAGGGGATCATCGGCCCGAACTCGACCCGCACACGGCTCGTCGGCCCGGTGTTCCAGCGGCGGATCAACCGGCCGGTCTCCGCGATGATGGTCTCGGCTGGCTCCACGAACCTGGCGAAGTACGGCTCGCGATCACCCACGCCGCGGGCCAGCAGCGCGCGAGCGCCGCTCCGCTGTGCGGCCTCGGCCACGGCGTCCATGTTGTGCGGGGAGGTCTGGACGTAGTCCTGATCGAGCACCGATGTCGCGCCGCACTTGAGATTTTCCACGAAGCCGAGCAAGGCGGCTAAATAGAAGTCCTGCTCGGTCATGGCGAGGCCGCCGGGCCACGTCGCCTCGGCCAGCCATTGGAGCAGCGGCCGGTCGTCGGCCAGACCGCGCAGGAAGCACTGAAAGAGATGAGTGTGGGCGTTGACCAGGCCGGGGATAACGGCCTGGCCGACGGCATCTATGACCTGGTCGGCCTCGGCCAACAGCCCTGCGGGCGGCGAACCGGCCCCCACGGCCTCGATGCGCTCTCCGCGGACGAGCACGTAGCCGGGCCGAAGAGCCTGACGCATGTCCGCATCGCACGGCAGCACCCAGCCATTGTGGATGAGGAGGAGTGTCATCTGGTTGCCTTCCTCTCACGTCAGCGCCATGCCGCCATCCACCTGGAGGATGCTGCCGGTGAAGTAATCGCACTCGATGATGAGCTGCGCCAGGCGAGCCACGTCGGTCGGGTGGCCGATGCGCTTGAGCAGCGCCTTCTCGGTCAGCCAGCGCTCCGCCTCGGGCGGGCAGTTGGGCGGCAGCAACACCGTGCCCGGCGCGATCGCATTGACGCGTACCGTGGGAGCCAGCTCCACGGCCAACGTCTTGGTCAACGCCACCAGGCCGGCCTTGCTGGCGCCGTGCGGCGCGTAGCCGGACCACGGTTGGAACGCCGAGATGTCCGTGATGTTGATGATGACCCCGCGGCCCTGGCGCAGCATGGCCGGGGCCACTGCCTGGCTACACATGAACGGGCCTTTGAGGTTGATGTCCAGCGCGTTATCCCACGCGGCCTCGCTGATCTCCAGGAACGGAGCCTTGAGCCAGACCGACGCGCTGTTGATCAGCACGTCAATGCGGCCAAAATGCGCCAGCCCCGCGGCGACCGCGGCCCGGATTTGTCCGGTGTCCCGCACGTCCATCGGTTGAGCCAGCACGTCGGTGCCTGTGGCAGCGATCTCCGCCTGGGCTTCTTTCCACGGCTCGCCCGGCAGGTAGGTGAACACGATCTTCGCGCCCTGCTTTGCCATGTGGATGGCAATCTGCCGGCCGACGCGGATCGCCCCGCCCGTCAGCATGATGACTGACCCACGCAATTCCATCGGATGATGCTCCTTTCGTCTCTTCTCTGTAGGGGCGTACCCTTGCGGTCGCCCAGGCGGGCAGGCGCAAGGCCATGCCCCTACTTTATCGGGTATTTTCGAACGCTATCACCTCGGTCAGCGACGGGATGCCGCGGCGACCGCCGATCTGCATGCACTTCAGTGCAGCGGTCGCGCTGGCGAACACCAGACGACGCCGCGCAGGCCACCCCTGGAGTCGTGCGTACAGATAGGCGCCGTGGAAGGTGTCCCCCGCGCCCGTGGTATCCACGACGGGCACGGTAAACGCGGGCTGATGCATGAACGCCTCGCCCTCCCAAAGCCAGCAGCCGGCCGCGCCGTCGGTGATCACCACCTCCGCCGCGCCGAACCGGCGAAGAGCCGGGCCGGCCTGGAGCGGATCGTCCATTCCGGTCGTATTGGAGGCGAATTTGCGCGCGACGACGAGCAGATCGGTCAACTCCAGTAACGCTTCGATGCCGGGCCGCGGCTCGCCCGCGCCACCGTCGAATGACACCAGCACCCCGGCCTCGCGCGCGACCCGCGCCGCCTCGATGGCAAGGGGGAGAAAGTCGCCGTCCAGGTGCAGCACACGCGCCCCGCGGATCGCCGCTCGCCAGGCATCCGATAGGGGCAGGTTCGGCAAGTGGCCCGGATGGTAGAGGATGGCCCGCGAGCCGGTGGCCTGCTCGATCAGGATCACCGAGAGGCCCGAGGCTCCAGCCTCGGCGCGAGCGATCAAGCTGGTGTCCACGCCGTAGCGGTCGAAGTCGTCCAAGATGAACTGTCCCCAGGGATCGGGAGCCACGGCGCCCAGGTAGCCGGCGGTAGCTCCCAATCGGGCGAGCGCGACCAAGGCCGTCGCCACGGGGCCGCCGCCTTGCAGATCGGTGCGGACGACTCGGTAAACCTCATCCGGCTTCGGCAGTCGCGGCACCACCGTGAGAACGTCCACGTTCGCCATGCCTATGCCCACAACATCATATGGTGACATGCCAGTCTCCAGTAGGGGCGGGTTTTCCGTGGTTAACGCAGGCCCGCCTGGTATGGCAGCAGCAGTGAAACGGCAAGCTCTCCGTTGATGCGGAGAAACCCGCCTCAGTAGGGGCGGGTTTTCCGTGGTTAACGCAGGCCCGCCTGGTATGGCAGCAGCAGTGAAACGGCAAGCTCTCCGTTGATGCGGAGAAACCCGCCCCTACAGTGGTGAATCTTCTTGCCGCCGTGCAAGAATTCGCCTGGAAAATCCTAACCCTGCCCCTGGCTCTGCCAGGCGTGGGTGGTGTAGCGCGTCACCGCGGCCTCGTCCAGCACAATGCCCAGCCCCGGCAGATCGCTCACGGTAATCGTGCCCTGGGAGCTGATTTCGAACGGTTGGCTGAGCATAAAATCGCGCGCCTCATCAGTCCAGGCCGGTGGGTCGAGCGGGAACTCGAACCAGGGACAGTTCGGCAAAGACGCGGCCAGGTGCAGGTTGGCCGCCAGGCCGATGCCGTTGGACCAGGTGTGGGGAATGAACTTCTTGTAGGCCAGCTCGGCCAGTGCGGCCACCTTCCGGAGTTGGAAGATGCCCTCCGAAAATGCCGCGTCAGCCTGGATAATGTCGTAGCAATCTTCGTCAATCAGCCGCTTGTACTCGTGGAGGCCGATGTTCAGCTCGCCGCCTGCGATGGGGAGATCCACGGCCGCGGCCAACGCCGAAAGCTGTTTGAGGTCATAGCGCGGCAGTGGCTCCTCCAGCCAGAGCAGACCCAGGTCTTGCATCGCCCGCGCCGCGACCAAGGCATCGCTGTAGGACCAGAAGTTGTGCGGCCCAGGGCTGGGCATCACGTGCGCCTGGTTGGCGTCGGCCATCAGGCTGAAATCGGCGGGCAGGCCGCGACGCACGCGTGCCACAAACGCGATATCCTCGGCGACCGTGGGGCGACGCAGTCGCAGTTTGGCGGCGCGAAACCCGATCTCGCGCAGCGCCAGCAGCTCTTCGATGCGCCGGTCGGCGTCGTGCAGCTCGGCCAGGCTGACGTAGGCCGGCAACGTGGTCTGGTAGCCGCCCCAGAGGCGGTAGACAGGCTGCCCACACGCCTTGCCGATGAGATCACATAGGGCCATCTCCACGCCCCAGGGATAGCTCCCGTCCCGCGCGGCGTGACGCAAGATCGGGCTGATCTGCTCCACCGCGAAGGGGTCTTTGCCGATCAGGTAGGGCGTCACCAAGTCGGCGATGGTGTAGACGCCGGTCAGGCCGACATCCGGCCCCGCGCCGATCCCTTCCAGCCCTTCGTCGGTGCGGACGCGAATCAACGTGCAGGTGGTATGATGAAATGTCCGGCCCGGCGCCCAGGAAGGATGCAGTGCCGCGGGCAACGGATAGCTAAGGAGCGAACAACTGATTTGCGTGATCTTCAAGGATAAGACCTCCGGATGACTCACATCGTCCAGGCGATGCGGTGCTGACCCGCGCCGCCGACGCGGATCCGCGCGAGGTCAGGCGCGCCGTTGAGACTGGACGACGCCCAGTCCAGCGGTTGATCGTTCGGCGACCAGGCCCCTGCGACGCTGGCGCACACGCCAACGAGCCGTGCGGCCACTTGACGCGCCACGGGCGAATCTGCGATGGTCAGCGTCGCGGTGGCATCATCCCACGAGAAGCGGGTTCCGTCGTACAGCCGAAAGTGACCATTCGCCCCGCCGAAGATCAACAGGCGCAGGTCATCGCCGGCGACACGCAATGCGGGGTTATCGGTGGGCAGGCAGGTGTCGGCCGAGGGGTCGAGCAGCGGGATGAGCGCGCCGGCCCGTGCGACCAGCGGCAGAAGCTCCAGCGGCGCGGGCAGCCGATGTACGCGGCCACCCGCCAGCGCCGCGCCGGTCCAGAAGTCGCGCCAATCGCCCGCCGGAAGATAAGCGTGGCGAAAACGGTCGCCGCCCCAATAGACCGGCGCGACCAGCAATGCGTCGCCGAAACAGTATTCGTGCTCGGCCATATCTCGCCCTGAGCCTGTCGAAGGGTCGCCCCAGATGCCGGCATCATCGGGGAACTCCAGCGCCAGCGCCCGCATGATCGGCAAACCCGTCTCGACGGCTTGCCGGGCGAAGGTCAGGATATAGGGCAGAAGGTCCATGTGCAACTGCGCATAGCGCCGATAGATCGCCAGCGTCTCGGCGGCGAAGTTCCACGGCTCGCGGCAGCCCAGGCCGTGCAGTTGCATGATGGGCGAGAGCGCGCCGAATTGCGTCCAACGGATGAACACCTCGTCGGTCGGTGTGCCGAAGTAGCCGCCGATGTCGCTGGCCCAGAACGGGAAGCCGGAGAGGCCGGCGCTCTGTCCGGCCAGGATCACGCTGGGCAGCCCGGTGGCCGGTCCGAAATCGGAGCTTTGATCGCCCGCCCAGAGCGCGGAAACCGCCTGGGAGCCATCCCACGCGGCGCGCGCCAGCAGGATGCCGCGGGTCTCGGCCTGCATCGCCGCGTAGGTGGCCTGATTGTAGAGGCGCGGGTAGACGTTGTGAACCTCGTGTCCCGTCCGGCCATCGGCAAAGACCGCGTCATCGGGAATCTGCTCGCCGAAATCGGTCTTGAAGCCCGATACCCCCAGGCGCACCAGCCGCCGGATCTGCTCCTGCCACCAGGTCACGGCCTCGGGGCGGGTGAAATCCAGGCAACTGCCGACAAAGGTGGGGCTGTTCGCCAGCCGGTGGACGTAGGGATCCCCTGACGGCGTCTTGATGAAGAACCCGCGCTCGGCGCAATAGCGGTAGTTCTCGGAGGGCGGATCGCTCCACACCACCCAGGGCGAGACCCACAGCACCAGCCGATAGCCCTGGCCGTGGGCGTGGTGGATGATGCCGGCCGGATCGGGGAATTTCACGGGGTCGAAGGTGAAGCTGTGATAGTACGGCTGCCAGCTTGCATCAATCAGTTCGACCGTGCCGGCCAACTGATGCTTGCGCCCGCGTGCGATGTCTTCGGCCACTCTGGCCTGGTTGTCGGTCGTCCAATCGCGCGACTTCCACGGACCGAAAACCCAGGATGGCGGCAACGCGGGGCGTCCGGCGAACGCCGTATATCGCGACAGGATCTCCTTGGGTGATTTGCCCGGAATTAGCCGCAGCGTAAGCGAGGGCGCCGCACAGCGGATCGAAACGACGGCCGGATCATCGGGGGTCGCCAGGTGAAGCACCATGCGCACGTTGCTGAGCAGTTGCAGGCCATAGCCCGCGGAAGAAATGTAGAAGGGGATGGCCGCATACGTGCGTCCGCCCGACGCGCCGTTCACCACGGTCAAGTCCACGACGTTGCCGCGCTGATCCAGGCGGTCAAACCGCTCGCCGAGGCCCAGGAAGTGCTCGTCGGGCCTGGCGCGCAGATCCAGCGCCAGCCAATTGGCGGCGCAGCCCTCAAGGGTGCTAACCTCCAGGTGGAAGGCAGGCCCATCGGCGGCGATGCGCAGGGCCAGGCAAGGAGCGCTGGTGGCGTCGAGGCTGAAGGCAAGGGCTATACTGCCCACGGGGATAAGTTGCGTTTCTTCGGGTCCTGTAACATTGGCCGTGTCACCCTGAGCGGGTTGGTCCCGTAAAGTGCGTTGCGGCGAAAATTCAGCGAAGGGTCTCGTTGCGACAGGAGATTCTTCGCTAGATGCTCGCCGTCGCGAGAAGTTAGGGGCCACCCCGCTCAGAATGACAGACGCCAAAGGCGCACTTTGTGACCGTGCCGAGGATATCTCGTCGTCAGCCGCCTCCCAGGGGCGGACGTGGGGTGTTGCGCGCCAGATGCCGTCGGCCCCGCGCCAGCGCAGCGCCAGCAGCTCCCACGTGACGCGGCCATCGGGGCCAGCCAGCACGAGGGGCGGCGGCACAGCTTGGGCCACCATCCGCCAGCCTTCAGGGGTTTGGAGCAATTGTGGAGTTGGTACCAAGAAGACCTCAGCAATGAGGAAGGATAACGTCAGGGCACTACTATACAACACCGGCCAACGTGGGGCAAATTCTGCCGATGTCCTCGGGGTCAAAGCAGTAAAGCCAGACTTGACAAGCCGGAAATTCACCAGTATGATTCCGGCGTTCTCAAGCGCCTCTTATTTTGATCCTGGCCCGGAGGAAAACCGGTATGGTCGGTGAGCGCATTCGGCAACGACGCAAGGAGTTGGGCTTCAGCCTGCGCGAGCTGGGGATGCGCACGAACCTGACCGCCAGCTTTCTCAGTCAGGTTGAAAACGACCAGTCTTCTCCTTCTCTGGCCTCTCTCCAACGCATTGCAACCGCACTCGCAGTGCCGATGTTCGCGTTTCTGAACGGGGTGAACCAATCCAGCTCGATCATCCGAATGAGTGAGCGCCCCCGTCTGACCTTTTCCGATTCCGGGATTGACTACGAGCTTCTGACCCACAACTTGGGGGGGCAGATGATGGCTGTGGTCATTCGTGTGCAACCTGGCAGCCGGCGGATCGCGGAGAGGCTGTCCCAACCCACCGAAGAGTTCATGCACGTCCTCCGTGGCCGGATTTCCATTACGATCGAGGATCAAACCCACGAGCTCGACGCAGGCGACACGATCTGTTATGCCGGCCAGTCGCTGCGGCAGTTCGCCGCACTTGGCAGCGAAGAGGCGCAGGTGATCTGCTGCATCACGCCGCCCGTGCTGTGATACGACGAAAGGAGGTGAAGATTCGCATTCAATACTGTACGAGGTCGTCAGCCAGTCGCTGTCCCATCCAGGCTCTTTCACACCACACTCAGAAGGAGAGGCCCTAATGAAGACACGTTTTGCTCTGTTGGTCAGCGTGCTGATGATTGCCAGCATGCTCCTCACTGCCTGCCCGGCGCCCACGCCGCAGGTGGTGGAGAAGGTCGTGACCCAGGTGGTCGAGAAGGAAAAGATCGTCGAAAAGCCGGTCGAGAAGATCGTGCAGCAGACCGTCGTGGTGCAGGCCACCGCCGCGCCCACCAAGGCAGCGGCCAAGAAGATCGTCTCCTGGTTCCAGTACGACCAGGGCAACGTAGATCCCAAGGCCGACGAGAAGGTGGGGAACCAGTACCTGCGCGACGCCATCCCCATCTTCAACAAAGCGTTCGATGGCAAATGGGTCTGGGAAAACCAGTATTCTCCTTGG
The DNA here is from genome assembly GCA_026389845.1 of Chloroflexota bacterium. Classification (GTDB taxonomy): domain Bacteria; phylum Chloroflexota; class Anaerolineae; order CG2-30-64-16; family CG2-30-64-16; genus JAPLHB01. The sequence goes on from JAPLHB010000072.1 coordinate 15,131, forward strand.
GACAAGCTCGGAGCCAAGCTCGTCGCGGCCGTACAGGTCAAGGCTGAGGTGCCCGATCTCATTGAGATGGGCGGCAGCTATATCACCACCTTCTACAAGAACGGCGCCGTGCAGGATCTGACGGAGTGGGCCAAGGCGCAGAAGTGGTATTCCGAAATGGATGCCAGCGCCCTGAAGAACTGCAGCGGCCCCGACGGCAAGCTCTATTGCATTCCGACGGCCAACCGGCCTTCCCAGGTCTTCGTCTGGAAGGACCGCTTCCCCAACGGCTTCCCCAAGACCACGGACGAGTGGCTCAAGGAAGGTGAGCGGCTCAAGAAGGAGGGCAAGTACGCCATGACCTTCTTCGGCTCCACGGCCTCCTTCGGCAATGGGGCAGCTCGCGCCGTGTTTCAGACCATCGGCTCCTTCGGCGGCGGCTATGATGATGGCAACGGCAAGTTGAAGCTCAACACGCCTGAGAACGTGGCCGCGGTCGCATGGCTGCGGGCGATGGTGCAGAACGGCTACGTGCCGGAGATCGCCTTCGCCGGCGGGTTCCAGGAGGAGCAGGCGTTCATGGACTCCTCGGCGGGCGCCATCCCCACCGGGCTTTTCGGCTACCGCTATATGAACCCCCTCACCGCGCCCAGCGGCAAGAAGTACGAGAAGAAGACCCAGGATGACATGCTGGACGCGATCGCGGCCGGCGACGTCTACCTGGCGCCCATGCCTGCAGGCCCCGGCAAGCAGCCGGGGTGTAGCACCGGTATCGAGGCCCTCGCCATTCCTGTGGGCGCCAAGAACGCCGATGGCGCCAAGGACTTCATCAACTGGACGCTGTCGGCGGAGCAGAATCCGGCATACGTGGTCGGACCGGGTGGCGGCCTCCCGGTGCTCAAGTCCATCTCGGCCCT
>JAPLHB010000063.1 GCA_026389845.1 Chloroflexota bacterium
CTATGGGCGTTGACCAACTTCTCCAAGGCCGCCTGTTCGGCTTGGCTCAAGTTGACGACGGGCGGTTTCGGACCTTGCATGTGACGGCCTCCGCGTGCGGTAAGATGAATGCATCTTACCGCGTGGCAACACCGCCGTCAAATAAAGGTCGTACCCTGGCTATAACTCAGCCGAGATGTACTAGTCTTGTGGACCAACTTCTTTGATGAAGTGGCAGCGACCGCCCTGGCGACCGCGTTCCGCAAGTCAGGTGTCCGAGTGAAACTTGTTGGTCTGGTCCGTGGCGGAGCCACGGGCGCGAGTGGCCTGACTTTAGTGCCCGATGTCACCCTGGAGCAAGCTATCGCTATAGCCGACCGCACCACTGTCGTCGTCATCCCGGGGAGCTTGGGCGCCGTGCGCCGGCTCGACAACGACCCGCGGGTATGTGAGCTGCTGAGCCGGGCACATACTAACCATGCTGTCTTTGTTACCAGTGAAGATGCTGCCCATGAGGTGGCGGCTCTGGTAAGAGGCCAGGATGCACCCTTGGCTATCGAACCCTACCCAGCCGACCAGGGCATGATCGAGTTTGCCGATCGCCTGGCCGCGACCATGTCATCCGTGTCGAATGCAAGACCCGTAAAGCGAACTGATGAACACCATCCGCAAGTCCATACACGGTAGTTTCGCTCATTTCTGGAGCGGGTTGACACAATAGCGGTAGTTGGTGTATATCCTCCAGCAATCTCATTGTTGGAGGCAGCCATGACAACCGCGCAGATCACTTCCGAACGGATTGACGACCTGCCACTGCTGTTGCAGTGGTTGTTCAACATGCACATTGACCAGATCATTGATGCCGTACTCAAGTCGCCGCATGGCAACCGGCAAGGGTTGAGCTATGGTCAACTGGCTGTGGTGTTCTTGGCCTACATCTTGACCGAATGCAACCACTTTCTCAGCCCGGTGCGCGACTGGGTGACCCAGCATCAACACGTGTTGACCCTGGCCCTCGGCTGGCCGATTCGGGACACCGATTTCACCGACGAACGCTTGGAGGATCTCTTGGACGCCGTCGGCCAAGATGCGGTGGGCGAGGCGCTGGAAGAGCAACTGGGCCAGCACCTGATCCGGGCCTATGCGTTGCCGACGGACACGGCGCGGATTGATACGACCACGGTAGCGGTCTACCACCACCCCGAGCAGACGGACCTCTTGGACTATGGCCATAGCAAGGACCACCGGCCCGACCTGCGCCAGTTCAAGGAGGTCCTGAGCACGCTCGATCCGGTGGGCATACCCTTGTGTAGCGCCACGGTGGCCGGCCATTGTGCGGATGATCCGCTTTATTTGCCCATCTGGCGCCGGATGGTTAAGCTCATCGGCCGCGCCGACTTTCTGGTGGTCGGTGACTGTAAATTGGCCAGCCTGGAGAACCGGGCCCAAATCCAGGATGGCAAGGGTTACTACCTGGCGCCGTTGCCCATGACCGGCGACACGCCGGAAGACCTGCGGCACTGGGTGCTCAGCCCACCCACGCCAGCGTGCGCCATCAACTTACCAGACGAACCGCAGCCGGTCGGCCAGGGCTTTGAAGTGGCCGTGGCCCAGACCTGGGCCCGGCCGCCGGCGGCGAACGAGACCACGGCAGCGCCCGCGATCACCTGGACCGAACGTACGTTGGTCGTGTGCAGTGACAAACACGCCCACCGCCAGCAACACGCTTTGGCCGAACGGCTGCGGCGGGCGAAACAGGCGCTCGCCAAGCGGAAGGCGGTCCCGGAGGCCGACTTGGCGCAACTCACGAGCCAAAGCCAAGCCCTGCTGAACCGCTACGACGTCGCGGCCTACCGGCAGGTGACCTGGACGGTGCACATGACGGAGACCAAACACTATCTCAAGCGCGGCCGCCACGGCCCCAAGAGTCCGTTTGAACTGGTGACGAGCACCACCTGGCAAGTGAAGGTGACACAGCTCACGGATGCCATCGCCACTTTCAACCAATTGGCCGGTTGGCGGATCTACGTCACCAATGCCCCAGCCGCACGCCTGGATGTTCAGACCGCCGTGTGTTGCTACCGGGAAGAATGGCAACCGGAGCGCGGCTTCCATCGGCTCAAGGGGGCGGCGCTAGCGATCCGACCCCTGTTGCTGCGCTCTGATCAGCGCATCTGTGGCCTGTTGCGCATCTTGGTCATCGCATTACGGGCTTTGACCTTGCTCGAATTCGTCGCCCGGCGCCAACTCGCCCAGCAGACCGCACCGTTGCAAGGCTTGTATGCCGGCAACCCGAAGCGGACTACCCAGCAACCTACCGCTGAACGCTTGTTGCGGGCTTTCGATGATATCACCTGGTATCAGGTGTCGGATGGCCAGACCACCTGGCAGCAAGTCACACCACTGTCGAACCTTCAGCGGCGCATCTTGGACTTGCTTGGCATCCCAGAAGCAGTCTACACCAAGCTAGCCCAACCCGCATTAGCCAGCCCGCCTTTGTAAATGAGCGAAACTACCGTTGCCGGTGACCTCGCCTGCCTATCTGCTCCGCCAGGGCCGCCAAAGCTACGCCGAAAGCCGCAATGCCAGCCAGGAACGCCGCTACCTCAAACGCTCGCCCTGGTACGGCTTACCCAACAGCGCCAAGGCCGCCTGCCTGGGCGACATCCTGATCTTGGCCGGTAACGTGGCCCGCTTCGTTCGCGAGGCCACCCTGGCCCACGCCCGCGCGGTGACCACCGGCGCCTGACGCCGGGCGGCCCAGCCAGCTCCACCAGCCGCGTCGCCCACCCGAACCGCAGCCATCCGCTCAGACTGTCGCCGTACCGGTGACGGCCTGCTCCCGCGCGTCTGCCGACCGGCGCACACCTGCCTCCAACCGCACTGCTGGCGCCTTGTAGCCCGTTGCCCGCATCCCAACCGCACCCACACACGCCCTGTGCTTACCGTAGTCCGAGCCAACCCCCGACTTGTTGCGCTGCAGTCCGGCCCCTACTGCAGCTTCGCCCGCCAACAACTCGTACAACCCATACCCGACCAAGCCGCTTCCTTAACCCCGATTTTCCCTCGTGGACTTATTGCTTTATCCCCGAGTAGTCCATTGCTTGACAGCCGCAGGCGTCCGACATACAATGAGCAGTATGTTCGTTCGCCCTCCTACGCAAGACAGTATATGCGCAAGAGACTGCAATGAACTGCGAACTTACTGCAGACTATCTGCAGAAGGGGCGGTTGCTTGGCTGACGTCAACACTCCCGGCACCGGTAAGGCTTTTCTCGCTGGTCTCCACGAGGCACTGCGCAGCTACGATCGCGACGACGTGCTGGCTGGTCTGGCGCTCCTGGCCGATCTGCAGGTGACCCAGGCGCAACTACGGGCGTGCCCGGCCTTGGGCTTGGGACGCGCGGTTCGAGCGGTCCTCAACGCTGCGTTGGATCGCCTGGCGCAGAGGGATCGCCAGGCGGCCGATCTCCTGGTGCGGCATTTTGTCCGGGGTGAATCCACCGCCCACCTCGTGCGGGTCCATGATTGCTCCGAGCGCACTATTTTCACGCGGCAGCGCCAGGCACTGGCCGCGTTGGCGCAGGTCATCTGGGAGGCCGAGGACGCCGCCCGGCTCAGCGGGCCGTTGAGCGAGAGCCAGCAGGCTGCGCTCGCGGGTCTACCGCCGCCCAGCTTCAGCCGGCTGTTCGGGGTGGGCGAGCTTCTGACCCGGCTCAAGGATTTCCTTCGCTCCGAACGCGGGTGTCCACTGATAGCACTGGAAGGGATGGGGGGGATCGGCAAGACCGCGTTGGCGCGCACGGCTGCCGAGGAGTTGGTGCGCGAGGGGTGCTTCGGCCGCGTTCTCTGGATCACGGCGCGGCAGCAGTTTTTCGCTTGGGGCAACATCCAGCCGGTCGAGCGGCCCGTGCTGACCTATGCCGAGCTGTGCGAGGAGCTGTACCAGGCTCTGCAGCTTGGCTCGCCCCTGCGAGAAAGCGAAGCCGGGCAGGAACTGCGCCTGCGGCAGGCGTTGAGCCGCGAGCCGACTCTGATCGTCGTGGACAACCTGGAAACCTCCCGCGACATCCAGGCGGTTGTCGCGGGACTGGATCGGCTGGCCCGGCCGGCGAAGGTGTTGCTGACCACCCGGCACCGGGTCGCAGCGTATGAGAGCGTGACATCGTTGACGCTGCGCGAGCTATCCCGCGAGGATGCGCTGGCCTTCATCCACTACCATGCTGGGGAGCGCAACGTGCCGGCAGTGCTGAACGCGCCACTGGATGCTTTGGAGCGGATCGTCGCCGTGACCGACGGCAACCCGCTGGCGCTCAAGTTGGTGATCGGCCAGATGCACGCACGGCCGCTGGCCGTGGTCCTGGATGATCTGGCGACCACCCGCGCCGGCGCCCGTGAGTTCTACCGCTACATCTTTCGCTATTCCTGGGATCAGCTTTCGCCTGCGGCGCGCCATCTGCTGCTCCACATGCCGCTGCTCGATGCGCGTGGCGCGGCCGGCGAGGAGTTGGCCGCGGTCAGCGGCGCAGTCGCCGCCGCCGAGTTCTGGGCCGCGGTCGAGGAGTTGGTGAACTGTTCGCTGCTCAACGCGGGCTATGCCGGCGGCCGGCTGCTCTACAGCATTCACCGCCTGACCGAGTACTTCATCCTCTCCGATCTGGTCCACGCGGAGAAGACCTGACTCGCACGAGCTGGCATCGAAGAGTCGGAACCACACTAAGACACCAGGCCTTTCCTCTGTTCTCTTGGTGCCTTCGTGTCACTTGGTGGTGAATTTCCTGGCTCGCCATGCAAGAATTCAACTGATAAGACGCTCATGCCCGAACAGATACCCGCGCACGATCCCCAAGAAATCTTCCACGCCGGCATCGAGCGCGCCGGCCGCCACTGGCTGGCTTTTTTCCAGAAGGCGCCACGCGATCCCGAAATTTGGGCGCGCTGCGGCGGCCACGCCCTGCGTGCACTGATCTGGTGCGCGGACAGTCCGGGGCATGGAGAGCTGGCTACCGATCTAGTGACAGCGCTGGAAAGCCATGTAATGCAGTTGGGCCACTGGCACGAGTGGGAATCCATGCTGCGCCGCGTGATTGCGCGGGTGGCCGACACGGTTGATGTGGCGCGTCTGTGGGACATGAATGGTTATCTTGCGATGGTTCTTGCCCGGATGCACCAGTTGGATGAAGCCATTGCACTGATGCAGCGCAGCTACGAGATGGCTGGGGCAAGGCAGGATACTGTCCAGCAGCAGGGAGTGCTTGTCGCTTTGTCCGAGGCTTACCTGAATGCCCGATCCTTCGACCTGGCGCTCCGTTGCGCCGAGGATGCCACAGCCCTGGCCGTCGTGTTCGGCGACCCGGTCAAAGAGGCCGATGCGCTGACCAACGCGGCGCGGGCGTTGCTAGATCTCGGCGACGTCGCCGAGGCCCAACGCCGGCTGGAGCGGGCGCTGGCGCTGACGATTGCGGCCGGCAGCGTGGTGTGGGAGGCTAAAGCGCGGCTCTTCCTGGGCCATGCGGCCGGCGCGGTCGGCGATTGGGCACTGGCGCTGGCGAGATTCCACGAGGCGCTGCCGCTGGTGGCAGGGTATCACGACGAGGTGGGCCGCGCCACCGTGCTCAGCAACATGGGCCGCGCGCTCACGGAGTTGGGCCGCTGGGACGAGGCGACCGTCACCCTGGAGGAAGCGATCCGCGTGCTCCGGTATCACGGCAACAGCCCGGCCGAGGCGGTGGCGCGGCAGCGCCTCGAAACGCTTCAAGCGCGCCGCGGCGGATGAGGTCATTTGTTGAAATGTATGGTCTCTCGCTTTGGCGGGGGTGGAAATGCGGTACACTGATCCTCGTACCTCTCAATAACCGGGTAGGGGCATGGCCTTGCGCCTGCCCGCTTGGGCGACCGCAAGGGTGCGCCCCTACCGAAAAGGAATCGTCGAAGATGAATTTGAGGCGAGTTTTATTTGTCTCAGTTGCCTTGATCGCACTGCTCCTGACCGCGACCGCGTGCAACGGCACGGCCGGCGCCAAGGCGCTCCCCACGCCGGTTGTCGTGGCTCAGGCCACCCTCGCGCCCACCGCCACACCGGAGCCGACCCAAACGCCGATGCCGACCGCGACTCTGACACCATCCCCGACGGCCACGCCCACCGCGTCGCCGACACCCACGGTCACGCCGACCGCCACCATCACGCCCACGCCGATCAGCCCGCTCTCGGTGGAGTGGGGGCGCAAGCAGTCCTATCCGGGCAGCGATTTGGTCATCGAGCAAAAGCTCGATTTGGGCCGTAACTACAGCCGCTATGTCGCCTCCTATAAATCCGAGGGGTTGAAGATCTACGGGCTGCTGACGATCCCGAACGGCGAAACGCCGAAAACCGGCTGGCCGGTCATCATCTTCAACCACGGCTACATCCCGCCCGACCAATACCGGACGACCGAGCGCTATGTGGCTTACCAGGACGCGTTCGCGGCCGCGGGCTACATCACCTTCAAGTCGGACTATCGCGGCCACGGCAGCTCCGAAGGTCGGGCGACCGGCGGCTACGGCAACGTGGATTACACCATAGACGTCATGAATGCGATGGCGTCCGTCAAGCGCATGAAGGAGGCCGATCCGAACCGCATCGGCATGTGGGGCCATTCGATGGGCGGCAGCGTGACGCTGCGCGCCATGGTGATGACCAAGGAGATCAAGGCGGGCGTCATCTGGGCCGGCGTCGTCGCTTCCGCCACCGATCAGCTCAACCGCTCGCGCGCGACGCCGAACGCGGCCACGCCCAACGCCCCCACACCCCCGGTCGGCACAGCGCGCGGCTGGACCGGCGCGCTGGTGGCCCAATATGGCACGCCGGAGCAGAACCCGACCTTCTGGGCTTCGATCTCGCCCAATAGCTATCTGGCGGACCTGGGTGGACCGCTCCAGCTCCACCACGGCACGGCCGACGCGTCGGTACCGTATCAGTATTCGGTGACGCTGGATAAGCAGCTCAAGGCGGCGGGCCAATACGATGAGTTCTACACGTACCCGGGCGACGATCACAACCTCGCGACCAACCTGATGGTAGCGCTGCAGCGGTCGGTCGCGTTTTTCGACAAATACGTGAAGAACGCGTCCTGACCGGCCGCAGATGAACGCAGATGCACACGGATCAAAACCGGATGGAGTTATCGGAGGATGAGCGAGGTAACTTGACGCGCCTGAACGCCGAGTCGGCTGCGACCACGTGGACGGCTATGCCATGACCGGCATGACGTGGCGGGCTTGCAGTCGCACGTCGTTCTGGATGACGATTTGCGGATTCAACTTCTTCGCGGGTATGGGTAGGCCCATCTCCTTGAGCAGGGCGACGTGCTCCCGCATCCCACACCGGGCCTGATAGATGCAATCCTCGACCGAGTGCCCGATGCCCGTGAAGCCTTCCAGGTCAGGTGAGTAGAACCCAAAGAAATCCGGTTGATCGGTCGCCTCGATAACCAGCGAGTAGTCCAGCCCGAGCATTGTCCTCACCTCGCAATGACGCTGTTTCCTGTGCAGACAAAGCGACACGGCGAGCTTGTCGCATCGCCGTGTCACCGTGTCACCTTGTCACCGTGTCACCCTGTCAGGCTCACGCCGCCAGGAAGTCATCCAGCGCCTTTTTGCTGATCCGGTACTCGCTGCCGATCTTCTTGGCCTTGACCTCGCCTCCGCTGATCAGCGAAAGCAGATCGGCCTCGCCCACCTTCAGGTAAGCAGCAGCTTCGGCCAACGTCATCACGTCTGGGGTCGCGGCTTTGGCTGCGCCTGCAGGGGCGGCCGGCTGCTGCATCGCGCCCGCCATGGCCTGGCTGATCATCCCCGCCATGCCCACGCCGACCCCCATGCCCGCGCCCAGGCCCACGCCCGCACCGGCCAGGTTGCCGCCGCCGCCTTCACCGCCGCCGCTCGCCTGCGCTGCGTCGCCCATCGCGCGCGCGGCCTTGAACTGCAGGTACTTCTGCATGTCGCCGATCGCGCCCATGCTCGACCGCTCGTCAATCGCCTTCTGTTTCCTCGGTCGGGCTGATGGCCTGGATGAACATGGCCTTGAGGTTGATGCCCAGGGCCGCGAAATCCTCGGTCAACGCTGTCTTCAACCCCGCGCTCATCTCGTTGAAGAGCGCCGGCAGGTCAAACAGCCCTACCTTGCTTTCGCCCAGCAGATCGGTCAGCCGGCTGACGACGATGCCGCGCAGGTAGTCCTCGATCTGGCTGGTCTCGTAAAGCCCCTGCGTGCCGACGATCTTGGTGACGAACATCTGCGGGTCGCTGATCGCCATGGAGTAGCGACCGTTGGCGCGCAGCCGGGCCAACCCCAGGTCCTTGTCGCGCAGCGAGATCGCTTCGGGCGTGCCCCACTTCATGTCAATGAAGTCCCGCATGTTGACGAAGTAGACTTCCGCGGTGAA
>JAPLHB010000070.1 GCA_026389845.1 Chloroflexota bacterium
AGGCCAACGCCAACTCTGCCATAGCGCCCTGCGTTCGCTTAACGGCTACATCCGCTACGTTCGCGGGCAACAGCAAGGCCATCAGGAATACGGCGACCGCGCCGTCTTGCACGAAGAAGGCCCAATCTACCATTTTCCACCTATCCTATCCGACCCTGATGCAGCATAGCACAACCCCCAATCTACCAACCTACCAATTTACCAATCTACCCCCACCAAGGAGCACACCATGACCACACAAACTCGCAAAGTCGCCGTCATCGCCATCGGCGGTAATTCGCTGATCAAGGATGCCAAGCACCAGACGGTTGAAGACCAATACCAGGCCTCCAAGGAGACCACGTTTCACATTGCCGACATGATCGAGGCGGGCTGGGATGTCGCCATCGGCCACGGCAACGGGCCGCAGGTGGGCTTCATCCTGCGTCGCTCCGAGATCGCGGCGAAGACTGAGGGGATGCACGAGGTGCCGCTGGATGTCTGCGGCGCAGACAGCCAGGGCGCCATCGGCTATGCGCTGCAGCAGACCCTCCAGAACTGGCTCTTCCAGCGCAAGATCAACAAGAACGTCGCCACCGTCGTCACCCAGGTGTTGGTGGATCGCAACGACCCGGCTTTCAAGAGTCCCTCCAAGCCCATCGGTGGGTTCATGGAAGAGGCCGAAGCCAAACGCCGCGAGGCGGCACTGGGTTGGTCGGTGGTCGAGGACGCCGGTCGTGGCTGGCGCCGCGTCGTGGCCTCACCTCTGCCCAAGGAAGTTGTGGAGTTGGACACTGTCAAGGCGCTCATCAACGCCGGCGTCGTCGTCATCACAGTGGGCGGCGGCGGCATCCCGGTGATTGACCCAGGCGACGGCAACTACCAGGGCACCGCAGCGGTGATTGACAAGGACTACGCCTCCAGCCTGCTCGCCCAGAGCATCAAGGCTGACCTGCTCCTGATCTCCACCGCGGTCGAAAAGGTGGCGCTGAACTTCGGCAAGCCCGATCAAAAGTGGCTGGACAAGATCACCCTCTCCGAGGCCAGGCAGTACCTGGCCGAGGGCAAGCACTTCGCCAAAGGCTCCATGGCGCCCAAGATCCAGGCGATCATCTGGTATCTGGAGAACGGCGGCAAGCACGCGATCATCACCAACCCGGAGAACATCGGCCGTGCGCTGCGGGGCGAGACGGGGACGCATATTGTGCAGGGCTAGGGACTAGGTGCTAGGGATTAGGGATCAGGACGGCGCGCCTGGGTTCCTAGTCCCTAGTCCCTAATCCCCCGCGGGAGCAACCCATGGATCACGTAACCTCCCTCAAATGCCTCATCTGCGGCGCGGAATACCGGCCGGATGAGATCGAGTACGTCTGCCCGCACCACGGCGACGAGGGGATCGTGGACGTCCAGTACGACTACGCCCTCATCGGCCGGCGGATCAGCCCGCGGACGCTGGCGGCGAACCCCGATTCGACGATCTGGCGCTACCGACCGTTGCTGCCCATCCGGCCCGATAGCCCTGTGCCGCCGCTGACCGTTGGCGGGACGCCGCTCTACCGGGCGGACCGCCTGGCTGCCGGCTTGGGCCTGAAACACCTCTGGGTCAAGGATGAAGGCCGCGAGCCGAGCGCGTCGTTCAAGGATCGAGCCAGCGCGATTGCGGTGGTTAAGGCGCAAGAACGGGGCGCGGAGATCATCACCACCTCCAGCACGGGCAACGCGGGGGCTGCGCTCTCCGCGTTGTGCGCCAGCGTGGGGCAGAAGAACGTCATCTTCGTGCCCGAATCGGCCCCGCCGGCCAAGATCACGCAACTGCTGGTCTACGGCAGCACGGTGATCCTGGTGCGCGGCACCTACGACGATGCCTTCGAGCTTTGCGCGCAGGCGGCCAAGGAGTTCGGCTGGTACAACCGCAACACCGGCTACAACCCCTACATGACCGAGGGCAAGAAGACCGCGGCGTATGAGATTTGCGAGCAGTTCACGATGCAGGTAGGGGCGGGTCTTGCACCCGCCCGCGGGCGGGTGCAAGAACCGCCCCTACAATGGGATGCCCCGGACCGCAGTGATCGGCGGCATCCACAAAGGCCTGAAAGACCTGCTGGCCCTGGGCTGGAGCACCAAGATGCCGAAGATCATGGGTGTGCAGGCGGCCGGCTCGGCCGCGCTCTACGACGCATGGCGCACCGGCATCAGCGCGATGGAAATGAAGCCCATTGATGCGCACACCATCGCCGACAGCATCTCGGCGGGCCTGCCGGCTGACCGCATCAAGGGCCTGGCTGCGGTGCGCGAGACGAATGGCGCCTACATCAAAGTCACCGACGACGAAATCCTGGCCGCCATTCCGCTGCTGGCCCGCGGCAGCGGCGTCTTCGCCGAGCCGGCCGGCGCGGCCGCCTACGCCGGCCTGGTCAAAGCCGTCGAGCAAGGCCTGGTACATCCCGACGAGCGCATCGTCGTCCTCTCCACCGGCAACGGCCTGAAAGACATCACCTCCGCCCGCAAGTCCGTGGGCGCGCCGATGGTGGTGGATAAGGACCTGGCGGACGTGAAGCGGGCGTTGAAGAAGTGACCAGGTGACTAGGGATCGGGGATTCGGAGCCTAGTCCCTAGCCCCTAGTCCACCAATCCCCCAAAAGGAACAACCCATGATTGATCTCACCATCCATCCCGACCGCCTCGCACACGCGGTCAAGCGCGCTCGCGAGCGCAACATCATCATCCCGACCTACAAGCAGATGAAGAACCCGGCCCTGATCCCTGCCAAGGTCAAGGTGGGGCTGAAGAACGTCGGCCTGTGGGACGTCAACCCGCTCAACCTGTTCCGCATCACCTGGCACAACGAGCCGGTGGTGAAGGGCGGCGGGTTCGGCGGCGTCAACTACCTGGAGCTGCCCAAGGCGCTGACCGGCGTGGACGCGCGCATCATCGTCATGGTGGGCAAGTGGTTCCCCACCGGCGCGCACAAGGTCGGCGCGGCGTTCGGCTGCCTGGTGCCGCGACTGGTCACCGGCCAGTTCGACCCCACCACCCAGAAGGCCGTCTGGCCCTCCACCGGCAACTACTGCCGCGGCGGTGCGTATGACTCGGCGTTGCTGGCCTGCCAATCCATCGCCATCCTGCCGGAAGGGATGAGCCGCGAGCGGTTCGAGTGGCTGTCCAAGGTGGCCGGCGAAGTGATCGCGACGCCCGGCACCGAGAGCAACGTCAAGGAAATCTTCGACAAGTGCTGGGAGCTGCGCCGCTCGGGCCAGGACCTGATGATCTTCAACCAGTTCGAGGAGTTCGGCAACGTGCTGTGGCACTATGATATCACCGGCAACGCGTTCGCCGAAGTGCTGGGAAAGACGCTGCGCCCCGGCGAGACGGTGCGCGGCTCAGTGTTCACCACCGGTTCCGCGGGAACCATCAACGCGGGCGACCGGCTGAAGGAGCTGTTCCCGCAGAGCAAGCTGGCGGCCAGCGAGGCGCTTCAGTGCCCCACGCTGTTGAGCAACGGCTTCGGCGCGCATCGTATCGAGGGCATCGGCGACAAGCACGTGCCGTGGATCCACAACGTCAAGAACACCGACATGGTCATAGCGGTGGACGACGAGGTTCCCATGCAGATGATCCGGCTGTTCAACGAGCCGGAAGGCCGCAAGTACCTGATCGAGAAGGGTGTGCCCGAAGCGTTGGTGGCACAACTGGATCTGATCGGCATCTCGGGCGCGGCTAACATCGCGTCGGCCATCAAGATGACGAAGTGGTACGAATGGGGCGAGGGCGATGTGGTCGTCACCCTGCTGACCGATTCGATGGAGCTGTACGGCTCCCGCCTGATCGAGCTGACCGCCGAGCGCGGCGAATTTACCGCCCGCGACGCGGCCGCTGTCTACCATCAGCATATCCTGGGCCTCAGCACCGACTACGTCGAAGAGCTGACCTACCCGGCCCGCAAGCGCGTCCACAACCTCAAGTACTACACCTGGGTCGAGCAGCAGGGCAAGACCTACGACGAGATCCAGGCGCAGTGGTACCAGCCGGACTACTGGACGAGCGTCCATGGCCAGGTGAACGAGATCGACGCGCTGATCGAGGAGTTCAACGCGAAGGTGGGGTTGCTGTGACTGGAAGCTGGAAGCTAGAAGCTGTGTCTGCCGTACCAGCTTCCAGTATCCAGCTTCCGGCTTCCAGTCAGGGTGGCACACAAGGACGTGTGTCACCCTTTGTATTTTGGTGGGAGCGGCCATTCCCAAAAAGCCCGAAGCGTGGTAGAATACAGCCAGAGAATAACGCGTCGTTTCAGTCGTTGAGAGGAGGTAGCAATGACTGCACAGGGATATCAAGAGTTAATCATGGAAGGCGTTAAGGGGCTGCCGACCGAAATTCTTGCCGAAGTCGCGGACTTCATTTACTTCGTGCGCCAGCGAGTGTTGCAGCCGCGGATGATTGAAGATGATCTACGGAATGCCATGCTGAGGGCGGAACTGAGGCAGTTTAGTCGCGACGAAGAGGCGCATCTGGAAAAGGAGTTTGCGAACTATGAGCAGCTCTATCCCCGCGAGTGAATACGTTACCGACACGATGGGGCTTGTCCTACGCATCGAAAAACGCAAACTTAGCTCGACTGCGAGGGGCATCTTCGATGCGGTGGAGGCAGGAAAAGCAGCGATCTACGTGCCCGGCATGGTCTTCGCGGAGATGCTCTACTTGTCCGAAAAACGCCGCATCGGTCTTTCGCTTCAAGATATCGCCGATCATTTGAAGCGTTTCCCGAACTACAAGGAGTTCCCGACGAGTTTCGCTGTGATCCAGTCAACGGCCGCAATTGACGACGTCCCGGAGTTGCACGACCGTTTGATCGCGGGCACAGCGCGATTGCTCAATCTGCCTCTGATCACAAACGATCCGATCATCCAAGCATCCAGTTTCTTACATACTATCTGGTGAAACCATCAACGGAGATGTCCCATGTCACACATCGAGTTCACTAAGCAATCTCCCGACAACGTGGCCTTCTACTTTCAGGGCTGGCAGCCTGACACCTCGCCCCGCGGCGCGGTCTGCCTGGTGCACGGCCTGGGCGAGCACACGGGGCGTTACGCGCACGTGGCTGCGGCGCTGAACGCGGCCGGTTACGCGGTGCTCGGCTTCGACCTGCGCGGGCACGGCAAGTCAGGCGGACCGCGCGGCCACACACCCACTTACGACACGCTGATGGACGACATCGGCCGGCTGCTGGACGAGACGACGGCGCGTTATCCGGGCAAGCCGCAGTTCCTCTACGGCCACAGCCTGGGCGGCAACCTGGTGCTCAACTACGCCTTACGTCGCAAGCCGCGAATCGCCGGCGTGGTCGCGACCAGCCCGGCCATCCGCGTGACGAATCCGCTGCCTGCCGTGCAGGTCGCCCTGGCGAAGGTGATGAACAAACTCCAGCCGGGTATGCAGATGGCGAACGGGCTGGCGCTCGACGGGCTGGCGCGTGATCCCGAAGTGATCCGCGCGTATACCAGCGATCCGCTCGTCCACAACAAGATTTCGGTCCGCCTGGCGATGGGCATGTTGCAGACTGGCGAGTGGGCGCTGGCGCATGCGGCCGAGTTCACGCTGCCCCTGCTCCTTGTTCACGGCAGCGCCGATAAGCTCACCTCGGCCGCGGCCAGCCAGGAGTTTGCCGCGAAGGTACGCGGCGACTGCACGCTCAAGGTGTGGGAAGGGTTCTACCACGAGACGCACAACGAGCCGGAGAAGGCGGACGTGCTGAGGTTCATGGTAGACTGGTTGCGAGCGCATACCACCTCCGGGTGAGGATGTATGAATATCGCCGATATTGTGGAAGCGATCCGTTCCAATCGCGTTCGAATCACCGACCATGCCGACGACGAGACCAAGGCCGACAGGCTCACCTTCGACGAGGTCTACTTCTCGGTCATGCGCGGTGAGATCATTGAGGCCTATCCGACCGACAAACCCTACCCAAGCTGTCTGATACTTGGACAGACGTTTGGGGGTGATCCTGTGCACAGTGTTTGGGCATACAACCCGCAGAACCGATGGGCCGTTCTGATTACAGTGTATCGGCCTGATCCCAGACGGTGGATTGACTGGCGGACGAGGAGACGATGACGATGCTACCCTTTGAGAAGTGTCCAGTTTGCGATGGCGAGTTAGTGGAGAAAGAAGTCGAAAAGATCCTGCGCGGCGGCATGCACACTGCTGTGATGCGAGTTCGCGCGGAGGTCTGTCTTCGCTGTGGAGAACGTCTGTACAGCCAGGACACGGTCAGACGATTTGAGCAAATCAGAGCCAAGCTGGAGCGGCAAGAGACGGTGGAATTTCAACCGCTCGGCCTATCGTTCCAGGTCGCGTGACTCGAAACAGGAGATCCTCATGTCTTCGCTTTTGATTACTCACGGCCAGGTGTTCACCTTGGGTCGCCGCAACGAACTGATCGCCGATGGCGCGGTCTACGTCGAGGGGGACACCATCGCCGAGGTCGGCACGACGGCCAGCCTGGTCGCGAAGTATCCGGCCGCCGAGCGACTGGACGCGGGCGGCAAGCTCGTTCTCCCCGGCTCAATCTGCGGGCACACGCACTTCTACGGCGCTTTCGCCCGCGGCATGGCGATCCCCGGCGCGCCGGCTACTAACTTCGTCGAAATCCTGGAGCGGCTCTGGTGGAAGCTCGACCGCGCGCTACTTTGGGATGACGTCCGCTACAGCGCGTTGATCTGCCTGGTGGACGCCATCCGCCACGGCTGCACCACGCTGATTGATCACCACGCCAGCCCCAACGCCATCGAGGGCAGCCTGGACATTCTCGCGGACGCGGTCAAGGAGACCGGGTTGCGCGCCGGCTTGTGCTATGAAGTCACCGACCGCAACGGCATGGACGGCGCGCGGGCCGGCATCGCCGAGAATGTCCGCTTCCTGAAACGCTGCCGGAAGGAGCGCGACCCGCAATTGGCGGCCTCCTTCGGCCTCCACGCGGCCATTACCCTTTCGGACAAGACCCTGACGGCGAGCGTCGCAGCCGCCGAAAGCCTCCCCCCCGGTGGGGGGGACGGAAGGGTGGCGGGCTTCCACATCCACGTCGCCGAGGGGATCGCCGACCAGGAGGAAAGTCTGCGCAAGTACAACCTGCGCGTGGTCGAGCGGTTGCAGAAATTCGGCATCCTGGGGCCGAAGACCCTCGCCATCCACTGCGTCCACCTCGACGCGTTCGAGAAGGATATCCTGCGCGAGACCGGCACGCTGGTGACGCATCAGCCGCGCTCGAACATGAACAACGCGGTCGGCTTGCCCGATGTGGCCGGGCTACTCAAGCGCGGCATTCCGGTGGCATTGGGCAACGATGGCTTCTCCAACAACATGTTCGACGAGATGAAGGCCGCCTACCTGGCCCACAAGCACAACACCGGCAACCCACAGGCCATGCCCGGCGACGTCGTGATGCAGATGGCCTACGGCAACAACGCCTATCTGTGCCGCCAGTTTTTCCCGAAGCCGCTCGGCGAGCTGAGCGCGGGCGCGTTCGCCGATATCATCTTCCTGGACTATGCCCCACCCACGCCGCTGACCCCCGGCAACCTGCCGTGGCACATCCTCTTCGGCGTGGACGGCGCGCACGTGACTCACACGATCGCGAGCGGCAAAGTGCTGATGAAAGATCGCCAACTCACCCTGCTGGATGAGGCCGCGATCATGGCGAAGGCGCGGGAGTTAGCGGTAGGAGTGTGGAAGCGGGTTTGAGGACGAAGGACGAATGACGACCGACGGAGGACTGACGCTGCCGACGGTTTTCGTCCTTCGTCGTTGGTCGTTGGTCAGCGGTCAGCGGTCAGCGGTCGTCGTTTTTGACACACCCCGCCCGTTATGTTATAGTTGCCCTTCGATACAGGCTGGCCCGTGCAGGGCCACTTGTTGTTACATGAGTTGGAACCTGTCCCATTACGGGGCGCATGAAGAGAAGGGGAGAAGCCGTATCACTACTGCAAAGAGCGTACGCATCAACGAGATGATCCGGGTGCGCGAGGTGCGCCTCGTAGACGACGACAACCAGCAGCAAAGCGTCGTGACGATCCAAGAGGCCCTGCGGCTGGCGCGTGAGCGTAACCTGGATTTGGTCGAGGTTGCCCCAAACGCAGTGCCGCCGGTCTGTCGCTTGCTGGATTTCGGCAAGTTTCAGTATGAGCGCCAGAAGAAGGAGCGCGAGGCACGCAAGGCCCAGAAGATCATCGAGATCAAGGAAATTCGCTTGCGCCCCCGCACTGGCGAGCACGATATTGACGTCAGGGTGCGCCAGTCGCTCGAATTCCTGGCTGAGGGTAGCAAGGTGAAAGTCTCGGTGCGCTTCCGCGGCCGTGAGATCACTCATCCTGAAATCGCGCGTGAGCAGCTAGCCGAGTTCGCCGCGAAGGTGGGCAACGCTGCCGTGGTCGAGTTGCAGCCGGCCATGGAAGGCCCGAACCTCTTCATGTTGTTCAGCCCCAATCTCGCAAAGAAGTAGGGGCGAGTTCGCAAAACCGAGACGTCGCACGTAAAACGTAAAACGTAAAGCGTAAAACGGCTGGCCCGGTTACGTTTCGCGTTTTACGTTTTATTGCAGTAGTGCAAAACTCGCTTTTGTCACCCCTTCGCTACACTCAGGGCAAGCTCTGAGCGGGTTGGTCCCGTGAAGTGCGTTGCGGCGAGAATCCAGCGAAGGGCCTCGTCGCGAGATGAGATTCTTCGCTGGATTCTCGCCGTTTCGAGAGTTTAGGGGCAGACCCGCTCAGAATGACAAGCAGCGAATAGCGAGTTTTGCGGTATTGCGTTTTATTCTATTTGGGAGGAGTTACCGTGCCGAAGATCAAGACCCACAAAGCCACTGCCAAGCGGTTCCGCCGCACGGGCACCGGCAAGCTGATGCGGATGCATCAAGGCCGCGGTCACCTGCGCCGCAACAAATCGCCGCGGACCGGCGCGAAGTATCGCCAGGTCGAAGGCCTGTCGTCCCACGCCGCCGAGAAGAACGTGGCCCGGCTGGTGCCGTACCTCGACTGAGGACGGAATCGCCTGCGGGCGATAGTCGGTCTGGGCCAGGGGCGCCGTTGAGCGCCAAATGGCCATTACGAAGTGCCGGTCAAGCCGGCCGCCATTCGAGAGGAGTGTTATATGCCAAGGGCTAAGGGCGGGGTTGTCCTCCGCCGTCGTCACAACAAGATTTTGAAGCTAACCAAGGGTCAGCGGATGTCGCGCCACCTGCTGTGGCACCGTGCCAATGAGGCGATGCTGCATTCGCTGTTCTACGCCTCGCGCGATCGCCGGCAGCGCCGGCGGGATATGCGCCATCTGTGGATCACTCGCATCAACGCCGCCGCGCGGCTGAACGGCATTACCTACAGCCGGCTGACTTACGCCATGAAGCGCGCCGACATCCGGCTCGACCGCAAAGTCCTGGCTGACTTGGCCGTCAAAGACCCGAAGGTTTTTACCCGAATCGTAGAAGTCGCCAAGTCGGCGTTGTAAACTGCGCCAGGGTGGAGAAGATGCTGTGAGAGCGGGGAGCGCCCCCGCTCTCATTTTTTCACCCATACTATTGCACAAAACCTTGATTCGGTGTATCATATCACTGCAAACACGCAAGAAAGGAGGTAGCATCTCATCCATCGGTAGCGGTCTCCATCGTGTTGCCGGTTCTCCGGCAGCACCCCATTGAGAGGGGTATACTCACATGAGCGCCGAAATCATCTTCCGTATCTTTGGCTTCATTCTTTTTGGCATCATCGGTTGGCTCGTAGGCACGGTCTTGGCGGGGACCTCGGATCTGAACGCCCTTTCGTTGCGGTACATCCTGCCGCTCTCGGTCGTTGGGGCTATCCTCGGCGCGCTGGTCGCGCCGTGGCTGACCACGCGACCGGCGGCGTGGATCCGTCGCGTCATCCGGGAGTTGACGGCCGCCCAACTGCTGGCGGGCATCATCGGGCTGGTGATCGGCCTGGTGATCGCCGCGCTGGCCTCCCTGCCCTTGTTGTCGCTGCCCTACCCGTTCAAGAGTATCCTGCCGACCATCACCGCGATCATCTTCGGTTATCTGGGTATCATGGTGATGGTCTTGCGCCAGAAGGACATCTTCGCTTTCTTCCGCAGGCGACCGGGCAGCAGCTTGCCCACGGATGCTGAGCCTGGCGCCGATAACGGGGGGGGAAAGCACGAGGAGGCGCTGCTGCTCGATACCAGCGTCATCATTGACGGCCGCATCGCCGACATCGCCACCACCGGCTTCATCCGCGCGCCGATGTTGATCCCTCGCTTTGTCTTGGCCGAGTTGCAATACATCGCCGATTCGCCCGACTCGCTCCGCCGCAACCGTGGCCGACGCGGACTGGAGATGCTCAACCGGATGCAGCGGGAATCGCCTGTGCCGGTGCGCATCGTGGACATGGACGTCGAAGGTATCCGTCAGGTGGACGCCAAGTTGGTGCAGCTTGCGCGCCAGATGGAGGCGCCGATCGTCACTAACGACTACAACCTGAATCGGGTGGCCGGGCTGCAAGGCGTCAAGGTGCTCAACATCAACGAGTTGAGTAACGCCGTCAAGTCGGTCGTCCTGCCCGGTGAGGCGATGGGCATTCGCGTCATCCAGGAAGGCAAGGAAACCGGCCAGGGCATCGGTTACCTGGATGATGGCACGATGGTCGTGGTGGAGAACGGTCGGCGCTACATGGACAGCGAGATCGAAGTGGTCGTGACCAAAGTCTTGCAGACCAACGCGGGGCGGATGATCTTTGCTTCGCCGAACCGGTAGTGCTATGTTGATAACGCTCTCCCGTCAGATGGGCAGCCACGGCGACACCATCGCCGCGCGCGTGGCCGCGGCCCTGGGCTTGACCCTCGTAGACCGCGAGGTCATCTATGCAGCCGCGCTGCGCGCCGGCGTGCCGGACGACCTGCTGCACAAACTGACGTACGAGAAAGAGCGTTCCCTGGCCGGGCACATCCTGGATACGCTGACGGGCCGGCCGGCCGACCAACTTGGTCCGACGCAGCCTCCGGCCAACCCACTCAGCGGCATCTTTGCGCCGATGTTGCCCCATTCCAGCATCACTCTGGAAGAGGGCGTCCTCACGGTCGGTTTGATCATCAAGGAGGTGGCGAGCCGGGGGGACGCGCTGGTGCTTGGGCAGGGCGCCCAGGCCATCCTGCGCGACTACCCCGCCGCCTGTCACGTCCTGGCCGTAGCGCCGTTCGACCTGCGGGTGCAGCGCGTGGCCGAGCGCGAGAAGCTGGCGTCAGCAGTTGCTCGTCGCCGTGTACGCGCCAACGACCTGGCTCGCAACGACTATCTGGCCCGCTACCACGACATCAACTGGCTGGAACCGTTCCACTATCACTTAATCATCAACACCGGCCAAACGCCCATAGACGCGGCCGTGTCGTTGATCGTCCACGCCGCGCAGGCGATTGGACGGAATGCGTAGTGCGTGGAGCGTGAGGCGTAACCAGAAATAGTCATCTGCAATCTGCAATCTGCAATCTGCAATCTGCAATCTGCAATCTGCAATCTGCAATCCGCAATCCGCCGAGGTTGTACCCATGTCACTCGTTGTCTACAACACCCTGACCCGCGAAAAAGAACCGTTCGAGACGCTTGAGCCAGGCAAGGTGCGGATGTACGTCTGCGGCCCCACCGTCTACGCCGACGCGCACGTGGGGCACGCCATGTCGTCCGTCGTGTTCGATTTCATCCGTCGCTACCTGGAATACAAAGGCTACCAGGTGCGGCACGTGATGAACTTCACCGACGTGGATGACAAGATCATCGCCCGTGCCGCTCAAGCCGGCCAGGACCCAGCCGATCTCGCCAACCGCTACACCGAGGCATATCAGGAGCAGTTGGCGAAGCTCAACGTCCGCCGACCGGCCGTTTTTCCGCGTGTCTCGCAGACCATCGTCGAGATTATTCGCATGGTGGCCGACCTGGTGGAGAGCGACCACGCTTACGTCACGCCCGGCGGGGACGTCTACTTCCGCGTCCGTTCCGATGACGACTACGGCAAGCTCTCCCGTCGCAAGTTAGCGGAAGCGATCTCGGGCACGCGCGTCCTCAGCAGCGAAGAAAAGGTCGAAGAAGGGGACTTCGCCCTCTGGAAGGCAGCCAAGCCCGGCGAGCCGAGTTGGGCCAGCCCGTGGGGTAGGGGCCGGCCGGGGTGGCACATCGAGTGCTCGGCCATGAATCTCCTTCACCTGGGCGAACAGATTGACATCCACGGCGGCGGCAATGACCTGATCTTCCCGCATCACGAAAACGAGATTGCCCAGACCGAGAGCTATACCGGCAAGCCATTTGTGCGCTATTGGCTGCACAACGGCATGCTCCAGCTCAAGGGCGAGAAGATGTCGAAGAGCCTGGGCAACCTGGTGACGATTGACGAATTTCTGGCGCAGCACGACGCCGACGCCTTCCGGTTGGTCATTGCGGGCAGCGGTTACCGCAAGCCGCTCGCTTTCAACGACGACGTCCTGGCCGACGCCGAGCGCGGCCTCGACCGTCTGCGAACGGCCCTCCGCCCCGTGACCGGCAGCGTCGTGATCGGGCCGGCCGTCGACGCCCTGGCCGAACAGGTGAGCCAGGCCCGCGTAGCCTTCGAAGCGGCCATGGACGACGACTTCAACACTGCCGGTGCGTTGGCCGCGCTCTTTGAGTTGGTGCGCGCGATCAACACCGCGCGAGATGCGGGCGTGGCCGGCCAGCCCTTCGCCGACGCCCAGGGCGCCTTCCGCACCCTGGGCGATGTGTTGGGCCTCCGGCTGGCGGCCGCCCCCCAGGCTCAAGGCCAGTCCATCGCGCCATTCGTGGACCTGCTCCTTGCCGTCCGAACCGACTTGCGCAAGGCCAAGCAGTGGGCGCTTTCCGACAAAGTTCGCGACGGGTTGAAGGCCCTCGGCGTGATCGTCGAAGACGGGCCGCAGAGCAGTACGTGGCGGTTGGAATGACCGTAGGGGCGGGTTTCGCGTTGCCGAACAGTTCTGACTGTTGCCCGATGGACACTTTGCTATGGTAGATTCCGCGTCAAGCAGGACAAACCCGCCCCTACCACGGGCAACCGAATTACTCTACGGCCGCCACGCCGTGCTTGAAGCATTGCGCGCGGGGCGGCGACGCATCTACCGCGTCTATCTGGGCCAGGGCGTCCGTTCGGCCCCTATCGTGGCCGACATCTTGGCCGCGGCCCAGCAGCGCGGCTGTCCGGTCGTCGAAGCGCAGCGCCAGACGCTCGACCAGGCTGGCCCGGTCAACCACCAGGGCGTCGTCGCCGAGGTCGCGCCGTATCCCTACGTTGATCTCGATGAATTACTCGATTCAGCGTCACCGGTTGGCGACCTGCTCTACCTGATCCTCGATCATTTGCAGGACGTGCAAAACTTGGGCACGTTGCTGCGTACTGCCGAGGCGATGGCAGTCACCGGCGTGTTGTTGCCCGATCGCCGCGCGGCCGGCATCACGCCGGCGGTGGTCAACGCGTCGGCGGGCGCAGTGGAACACCTGCGCATCGCCCTGATCGGCAACCTGGCCCAGACCATCACCCGACTGAAGGCGGCCAACGTCTGGGTGGCAGGCCTGGACGCCAGCACCGGCGCCGTGCCGCTGGGCAAGGCCGATCTGACTGGGCCGCTGGCCCTGGTAGTCGGCGCGGAGGGGGCGGGTTTGGCCCGCCTGGTGCGCGAGCAGTGCGACTGGCTGCTGGCGATCCCGATGTACGGGGCGGTCGCCTCGCTGAACGCGGCGGTGGCCGGCTCGGTGGCATTGGTGGCGGCGCGGCAGATGCGGGGCAAATAGATTGTTGTATCCCGCGCGCCGGAGGCCCCTATATTTGACTTTTCACCTCCCTGCGACTATACTCCGAGTTCGCAGCGCACGAAAAGCTCTGTTTTGGCGCGGCGGAGAGGGTGTGATATAATTCATCCCGTGCCGACGTAGCTCAATCGGCAGAGCATCGACCTTGTAAGTCGAGGGTTGCCGGTTCAATTCCGGCCGTCGGCTTGCAAGCGCACCTTATCAACCTGGGCAGATACCCAAGTGGCCAAAGGGGGCTGACTGTAAAGAGTCAAGTTTGCCGGAAGGAGTCCGATTATGGACAATAAGCAAAAGGGCAACTTGGCGATTGCCAGTGCGATCAAGCACTTTGTATCCGTCGGATACACGGTGAGCGTATGTCCTTCCAAGCACTGACGATAATTGCAGCCCTACAGAGGAATCTGTAGGTGAACACTCCTCAAATTCGGTGAAACCTCTGGAAGGTGGTAACGCCGAGCCAAACCCTGAACAGGGTAGGTGTAGAGACTTAATGGGGAGCATCCAGACCGGATGAAGACAAAGTCCAGCCCACAAATCCCGCTCAGACAGGAGCGGGAGCAACGAAAGTTGTAGCGGGGATGAAATCAGCTGGCGACGCCTTCGGAGGTTCGAATCCTTCTCTGCCCACCAATGGATTGCAGATTTGCGATTTCGGATTGCGGATTTGATTCTTCCCGCACGATCAATCTGCAATCTGCAATCTGCAATCTGCAATCTGCAATCTGTTCGCCCACGTAGCTCAGTCGGTAGAGCACGTTCTTGGTAAGAACGGGGTCATCGGTTCAAATCCGATCGTGGGCTCCAGAAGATCGTTTTTTGCAATCGCCGCCGTTTTCTTCGCGTTTATCCGAAGGAGGGCGGCGACTTAACGCCTTGAGGTCATGCGCAAGCAGGAGGTTACTACACCATGGCGAAGCAGGTTTTCGAGCGGACCAAGCCCCACGTGAACGTGGGGACGATCGGGCACATTGACCACGGCAAGACGACTCTGACGGCGGCGATCACGAAGGTGCTGGCGATGAAGGGCTGGGCGAGTTTCCGGGCCTTCGATTCGATTGACAATGCGCCAGAAGAGAAGGCGCGCGGCATCACGATCGCGATTGCGCACGTGGAATACGAGACGGCCAAGCGGCACTATGCGCACGTGGACTGTCCTGGGCACGCCGACTACATCAAGAACATGATCACAGGTGCGGCGCAGATGGACGGCGCGATCCTGGTGGTGGCGGCGCCGGATGGACCGATGCCGCAGACGCGAGAGCACGTGCTGTTGGCGCGGCAGGTGGAAGTGCCGGCGATGGTGGTCTTCCTGAACAAGGTTGACCTGATGGAAGACGAAGAGTTGCTGGAGTTGGTGGAGTTGGAGCTGCGCGAGCTGCTGACGATCCAACACTTCCCTGGGGACGATATTCCGATCGTGCGGGGCAGTGCGTCGAAGGCGCTGGAGTGTCTGTCGAAGGATCCGAATGCGCCGGAATACAAGTGCATCTGGGAGTTGATGGATGCGGTGGACAGCTACATTCCGACGCCGGTGCGCGAGACGGACAAGCCGTTCCTGATGCCGGTGGAAGACGTGTTCGGGATCAAGGGGCGGGGGACGGTGGTGACGGGGCGGATCGAGCGCGGGGTCGTGAAGGTGGGCGAGGAAATCGAGATCATCGGCCTGCGGGACACGCGTAAGACCGTCGTGACGGGTGTGGAGATGTTCCGCAAGATTCTGAAAGAAGGCATTGCGGGCGATAACGTCGGGTGTTTGCTGCGCGGCATCGAGCGCGAGGATGTGGAGCGCGGGCAGGTGTTGGCGAAGCCGGGTTCGATCACACCGCACACGAAGTTCTTGAGCGAAGTGTACGTGTTGAAGAAGGAAGAAGGTGGGCGGCACACGCCGTTCTTCAAGGGGTACCGACCGCAGTTCTACATTCGGACGATGGACGTGACGGGTGAGTCGGAGTTGCCGGCGGGGGTGGAGATGGTGATGCCGGGCGACAACGTGAACCTGACGGTGGAGTTGATCGTGCCGGTGGCGTTGGAAATCGGCTCGCGTTTTGCGATCCGTGAAGGCGGCCGCACGGTGGGCGCGGGCGTTATCACTAAGATTTTGGAATAGAGTAAGCACGTGCCAGGCACTTTCGAAAGTGCCTGGCACGCAGTAAGTTGAGGATGACATGGCTACTGCGAAGAAAGCAAATCGTCTGGTAGTGACCCTGGCCTGCAACGAGTGCAAGGAACGGACGTACACGACCCAGAAGAACCGCAAGAACACCCAGGCCCGCCTGGAGCTGATGAAGTATTGTCCGCGTTGCCACAAGCATCAAAAGCATCGCGAGACCAAGTAGGTATTAGGTATTGACCGTGCCAGATGACAGGATCCAATATCCAATACCCGTCATAGGCGTGTAGCTCAATTGGCAGAGCATCGCTCTCCAAAAGCGAGGGTTGCGGGTTCAAGTCCTGCCACGCCTGCCTGAATCATTGGGATTCTTTCGGCAAGACACCGTCTCTGCACGGCTCTCTGCCTCGTAGTTTGGCACTGGCCGTGACGGAACGGTGTCTTGAATCGTTAGCGACCTGTACATTTCGCGGAGGCATGGGTGAGCAAACCGACGACTGAACAAGCTCCGAAGCCGGACAACGCGATCGTCCGCTATTTCAAAGACACCCGCGGCGAACTCCGCAAGGTGAGTTGGCCCACGCGCGAGCAGGCCACGAATCTCACCCTGATCGTCCTTGGCGTGACCGCGGCGATGGCGATTTTCCTGGGCGCGTGTGACCTGTTGTTCTCCACGCTGATCCGTTTGATCGTCAGCTAGGTACCTAGCCGGCAAGTTGCTGGGGTTGCAAGTTGCTGGGCCGGTCGCCGACCGTGCTCCCTTCCCTGGCCCTAACGACAGGATGACAATCATGGATGACTGGCAGGACACAGAGCCGCAGGGCAAGTACGATCCGCTCGCCGCGCGCGACGGCATCGAAGTCGGCCTGCCTGCTGCTTCCGGAAGCGTAGCCGGCGAGCCGATCGAGGATCAGGCACCCGACGAAGCCGAAGTACGGGAAGACGCCGTTGCCAAGCCGCAGTGGTACGTCGTTCACTGCTATTCGGGGTACGAAAACAAAGTTAAGAAGAATCTGGAACACCGCACCGAGTCCATGGGCATGCAGAGTCGTATCACCGAGGTGATCGTGCCCACGGAAGAGCAGGTCGAACTGCGGGACGGCCAGCGGCGCGTGGTACCGCGGCGCATTTATCCCGGCTACGTCCTTGTCCAGATGGTTATGGACGAGGAGTCCTGGTATGTCGTGCGGAACACGCCCAGTGTCACCGGGTTCGTCGGCATCGGCAACAAGCCCACTCCCCTGCGCCAGGAAGAAGTAGACCGCATCATGCGGCGCATGGAGGCCGAGGAGCCGGTCGCGCAGGTCAAGGTGAAGGCCGGCGATAAGGTGCGGATTGTCGAGGGTTCGTTCACCGATTTCAACGGCACGGTGGACGAAGTGTACCCTGACAAGGGCAAGGCCCGCGTGCTGGTTTCCTTCTTCAATCGGGAAACGCCGATTGAAGTGGACCTGCTTCAGATTGAGCGTTTGTAGGAGTCATCGAGCATGGCGAAGAAAGTCAAGGCAATCGTTAAGTTGCAGATTCCGGCAGGCAAGGCCAATCCGGCTCCCCCGGTTGGCCCGGCGTTAGGCCAACACGGCGTCAACATCATGGCGTTCTGCAAGGAATACAACGCCCGCACGGCTGCCCAGGCCGGCATGATCATCCCGGTCGAGATCACGATCTTCAGCGACCAGTCGTTTACATTCGTGACGAAGACCCCACCTGCCGCTGACCTGCTGCGTCAGGCCGCCGGTGTGCAGAAGGGCTCGGCTAAGCCCAACCAGGAGAACGCCGGCAAGATCACGCACAAGCAACTGCGCGAGATCGCCGAGTCGAAGCTGAAGGACTTGAACGCGTACGACGTCGAGAATGCGATGCACATGATCGAGGGTTCTGCCCGCAGCATGGGTATCGCAATCGCCGACTGACGCCTATGGCGTCGTTGGGTGGGAGGGTGTCATAAGACATCCGCTAGTACCACGGCCCGGATCAGTGCCGGGTCAAGGAGTTTGAGATGGCAAAGCACGGCAAGAAGTACGTGGATGCAGCTAAGCTGGTAGATCGGCTCAAGTATTACGCGCCGGCCGAAGCAGTTGACCTGCTGAAGAAGGTCGCGTACCCGAAGTTCGACGGCACCATTGAGGTGCATTTTCACTTAGGCGTGGATCCGCGTCACGCCGATCAACAGGTGCGCAGCACTGTCCTCCTGCCCGCGGGCCTGGGCAAGCGAGTGCGCATCCTCGTCTTCGCCGAAGGCGATGGCGCGCGTCTGGCCGAGCAGGCCGGGGCCGACTACGTGGGCCTGGATGACATGATCGCCAAGATCCAGGGCGGCTGGCTCGAATTCGACATGGCGATTGCCACCCCGCAGGTGATGGGCAAAGTGGGCCGCCTGGGCCGCATCCTGGGCACCCGTGGCCTGATGCCTAACCCGAAGGCTGGTACCATCGCCCAGCCCGATGACCTGCCCCGCGTGATCCGCGAGGCGCGCCTGGGCCGCGTCGAGTTCAAGGTGGACAAGACCGGCAACCTGCACGTCCCCATCGGCAAGATGAGCTTTACGCCTGAGCAGATGCTCGCCAACTTCGGCGCCCTGATGGACGCCGTGAACCGGGCCAGGCCATCGGGCGCTAAGGGCATCTACGTCAAGCGGGTGACGCTGACCTCGACCATGGCTCCCGGCATCCGGGTGGACCTCGCCCAGGCCAGCACCTTGAAGGAAGCGGCGGCGTAATCTTCACATCTAACAACCGAATACTCTCCGCGCTGTAGACAGCAGGTGTCCGTCAGGACCTAAAGCGTTGAGCACAAACCCTTTGCTCTAAGAAACCGGGTTTGTCTCGACCGACCCGCCGAGGCGAGGTTCCCATAATCCCGAATCCTGGGATGATCGGCCTCTGCGCCTCCTTGTCTGTCGCGCAGAGGTTTTTGTTTTCCGGGCGGATGACGTGCCGGGCACTTCCGAAGTGCCGGGCACGTAACCCGAAGAAGTATAGCGAAAGGAGGTATGTCGCTTGGCTATCACACGCGAGAAAAAAGGAGCGCTGGTCTCCGAGTACGTCGAGAAGCTCCGCCGCAGCCAGGCCGTAATCGTCGCCGAGTACCGCGGCCTGACGGTCAAGCAGTTGGAGACCTTGCGCCGCGATCTGCGCTCGAACGACAGCGAGTTGGTCATCGCCAAGAACACGCTGATCGGTCGCGCGCTGACCGAGGTCGGCATGGCCGCGCCCAAGACGCTGCTCTCCGGCCCCACAGCGGTGGCTTTCATCTTCGGCGAGTTGGCGGCCCCGACCAGGTCTCTGCTCAAGTACGCCAAGGACACCAAGATCATGGTGATCCGTGGCGGCGTGATGGGCCAGACATCGTTCGACGATGCCACCGTCCAGGCATTGACCGATCTGCCGAACCGCCAGCAGTTGCGCGGCCAGGTGGTGGGCGCGCTGCAAGCGCCGCTCGCCGGCCTGGTCAACGTGTTGTCCGGCCCGATGCGTGGGTTCCTGAACGTGCTCAACGCCCGCATCGGCGAGTTGGAAAAAGCAGCTTAACCGAAATCTATCCCAGGAGGAACATCCATGACTAGCGAAGAACTGATTGCAGCGATCGAAAAAATGTCCGTGCTGGAACTCTCCCAGCTCGTGAAGGCCCTGGAAGCGAAGTTCGGGGTCAGCGCGGCTGCGCCGATGATGATGGCTGGCCCCGCGGCCGCCGCCCCGGCGGCCGCCGTCGCGGCCGAGCCGGTCGAGGAGCAGACCGAGTTCGACGTGATCCTGAAGAGCTTCGGCGCTAACAAGATCAACGTCATCAAGGCCGTGCGCGCGCTGACTAACCTGGGTCTGAAGGAAGCGAAGGACCTGGTCGAGAGCGCCCCCGCCCCCGTGCTGACTGCCGTCTCCAAGACCGCGGCCGCGGAAGCCAAGACCAAGCTGGAAGCCGAAGGCGCGACCGCCGAGGTCAAGTAATTGCAGATTGCGGATTGCGGATTGCGGAATCGGTTCCGCAAACCAGATCTGTGCATCAGCAACGCAAGAGCCACCTGTCGCGATGTGCGGCGGGTGGCTCTTTGATTTCAAATGGGTTCGGGCTGGTGGGAAACTACTGCGCGCCCGGCGTCAGCGTGAAGTGGAACGCGCCCACCCGGTTCGACGCCAGCGGCCTGACCTCCCCCGCGCCGACCGCGACCACGACGTAGTAGTAGTTGACACGCGGCTCGCCGAACGGATCGGTGAAGGTCGCCTGATGACCCTCCCCCGGCGCCGACACGTTACCGTCCAGCAGCGATCCGCCGTCCGGGGTGAAGTACGGTTGCGTGCTCCGGTAGACCTCGTAA
Organism: Chloroflexota bacterium; assembly: GCA_026389845.1. Lineage (GTDB taxonomy): Bacteria > Chloroflexota > Anaerolineae > CG2-30-64-16 > CG2-30-64-16 > JAPLHB01. Next base: position 20,230 of record JAPLHB010000070.1, read on the forward strand.
CGCGCCACCCCTGCCTGTGTCTGCGTCCAGCGCAATTCGACGCCGCTGAGATCCCTGGCCGCGCTGACCGCCGGCGCGGCCAGCGGATTCCCCAAGAGCGCGAACTCCGTCAGGTGGTCCAGCACGGCTGTGATGCGGTTGTTGACCGTGTCCAGTGTGCAGCCGGCGCACGGCAGCACCGCAACCCAGGTCGTCCCGTTCCAGTAATACAGGTTCAGATTCTCCTCGACGGGGATGCCGGCGTTCTGCCAGTCACTCTCCTGGTAGTTCAAGGTGATGGTATAACGACCGGCGAAGGTCGTGATCGGTCGGCCGTTAGCGTCAGTCGCCTCCAGCGTGAACGAGCGCCCCGCGAAGATGAAGCCCCCCGTCGCTTGGGTGGGCGTGATGAATTCCGAGTAGGTGAAGATGGTCGTGGTCGTCACCAAGCCGGCCGGCAGCGCGATCTGCCCGCCGGCGTTGGGCAGGGTGACGGTGAGCGGGGTGGATGGTTCGGCAGCTGCAGTAACCATTGCAACCGGCGCCGGTCGCGAGGTGATCGTGATGACCTGCGGGTGGTTGGCCGGATCGCTGACCGGGAAACTGACCATCTGGGCACCATCGCTGGCCGTGATGTAGTAAACCAGCTCTTCCGCGGTGACATCGCCGGCTGGGATCGCGGCTTCGAGGTAGGCCCCGTTCTGCATCATGCTCAGACTTTGCCAGCCCCCGTTTCCCGGCCGGTAGTAAAGCGTCGCCGCGCGGGCCGGCAGGTAGTTCACCACGCTGGCCTGCACCATGACGGCCTCGCCGACGAAGGCCTGCGTGACGGCCGCGGGATAGATGACGCTGCCTTCGGCCAGCAGGAAGTCCGAGAAGTGGCCCACCTCCACCTGCACAGTGTGGCTGGTCGGGTTGGGTGTGCCGCCGACCAGCTTCAGGGCGCCGCCGTCCACCGTGTAGACTCGCAACCGACTGACGTCCAGGCCCGCCACCTGGCTGTCCGCGTAGTTGAAGGTGATGCTGACGGGTCGGGCGAAGGTTGTTGTGCCGTCGGCCAGGGTGAACTGGTAGCCGATGCCGGTGAGGGTGATGCCCGGGGGCACGGTGGGGCTGACCGCCGCCGCCACACGTAGATCGGTGTCCGCGGGCAGCGCTCCGGCCGGAATGGCGAAGCTGAGACCCACGGCCAACTCGAAGACGTTTTCGCTGGCGGCCCGCACGCTTTGTTCCAACATGCTGGTTGCGGCCAGGGTGAACGGATTGTCGGCCGGGTTGCTCTCCGGCAGGGTCGCCAGCACAGTACCGCCGTCCTCCACCTGCAGGTAGTACTCGACGCCCCCTGCGAGCGCGCTGGCCGGGATCCACGCCGAACGGATGCCGTCGGCCAAAGCCATCGGCAGCGCGGTGTAGTCGCTCGTGCCGGCGCGGCGATAGTAGGTCATGGCTTGGATCGCTTGCGCTGACCCCACGGCCGCGATGCTGGCCGCCCCGCCGCTCGCGTCCGCAGCCAGCCGCGCCTGGATCAGCGCCGGCAGGCTCGCCAGCGTCGCGCCTTTGTTGATGTACAGGATGCGTTGCGGACGGGCGAAGGCGATGGCGGACTCATCGCCGGCGGCGTCCTTGAACCTGGCGTAAATGTACTTTGTACCGTCGGAGTGGAACTCTTTGGTAGCGGCGAAGGATTCCCAGGCGAACTGGGGCGGGAAGGTATGGTCGTCGCTGATTAGCATCTGGGCCGCACCGGTGGCCGAGAGGGCGAGGGCGACGATGGGGTCGGCGGTGGTGCCGGCGTAGCCGGTGATCGAGACGGTGGGGTTGGTGGGGCCGGCCGGGGGCGTGGAAGAGTCCGTGCCCAGGATCGGCGAGACGTTGGCCTGCCCCTTGAGCAGGTTATCCTCGAAGTCGTACACCTGTGCGACGATCACGCTGGCATCGGTGGTCCCCCACCAGTTATTGGTAGCGTCGAGGGTCATGCCATTTGCGCCGTCGTAGTAGAGGGCGTAGGGCGCGGGGTTGTTGTGGATGCTGTTGTAGATGACCGTCCAGTTGTTGTTACCAACGAAAACCGCCGCAGCGCCATATTCGTCGTTCGATTCGACGGTGTTATGGTCAATAACCACATTCGCATTGCCATCACGGATGTAAATGCCGATACCCAGATAGCCTGCGCTGCCGCTGACTGTATTCCCGCGAATGGTCAAAGCCCCGATGTTGACGGCGTTCACCCCCCGGCCTTGACTGCCCGTGATGGTGTTGTTCGTCAGGCTAATGGGTGCGCTGCTCCCCCATAGATCAATCCCTGCCGCATCTTCCCACCCTCCGCCAAAGACATTGTCGGCCATCGTATTGCCGTCAATCACCACGTCAGCATGCGTGTCCTTTGTCTTGATGCCGCCACCAGCGCCACCAGAGCCGGCACTGCCCCCGTTGGCGCTAATCGTGTTGTTACGAATGGTCACGCCGGCCGTGTTGCTCGCGACCCGCACCCCGCCAACCCCTGCACTATTCCCATCCGCTCGATTGCCTGTAATCGTGTTTCCGCTGATCAACGTGCTGGCACTGGCACTCACAACGTTGATCCCCCCCGCCCCTTCGTAGGCAGTGTTATTGGAAACCGTGTTGTTGGTGATGGTGGCATTGCCGCCCCCCAGATAGATGCCGCCGCCGCTGGAATGATAGGCGTCTCCCATGCGGGTATTGTCGCTGAGGGTGTTGTTCGAGATGCGGAGGTCGGGCGGGTTGGTTGCATAGATGCCAAGGCCCATGCTGTGGCTGATCTGGCAGTTGTCAATGAAGGGCGCCGCATTCTGAATCTGAATCGCCCCGGGTGCGCCGCTGCCACCTCCGTACAACACCTTGCAGTATTGCAGCACACTGCCACTGACGTAGTTGTCGTCCTCATCAAAAGTGGCGTCTACGCTGCTATCCGTGAAGTTGAGGAACTGCCAAGCCCCTGCCGCAGGGGTCTCGGAACTCGTGGTGAACGTGATCGGCTGGGTGTTCGTCCCGCGGGCCACCAACGTACCATAGACTTGCAGACCCTTGCCGGTGGCAAACCGGACCTCAACGTTTGGCTCAATGGTCAGAGTGACACCAGTGGGCACGATAACGTTATCTGTAACACGGAAGCTGTATCCTGTAGACCAAGTCTGATTCTGCGGTATTTCTCCGCCTACATCTATGGCTTGTCCTGGTTGGACGGCGCCCACCTTGACGAGAATCTTGTTAGCTAGACCCAGGTTGTCGGTGACTCGGAACACTGCGACATAATTCCTGCTGGCTGTGTATTGGTGGCTCACGTTGCCATTGACAGTCGAGCTCCAATCGTAGACACCGTCGCCTTCAAAGTCCCATTCGTAGGATGCCACTGAGCCGTCACTGTCTGATCCTAAGCCAGTGAGATTCACCGTCAAGGGAATGTAGCCGAAAGGTGGATTAGCATTTGCTGTCGCGGACGGAATGTGGTTGGATTGCCCTCCTTCTGCCATCAGCAGAGGATTGTAGTTGGCGATGCCCTTGTTCAAGTCATCGTTGCGGTCAAAGATCCTGTCGGCAATTTCCACTACGTCCGTCGTCCCCCACCAGTTATTGGTAGCGTCGAGGGTCATGCCATTTGCGCCGTCGTAGTAGAGGGCGTAGGGCGCGGGGTTGTTGTGGATGCTGTTGTAGATGACCGTCCAGTTGTTGTTACCAACGAAAACCGCCGCAGCGCCA
>JAPLHB010000001.1 GCA_026389845.1 Chloroflexota bacterium
ACGGATTCCGCGGCGCACACGGATTCAGCGTCGCATACGGATTCAGCGTCGCATACGGATTCAGCGTCGCAGTCGGCTAGTCACTCGACCGGCGTTTCGCAGAGCCAGGGTACGAGTTGGAGTGTCTCGGATGGTACCAGCTCAGCTACTTCACAAGGTGTATCTGCCAGCACCGGGCACACCGATTCCGCCGGCGCGTCCAGCTCGCAAGGTGTCAGTGCGGGCATCAGCGCTGGGCACTCGACGAGCAGCAGTACAGGGCATACTGACAGTGGGAGTAGTTCACAGGCGTCTTCCAGTAGCGACACCAGTGGCCAGTCAGCCGGCCAGAGCACGACCCAAGGCGTCAGCGCTAGTGTCACCGCAGGTGTTCCTGGGGTCGCTTCCGGCTCGGTCGGTGGATCGGCGAGCTGGGGTGACACTAGCTCGACCAGCCAAGGCCACTCAACCGGCGTGACAGCGGGGAGCAGTGTGGGTAGCGCGGATTCGCAATCAAGCGGTACGGGCGAGTCGCATGGCACTTCGCTGGGTCTCTCCAGCTCCACTGGCGTGTCGAGCGGTAGCGCTGATTCATCCAGTGCCGGAACCAGCTCTGGCGTGAGCGCAGGGGTCAGTCACTCGGAAAGCCACGGTGGCTCGGCTGCAAGCGGCACATCTGAAGCGTGGGGGACTGGCAGCTCGACGGGGACGGCGGATTCCAGGGGCACAGCGGATTCTACAGGCACAGCGGATTCCAAGGGGACGGCGGATTCCAGGGGGACAGCGGATTCTACCAGCTGGTCAAATAGCAAGGGTGTGGCTGACGGGGTGAGTGGCTCGCAGGGCGTGTCGGACTCGGTCGCGCATTCCAGCAGCACAACGCACGGCACGGCCGACTCTGAATCGTGGGGTGAAGGTAAGTCCGAGGGTTGGTCCACAGGCAAGTCGGTGTCGCAGAGTCAAAGCGTGGGCCGCAGTCAGGGCATAGGCATATCGGCGTCCGAGGGTGTCTCGGTCGGCGCCGGCCGCGGCATGTCCGGCGGGCTGAGCATGGGCCTGGTGCCCGGCGTGTCCATCGGCCGCTCCTGGCAAACCGAAGACGACGCCGCGATCCGGCTCACCGAGCTGACCCGTGGTCTGGAGGCGGTCCTGAATGCGGCCTCGATCGAAGGCGGCTTTATGACCACTGCGCTGCTGCTGGCTACGGCGGCCGGCGAGCGCGCCGCGCAGGCGTTGGCGCCCATGGCCTTTCATGGCCCGAACGTACCGACGCCGGTTGCGACGATCCTCGGCCCGGATGCGCTGCGCATCCATGCCCTGGCTTTCCGACCCTCGTTGACGCCGGATCGCCAGAACCCGTTTGGCATCGACCTGCTGTGGACGCAGTACAGCACGCTCTTGACCCCGGCCATGTTGGCCGCCTACACCTGCCCGAATATTTTCGAGGAAGGCACCGCGGTCACCATTCAGGACAAGCTGCCGCCGCTGGCGTTCTACCCGGAACTGCGCGGCGAGGCGATCCTGGGCCACCAGGTCAGCGGGGAAACCGGCGACCTGACCAATGCGCCCCTGCGCCTGAGCCGTGAGGCGCACTTCCACACGGCCTTCTGTGGCGATACCGGTTATGGCAAGAGCGTCGCCGCGATCCGCATGGCCTATGAGACCACCTTGCACTGGCAGCTCAAGACCATCGTGCTCGATTTCGGCACTGGCTGGCGGCAACTGCTCAACGCGCCCGGCCTCCAGGGCCACGTCGAGATTCGCCAGATTTCACCGGGTGGCGTGCGGCCCCTGCGCTGGAACCCCTTGCAGATCGGGCGCAACATCCTGCCCGAAGTCCAGTGGCGCGCGTTCTCCGACATCTTCGGCACGATTGCCCAACTCGGTCAGAAGCGCCAGATCCACGAGTTGCGCGAGATTCTGCGGCGGGTCTATCTGGCCGCCGGCGTGCTGGTGGACGATCCTGAATGCCGCAACGATCCCGCCTGGGGCGCAGTCCGGCCGACCGAGGCGGCGCGTGCCGGCCAGCCGGTCGGCACGCCGCTGGGGCTGCTGGATCGCCTCAGTCGGCAACGTCTGGCCGTCGCCCGCTCGCGCGAGGTGGGCCTGGCGCAGGTCTACCAGCGCATCGAAGCTGATCTGAAAGGCATTCCGGCCAAGGATATTCGCCGCTCGATGCTGGAAGGCATCAACTTCCGCTTGCAGCCGCTGGTGCAGGGTGAATCCGCCCTGCAGTATGCCGCGGGCGCGGACGCGAGTGACATCAACGAAATCGTGCCGGGCGACTGGGGCGTGGCCGTGCTGGAAGGCGGCGCGTTCCTGGATGAGTTCTCGAAGGCGTTCCTGTTGGGCTGGGCGGCCTGGCAGTTCTACACCGACGCGGTGGTGCTGCGCTCGCGCAGTAACGTTACCAAGCCGGCGCACCTGCAAATCTTCTTCGAGGAAGCCAACAAGATGCTGGCCGGCCTGGACGCCAAAGCCGAAGGTGAGGATGGCGGCGGCGCGTCGGTGGCCGACCAGTTCGCCAATATGTGGCGCGACTCGCGCAAGTACGGCATCTGGCTGCACCTGGTGACGCAATCGCCGTCCCTGATCCCGCCGGGCATCATGTCGTCGTGTAACAACCTGTTTGCGACGCAACTCAAGAACAGCAAGGATCGGGACGCCGTCATCGCCGCGTTCGCGCGCTCCGAGAAGGGCTTCGTCGACGAGCCCTGGCGGCGCTTCCTGGCTTCGCTGCCGGTGGCCCGTTCGGTGGTCAAGCTGGGCTACAGCATGGAGCGCGCCCACCTGGAGCCGATCTACATGCGCCCGCTGATGCTGACTGTGCCTGAGCCTTCGGATACCGAAATCGTGGCGGCGCTGGGGCCTATCACGATCTAACTTACGAGGAAGGGATCCTATGAGGCAACTGAAAAAGATCGGTCTGTACGCGTTGGCGCTGCTGTTGGTGGGCTGTGCGCTGATTGGTATCCGCAGCCTGGGCGCGGACGCTGGGAAGCAGAGTGGCATTGACAGCGCGCGGCGCGCCGTGGTGCCAACGCGCGCTGCCAACGGGCCGGCTCCACTCCTGCTCCCCGCGACTGGCGCTCGTGACGCAAGCGGCGCGCCGGTGGACGCTCATGCGGCCCCGCCGCGGGCTGTCGAAACGCCGGCAACTGACCCTGGTAAAGCGGTTGCGCCTGTGACCGCGCCGGCGGTGCAGCAAGCGGTAGGTGGTGAGCCTGACAAAGCGCCCGCGCCGGTCAAGCCGGTTGCGTCGCAAGGCCAGCCACCGGCCCAGCCAAAGGCCTTGGACCGCGCGCCGAGCACGCCCCAGCCGGCCGCGGGCACAGGGCGCCAACCGGCTCGGGCGCAATACCCGGGGCCAGTAGTACCGGTGCAATAGGAGATGGCGACGATGAGACAGCGCATCTGGATCATCTGGCCGTTGATGCTCGCCGCGACGTTGTTGGTCATTGCGGCCAGCGGCGTGACCCGTGTTCCGCCCGTCGAGGTGCGGCAAGGTCAGTCCGCGCTCGCCGCCTTGGCCACACCCACGCCGGCGCCGACGCCCACCAGCGGCTGGTGGGCCACTGTCTCAATGACACCCCCGCCCCTGCCGGGCTTGCCCGGCTTGCCGGCGGTTGGCAGTGGGAGCAGTGGGGGCGGTAGCAGCAATCCGACGCCGGTCGCGTTCACCCCGCTAGCGTGTGGCGGCGCGCAGCTTGCGCGCATTGTTACGGGCGATCCGGGTTGGTGGAACATTTATGGCACTGCGACGACGGCCAACCTGGACTACTGGAAAGTCGAATTGTCGACCGACGGGCAGCACTGGACTGTGTTGTATCGCCAAAATGCGCCGGTGCAGGACAGCAAACTGATGGCGTTCAACATTCGCACGGTGCCGCAGGGCGTTTATCAGTTGCGGTTACTGATCGTCGACCAGACGGGTAACTACGCCGAACCGTGTACGATTCAAGTCTCGACCAATTGAGGGCACTTATGTCTGACCCACTCTCAACAGCCGACCTGGTAGCAGCCCTACGACCCCAGGTCTATCTGGTCAAGGTAGATGCGGCCGATCGTATCGTAGATGTGCGCCAAGCGCCACTTGAATTCCTGCTCGCCAATCTGGCGGCAGCTAAACTACAACAAGGACAAGGAGACTCATCATGCAGCAAAAGAAGCGGTGGACACTCCCCCTGGCTTTGGGGCTGATCACGGCCCTGTTATTGGTGCTGGTGCTCTGGCCCAAAGCGGCTCCCAAGCGCACCATCATCGTCGCCGCGCGTGATCTGGGCGCGGGACAAGAATTGACCGCCAGCGATCTGGTTACCAGTGGCGTCGACGCGGCCCAGGCCCCCACCGATGCCGTGGCCGATCCCGCCAAGCTGGTCGGCCAGACGTTGGCCGTCGTGCGCTTCGCCGGCGAGCCGATTACGGCGCGGCACCTGGGCGCGGCCGTGGTGTTGGCCCCCACCGAACGCGGCATCGCGGTCAAGGTCAAGGCCGATACCGGTCTGGTCGGCCTGCTGCGTCCCGGCATGAAGGTCGGGGTCATTGCGACCTTGCCGGATCAACAGACCGGTGACGTGTACGCCAAGAGCGTCCTGGAAGGCTTGCGGGTGCTCTACGTTTCGCCGGACTTCGTCGCCCGCGCGGTCGCGCCCGCCACGGCCGCGACCACGGTGCAGTCGGGAGGGTTGACTGGTCCGGTCAACACGACGACCGGCTCCACCGGCACAGTGCGCGAAGGCGTGCTGGTGCTGGCGGCCAGCACGCAGGCGCAGGCCATCCGTTACGAGACCATCACCGACGCGCTGAAACTGACTGGCACGCCCGTGGTGGCCGGCGTCGTGCTCACCCCAACTGTGCCGCTGACCGGCACTGTGCCGGTCAAAGCCGCGCCGATCAGCGCGGGTAAGCCTGGGCCTGAACCCGTGACGCAGTGGGTCGTGCCGGTCGAGCTGCTGGCCGCCTTGAACGCCGCCGGCAATAACTTGACCCTGGTCTTGCTGCCGCAAGAGCCGCGGTCGTTCACGACGAATGGCACGCTGCTGACCACCGTGCGGCCGCGCACCGAGGAGCCCACCCGATGAGCGGCTCGACCACGTGGGACGTCGCGCCACCGCCGCCGGCGGCGCCGCCTCTGGATACCTCGCCAGTGCGCCTGGTGATCATCGCGCAACCCAGTAGCACGCAGATGCTCAACGCGGCCTTCGCCGCCGACGCGCGCTTCGCCGTCCTGGCCCTGGCGACCAGCATGGCCGATGCCAAGCCCAAGCTGGTGACCAACCCCGAAGTGGTGCTCGTCGAGGCCGTGGCGGCGGCTGGCCCGACCGAACTAGCCAATGTCTTCAGTAGCTATCGCGGTCAGGTTTGGGTGCTCACGCCCCAGGGGCTGGGGCAGGAGAGCGTCGAGGCCGTGCGGCGCATCGAGTGTGTGGCCCAGGTGGTGGAGGGGCAGCCCAACTTCGCCGTCCTGGCCGGCCAGATCTATGCCAGCGTGTTGCAGCGTCGGATTGCTGCCCCGGCGGCTGGCGAGAGCTTTGTGAGCAGCCGCAGCACGACGACCACGGTCGGCTTTCGGACGATCGCGGTCTGGTCCACCCAAGGCGGGGTCGGGAAATCCACGATTGCGCTGGCGCTTGCGCTGGAAGCCAAAGCCCGCAATCTGCCGGTCTTACTGCTGGGTCTGGCCGCGCCGGACATGACGCCATTGGTGCTCAAGGATGTGGCCAATACGCCCAACCTGGCCAGCTGGCAGAGCAACCCGACCGTGGAGGGCTTGAAGGCCGCGATCCAGATTCACAAGCGCACCGGGCTGCACATCCTGCCTGGCTTCCGGGATACGGTCGCCCTCGGCGATTACAACGCTCAGACTGGCCCCGCGGCCCTGCAGAACCTGGTGTTCACGGCGACCAGGATCGGCTACAGCATCATCATCCTGGACGTGTCGGCGCCCGAAGTCGCGCCGGCGGCGCTCAGTATCGCGAATACCCTGGTCCTGGTCGCCCGGCCGGATCTGCCCGGCGTGCTCAGCGCGCTGGAAGGGCTGCGCATGGTCAAGGACGTGCTGGCCGGTCAACATGCGATTCCCGCCGAGGCGGTGTACCTGGTCGTCAACCGGGTGCGCAACACGACCATGACCCCCGATGAAATTGTCCGCGAGGGCAAGGCCAGTCGGCGCGACTTTCCGCCGCTGGCCGCCGCGATCATGGACGATCCCAACGTGGAACTGGCGGTCAAGGCCATGCAGCCGGCCCGCGATGGCTCGGAGCCCTTGCGCCTGGCGGCCAAGACGCTGGGCAACCTGCTTTTTCCGGCGGCCATGCAAGCGGCGCCGGATGCAGGTCAAGCGGCCAGGGTCAAGCGGTTTGGCCCCTTTGTCTTCCGGGAGCGTTAGGCGATGGCCCAATGGACCGCAGTGCAAGCCAGCGCTACCGATGCGCAAACGACGGCGGTCGTCGAGCAGGCTGCGAAGGCGTTGGCCGGGCTCCCGCTGGCGGTACTTCGGAATCGGCGGGAACTCGGTTCTAGGGCCGAGCAGGCGGTGCGGGAGGTGCTCCGCGCGCCGGGCGGGCCACCGTTTGGCTCAGGGCAGTTGGTGGCCCTGATCGCCCAAGTCATTGCCCGCGTCGGCGGCCTGGGCTTCCTGGATGGCCTGTTGCCGCCCACCTGCACCGAGTTCACCGACCTGGCCCTGAACGGCGACGGGCGGGTCTGGGGCCGCCGCAAGGGCGGGGACGGCAACTTCGCCGAGCTGGCCTTGCAGCCAAGCAAGGCTGAGGCGTGGCGGGCCGTCGAGGCGCTGTTGGCTCCTGAAGGACGGGGCCTGTCAGAATCAACGCCTTCGATTGACGTCAAGCTCCCGCGGGATCGTGAGTTCGGCTTCGGCGGAGCGCGCGTCAAGGCCATGCACCCGTGTATCGCACCCGGCGACGGCTATCCGATCCTGGCGCTCCGGCTTTTTGAGCCGGAGCCGGTCACGCCGAGCCAGATCATGCAGTGGCAGGTTTTTAGCCGCCAAGCCTCCCAGTCGGGCGGCGCGGATGGACCGGCCCCTCTGGCGCCCAGTGCAATGCAGGTCGGCGATGCCGTGCTCGATCCTTTGCTGGCCGCGGTCGCCAATCGCTTGCGCTTCATGGTCATTGGCGGCACGTCCACCGGCAAGACGACTTTGCTATCCGCCTTGTGCCACGGCATTCCTGCCCAGGTCCGCGTGGTGAAAGTCGAAGACCCCGAGGAAATCTGGTTGCCGCACCCCAACGTGGTGACGTTAGAAGCGCGGGCTGCGCCTCCTGGGTCAAGCATCCCGACCTATGAGGTCAAGCACGGTGTTGACGACGCCATGCGCCTGGCGCCGGCCTACCTGATCGTCGGCGAAGTGCGGCGGGGTGACGCGGCGCTGTCCCTGTTCCGCGCCCTGATGTCGGACCATGCCGGTCTGACGACCTTCCACGCGGAGGGGCCGGAGCACGCCGTTTCCCGCTTGAGCATCATGCTGTGGGGCGACACGCAAACGCCGGCGGCGGCCGTCAAGGCGTTGTTTGCCGAAGCTCTGGATGTCGTCGTGCAGGTCGGCTGGCGGGATGGGCGGCGGCAAGCCATTGGTGTTTGGGAGATTGCGGGCCTCACAGGGGGCGACGTGAAGTTCAAGCGGCTCTGGCAGCCCGGCGATGAACGCGTTGCGCCGATCAGCCGGCGGCGCGGTTAGGAGGTAACTCGTGTCAAACATAAATCAATTGGCCATCGGCGTTAAGCAGGTTGTGCTCCAGATCGGTTTGCTTGATATCGCGTTGTCCTTAGCCGAAGCGCGGCAATTGCAGGAGGCACTCAATGATCTGTTCAGTGCGCCGCGGCAACCCTGCCTGCTGGGGCTGCCGATCTACTACGGGACCTGGACGGGGACGGCGGCCTACAAAACTGGGACGAACAACACCAGCAGCAGCGGAGCTACCGTCAGTCCCGCTGCCTCTAACATCGAGGTAACCTGATGCCTGACACGTTACTCGCGCAATTCCTGGTTCTGGCGCTGGCTGGCATGGCGGCGGCAACGGTCGCCGTGCTCCTCCAGCGGCTCGGGGTGGGCGTGGGGACCCACAAGCAGATTCTCCAATCGTATCTGCCCGGCGCTGCACCGGCCGCCGCGGTCAAGCCGGACATCAACATCGCCCTGGGCCTGGCCCAAACCGCCGCGGCGCGCTGGCTGCCCTGGGGGGTGGCGGGCGGCGGGTTGGCGGTGCTGCTCGTTTGGGGGCTGCCCCTCGTGCCGGCCATCGGCGGCGCGGCGCTGCTCTACATCATGGTCGGCGAGTTCCTGAAGAACCAGGCGCGGGCGCACCGGCTCGCCATCGAGCAGGAATTACCGACGTTCGTCAGCCGGCTGGGCGGCATGTTGCTCGTCACCGCCTCGCCGCGCACGGCCGTCGA
>JAPLHB010000151.1 GCA_026389845.1 Chloroflexota bacterium
CGCACGCGCATGGGTGAGGTGGGGTCGTAGAGGCCGATGGCGAGGAATCGCCGCCGGTCGTCGAAGATCACCGCCAGGTCGCCCGGCCGACCCTCACCGCTCTGTGCGGTGATCGCCCGGTCGAAGAGCCAGGGATGCCCCCCGCGCAGGGCGCGCTGCGCCGCGGGCGTCACGCGGAGCGCCAGCCGCCGTTCGGCCGGCGGTGGGATGTTGGACAGGGGGTCGGCAGGTGGGGTGTTCACGGTACGGTTGGCGCCATGTAACCGTTCAGATGTGTATCATGAACCTCAGGCACTACTGGCCGCGCACGACAAGCGGCAGGTACTGATATTCCAGCCTACGAACAACCATGACGCCCCGATCATTTGTCCCTGCATAGAGGGTGTCCGGCGTCGCCGGGTCAATCGCTAGGGCGTTAACAACGGTAGCGGCCAGGCTGGCGTTGACGGCGCTCCAGTTCGCGCCGCTGTCCGTGCTCTTGAACACGCCGCCGCCTGTCCCCGCATACAGGGTGGCCGGCGTCGCTGGGTCAATCGCCAGGGCGCCAACATGGGTATTGGTCAGGCCGGAATTGACGGCGCTCCAGTTCGCGCCGCCGTTCGTGCTCTTGAACACGCCGCCATATGTCCCCGCATAGAGGGTCGCCGGCGTCACCGGGTTAATCGCCAGGGCGACAACATTTTTATTGGTCAGGTTCGCGTTGACGGCGCCCCAGTTCACGCCGCCGTCTGTGCTCTTGAACACGCCGCCTAATGTCCCCGCATAGAGGGTCGCCGGCGTCGCTGGGTCAATCGCCAGAGCATAAATATTGCTGTTGGTCAGACCGGTATTGGCATCGCCCCAGTACGCGCCGCCGTTCGTGCTCTTGAACACGCCGCCGTAGCCAGTCCCCGCATAGAGGGTGGCCGGCGTCACCGGGTCAATTGCCAGGGCGTAAACGTCGAGCGGATTAGCGTACAGGCCGTCGTTGACGGCGCTCCAGATATCGCCGCCGTTCGTGCTCTTGAACGCGCCGCTCCATGTCCCCGCATAGAGGGTCGCCGGCGCCGACGGGTCAATCGCCAGCGTGTAGACAGCGGGCCAGTAGGGCAGGAATGAGGGCAGGCCTGAATTGACGGCGCTCCAGTCATCGCCGGCGTTCGTGCTCTTGAACATACCGCTGAGATATGTCCCCGCGTAGAGGGTGGCCGGAGCCGCCGGATCAATCGCCAGGGCGCGAACAACCGTCAGGTCCAGACCGGCGTTGGCGGAGGTCCAGTCTGCTCCGGCGTTCGTGCTCTTGAACACGCCGCCGACATACGTCCCCGCATAGAGAGTGCCCGGCGTCATTGGATCAATCGCCAGAGCGTTGACCGCAGGACTCAATGAGGGCAGGCCGGCGTTGACGGCGCTCCAGTTCCCGCCGCCGTTCGTGCTCACGAACACGCCGCCATAGGTCCCGGCATAAAGGGTGGCCGGAGCCGCCGGGTCAGTCGCCAGGGCATTCACCTGGACGTAGTAGGTAGGCCAGAATGGATCAGGGGGCAGACCCGTGCTGACCGGGTCCCAATTCGTGCCACCGTTCGTGCTCTTGTACACGCCACCCAGTGTCCCCGCATAGAGGGTAGCCGGCGCCCCCGGATCAATCGCCAGGGCGTAAACATTTTTGTTGGTCAGGCCGGTGGCGCTCCAATTCCCGCCGCCGTTCGTGCTCTTGAACACGCCGCCACCCCCTGTTCCCGTATAGAGGGTGGTCGGCGTCACCGGATCAATCGCCAGGGCCCACACATAGGGATTCGTCGTTCCGAGGTTAACCACGCTCCAGTTCGCACCGCCGTTCGTGCTCTTGAACACGCCGCCGCCCTGCGTCCCTGCATAGATGGTGGCCGGCGTCGCCGGATCAATCGCCAGGGCGTGAATATAGCTATTGGTTAGGCCGTTATTGACGGCGCTCCAGTTCGCGCCGCCGTTCGTGCTCTTGAAGACACCGCGGTCCCTGGTCCCTGCGTAGAGGGTGGCCGGCGTCGCGGGGTCAATCACCAGGGCGTTAACAACGGTAGAGGTCAGGCCGGCGTTAACGGCGCTCCAGTTTGCGCCGCCGTCCGTGCTCTTGAACACGCCGCCGAGATATATCCCCGCATAGAGGGTGGCCGGCGTCGCCGGGTCAATCGCCAGGGCGTAAACCTTTCCGCCTTCAGGACCGCTGCCTGTCCCCACACTGGTCGCGGAGGAAGCCATGCCTGCCTGGAATGTGCTTAATAGGACCAGAAGGCTAATCAGCACAACTGTCCAGAGTGAAGTAATACTTCCGCTCTTGACAGCAAAAATTCGCGGAATTCGCATAAAATTGTATCCCATAGCTAAATCAACCGAACGCTACTTGGCCGTTTCCGGGGCATCCTCGTGTATTGGTGGTAAGCTACCTTGTCTTCGAAGCAGGCCTACGGTCGCGGACGTGCGCCCGTGCGATCGTAACCGCCGGTCGGGGCATTGCGTGGCCCGCGCATCGGTTGCGCCGGGGCTGCCCATTGCGAATCGCGCGCCGGGGTGCTCCGGCGCATCCCCTGGATGGGCCGGGGGTCGCGCGCAAATTCGCGATCCTGCGCGGGCGGAGCCGCCCGGTAGTCGAAGCCGGGCAGGGTGCGGCGCTCGATCTTCTGACCCAGCACCCGCTCGACGTCGCGCACGGCGATGGCGTCCTCCGGCGTCACCAGGGTATAGGCTGTGCCGGTCTGCTCGGCCCGTCCGGTGCGGCCGATGCGGTGCGTGTAGGCGTCGGTGGTGTCCGGCATGTCATAGTTGATGACGTGCGAGATGCTCAACACGTCAATGCCGCGCGCGGCGATGTCCGTCGCCACCAGGATCCGGTACGTGCCAGCCCGGAAGCCATCGAGCGCGGCCTGGCGCCGGTTCTGCGAGAGGTTGCCCTGCAGCTCCGTGGCGCGGAAGCCGGCGCGCTCCAGTTGCTGGGCCACTTTTTTGGCCCGGTGTTTGGTGCGGGTGAAGATGAGCACCGACCCGGTATCGGTGGCTCGCAGCAGCTCGGTCAGCAGCGGCGTCTTGAGGTGTGGCGCGACCGGATAGACCGCGTGCGACACGGTCTCGACCGGCGCGGAGTGGCCGATCTGCACGGTCAACGGATCGCGCAATACCTCGCGAACCAGGCCGCGGACGTCGTCAGGCATGGTGGCCGAAAAGAGCAAGGTCTGGCGCTGTTCGGGCACGGCCCGGACGATGCGCCGCACGTCGGGCAGGAAGCCCATGTCGAACATGCGGTCGGCCTCGTCAATCACCAGCACTTCCACCTGGGTCAAATTGATGGTGCCTTGACGGACGTGATCGAGGAGCCGGCCGGGGCAGGCCACCACGATGTCGGCGCCGGCGCGGAGGGCCTGCAACTGCGGTCCAATTCCCACGCCGCCGTAGATGGCGATGCTGCGCAAGCGCGTCTGCCGGCCCAGGTCGTTGAACGCCTGGTGGATCTGCTCGGCCAGCTCGCGCGTGGGCGCGACGATCAAGGCGCGTACACGGCCGCGCGGCCCCTGTTCGAGACGCTGCAAAATGGGAAGGGCGAAGGCTGCGGTCTTGCCGGTGCCGGTCTGGGCCAGGCCCATGACGTCGCGGCCGGCCATGATGGGCGGGATCGCCTGTTGTTGAATCGGCGTCGGCGTTTGATAACCGAGCGCGGTGACGCCTGCCGCCAGGCGCGGGTTGAGGTTGAAATTTGAGAAAGTCACTGAGAATCCTTCTTGGCTGTTAGATTTGAGCCAAGTCGCACTCTCAGCCCAGTCGTTTGTTACGCGATGATTTATTCTAACATAGATGAGCGAAAATAGCTAATCTCGCGCCCTGTTCTACGCCGACTTGACAATAGATACCAAAACGACTCGCCGAGTTGCTCGTTTACCCATTTCCGGGGTACAATCTCCCCAGTCAAATCGCTGCTTGACAAAGAACCTGAGGCAGATAGCAGAGGAGTATCTTCGCGATTTGTAGGGGCGCACCCTTGCGGTCGCCCTGGCGGGCAGGCGCAAGGCCGTGCCCCTACCCTGAATGATTGATAAGATACACAGAGGAGATAAGGGCACAAATGAACGACACGCCTTACCGTGAGTTGGCCGCGCGGCTGGATGAGTTACCCAACGGCTTTCCGCCGGCCGCGGATGGGGCGGAGCTGCGCCTGCTGGCGAAGCTGTTCACGCCCGAGGAGGCCAGCCTGGCCGCGCGGTTGCGCATGACCCTGGAGACGTCCGCGCAACTCGCGACGCGGCTGGGCGGCGATCCCCAGGCGCTAGGCCAGCAACTCAAGAGCATGGTCAAACGCGGCCTCATCACCGCGGGGCGGGCGCCCGCGGGCGGCCTGGGGTTCGGCCTGCTGCCGTTCGTGGTCGGCATCTACGAAATGCAGGCGGGCCGCATTGACGCCGAGCTGGCGCGCTTGTTCGAGGACTATTACCAGCAAACCTTTCGCCAGGCGCTCCTGGAGCAGCCGCCCGTGCACCGCGTGATCCCCGTCAACGCGAGCGTGCGGCAAGACATGGAGGTGCGCCCCTTCGAGAGCGCCGCTGAGATCGTCGCCAGGGCCAGGGCCTGGGGTGTGGCCGACTGCATCTGCCGCAAACAACAGGCTCTTTTGGGCCAGGCGTGTAGCCATCCGCTGGATGTCTGTATGGTGTTCAGTGAAATGCCGATGGCGTTCGATCGCAGGGAAGACATCCGCGCGCTCACGCAGGCCGAGGCGTTCGCTACGTTGCGTCGCGCGGCCGAGGCTGGCCTGGTGCATTCGGTCAGCAACAACCAGCGCGGCGTGTGGTACATCTGCAACTGCTGCACGTGCGCCTGCGGCATTCTGCGCGGTCTCACCGAGTTGGGTCGGGCGAACGTGATCGCGGCCTCGGCCTTTATCTGCCAGGTAAATGAAGACAAGTGCATCGCTTGCGGCGAGTGCGTGGAACGCTGTCCGTTTGGCGCGTTAACCGTCGAGAGCACTTCCCTGGTCAGCGCGACGCGCTGTGCAGGTTGCGGGGTGTGCGTGCTCGGCTGTCCGCAGGAAGCTCTGGAGCTGGTTCGCCGGCCGGAGGCAGACATCCTCACGCCGTTTGAGACAGAGGAAGAGTGGCGGATGGCCCGCGCGGCCGCGCGGGGGGTGGACCTGGCAGCAGTACGCTAAGCGCCTATCCGATAAACCAGCGGAGGCGGCTCCCACGCCGCCGGTTGCGGGCATGGGAGCCCGCGCTGCTATGATTCGGATAGGCACTAAGGAGACAGTGATGACTTCGATCGAGATTCGACCGTGCGAGATGCGTGATCTGCCGGCCGTGCGCGACTTAATGATCCAGTTGAGCGAAGCAGCCCACGCCACGAACGACTTCGAGTTGACGTTTCTGGCGGAGCTGTTCCAGCGGATGGCCCGGACGCCGGAGATTTACCTCAACTATGCAGCGGTGGCCGATGGGCAGGTGGTCGGGTTCGTCTCGGTGATCTTCTATCAGACCTTTTTCCACCGGGGCGGCACGGCGCTCATCAACGAGCTGATCGTCAATCGCGAGCAGCGCGGAAGTGGCATCGGCCGCGCGCTGGTGAAGCGGGTGGTGGACGAGGCGCTGGCCCGCGGCATGGACGAGGTGGAGGTCGGCACGGAGACGGACAACCAGGCGGCCCGGCGTTTTTACCACCGGGCCGGCTTCGACGAAGAGTACGTGTTGCTGGGCACGGAACTGACGCGCTGAGCGAGAGAATAAGTCTCAGTAGATCACGATTTGACAGCAGAGCAGGCTCCCACGCCTGCGGGCCGGCGGCATGGGAGCCGCCTCTGCAAGGAAACTGCGATCTGAGCGGCGAGAATAAGTCTCAGTAGATCACGATTTGACAGCAGAGCAGGCTCCCACGCCTGCGGGCCGGCGGCATGGGAGCCGCCTCTGCAAGGAAACTGCGATCTGAGCGGCGAGAATGAGTCTCAGTAGATCACGATTTGACAGCAGAGGCGGCTCCACGCCTGCGGGCCGGCGGCATGGGAGCCGCCTCTGCAAGGAAACTGCGATCTACTGAGTCTTAGCTATGAGCCGAGGATCGGGAAGAACACCCGCGGCCGTTGGCGTTGGACGTGCTGCTCGGCCACGTAGGCGATGCGCAGCAGCGTGGCTTCGGCCCAATGCCGCCCCATGGCCTGCATCCCGATCGGCAGCCCCGCCTCATCGTAGCCCACCGGAAAACTCAGCGCCGGCAGACCGGCCAGGTTGCCGGGGAAGACGTACCGCATCACCTCGGTGTCGGCGCTGAGATCGGACCAGCCACCCGCCGCGTCCCTGGTCGGGATGAGCGGCGCAGTGATGGCCGTGGCCGGGGTGATGATCGCGTCCACTTCTTGAAAGACCCCATCGAAGATCGCCAGGGCGCGCGTCCGCATCCGCTGCGCCCGGATGTAGTCGGCCGACGTGAAAGCCGTCGTGAGGGCCAGGGTGGTACGCACCGAGGCGCCCAGACGGCCAAGCTCCTCGCGGCGATTCGCCATGCTCGCGGCCATCTCGCTCAAGATGGTCAGTACGTGGGCCAGCCGCATGGCGTCCAACTCGGGAATCACGATCTCACGAACCCGCGCGCCGGCCTGGGTGAAGTGCGCCACCATCGCCTCGCAGGCCGCGACGACCGCCGGAGTAGCGTGCTCGAACCAGGGCCGGTAGATGCCCAGGGTCAGGCCGTGGAGATCGGCCGTGTTCCAGCCGGCCAGGGTGACGTCCGGTTGGTGCTGAGAGTTGGGGTCGGCCGGATCGGGGCCAGCCATGAGGCCATAGGCCAGGGCCACATCCTCGACCGTGGCGCCGATCGGCCCCAGGTGGGCCACGCTCCAGCAGAGCGGCGCCGCGCCATGCTCGCTGATGCGGCCGAAGGTGGGTTTCAGCCCCACCAGGCCGCACAGGCTGGCCGGGACACGGATGGAGCCGCCCCCATCCGCGCCGACGGAGACGGGGCACAGTCCGGCCGCCACCGCGGCCGCCGGGCCGCTGGAGCTGCCGCCGGTGTCGTGGCTCGGATCGTACGGGTTGCGCGCCGGGCCGTAGTGCGCGTTGCACCCGTTCGGGTTGATGCCGATCTCGTGCATGTTGGCCTTGCCGATCAGCAAAGCCCCCGCGGCGCGCAGGCGGGCGACCACCGTGGCGTCTTCTGCCGCGGGTCGGCTGCCCAGGAAGGTCGTGCCGACGGTGGTGGGATAGGGAACCTGATCCACCTCGTCCTTGACCGCCACCGGCACGCCGTCGAAGATGCTGAGCGGCTGACCCGCTCGGATTCGCGCGGTCGAGGCCCGCGCCTGGGCCAGCACGTCTTCCGGGTTGTTGGCGATGAAAGCGCGCAGAGGCCGATCGCCGGCGTCACTCTGCTCGATCGCTGCGAGCACCCGGCGGGCGACCTCTTCCGGGGTCGTCGCGCCGGCGCGGTATGCCTGGGCGTAATCTCGGATCGTCCTGAACGGCGTTCCGGGGACGTGAGGGCCGAGGGTCGTCTCCAGTTCGCCGATCGGCATTGGCGCCGCAGCCGGCGCGGCCGCACGCACCAGAGGCTGGAAGGTGGGCGGCTCATCCAGCCGCTGGGCCGCGAATCGGTCGAAGCCGCCCTGCTTGAGCAGGCTGGGAATCAGCAGGGGTCGGGTCAGTGGGTTGGCAAGCGCGGCCGCAAAGGCGCGCAACGCCGTCCCGGTCAACTTGGGCAGATCAAGGGAACGCAGATCGTATCCTGCCATGGCGGCCGTCTCCTTTGGCTCCAAACTGCATGTACGATGATAAAGGCCCGTGATTCAGCAGACTGTAGTATACCACAAATCCGTAAAAGGATTCTTCGCTGGTTTCACGCCGTAACGAGAGGCTCGCGGTGGACCCGCTGCTCAGAAACTTGTCACCCCTTCGCTGCACTCAGGGCAAGCTCTGAGCGGGTCTACGACGAACAGTACGCCGCGGCGTGACTCTAGCGAAGGGTCTCGCTGCCACGCCGGATGCTTCGCTGGAAGCTCGCCGCAACGCAAGACACGGGAACGACCCGCTCAGCATGACAAGCGGCGGAGTTTCTTGCTTCACGAATGCCACCGGTAGCATGGCGGTTCTCAGAATGACCGCCATTCCCGATAAAATCTATTACTTCGGCGAGGCGATAGACGCGGAAGATTTCAGGCCTGAACACGGGGGCGGCCAACGCGGTCCTGGGCAGAGCCAGCTCGGCGCGGCCGGCCGGGCCGAGCAGCGGCCGGATCGGTCGTGACAGCGGCCGGATCGGTCGTGACAGCGGCCGAAAGAGGTCGTCCCAGTGGATCGGGACGACGAGCTTCGGCCGGATGACGCGCAACAGTTCAGCGTTTCTGCCGCGTCGCCGGGTCGGCACAGTCAGCCAGAGATCGGCCGGAACCGGCGCCGCGCCGTGAAGGATGCGGTAGGGGCCGGCGCGAATGAGGAAGCTGAAGCAGGCGTCCATCCGGTAGTCCGTCAGCCGCCGGGGCGGCCGCGTGAAGAAGGGGTCAACGGCTAAGACCTGGGCGCCGGCCGTCAGCTCGACGCCGGCGACGCCCAGCCAGCGGAACTGGACCGCCAGCCCTTCATCATCGGTCATCGTCAATCGCCCCCTTTACACGATTCTGCGAATCGAGTGTGCTTTCCTGCCCATCCAGCGCTCCCCAACGCGCATACGCCTCGGCTAGTTCCTGCTCCAATGCCGCCAGCCGGGCAGTGGCCTGTACCACCGCGTCGCCGCCTTCCTGGTAGATTGCCGGAGCGGCCATGACCCGGTACAACTGGCTCTGCTCGGCCTCCAGGGTTTCGATGCGGCCGGGCAGGGCCTCCATCTCCCGCTGCTCCCGATAGGTCAGCCCGCGCGCACGTTCGGGTCTGGCCCTTGTCTCCGCGGTCGGCGGCGACGGAACCAGCCGGGATGCGGCTTTTTCGGCCGGAGTGGGCGAGGCGCTCTCTCGCGGGGAGGCGCGCTGGCGCACCCAGTCGTCATAGCCGCCCGCGTACTCGCCGACTCGCCCCGCGCCCTCCAGCGCCAGCGTGCTTGTGACCACGTTGTTGAGCAGTTCCCGATCGTGGCTGACGAGCAGCACGGTCCCCTCGTATTCCAGCAGCAGGTCCTCCAGAAGTTCCAGGGTCTCCAGGTCGAGGTCGTTGGTGGGTTCATCCATGACCAGCACGTTGGCCGGCCGCGCAAAGAGGCGCGCCAGCAAGAGCCGGTTGCGCTCGCCGCCGGATAGGACATTCGCGACAACCCGCGCCCGTTCCCTGGAGAAGAGGAAGTCTTCCAGATAGCCGATCACGTGGCGGGGTCTGCCGTTGACGCTGATGAATTCCCGACCGTCGGCCACGTTGTCCAGCACCGTCCGATCTTCATCGAGTTGGGCGCGCAATTGATCGAAATAGGCGATCTCCAGGTTCGTCCCGTGGCGCACCGTGCCCGACTGCGGCGGCAGCTCGCCCAACAGGAGCCGCAACAGCGTCGTCTTGCCGGAGCCGTTGGGACCGATGATGCCCACCTTGTCGCCGCGCATGAGGGTGGTCGAGAGGTCTCGTACGACCGGCCGGTTGCCATAACTGAAGCTGGCGTCTTCGGCCCGGATCACCAGCCGGCCCGAACGCTCGACCTCCTGGAGCTGCATCCGCAGGGCGCCGGGCTGCTCGCGACGTTCTCGACGCTGCCCGCGCAACTGCTCCAGGGCGCGCACCCGTCCCTCGTTGCGCGTCCGCCGGGCCTCGATCCCCTGCCGGATCCACGCCTCGTCCTGGGCCAGCTTCTTGTCGAATTGCATCTCCTGGGCCGCCTCGGCCTTCAGGATCGCCTGCTTGCGCGCGGTGAAGGTGGCGTAGTCACACGGCCAATCCACGAGGCGCCCGCGGTCAATTTCGACGATGCGGAGGGCGAGCTTCTGCAGAAAGACGCGATCGTGGGTGACAAAGACGAGCGTGCCGCCGTAGCGCAGCAGAAAATCTTCCAGCCAGGCGATGGCGTCAATGTCCAGGTGGTTGGTTGGCTCGTCGAGAAGCACGATGTCGGGGTCGCGGACCAGGCCGCGGGCCAGGAGCACCCGCCGCTTAAGTCCGGCGGAGAGCAGTTCAAAATCGGCTGCGGGGTCGAGCTGCATGCGCGAGAGGATCGTATCCGTCTGCAGCCGCCGTCGCCACGACGCATCGTCATCACCGGCCGCCGCTGCGTCCAGCCCGCCCGCCACGACATCGGCCACGGCGCCCGTCAACCCCTGGGGCGCCTCCTGGGTCAGATAGGCCACCCGCAGCCCTTGTTGGCGGGCGATGATCCCTTCATCCGGTTCGAGCTGGCCGGCCATCATCTTGAGCAGCGTGGATTTGCCCACGCCGTTGCGGCCGAGCAGGCCGACCCGCTCGCCACGCTCGATCTGTAGACTGATGCGTTCCAGGACGAGCGCGCCGCCAAACCCGATGCTCACGTCCCGCACGTTCAACAATGCCATGCGCATAACCTCTCGTGGCGTTGCGCCACGAGAGCATTATACCCCAGGTGGTCATCCCCTGTCACTTCGCCCGAATGTGGGGCTGATCCCAAAGCAGCGGACATCACGATGTTCAGGCCAAATCGGGAAGCTGAGCGCGCGACAAGAGGAGGCTGATCGTCCGGCTGCGCCTCGGTTCACGGCTGATGAAGCCGCGCCGTTCCAGGGTCAGGATCATCTGGTGCACGGTAGGCGGCGCCACGCGGAAGTAGCGCTGGATGTCCGCCTCTGCCGGCGGCCGGCCGTTGAGCTTGGTGTAGTAGTAGATGAAGGCCAGGTACTGGCCTTGTCGCTCGGTGTATTCAGGCATGTTCGATGAAACCTCTATGCGAGATCCGGGGAGCTTACTGTAATCACCGTTTCATCCCCCGCGATGTTCCTGACCTTCAGCCGCAAGGGCTTTTGGGGGCCGGTGATCCTGGCATTCCAGAGCGTCTTGGTCTTCTTGCCGTTCAGGCTGACGTAGCCTCGCTTGTCTATCTTGACTTCGGCGTCGCTGTGCCACGCGCCCTCGGCTGACGTGCAATCCAGGCTGACCAGCTCGATCAACTCCAGCCCGTCCTCGCTGATTTCCAGCGGCCTGAACGCGCCGCCGGCCCCGTTGCCGCCGTTCTCTTCCTCATCGTCGCTTTCGTCCAGCTCGATTTGCCTGGCCTTCTTGCGGCCGTTGTTGGCGGCGCGCTTCTGGTTGTAGGCTTCGATCTTCTCGATCAGGCGGTCGGAGATGAAACGGGTGATCTCGACCGCATAGCCGTCCGGCGCCGGCGCGACCGTGTACTCGATGTGGTCATTGGCGACGACTTCGTGCAGGACCTGCTTGAGATCGCGCAGCTCTATGGCGATCTCGGTCGGGTTGTATTCCGCCATGAAGGCGCGCAGGTCGGGTTCGTCGTCCAGGTCAATGGTGTAGACGACGGCCTGGCGCACGCCGTCGGGCAGATCGGGCAACGCCTCGTTGAGGATGCGGTTGAGCAACGGCTTGTCGAGCACGCGCTGCGTGTGATCGAGCAGGTTGGGCAGCCAGACAGGAACCAGGCCCAGCTTGGGGTCGTGGATGGCGCCGGCCCAGAAAGCGTTCAGCCCCTCGGCCGCGCCCATGCCGGGGATCAGCTCGCGCAGCTTGTCCATGGTCTGCGCGGGGTTGCGGAAGAGCGCCACGCCATCCTTGACCTCCAG
>JAPLHB010000209.1 GCA_026389845.1 Chloroflexota bacterium
CAGGAGAGAAACGCGTGACTGTTCGGGAAAATAAGCTGCCTGTGACGGTGCGTCTGCCGGCCAACAAGCGGCTGGACGCGCTCGCGGCAAGCGTAGACCGCCTGGTGGCCTGGCTGGCGCGGCATTGGCTGATGGTATTCAACGTGGTCGTGGCCGTGTTCATTGGCATGCCGTTTCTGGCGCCGGTGTTCATGCACGCGGGCGCGACCGGGGCCGGACGGCTGATCTACGCGCTCTACAGCCCCACCTGCCATCAACTGCCGGAGCGATCGTTCTTCCTCTTTGGGCCGAGCGGGGTCTACAGCGCCACGGAATTGGAGACGCTGGGACTGTTGCCCGCCGGCATCAACACCTTCCAACGCGAACTGTTGCGCTGGGTCGGCGCGCCGGAGGTCGGCTACAAGGTCGCGGTCTGCGAGCGCGATGTGGCGATTTATGGCGCGATCCTGTTCAGCGGGCTGATCTTCGCCCTGTTGCGCACCCGGCTCCGCAAGCCAGGCCGATCCTTGCCCAAGCTGCCGATCTGGCTCTACGCGCTGCTGCTCATCCCGATGGCCGTTGACGGCAGCACACAGTTGGTGGGCCTGCGGGAAAGCGATTGGCTGCTGCGGCTGATCACCGGAACGTTGTTCGGCGCGGCCACCGTCTGGCTGGCGTATCCCTATGTGGATGAGGCAATGACAGACGTGGCGCAACCGGCAAATCGCAAATAGCAAAACGCAAAGGAGATTCTTCGCTGGATGCTCGCCGTCGCGAGAAGTTAGGGGCCAACTTGCTCAGAATGACAGTCGCCAAAAGTGCAATTTGCGTCCGTGCCGAGTATAGCAGAAACCAAGCGACATCTGCCATTTGGGAAATCGCTGATCACCTGCCCACAAACTGGACAAAAACGAGCGCTTGAGGTATAGTAGAGGTCGAATAAGTTCTATGGAGGCTCTAAGTGCCAGGTAAGAAGAATCACCCGTCCGCTCTGAAGGCCGGGCGTCGCGACGCCCGCAAGAACGTCTATCGCGGCGCCGTCCGCACCACCACTCGCACGAGGGTCAGAAAGGCCCGCGCACTGTTAGCAACACCCAAAGTGGCGGAAGCCACCCAGGCGATCCACGACGCCATCCGCGCCTTGGACAAGGCCGCCGAAAAGGGCGTTATCCACAAGAATAACGCCGCGCGACGCAAGTCCCGCCTGATGGCCGCTCTGAACAAGGCCACAAACGCCGCCTGATGTAGTCGGCTTGTCGCAGATTGTGCCAAATCGGCGCCCTCTTATTCGAAGGCGCCGATTTGATTTAATACGATTCTACATCCAGCGGATCGTCAGGGGAGGACTCCAGCTCGGGAATGACCAGCCTATAGCCGATCCCACGCTCGGTGACCAGGAGGGCCGGATGCTTAGGGTCTGGCTCGATGCGCTCTCGCAGCCAGCGGACGTGGACATCCAGCGTGCGAGTATCGCCCAGATACTTCGTCTCCCAAACGCGCTCCATCAGGTCTTTGCGCGAGAGCACCTGATTCGGCCGGCGCATGAAACCCGCCAGAAGGCTGCACTGCTTGGGGGTCAGGCGGTGGCGTCCCTGTGGCCCGATCACGACGCGCGTGACCAGGTCGAGCTGGAGCGGGCCAACCCGGAGGATGTGCGGCGCGGCGGCCTCCAGCAGCTTCAGCACTGATTCGCGCAATTTGCGCACCGTGAAGGGCCGGGCAAGGTGAATCTCGCAGGGCACGCCGGCCCCGACGTTGGGTTCAGTGATCAAGAGGCGCTGGATGCTCGGCAGGCGTCGTCCCAGCGTGCGGCATAACCGGTCGCCGGAGAAGTGACTGTTGGCCGCGTTGACCACCACGATCTGCGGCTGGAGTTGCAGGGCCATCTGCTGCCCGTCCTGTTGCGTGCGCGCGAAAATCAAGACCAGGCCTTCTCGCTGGAACTGTTGCCACAACAGATCGTAGTTGGAATCCGCCCGGCCGACACATAAAACCTGGATCGGCCTGGTGTTCGGTTCGCGACGCATGGCCGTCCTCTCCTGGGGTATGGAGCTACCGGTACAGCCATTATACCCGAACTCCGCCAGGATAGCAACTGAGCTTGCAGGCGGTCAGCAATTCCAAAAGCAAGATGTCACCCTGAGCGGGTTGGCCCCGTGAGGTTCGCTGCAGCGAGAATCCAGCGAAGGGTCTCGTCGCGGCAACGAGAACTTGTCCTGAACGCAGTGAAGGATTCTTCGCTGGACTCACGCCGTCGCGAGAGTTTTGGGGTCAACCCGCTCAGAATGACGGTTTCGCCCGATCTACATTTGGAACTGCTTGCAGTCGGTTGGAATCGCTGGCCGTGCGGCAGTTGACTTTCCTTACGAAGCTGAGTAGAATAGAAAATGTAGTCTTCCATTATGGAGGTGCAAGCGCAGTTCATCCGGGTTCTGCCAGCCCACACGCGTCGTCCGATCAGCTTTAACACACTCACCAGAGAGGAGCTCCCCATGTTCCGACGCTCGTTGTTCATCATCCTGGTCATTCTGCTCGCCCTGTCCGTGACAGGCTTTGCGCCCGCGGGGCCGGCTACCCCCAAGGGCGAGGAATCGGCTGCTGAGATGGAGGCCACCTGGGTCGAAGGCGCCTATGTGCCGGACCAGGTGCTCGTGAAGTTCAAGGCGGGCGCCAATGCCGAACGCATCGCGGCGGACTTCGACATGACCGTCGAGCGCGACACCGCGCTGGGCGTGAAGGTACTCAAGGTACCCGCCGGCACGGTCAAGCAAGCCATCGCGGCTCTGCGCACCAACCCAAACGTGGAATACGCCGAGCCGAACGGCATCGCGACGGTCTTAGTTGACCCCAATGATCCGTACTACAGCACCTGCTACAACACGGCCTTCTATGGCTGCGTTGCGCAGTGGAACTGGCCCAAGATCCAGGCCAATCTGGCGTGGGACCTGGTGACCGGCTCGACTGACGTGAAGGTGGCCGTGCTCGACACCGGCATTGACAACTCGCACCCCGATCTTCCCCCCGTCGCCCTGCAGAAGGATTTCATCAACAACGACAATAACGCCGAAGACGACTTCGGCCACGGCACGCACGTGGCCGGCATCATCGGCGCGCTGACCAACAACGGCGTCGGCGTGGCGGGCGAAAACTGGAACGTCAGCCTCATGGCGGGCAAGGTGCTCGACGCCTATGGCAGCGGCTCGTGGGAATCGGTCGCCAATGGCATCACCTGGGCGGCCGACAACGGCGCGAACGTGATCAACATGAGCCTGGGCGGCAGCTCTAGCTCGACGACGCTGAAGAACGCCGTGGATTACGCCTGGAGCAAGGGCGTGGTGATCGCGTGCTCGGCCGGCAACGGCGGCACTACCACGAAGACCTATCCCGCCTCCTACACGAACTGCATCGCCGTGGCTGCCACCGATAAGAACGACAAGAAGGCCTCCTTCTCGTCGTATGGCTTCTCGTGGGTGGATGTGGCCGCGCCCGGGGATGGAATACTCTCCACAATGCCGGACACCCCGGTGACGCTGAACACGTCCTACGGCTACAAGATGAACTACGATGCGCTCAGCGGCACCTCAATGGCCGCGCCGCACGTCGCGGGCCTGGCCGCGCTGGTGTGGGCCTCTGGCAAGTGCACGACGGCTTCCTGCGTGCGCAGCCGCATCGAGAAAAACAGCGACAGGCTGTCTGGCACGTTACTCTTCTGGCGCTACGGCCGGATCAACGCGTTCAAGGCGGTCTCCGCGCCGTGACGTGAAGTGTCACTCTGAGCGGGTTAAGGCGAGCAGTGCGCCGCGGCGTGACACCAGCGAAGAGTCTCGCCTCGCAACCTTGTCACTCCTTCGCTTCTCTCAGGACAAGTTCTGAGGACAAGTTCTGAGCGGGTTAAGGCGAGCAGTATGCCGCGACGTGACACCAGCGAAGAGTCTCGCCTCGCAACCTTGTCACTCCTTCGCTTCTCTCAGGACAAGTTCTGAGCGGGTTAAGGCGAGCAGTATGCCGCGACGTGACACCAGCGAAGAGTCTCGCCTCTTGCCGCGCGAGATGCTTCGCTGGAATCGCGCCGCAACGCCATACACGGGGCCGACCCGCTCAGCATGACGCGTGTCGGAAGTGAGGCTCGTTATGACCCGCGTCGTCTTCATGGGCACGCCGGAATTCGCCGTGCCGTCACTGGCCGCGCTGTTGCGGGAAGGATATCAGGTCGCGGGGGTGCTCACCCGGAAAGATCAGCCGGCCGGGCGCGGGCAGAAGCTCGAAGAATCGCCGGTGAAGCAGTTGGCGCGCACCCATGGCCTGGCGCTCCAGCAGCCGGCCACCTTGCGCGACCCTGCCGCCCGGGCCGCGCTCGCCGCGCTCCGGCCCGACGTGATCGTCGTTGCCGCCTACGGGCTGATTCTGCCCCAGACGGTGCTCGATCTGCCCCGCTTCGGCTGCGTGAACGTCCATGGCTCGGTGTTGCCCCGCCACCGCGGCGCGGCCCCCATCGCCGCGGCCATCCTGACCGGCGATCCCGAGGCCGGCGTGAGCATCATGCTGATGGACGCGGGCGTGGACACCGGCCCGGTGCTCAGCACGGCCAGCCTGCCCATCGCGGCCGACGACACCACCGCCGCGCTGACCGCGAAGCTCGCGACCCTAGGCGCCGATCTGCTGACCGCAACCCTGCCCCGCTGGCTGGCCGGCGAAATCATCCCCACGCCGCAACCTGCAACGGGCGCGACCTTTGCCCCACGCATCGAAAAAAGCGCCGGCGAAATCATCTGGAGCGAGCCGGCCAGCTTGATCGAGCGCCGCGTGCGCGCGTACCAGCCCTGGCCGTCGGCGTACACGAGCTGGAACGGGCAACGATTGAAGGTGCTGCGGGCGCGAGTCGGGGAGGGATCAGGAGGCAGGGATCGGGAGGCAGGGATGGTGATTGCCGGGGAGTCTTATGCGGCCGGCGTAGTCACAGGTCAGGGGGTGCTGTGGCTGGAAGAAGTGCAACTCGCCGGCAAGCGTCCGCTGCCGATTGACGTGTTCCTGCGCGGCGCGACGGGGTTCGTGGGGAGCTGGCTGTCGTCGTAAGCAACCTGAAACGTGCCAGGCACTTTTCGGAAGTGCCTGGCACGTGGCGCATCATCCAAACACCTCTTCCAGCGCCCGCCGCATCACCGCGATGTCCGGCTCCACACCGGTCCACAGCTTGAACCCAATCGCCCCCTGGTAGACCAGCATCCCCAGTCCGTCGAGGGTTCGCGCGTCGCGGGCAGCGGCGGCCTTGAGGAAGGCAGTGCGCGGTGGGTTAGGGATCACGTCGCACACCAGCAGGCCGGGGCGAATCGAGCCGAGCGCGACCGGCGGCAGCACGTCCACGGCGGGGTAGAGGCCGATGGAAGTAGCGTTCACCACCATATCGGCGTCCGGCGGGATGGCGTACTCCCCCTGCCACGGCACAAACTCGGCCTGCACCGGGGTCTTGCTCCGCAGCAAGCGCACCAACTCCTCGCCGCGGCCTGGCGTGCGGTTGACTACGGTGACGTGCGCCGCGCCGGCCAGCGCCAGCTCGACGGTCATCGCCCGCGCCGCGCCGCCTGCGCCCAGGAAGACCACTCGCTTGCCTCGCGGATCCACGCCCGCGTCTTCACGCACCGACCGCAGGAAGCCCTTGCCGTCGGTGTTCTCGCCGATCAGCCGATTGCCCTCGCGGCGCACCGTGTTGACCGCGCCGATCGTCGCCGCGTCGGGTACGATCGCGTCCAGATGCTGCAAGACCGCGACCTTGTGCGGGATGGTCAGGTTGATGCCGCGAAAACTCATCGCCCGGATGCCCTCAATGGCGGCGCCCAGGTCGTCCGCTGCCACTTTCAGCAGCAGGTAGCGCCAATTCAGCCCCGCGGCCGCAAACGCCGCCTCCTGCATGATACCGGTGGGATTCTCGTCAATCGGATCGCCGAACGCGCCGACCAGTTCGGCGCGGGCGACTTTGGGGCGAGTGCTCATGTTGTCTCCTTGCTACTCCCCCCCTGTCACCGCTTCGGCCGCGAGGCGCCCGGTAGGCTGCAGCTTGGGGGCGGCCGGCCTGGCTGTCGTCGTCAGCACGACGCCGGCCAGGATGATTGCCGCGGCGATGGCCGAGCGGGAGGTGATTGGCTCGCCGGCAAGCAGGCTGCCGAGAATCATCGCCACGACCGGGTTGACGTAGGCATAGGTCGCCACCAGCGGGGTCGGCGCGACGCGCAGGAGCCAGATGTAGGCGCTGAACGCCACCCACGAACCAAAGATGATCAGGTACGTCAACGCCAGCAGCGATTTGCCGGAGACCGCGGCCAGGTTCAGCCGGCCCCAATCGCCGAAGGCAATGCTCAAGACCAGCAGCCCGCCAGCGCCGGCCAGCATCTCCATAGCCGTGCCCAGCAGCGGAGATGAGGGCAGCCTGGCCGTGCGGTTGTAGAGCGAGCCGGCCGCCCAGGCGAGGGTGCCCAGCAGCAACGCCGCCGCGCCCAGCAGGTCCACGCCCCCCACATTGCCGATGGAATGCGGGCCGATCAACACGGCCATGCCGATCAAGCCGATGGTCAGCCCCAGCCACGCTCGGCGCGCCGGCCGCTGCCCCGCTGGCCTGGCCCGGCCCGGCCACACGACGCGAGCAAGCCGATGAAACGGCTGGAGCCAGTCCAGCAGGACGATCCAGAGCGGCGTCATCCCGACCAGCAACGCAGTCAGACCCGATGGCACGCGCTGCTCAGCCCAGACGACCGCGCCGTTGCCGCCGGTCATCAGGCACAGGCCGACGATGGCTGCCGACCGCCATTCGCGGCGGGTGGGGGCTGGATCGCCGACTAATCGTCGCAAACCATACAGCAGGCCACCGGCGATCAGCAGGCGCACCGCTCCCATGAGGAACGGCGGCATGGTTTCGATGGCAAAACGAATCCCCAGGTAGGTCGAACCCCAGATGACGTAAACACTGCCCAGCGCGGCCCAGATGGCCCACGCGGGCGCTCGATACTTGGCAGGCATCCTGTTTTCTCCACGTGCTCCGCGTTGCGCAGTCCCTTCAGACGCGGGCTATCGCAAACCCTGGTCGCCCATTGTACGCCCGAATCGGCAAGCTGACAACATAGCGCGAGTCCGCTATTTGCCAAAACGCAGGACTTTGCGTATACTGGCATCTGTTGTCGGGGCGTAGCGCAGCCAGGTAGCGCACTTGAATGGGGTTCAAGTGGTCGGAGGTTCAAATCCTCTCGCCCCGACCATATCGAGGGGTGGGGCAATCCCACCCCTTCGTTATTTCTTGCCATGAGTCCGTCAGCCATCCGATGTCCCAACCTGACAGATCCAGAGCTGGAGCTGTTGCAGAACATCGCGCACGGAATGCCGATCACGGCCGACCTGAGCCGATCTGACCTCCTGCTCGTCTGCCCGCGCGGCCCCCACGAAGTCGAGGTCGTGGCTCAGGCCCAACCCAACTCGATTTCTTCCTTGTATAATAGAAGTCTGCTGGGCCAAACGCTGACGAACGATGAGGCGCCGGTGATCCTGGACGCGTGGCGCCGCCGCGGCCACGTGCGCGCACAGCGCGATCTCCTGCCGACCGGCGCGCCGGTGGTGCAAGAGGTCTACCCGATCCCCGGCGTCGCGGGCCAGCCGGTGGCGTTCCTTAGCGTGGAGACGAGCCTGATTCAGCTCGAGCGGCACCACCAACGCCATGCGTCCTTCCAGCGGGCCATCGAGTGGCTCAAGGGGATGTGTATGCGCGGCGAGTTGGCCGCGAGCGAGGGGCTTTCGCCCTTCGGCGAGTGGGATGGCGTCCTGCTGGTGGACGCACAGCGGCGCATCACGTACCTGAGCGGCATCGCCAACAACCTCTATCGCCGGCTGGGCTACATGGAGGATTTGCGCGGCAAGCGGCTCTCGTTCCTGAATACCAGCGACGACGAGATGGTCGTGGCCGCGTTGGAGAACCACACGCCGCTCGAACGGGAAGTCAAGGAGGGCACGCACATTTGGATCCGCAAGGTGCTGCCGCTCTGGACGCCGCCGACGGTCTCCGGCTGGCTGCACGGCCTGGTTTTCCGGCGAAAGCGGCTGGGGGAGGTCGCCGGGGCGCTCATTGCGGTACACGATGCGACGGAGGAACGGCTCAAGAAGCAAGAGCTGGAAGTCAAGACGACGATGATCCAGGAAGTACACCATCGCGTCAAGAACAACCTCCAGGCCATCGCGGCGACGTTGCGGATGCAGGCCCGGCGCACGAAGGACGGTGAGGCGCTGCACGTATTGCGCGAGGCCACCGCGCGCATCCTGAGCGTGGCGGTCATCCACGAATTCCTGTCGCTGGATGAGACGCAGACGATCAACATGCGGGACGTGTGCCAGCGGGTTATCAACCAGAACCGGGACGTCGTGATGACGCCGGGGCAGGAGATCTCCTTTGTGCTGGAAGGCCCGGCGGTCTACCTGCCGAGCCAGCACGCGACGGCTTTTGCCCTGGTGGTCAACGAGTTGATTCACAACGCGATCGAGCACGGCTTCGAGGGCAAGCTACACGGCCAGTTGCGGGTAGCGCTGGACGATCGCGGGGAGAAGGTACACCTGGAAGTCTGGGACGACGGCGAGCAGTTGCCGCCGGACTTCGACCTGGTGAGCACGCCCAGCCTGGGGCTTCAGATCGTGCGCAGCCTGGCCGAGAACGATCTGCGCGGGCAATTGTGGCTGAAAAACCAGGCCGACGGCGTGCTGGCGACCGTCGAGTTTCCGAAGGTAGTGGCGGTGTAAGGCAACACGAACGGGCGACCATCGCAGGCCGCCTCTCTCAGTGCAGAAACAGAAGGAGCGACAGATGGAACGCACACGTGTCATCATCGCAGACGATGAGTCGTTGATCCGCATGGACTTGCGGGAGATGCTCACCAACCTGGGTTACTTGGTGGTGGGGGAAGTGGCGGATGGGCGCAGCGCGGTCAACCAGACGCGGGAACTGCGGCCAGACGTAGTGGTGATGGATATCAAGATGCCCGACATGGATGGCATCGAGGCCGCCAAGGTGCTGACCGAAGAACGTCTGGCGCCGGTTGTCCTGTTGAGCGCCTATAGCCAGCGCGATCTCGTCGAACGCGCGCGCCAGGCCGGCGTGGTCGCCTATCTGGTGAAACCCTATCGTGAAGAAGACCTGACCCCAGCCATCGAGGTGGCCCTGGCCCGCTTCCGCGAGTTCCGCGACCTGGAGAAGCAGGTAGCCGACCTCCAATCGGCGCTGGAGACCCGCAAGCTGGTGGATCGCGCCAAAGGCATCCTGATGGACAAGCAGGGTCTTACCGAAGCCGATTCATTCCGCAAGATCCAAAAAATGAGCATGGACACCCGCAAATCCATGAGGGAAGTGGCCGAGGCCATCATCCTGGCGCACCAGGTGGGGCAGGGCTGAGAGGCGTGAAACGTGAAGCGTGATTCGTGAGCGCAATCGGCCGCCCCGTCTGTTTCTCACGCAGCACGCATCACGTAGCACGTTTCCCGTCGGAGACCACTGGATGAAGTTGTCGGTTCTGATCCCCTGCTACAATGAAATCGAGACCATTCGCGAGATCGTCGGCCGCGTGCGCGCCGTGGACATCCGGCTGCGCGTACGCGACGGCAAGTTCAAGTTGCCCCTTTTGCCCGACGGCACGGTCGAGTTGACCGTGGACAAGGAGGTCGTCATCGTGGATGACGGCTCCACCGACGGCACGCGGGACGTGCTGCCGGAGCTGGCCGCCCTGCCCGATGTGTTCGTCTACTACCACGAGCGCAACATGGGTAAGGGCGCGGCCGTGCGCACCGCCATCGAGAAGGCGGCCGGCGACATCATGCTGGTGCAGGACGCCGACCTGGAGTACGACCCGCGCGACTACCCTGCCTTGCTCCAGCCGATCATCGAGGGCCGATCACAGGTGGTCTACGGCAGCCGATTCCTCGGCGGCCCGCGTAAGACGATGTTTTTTAGCCACATGCTAGGCAACCAGGCGCTAACCCTTTTCACCAACATCCTGTTCGACACGATCCTCAGCGACATGGAGACGTGCTACAAGATGTTCACCCGCGCTGTGGCAGAGCAGTTGCGCCTCAAATCGCACGGTTGGGGCTTCGACCCGGAGATTACGGCCAAGATCCTCAAGCGCGGCTACCGCATCTACGAAGTGCCGATCTCGTATAACGGCCGCGAGTACAATGAAGGCAAGAAGATCAGTTGGCGCGACGGGCTGACGGTGATGTGGACGCTGTTGAAATACCGGCTGATCGAATGATTGCGGATTGCGGACTGCGGATTGCGGATTGGCCTGACCGCCTGCAATCTGCAATCTGCAATCTGCAATCTACAATCGGGGTCTGGGCGCCGTTAGCCCTTGTGGCGCTCCTGGGCATCGCTCTGCGTCTCGTCCCCTGGCTGGCCGGTTATCCGCTCCACCGGGACGAGGCGCTGTACGGCTTCTGGGCGCGGCTGATCGCGAGCGGGCAGGATCCGCTGCTGCTGACGGCCTGGGTGGACAAGCCGCCACTGGTTATCTACCTCCTGGCCGCCAGCCTGAGACTCTTCGGCGTTTCCGAGCTGGTCCTGCGCCTGCCGGGGATGATCGCAGGCGTCCTGCTGATCCCCGCCACCTACGCACTGGCGCGGCGCGTCTACGACCCCCGGACGGCAACGTTGGCTGCTCTGCTCGTGGCGGCATCGCCGTTCGCGATCCTGTTCGCTCCCACCGCCTTCACCGATCCCTGGCTGACTCTTTGGCTGGTCATCGCGGCCTGGGCCGCGGTCTCCGACCGGCCGTTCTGGGCCGGGCTGACGCTGGGGCTGGCTGTCGCGAGCAAACAACAGGGGCTATTGGGCGTTCCGTTGATCGTCGGGCTGCTGATGCTCAATGATCGGCAAACCGCAAACTGCAAATTGCAGACGCGACGACGGTTATTTGCCATCTGCAATTTGCTATTTGCGGCCCTGCTCGGCTTTGCTCTCATCCTCGTGCCCCTCACCTATTGGGACAGTCTGCGCTGGCACAATCGGCCGAGTTTCTGGGATCGCAGCCTCACCACCTACGGCGGCATCGCTTTTGCGCCGCTGGCCGAGTGGCCGCAACGGGCCGTCGCCTGGGCCGGGCAGTTGGGCTACCTCTGGGGCGCGCCAGTGCTGAGCGCCGTCATGTTGGGGCTGGCGCTGTGGGCCGGCATCTGGGGGAAGCGATGGCTGCGGGCGCAATGCCGAGCGAAAAACGAAAAGGGAAAAGCGCCGGGGGATGAGATTTCCGCCCACACTACGGGATACGCTGTCAGCGTGCTGATTTGTGTCTTCGTGGTCGGCTATCTGGCGCTGCATTTTGCCCTCACCTTTCAAGCATGGGATCGGTATTTGTTGCCATTAGCGCCGCTGGTGAGCGTGCTGGCCGCGTGCGGCCTGACGTTGGCGTGGGGGGGACGCGGCGTTACGGCCCCTGCGGATGAGAATAGCAGAGGCGGCTCCCATGCCGCCGGAGCGTCGGGCGTGGGAGCCCGACCCGCTATTCTCAGGACAATTTTCCATGCCGCGGGCGATGCCACGGCGGATGAAAAGCGACCGCCTGGACTAGAGGCTTTAGCCGGTCTGCTGGTCGGCGGCAGCAACCGGCTGAAGCCTCTAGTCCGGAGCCGTAGGACATTTTTCAGGGCAGATGCCCATGCCGCGCGCGGCACCACGGCCGATGAAAACAGCGGAGGCGGCTCCCACGCCGCCGGAGCGTCGGGCATGGGAGCCCGACCCGCTATTCTCAGGACAGCTTTCGCCCTGACCCTGGCATCGCTGCTGGGTTCCGCGGGCTGGTTGGGCGCGATGGCCCGGGTTCCAGTGGGGAGCGACCACGGCGCCTACGCCGGGCTGGAGCACGTCGTGGCGGTCATCCGCACCCGGCCGGCCGACGCGATCGTCTATCACCACTCCCTCGGCTGGCACTTCGACTTCTACCTGTTCGACGCGCCACAGGAGCGCCGCTGGTACGATGCCCCAGCCAAGTTGGTCGCCGATGCCGGCCGCACCGTCGAGACCGAGCCGGACCGCGAGCAATGGCTGGCTGTGCCGGACTGGGAAAGTGACACGATCGGCGAAATCGAGACCGCCCTGGCCGAGCGCGAGCTGGCGCTGACCGAGATCGAGCGCATCTACTGGCCGGACGGCAGCCGGTCATTTGTTCTCTATCGCATCCTGCAATCCGAGGCCACGCATGGAGACTGAACGCGAGAATCCGAGCAAATCTGCGTTCATCCGCGTTCATCAGCGTCCGCTCTTCGCCGGCCTGCTGGCGTGGACAAGCCTGGCGCTGGTGACGCTGGTCATGCTCTGGCCCCTGGGGCTGACTAACCGCGTGCTGGCCGGAGTGGATGCGCTCACCTACTTCACCCCCTACTGGGCCTACCGGATGGCCGAGCTGGCCGCGGGTCATATCCCGCTCTGGAATTCGTACCTCTTCCTGGGCGTGCCGTTCCTGGCGAATCCACAGGCAGCCGTGCTCTACCCGCTCCACTGGCCGTTGAGCTGGCTCCGCCCCGAACAGGCGCTCGTCTGGTCTGCGCTGATCCACGTGTGGCTGGCCGCGGGGTTCACCTACACCTTCGGCCGTCGCTCGCTGCGCCTGAGTTGGACGGCCGCGTGGCTGGCAGGCGCCATTTTCGGCTTCGGCGGTTTTACGCTGGCGCGCGTCGAGAACATCAACCAGCTTAACGCGCTGGCCTGGCTCCCGGCCTCCCTCTGGCTGCTGGACGAGACCGCGCGCGCCGGCGGCTGGCGGCCCCGCATCCGCTGGGGCAGTGCGCTGGCCGTCGTCCTGGCCTTGCAAATCCTGGCCGGCCACACGCAGACGTTGTTCATCAACGGGGTGGGAATCGGTTTGTGGGCGGCGTATCCGTTGGTGAGACAGGCAGCCCGGCATATTGGTAGATTGGGACGTGGTAAACTGGAAGCCGATCGCGCGCGCCGCCACAGCCCCCCGGCTCCTCCGCTCCCCTGCTCCCCCGCCCCCCATCTCCCCATCCTGCTGGCCGCCCTCGTCCTCGCCCTCCTCCTCAGCGCGGCCCAACTGCTGCCCACCCTCGAGCTCAACGGCCTGGGGCTGCGCACCGGAGGCTTGCCCTACCGCCAGGCGGTCAGCTTCTCCCTGCGTCCGCGGCTGCTGATTCAGACCTTTTTCCCGCCCTTCGGCGGCGGCCTGGCCGAAGCGTTCGGCAGCGAGGGCTACGCGGAGTTCGCCGGCTGGATCAGCGTGACCGGGGTGGCGCTGGCGGGGGTGGGTATCGTAAGTATGCGACGGGCATGGCGCAAATCGCAAATCGCAAATCGCAAATGGGCGAGCGATGAGCTACAGGCCGACACCAATACGCAATACGCAGTACGCAGTACCCAATATCCAATCCCTAATACCCAATACCCGTTACTCCTCCTCGTCGCGGCCGGCCTCTTTCTCGCGCTCGGCGCGTACAACCCGTTCTACTACCTGCTGTGGCGATTCGTGCCCGGCTTCGACCTGTTCCGCGCCCCCGCACGCTGGTTGGCGCTCTATGCAATAGGGATGGCGGGATTGGCAGGCCTGGGGTTGGACGTGTTGGCGGCGAAGGCTTCGCTACGCCACCGTGTCACCCTGTCACCCCATCACCCCGTCACCCTGTCACCCCGTCACCTTGTCACCCTGTCACCCCGTCACCTTGTCACCGTGTTTCCCTGCCTCCTCGTCCTGCTCGAACTCTGGCTAGGCGCCCGTGCTCTGCCGTTCGCCCTCGCCGCCGCGCCGAGCGCGTTGAGCCTGCGCAACGCGCCCGCCGCGCTGCTGAGCGCAAGTCGAAGCATCGCCGCCACTGCCGATCAGCCCACGGCCGGGCGTGACCGCTTCCTCAGCATGTCGGACATCCGCTTCGATCCGGGTGACCTGGCCGAGCTACGCGCCTTGCAAGCAGATCGCCTGCCCGCGGACGCC
Source organism: Chloroflexota bacterium (assembly GCA_026389845.1). GTDB lineage: Bacteria > Chloroflexota > Anaerolineae > CG2-30-64-16 > CG2-30-64-16 > JAPLHB01. The sequence goes on from JAPLHB010000209.1 coordinate 13,935, forward strand.
GTCGAGCGCACCGTGCGCGCGGCCAAGCAGACCGAAGTGATCGCGCCCAACCTGCCGCTGCTCTGGCGGCTGCCGGCGGTGGACGGCTACGACGGCGGTACGCTGCCGCTCGACCGTTACGTCAAGCTCCAGGGTCTCTTCCTGCCTTCTGACAGCCTCTCGCCCGACGGCCGGCTGCGCGAGCAGTTGCGCGAGATTCCCGACGGCCGGCTGCTCGATCTGACCGGTGTCCGTTTCGTCATCACGGACAAGCAGAACGACCTGTGGGCCGACAACGTTTACTACGACCTGCAACTGCCGGCGCGGATCGAGGCCGGACGAGCGCTCACGCTCGATCTATCCAGCTATCCGAGCTTCAGCGCGACGGCCCTGGGCCTGGTAGCCGAAGTCGCCAGCGGAGTCCCCGACGGCGTGGAGATCGCCGAAGTGCGCGTAGACGAAGCCACGGGGAATGCTGCCACACTTCCGCTCCGCGCCGGCCCCGAGACACGCGGAGGGCCGACCCCGACGCGCCTGCCCCTGGCCCAGCCATTGACGCCGGCCCGGATCATCGTGCGCGTTCCTGCCGAGGTGGAAGCGCCGGTGATCCTGCGCGGCCTCAGCCTGATTGACGAACGCACCGGGGCACATGCCTCGGTCACGGTATCGCAGCGGGGCGACTTCCGGCGCATTCATTCGGGTGACGTGAAGGTCTACGAGCGGCAAGGCGCGCCGGGCCGGGCGTGGCTGGTACACGGCGTGCAGCCCGTCGCCGACGACGCGACAGCCCTGGCGACCCTGGCCGATCCGGCCTTCGACCCGCGCACGGCGGCCGTCGTCGCTGGCGATGTGACGCCGCGGCCCGCGGGCGCGGTCGCACCAGGCGAGGGCGTGACCATTGTGGCCTGGGACGCCGAGCGCATCGCCCTCCGCGCCGAGGCGGCCGCGCCGGCCGTGCTCGTGCTGGCCGATGCGTTCTATCCCGGTTGGCAGGCCACGGTGGACGCCGCGCCCGCGACCCTTCTGCGCACCAATTTCATGTTCCGCGGTGTGGCGTTGGAGCCTGGCAATCACGAGGTGGTCTTCACCTACGCACCGGCAAGCTGGCGATGGGGCGTTTGCATCAGTCTGGCGACGTTGGCGCTGTTGATCGGGGCGCTGCTGGCAACTTGCGTGCTGCGTGCTGCGTGCTGCGTGCTTACGTGATTCGTGCTACGTGCTACGTGCTACGTGATTCGTGATTCGTGCTGCGTGATTCGTGATTCGCGCTGCATGATTCGTGATTCGTGCTGCGTGATTCGTGATTCGTGATCGGATGTTGTATAATCCCCGCGTTGCCATTGCTTTCGAACCGGAGCCACACATGAACGTCTTCAACCGCATCCTGACAATCCTATTGCTGCTCGTCCTGCTGGCGTTACTCGTCGTTTTCGCCGCCGTGCCGCGGGAATCGGTCACGGCGGTCCAGCGCGGCCTGGAAAACGCCGGGGCCTTCGTGACCCAGGCGGAAAGCGCCTACTATTGGCTCTTCATCGCAGCCCGCATCGTTCTCGGCGTACTGGCCGTGCTGCTCTTCGGATGGCTGCTCTGGGCCGAGTTGCGCCCACATCGGCCGCGGGCCGTGCGCGTCCACACCGAGGCCGGCAGCCAGGCCACCGTCACCACCGACTCGGTCGGCCGGCGATTGGCATGGCACATTGACCAGTTGGCCGACGTGATCTCCGTCACCCCCAGGGTCAGCGCACGCGGCAAGGCCGTAGACGTGCTGCTGGAGTTGGAGACCCGGCCCGAGATTGACGTGCCGATGAAAACCGACGAGGTCGTTTCGGTAGCGCGCGAGGTCATCACCGAGCGGATGGGACTACAGGCGGGCAAGATCGAGGTGCGCATCAAACACGCGGCCTACCAGGAAGAGGCGTAGCGCGTGGATGCCGTGACCACCGTGGAACTCCGTGACCTGGCCGCAGAAGCGGAAGCCAGCGCCACGACCGGAGCTGCTGCCGCCCCTGCGCCCGCCGAAGGCCGCGACGCGCCGTCCCGCCCGCCGCTGACCGCGCTCCTGGAGAGCCTGCTCTTCGTCGCCGCCGAGCCGACGCCGGTCGCCCGGCTGGCCCATATTTTGGAAACGGCCGTCGAAAAGGTCGAAGCGGCCCTGGCCGAGTTGAAGGCCACGTGCGAGACGGCCGAGCGCGGGGTGCGGCTCCAGCGCAAGGGCGATCGGGTGCAATTGACCACCGCGCCCGCGGCCGCGACCTTCGTGGAGAGCTTCCTGGGCCTTGACCTGAGCAGCAAGCTCTCGCCGGCCGCGCTGGAGACCCTGGCCGTCATCGCCTACCGGCAGCCGCTCACCCGCGCCGAGATGGAGGCAGTGCGCGGGGTCAACTGTGATGGTGTGCTGCGTACCTTGATTGCTCGTGAGTTGGTGGAGCCGGTCGGCCGGCTCGAACAGCCCGGCCGACCTTATCAGTACGGCACAACCTTCCAATTCCTGCACTACTTCGGTCTGTCGGGACTAGATCAATTGCCGCCGCTGCCCGAAGAAGGGCCGAAAGACGAAAAACGAAAAACGCAATAGCGCAAAATCCGCTTTTGTCACCCTGAGCGGGTCGGTCCCGTGAAGTGCGTTGCGGCGAGAATCCAGCGAAGGGTCTCGTCGTGGGCAACAGATTCTTCGCT
>JAPLHB010000198.1 GCA_026389845.1 Chloroflexota bacterium
AACTATGCTGCGCCGCGTAAAGAAGCTGGGCATCGCCAAAACCGACCCCAGCGAGCTGACCCCGGAGGAGCGCGCCCGTTTTGCCATCCTGGACATTGACCCGGACGGCATCACCTGGAACCGCGTCATTGACATCAGCGATCGCTTCCTGCGCAAGATCACGATCGGCATGGGGCCGGATGAGAAGGGCCGCACCCGCATCACCGGCTACGACATCTCCGTCGCGTCGGAGATCATGGCGATCCTGGCGCTGACCACCGGCCTGAAAGACCTGCGCGAGCGCATCGGCCGCGTGGTGATCGGCACCAGCAAGGCCGGCGCCGCCGTGACCGTGGAAGACCTGGGCGTGGCCGGCGCCGCGACCGTGCTGATGAAAGACGCCATCATGCCCAACCTGATGCAGACGGTGGAAGGGCAGCCGGCGTTCGTGCATGCGGGGCCGTTCGCCAACATCGCGCACGGCAACAGCTCGATCCTGGCCGACCAGATCGCGCTCAAGCTGGCCGACTTTGTGATCACCGAGTCGGGTTTCGGCGCGGACATGGGCATGGAGAAGTTCATGGACATCAAGTGCCGCTACTCCGGGCTGGTGCCGAGTTGTGTGGTGCTGGTGGCCACGGTGCGCGCACTGAAGATGCACGGCGGTGGCCCGAGGGTGGTGGCCGGCAAGCCGCTGGACTTCGCCTACACCACCGAGAACCTGCCGCTGCTGGACAAAGGGATCGTCAACCTGGTGGCGCACATCGAGAACATCAAACGCCACGGCGTGCCGGTAGTGGTGGCGATCAACCAGTTCAAGGACGACACGCCCGCCGAGATCGAACTGATCCGCGAACGGGCGATTGCAGCGGGCGCGGAGGATGCGGTCCTCTCCAGCCATTGGGCCAACGGCGGCGACGGCGCGGTCAGGCTGGCCGAGGCGGTGATCGCGGCCTGCGAGCAGCCGAGCGACTTCCGCTTCCTCTATCCGCTGGACTGGAGCATCAAGGCGAAGATCGAGGCGATTGCGAAGAACATCTACGGCGCGGGCAGCGTGAGCTACACGCCCGAAGCCGAAGCCAAGATCGAGCTGTACACCCGCCTGGGCTTCGCCGGGCTGCCGATCTGCATGGCGAAAACGCACCTGAGTCTGAGTCACGACCCGACTCTGAAGGGCCGGCCGCAGGGCTACGTCTTCCCGGTGCGCGACGTCCGCGCCAGCGTGGGCGCCGGTTTCCTCTATCCGCTCTGCGGCGAGATGCGCACCATGCCGGGTCTGCCGTCCCGCCCGGTGTTCTACGATGTAGACCTGGATCTGGCGACCGGGCGCGTGGTCGGACTGTTCTAAAACTTAGACTCCACCTCTGCCCGTGGGAGAGGTGGAGTCTAACTCACCGGCTACCGAACGACCGTCGGGCTCCTCCAACACCACCGAGCTACCGTTCACCACCGCCGCCCCGTAGCCACTGTATCGCCATTCACCGCTGTCACCGTGGACAACAGTGCTCGCGGCCGCTTTTAGGTTGTATGCCCGCTCGGCCAAACAGGTTCTGGTCCAACTCGTCGATCGCTGGGTGATGCTCCCGACCGTTGATGGCTCATAGCGAGTTTTTAGGTATGGCGAATCATCGCTATGTTGTCCCTTATGCCCGCCAGCGGATGCAGGGGAAAAGTTCGTATCCTTTGGATGCACCATAATTATGTAAAATCCAGTATCGCTCGATGCTGGACTTTTCCTTCCGGTCCACGCTGAGCAGATGCGTACCGATCCACCACATTGTCACTAGAATCAACAGCATAGAACGCCCCCTCTTTCGAGAGGCCCGTTAGCTATAGAACGTTCGCTGCGAATCCACTCCTTTCTGCAAGCCGGCCACGGTCAATGTCTGTCGCACGCCGAGGAGCACTTGTGCGCTCCCAGGGCCGGACGCTCAAGGTGAAAGGCGTGAAGCAAGTATAGGGGGACCGGCAGAGACCCTTGACCGCACGATCTGGGCCGGCTGGCCCACACCAAAGCGACAAGCGCGACGTCGCGCTGATTAACGTGATGGCGCGCGCTGGTCTGCGGGTGCGCGAGGCGCTCGCGCGCAAGGTCGGCAATGTCGAACTAGGGGTCGCGTTCTGAAACGCCGCCGGTGAGAGAAGACAAGGGACTGAAGGGAAGAACCTTGCCGCTCTCTGCTGAGGCCAGGACCGCCCTACAACCCTACCTCAAGGTAAGACTCAAAGTGAGCGGCGATTTGCGGTTCCTCCAATATTGATACTAGCGCACGCCCATTGGCCCCTTGGGGGCACTTCGCCTAAAGCTAGTAAAACCTCCGCCCGGTAGTCAATCCGCAGTTCCGCCCCCTTGACCACGACGCGCTCGATGAAGGCTTTGAGGGCGCGGCGGGCTACGGGCGCTTCGTCAGCGGTGACGCCGGTGCGGAGAGCGACCAGAACGGCGGTGAGTTCTTCCGGCGCCAGGGCCTTGGCAAAGGCTGCCTGGCGCTGTTCTTTAGCGACGCGCTGGGCAGTCAGGTCAGTGAGTTCGGCCTGACGTTGGGCCAGGCGCGCCGCGGTGGCCTGTGCCGCCAAGCCGCCTTGCTCGACCACGTCCAGCAGGCGGTTGAGGGTGCGTTGGGCGCTGGTGATGCGGTCGTTGAGTTCGGCAATCTCTTCGGTGAGCTTGGCGCCGCCGAGGCGGTCTTGCAGTTCGCGCCAGATGCTGGCGACATGTTCGGGCGTCAGGATGCGCTCCAGGACGGCGGCGATGACCTGCCGCTCCAGGTCGTCGGCACCCACGTGCTTTTGATCTGGGCAGACCACATTGCCCAGGCGCTGTTTGCGATCGCATTTGTAGTTAAGGGAGAGGAGGACTAGCGGCTAGCGCCGCGACCGCCCCGATATCCCTGGCCCACACCTGCACTTGCGCCGGAGCGCAGCGCAGGTGCAATTGTCATCCCACCGGGCCGAGTTTGCCCCTGACCCAAACTGGACCGAGCCTGGCCCTGCTCGAAGGCCGGGCCCACGTTGGTACGCTCGAC
>JAPLHB010000067.1 GCA_026389845.1 Chloroflexota bacterium
AGACCACGTCCAGCAGTTGCAGCTTGCTGTACTTGGCGTCCTTCAACGTTTCCTTCAGCGACGCGATCCAGGCGTTCTGGTTGGCCGCATCGGGCGAGGCGGAGAGCACCGCGAACTTGCCGCCGTCCGCACCGAGGATGCTCAACGCCATGTCGGCCATCACCTTGCCGGTCTGCGCAAAGTCTACCTGCGCCACGAAGAGCTGCTCGCCTTCCGCCGAGGGGATCGGCGAGTCCCAGGTGACGACCGTCGCACCAGCATCGCGCGCCTTCTTTACCGCCGGCACGATCTGATCGCCGGCGTTGTTGGAGAGCATGATCGCGTTCTGCTTCTGCGTGGCGGCGTTGGTGACGATTTCGATCTGGCCGGCCACGCTGTTCTCCGGCGTGGGGCCGACGAATTGCAGCTTCTCGGGGTTCTGCAACTCCTTGGCGGCTTCCAGTGCGCCCTGGTTGGCCTGATCGAAGACCAGGATGCCCAGGAACTTCGGCAGCAGCGTCATCTTGAACGGCTGGCCGGGCTTGGCCTTCACCACGCCGGCGACCGGAGCCTTCGTCGGCTCGGGGACTTTGGTTGCTTCGGGAGCCTTGGTCGGCTCCACCTTTGGCGCCACGGTCGGGACCGGCGCAGGCGTCGGCGCGGGCGCGCACGACGTCAAAACGACGGTGATGATCATGAGCAGGGCAAGAACGGTTCGGAACTTGTACATCACGATCCTCCTTGGGGATTGAATGGATGTGCTGAGTGACAAACGTCTTGTGGAAAAACCGAACGTCGCGACGATCACCTCCTTTCGATGCCAGAAGTTTGTCATCGGGGCACTACGACCTGAACGTCGTAGCTTACCGAAGGCCGCTGGGACACACTACGGACTTCAGGCCGTAGTACTTCCCACAGATAGCTTCGCATTGGATCCCTACCCCACCATCTCCTGCGCCCGCCCCATCCGGCGCCGATTCAACCGCTCGCGGGCGGCGTTGACCAGGTTGGGCACGAGCACCGACAGAATCAGCAGGGTGCCGATGACGCCGGTCTGGATGTGGCCGGTCAGGTTGGCGAGCGACATGCCGTTGCGCAGGTTGAGAATGATCAGGATGGACAGAAGGACGCCGTAGAGCGACCCGGTGCCGCCGGAGATGCTCACCCCGCCCATCAGCACCATGGTAATGATATCCAGCTCGAAGCCGTCGGCGGTGCTGCCACGCACCGCGCCCAGGCGTGCCGCGTACAACATCCCCGCCAGCGCGGCGATCGTCCCCGAAGCGATGAAGAGCAACGCCTTGACCCGCCGGACCTTGACGCCCGAATAGCGTGCCACCTTGGCGTTGCTGCCGATCACAAACACGTAGCGACCGAAACCCGAGAAATGCAGGATAACGACGGCCGCGACCGCCAGGACGATGAAGATGACCAGCGCCAGCGGCAACGGCCCCAGGACGGGCTGCTGCCCCAACGCGTTGAACCAGGCCGGAAAGCCGGTGATGGAACGATCCTGCACGAGCACCAGCGCCAGGCCGCGATACATGATCAGCCCGGCCAACGTCACGACCAGGGAAGGCAGGCCGACCACCGCGATCCAGAACGCGTTGAAGGCGCCCGCCAGGACGCCCATCAACAGGCCCAGGGCCACCGCGGCTTCCATCGGGACGCCCAACTCGAAGAGCCGCGCCAGTGTGACCGCCGTCAGGCCCATCACCGAAGCCACGGAGAGGTCAATCTCGCCGTTGATGATCACGAAGGCCATCATCAGGGCGATGATGATCTTCTCGATGAAAAGCCCGAACAGGTTGACCTGGTTCTTGACACTGAGATAGGCCGGCGCCTGGAGGCTGTTGGCGACGACCACCACGATCAGGATCACCAACAGCAGGCCTTCCCACGATTTCAGGCGTGACCAGAAGGCGGGTAGACGAGTAGCCAAGTAACCAAGTGGCCGCGCCGCATCTCGCGGGGCCTCGTCTCCTTGTCTCCTTGTTCCCTTGTTTCCTTCTCTAGGCGACATGGCTGACCTCCTCGCCAGTCTCGACGCGCAACTCGCTGCGCGCCCAGAGGCGGCGCACCCGATTCATGATCACGAAATCGGCCGCGACTGCCAGCAGGATCAGCGCGCCCTGCAGGAACTGAATCCAGAACGGGCTGATCACCGGCCAACGGATCAGGCTTTGTTCGAGCAGGCCGATCAGGATGGCGCCTAAAAACGCGCCGAGCGCCGTGCCGGTGCCGCCCAGGGTGCTCACGCCGCCCACCACCGCCGCGGCCACGGATTGCATCTCGATCCCCTGGCCTGCCACCACCGTGATCGTGCCGAAACGGGTCAGGTACATGAAGCCGGCCAGGCCACACAAGCCGCCGCAGATCACATAGGAGAGCAACACGATGCGCTGCGCAGGGAAGCCAGCGATTTTCGCGGCATCCGGGTTGGAGCCAATGGCATAGAGCCGCCGGCCGAAGGGCAGATAGGTGAGCACCAACTGGAAGAGCAGCACGACCGCTATGGCGAGCACCACGATCAAGCGCACATCCAGGCTACCGATGCTAAAGACGTTCACCTGGGGCAGATCCTGCATCCACTTCGGCATCGAGCTGGTCAGCACGGTCTTGGCGCCCGACAACTCCACCAGGATCGAACGGAAGAGCGCAAGGGTGCCGAGGGTGACGATGATCGCGGGGATGCGGCCATACGCGATCAGCAGGCCGTTGATCGCGCCCATCACCGCGCCCATGCCGATCGCGATCAGCACCACCGCGACCGGCGGAATCTCGTTATGGCGCGCCAGCAGCGTGCCGACGAAATAGGCCGTGAAGCCGACGATGGAACCGACCGAAAGATCAATGTTGCGCGCCAGCACCACCAGCGTCTGTCCCACAGCCACCACCGCGATGATCGCGATGCTGGTAGAGACGCGATTGAAGGTGCGGCCACTGAAATAATCGTTGATCTGGGTACCAAAAAACAGGATTAGCAGGACGATCACGAGAACGATCACCAGCTCGCGAATCTGCTCGGGGCGGAAGCGACGCCTGAGTGCGTTCATTGCGGTCTCTCCGGTGTGCGCGACGAGTCATCCTCGCGGTGCTGGCCCATGGCGGCCGTCATGACGACCTCCTGGGTGGCTTCCTTGCGGTCGAAGATGCCCATCTGCCGGCCTTCGCGCATCACCAGGATGCGGTCGCTCATCGCCAGCACCTCCGGCAGATCGGACGAGATCAGGATGATGCCGAGGCCTTGCGCGGCCAGGTCGCTGACCATGTGATGCACTTCGGCTTTCGTCCGGACGTCAATGCCGCGGGTCGGCTCGTCCAGGATCAGCAGCTTGGGCTGGGCGTTCAGCCACTTGCTCAAGACCACCTTCTGCTGGTTGCCGCCGGATAGCTTGCCGACCTGAACGTCCACCGACGGCGAACGGATGTCGAGCTTCTGGCGGTACGCTTCGGCGGTGGCGGTCTCGGCAGCGCGCTTCACGAGGCCGAGCCTGGTCAGGTATTTGCTCAGGGTCGGCAGTGTGATGTTGGACACCATGGGCATCGTCATGGTCAGCCCCAGGTTGCGGCGATCCTCGGTGACGTAGGCGATGCCGGCCTGGAGCGCCTGCTCCGGCGAAACGATCTTCTGCGGCTGGCCTTCGAAGGTGATTTCGCCCGTGTCGGCCGGCTCCACCCCGAAGAGCGCCAGGCCGACGTCGGTGCGTCGAGCGCCGATCAGCCCGGCGAAACCCAGCACTTCGCCCGCGTAGACGTCGAAATTGACATCGCGGAAGATGCTCTCCTTGCCCAGGTTACGCACCGACATCAGCAAGGGGCCGCGTTGCGTGGCGCTCTTGGCGAAGAAGTCCTCGATCTTCCGGCCCACCATGTCGCGGATGATCTGCTCGGTCTTGACCTCGGCCCGCGGCGTGGAGGAGATCCACTTGCCATCCCGGAGCACGGTGATGCGGTCGCCGATACGGAAGACCTCCTCCATCCGGTGTCCGATGAAGAGGATCGCGACCCCCTGGCTGCGCAGCGACGCCACGAGCTTGAACAATTGGGTGACTTCATGCGCCGACAGTGAGGCCGTCGGCTCGTCCATGATGAGCACGCGGACCTTCAGCGAGATAGCTCGTGCGATCTCGACCGCCTGCTGCGCGGCCAATGTCAGCCCGCGGGCCGCTTCCCGGACATCGAGCTTGACCCCCAGTTGCGCCAGGATGGCCTCGGCGTCGCGATACGCCTTGCCCCACTGCACGATGGGGCCGCGATCCTGGTGGCTGATGAAGATATTTTCGGCCACGTTCAGATCCGGGAAGACCATCGGCTCCTGGTAGATGGCGGCGATGCCGTGCGCCTGCGCTTCCTGGGAGTTGCGAATCTGGACGGGCTTGCCGTCCAGCAGAATCTCCCCCACGTCGGGCCGGTGGACCCCCGTCATGATCTTGATGAGGGTGGACTTGCCGGCCCCGTTCTCGCCGATCAAGGCGTGTACCTCGCCCGGATAGAGCGTCAGCGAGACATCCTCCAGCGCCTGGGTCGCATCGAAGCGCTTGGAGACATGGCGCATCTCCATGATGGGCCTTTTGTCTGCGGTTTGGGTCATGCGGCACCTATTTCGAAAAGATGAAGGTATGCTCAATATGCACGGCCGGCGGCACCGGCTCGCCACGCAGGATCTTCAGCGCAAGCGAGATCAGTTGCCGGCCATACTGCTCAGGATGGTAGGTCGTGGAACCGATAATGCGTGATCCTGGCTTACCCAGTTCGTCGCGCAGGCTGCGATCGGCGCCCTGACCGACGATGACGACATCCTGTTCTCGCTCCAGCCGGCGCGCTGCGGCCAATGCGCCCAGCGCCGAATCGTCGTTGAACGCGACCACCGCGATCCGCCGGGCCTGGGGCAGCCCCGCCAGCGTCGCAGCCATGGCGGCCTCGCTCATCTCGCACGTGTTGCCGCAGTCGAGCCGGATGATCCGCTCTGGCTCTAGGCGGCCAGCGACCTCTTCCAGCCCATCGAGCTGCCCCTGGATGCGCGAGGCTGGCGCCGCGCCGGCCCGCGGCTCCTCCATGGCGACCAACCGGTCGAGCGAGCCGCCCCACTGCTCCTGAATCCAGCGGCCCAAGGCCACCCCAGCCATCTGGCCCGCCCGGTAGTTGTCGGCGCCGAAGTAGGTCGCACCGATCATCGGGATGTCCACAGCGATTACGGGGATGCTGGCACGGCGGAATTTCTCCATCAGCACCGCGTTCTGGCGCTCCTCGATCTGGTATTCGATCACCAGATCGGGCCTGGCCGCGATCAGCCGGTCGGCCACGGCCAGGGCCACGTCCCCGTCGAGCTGATTGTCGGCCACGATGAGGTCGAGGTTGCCGGCCTCTTTCACCGCGCGCTCCAGGCCGCGGCGGACTTCCACAGCAAAGGGCACCTGCTCGCTGAGGTTGGCGAAGCCGAGGACGTAGTGACGAGCCTCCTGCGCGCAGGGCGTAAACGCGGTCACGCTATTCTCGGCGCAGACAGTCAGTCCCACGCACGTCTGCTGCAATTGGGCGATCCAAGTGGGGGCCAAGCCGCTATCGCTGAAGATATGAGCCACCTGATCCACGCGCGCAAACGGCGCTAGATAGGCCTTGCCGAACTTGGTGGAATCAATCAGTGCGACGACCGTGCTGGCCGCGGCGATCATCTTGCTTTTGAGTTGGGCGATGCGGATATCTGGCTCGGTTAACCCGGCATCGGGGGTGAATCCCGCGCACGAGACGAAGGCCAGCTTGATGTGGAGATCCTGCAGAAGTTGGTCGCTGTATAACCCTGTGACCAGCATCCCATCGGCCCGAAGGACGCCGCCGAGCAGGAGGACAGTGTTGGAGGGATTCGCGGCCAGCCCCCGGCCGACCTCGACCCCGTTGGTCACGACGGTCAGGTCGCGGTGTTCGGCCAGGAAGCGGGCCATATAGAAGACGGTCGAACTGGCGTCGAGCAGGATCGAATCGCCATCCTCTACCAGGTCGACCGCCCAGCGCGCAACCTGCAACTTGGCCGCTTGGTTGACGGCGTAGCGACCCAGGAAGGCACGATTATTGAGATCCAGATCAGGATGAGAATCTTCGAGGAGGGCAGCTCCACCGCGTACCCGGCGGAGTTGGCCTTCGGCGGCCAGGGCGTTGAAATCGTTGCGGATCGTGTTAGGGCTGACGTCAAGCCGCGCGGCGACGTCGTCCACGTCCAACGTCCCGGACTGGCGAAGCAGGGTGAGGATGGTCTGCCGGCGCTTGTGAGTTGCCAAACGCGACGCCTCCGTCATGAAGTACCACAGCGTGCGAAGAACAGAACCCATCGGTTCGAGACGAGGGCATCATAGCATACTTGTGGGAGTTTGTCAATAGCTGTGATATGTTGTGAGACGGAGGAGTAATTTGTGAAACACTGAGTTTTTGGGTTTCATCCCTCAGGCAATGCCCAACAGCCCGCTCAGCTTTCCGATGGTGAATCGGTTCCGGTAGTAATGTCCAAAGGCTACACCCAACGTGACTTCGTCGTCGCTCAGGCCCACCTCGCGGCCGGCGACCGGGCCGCCGGCCCGGCGCAGCCAGCCCTCGATGTCGACGGCCGGGGGCACGGTGGCCGCGACGCGCTGGATGGCGTCCCAGCTTGCCAGCGTCTTCCGTTTCAACGCCTCGAAGTCGGCTGTCGTCATCTCCAAGAAGGGTGCTTGAATCGCGATCACCTGCTCGGCGATGAGGCCGTAGGCCGCGCGGATACCCCGGATTTGCGCCTCACGATCGGGCAAGGGAGTGCGCGATACGCGGGTGGCGGCCTCAGCGCGGGACATCCGCCGGACCGCGTCATAGCGTCGTGCCGACACCAGCACGCCGATCCCCACCTTGGCGCCGTGCAGGACAGAGTGTCGGCCCTCGCGCAGCAGCTTCATCTCCCAGAAGTGGGAGATGTGATGCTCGTAGCCGGAGGCCGGGCGCGTCTCGCCGAAGTCCAACATGCAGAAACCGGATTCGATCAGCCCCACCATGAGCGCGGCCACGCCTTCCTCGGACGCGGCGGCGATGGCGTCGGCCTTCTCCGCGCAGGCCCAGGTTGCCTTACGTGATCGCGCGGCGATCGCGGCGTCGAACGGCTCGCCCCATAGCAGGCTGCCCAGCTCCCAATCGGCGGTGGAGGTGAACTTCGCCAGCATGTCACCGAAACCGGCCGCGGTCAACGGCCGCGGGGCCGCGCACAACGTCGGCAGATCCGCAAAGACGGCCAGGGGGCCGTGGGCCGCGACGGTGAGCTTAACGCCGTCCACGGCCATCGGTGCGCCGATGGAGGTATAGCCGTCCACCGAGGGTGCGGTGGGCAGCGAGATGAACTCGCGGCCCGTGCGGTGGCTGACGAAGCGGGTCACATCGGTAATCGTCCCTGACCCGACCGCCAAATAGGTGCGCGGCGTCCGATCGAGTGCAAGCAGCACCTGCATGACGGAGTGCGCATCGGCGATGATGTCATCGGCTTCGAGCAGGACGGTCAGCACATCGCAGCCCTGGCCGCGCAAGGCGGCCTCGGCGCGTTCGCCCAACGCGGCATACGTGTTGCGGTCAGCGACCAGGGTGAGCTTGTCGAGACCCTGCGTCCGGCAGAAGCGAGTCAGCTCCGCCAGGGCGTCGGGGCCAATGTAGACGGGAAGATGTGGGGGCACGGTGGGTATCCTGTTGCGTACTGCGTACTGCGTACTGCGTACTGCGAGTCGTCTATTTCACGAGAACCAGCACGTCTTCGTAGACGTCGGCCAATGCCAGGCGGCACGTCCGCCGCCCACATTTGTATGCATTCTACCCTTGTTCGGAATGCCTGTCAATCATCCGCGTCTCTCCTTGGGGTGTCACATCCGTCAGAGAAAAGAAGGCTTTAGAGGCTCGCCAGGATGTGGCCGGGCAACATGGCCGTGTCGAGTGCCCGCAGTTTCGCCAACCCGCTCGCGCCCGGCGGCACGCGCTGACCGATCGCGGTGTAGAACGCGTTCCGCTCCCGTCGGGTCGGCAGCCGCTGCTTGGCCCACGCACTCTGATAGCCCCGCCCCAAGGCCCGCTGCATGACCGTGTGACCGTAGATGAAGTACGCGCCATCCAGGAACGCCTGGCGCACGGGCGCCAGCTCGGGCGCGGCGAAGTCGTCCACCAGCTTGTTGCCCGGCGCGTTCATCTCGGTGCCGATGTTGAGCGGCAGGTCGTATTCGGCTGCGATGCCGACGATCTCGTGCAGCTTGGCGACCTTGATTCGCCGCTGATCGGGATCGGGGATGTTCCAGTTGCGGTCGGGGATGATGTTCAGCGCGACCGCGCCCTGGCCGATCAACAGCTCCAGCAGCTCGTGGATCGCCTGCTCGCCGGCCGAAAGACCATCGAGCCAGGTGACGCACGGCAGCGCGCCGCAGGCCACGATGAAGCTGTGGAACTCCTCGACCGTCGGGAAGGAGTCGGGGCTGGGGGTGACGTAGCCGACGCCGCCTCGTTTCATCAGCTTGCCTCGTACCAGGTTGGAGAATTTGACGTAGTCGCCGATGGAGGCTGCCACTTGGTCGGCGGGAAGGCCAAGTTTGGCGGCCCAGAAGATGGGCGTGGTGGGTGGTGCGTGGTGCGTGGTGCGTGCCGCCGGGAGACTGGCCTCAGCCGTATGACGCTCGGCCGCTCGGATGATCGCCAGCAGCATGTGGCGCTCGGTGGTGTTGCCGGCGGGGGTGAGGGGCAGGACGTCGCGCTCGTAATCCACTGTTACCGGCGCCAAGTGTGCGTTGAGGCGCGCCAACATCGTTCGGTTGCGCCGCTCAGCCCGGTCGCGCAGCCCGGTCAGGATGGCCGCGGTCGCGTCCGGCACGCGGCTCGACGTGAACCCGATGCCCATGTGGTAGTAGATGCCCGGCTCGCCCGGCGAGTTGATCTCCCGCGTGGCGAACTGCGGGATGAAGACGCGCGTCTCGATGCCCGCGCTGCCGCGCACGCCAGCCAGATCGCAGGCCGCCAGGAACTCATCCACCGCGTCCAGTACGTCGAAATCCACCGTGCCGATTGCCGCCAGGCCACGACGCTTCGCCAGCCACACCAGCGCCGTCGGAGAGTAACCGTAGGCGTTGAACGAAAAGAAGGTATGGCAGTGCATGTTGACCGTGGCCTGCGCCGGCCCGCACGGGATGTCGCCGCGGTCGGCGAGCGCGACCAACTCGACCAACGCGTTCATACGGACATCGGGCGCGAAACTATTCAATGAGCACCCTAACTCAACAAGGTTGAATTTGATGGTCCACCTCCGACAGTGTTGATTTACCGACCGCTGAATTCTTCGCCGCAACCGGATGCTGCGCTGGAATCTCGCCGCGGCGCATTTGTGTCCGTTAAACCCGCTCAGCATGACCACGCGCTACTGAAGGGGATCACGCCACGCACTTCACGTTTCACGCAGCACGCAGCACGCATCACGCAACCAACGCACTAAACCGCGCGTACGCCTCTTCCCACGCGTCGCTCGGTCGCGGCTCATACACCTCCGCGCCGAGGGAGCGGCGGATCAGGTCGCGGCCCTGGGCCAGCGAGGCGATGTGACCGGTCGCCAGCAGTTGCATGAGCAGGTTGCCCGCGGCCGTGGCCTCCACCGGCCCGGCCACCACCGGCCGGCCGATGGCGTCGGCGGTGAACTGGTTGAGCAGCCGGTTTTTGGTGCCGCCGCCGACCATGTGCAGCGGCTCCAGGCGCCGGCCCACCAGCTCCTCCAGCCGCTCCAAGACCCACCGATACTTCAAGGCCAGGCTCTCGTAGACCACGCGCGCCACCGCGCCGATGCCGTCGGGGACGGGCTGATCGGTTCGGGCGCAGTAGTCGCGGACACGCGCCGGCATATCGCCGGGGGATGCGAAGTCGCGGGCATCCACGTCTATTAGCGCGGTAAAGGCAGGCGCCTGGGCCGCGAGCCGGGTGATGTCGTCCCACGACAGCGCGTGTCCCTGGCTGGCCCACGTGCGCCGGCTCTCCTGGATGATCCAGAGGCCGGTGATGTTTTTGAGCAGCCGGATGGTGCCGCAGACGCCGCCTTCGTTGGTGAAGTTGAACGCCAGGCTGCGCTCATTCACAACCGGCTCCCGCGTCTCCGCGCCGATCAACGACCAGGTGCCGGAGCTGAGGTAGGCGAAGTTGCCCCCCGCCGCAGGGACCGCGGCCACGGCCGCGCCGGTGTCGTGACACGCGGGCGCGACCACCGTCAGGCCGCGCGCCCCGATCTCGTCGGCCACGTGCGGGAGCAGCGTTCCGAGGACCGTGCCCGGCCCGATGACCGGCGGCAGGATGTGAGTCGGCAGCCCCAGCCTGGCAAGCAGCGGTCTGGCCCAGTCGCGCGTAGTCGGGTCGAGGAACTGGGTAGTGCTGGCAATGGTGTACTCGCTGACGACCCGGCCGGTGAGCCAGTAGTTGAGCAGATCGGGAATCATCAGGAGCGTGTGCGCCCCGTCCAGGGCGGCGTCCTTGTGCACGGCCATCGCCAGGAGTTGGAAGAGGGTGTTGATCTGCATGAACTGAATGCCGCTGGCGGCGAATAACTCCGGGCGCGGCACGCGGCGAAACGCTTCGTCCAACATGCCGTCGGTGCGGCTATCCCGGTAGTGGTAGGGGTTGCCGATCAGCGCGCCATCCTTGTCCAGCAGGCCGAAGTCCACGCCCCACGTGTCCAGCCCCAGGCTGACCAGATCGCCCCCGCAGCAACTGACGGCCTTCGCCAGGCCCTCCTTGATCTCGCCGAACAGACGCAAGATGTCCCAGAACAACCCCGTGCCGTCAGCTAAAGGAAGCTGCGTGGGGCCGTTGGGAAAGCGATGCACCTCGTCGAGCGCCAGCCGCTCTCCATCGAACCGGCCGATGATCGCCCGCCCGCCGGACGCGCCGAGGTCAAAGGCGAGGAAGTTCTTGGTAGCGACCACAGTGGCCCTCCCTGGGAAAATCAAAAATTGGATATTAGATATTGGAGGCCCGCTCGACGCGCGCATCTCATATCTAATACCCAATATCTAATTATCGTTTTGCCAGCATCAACTTTGCATTCGTCTCGCCGCCGTTCGCCAGGTAGAGCAGCGGGATCGGCCGGTCCACGCCCTCGATGTAGCGCGGGCGGGCGGCCCAGTCGCAGACGGAGAGGACGTTGTTCAGATCCATCCAGTATTCCAGCCGCGCGGGGCTGAGGCCCTGGATCATGTGGAAGTGGTTAGCGGGCGGGTAGTGCTTGTACTCGCCCATCGTGGCGTACTTCGGCACGACGAAGGTATGCGGCCAAGTGGCGTTGGTCAGACCGCAGAGCGCGGAGGCCAGCGGCTCGGGCACGGCGGCGGTGCTCGCCTCGTCCCAACTCAGGCTGAAGAGGCCGGATAGACTGCTGAAGGCGAGCCGGCCGGCGATGCCCGCCAAACCGCCCGGCGACTTGAACGTGGCCGAGTTGCCCATGCCGGGGAAGTAGGCTTCGTCGGCCAGTGGCATGGAGACGCCGGCCATGATCTCCGCGATACTCGCGCCGGGCTGCGCGGCCCAATCGAACGAGGCGCTTCCGGAGTTATCGCCGTCCACCAGGCCCTTCTGCGCCCACAACTCGTTTTGGGGCAGGGCGAAGCCGATCTTCTGCGCCAACGCCCCCAGTTCCCACGGCTCCCAAACCTTGCGGAAGTCCATGAAGAGGGGCGGATTGCCGCTGGTGAGCGCCGACATGACGAGCATCGTCAGCAAGCCCTGGACATCGGCTTCGGTGGCGAAGGGGAGCGGCGACTTGCGGCCGGTGTGATCGAAGGTGGAATTGAAGAACGATTCCATCGCATCGGCCACGGGGAGCGGGAGGCCGCGCCGGTCGGACCCCCATTCGAGCTGGCTCATAAAGCCGCCGCCGACCGCGTTGAGGTCTCGGAGCAAATCGCGGGTGATCAAGTAGAGCGCCAGGCTTTGGTCGAACCGCGCCGAGTCCACGTCATCCCGCAGTTCCAGCCGCTTGCCCAGGTGTCTCTCCACAAACGCGCGCAGCTCCGTCAGCTCGGCCGCGTTGTAGGCCTTTTTGTTCAGCATGTCGGCCAGGAGCTTCATATCCAGGCGGGTGATCTCGATGCCGAACTGCTTGCGGGTGGGGATGACGTGCGCCATGGCCGTCTCCATGCCCATCGAGTCGTGGCCGAAGATGACCACGCGGCGTCCCTTGAGCGCCATCGTGGTAATGGCCGCGGCAGCCCAATCGCAGAGCGCCTGCGCCGTGCCTTCGGTCATCATCGGGTTCAGGCCGGTATCGGGCCAGGTGCCCACATTGAGGTGCGACAGCCGGCCGTACTGCGCCAGCGCGCCGTTGACCGCATGGGCAAAGACGACGCCCGGCTTGGGGCCGCTGTTGCCGCAGGTGAAGTTGATCGGCGTGTCCGCGGGAAATTGCTGCAAGAGCGAGATCACGCTGAGCTGCGGGAATGCCCACGTGTCGGGCGCGCAGACGAGCACCTTGACGCCCGCATCTAGGAACTGCTTGGCGACCATGTCAGCCTGAGCTTCGCCGTCCACCAGGGTCGGCGCCCACACGACCTTGACCGGTGAGCCGTCGGGCAGCTTGACCCGCTGGGCCAGCACATCGGCCACCATCTGGCAGATGTTGCGACACCGCTGGCGGGCGTCCGCGTCGATGCGCGGATCGCCGGCCACGAACACGCCGATGGCTGGGGTGTTGCGTTGCTGGGTGGTTGCATTCGAGAGTGCGATAGCTTTGCTCATCTAGATATTCTCCCATGCATAAATTAGCCAGGTCTCTAGCTAGTTGAGTGAGGACTAACGACTTGAGTGCCGAGACCGATCGGAGATAAGACGCTAGTTCTGACTCGCTCTGCCAAAGGCCCTGTAGGCATCCTTCAGGAAATCGAGAAAGGCCGTACCGTCTAGGTCGAAGTCCTCTTTGATTCTCAGAATGATGCGGTCGGTTGCGGAGTTGCGATTCCGCACCTGCACTGAACTAGGCAGCCCTAGTTTCTCGGCCAGTGAATCCTCCTTGTCGAACTCCTGGACACCCAATCTTTGGGCCAACTCCGTCTGGTTGAACGCGCCAGCTTTTACCAGAAAGTCCAGAATCAAGGTACTGGAATGTGTATTCACTGCTAACCAGTTGTAGTTGCCGACCCGGTAAGCCACGTAAAACTTCTGATCCCATCGTGGTCCTTCCACCTCGAAGTTGTCACGGATGATGTCGTCTAGCCTGACTAGCAATTGTCGGGTCTTAGGGCTGCATCGCTGATCGAGATGCCAACTGCGCCCATCGGCGGCCCATGGTTTGGATGGATCAATGGCGCCATGCCCGATCTCGGAGAATTTGCTCACCGGCAGCGGGATGATGATATGAGGCTGCACAAGAATTGAATCTGCTTCTCGGAAAAGCTCGACTTCGACAACCTTGATATCAACGTTGTGCTCGCGGAGCCATAGAGCGACACTACCCAGTTTATCCTTTACTTCCGAGCCGACTATGATAATTCGCTGGTCTGAATTCAAATCCGGGACTTCATCAATGCCCGCTTCGGCACAGAATTGTTCGTAAAGCTCGTTGAAATTGAAGCTCGGATCACCTAGACGCTCAAGATACGCCCGCGCCTGGCCCTCAAGTTCTTGATATCTCCATCTGGAAAGATAACTTGCATACCGCAGCGCCTGCATGTCCACTGGATCTTTCAGTTTGCCTCGTTTTAATTCAATTACTGTCGTCTTGCCCTGAGGATCAAGCGCCAGAATATCGAGTCTATCTTTCACGTCAGGTATGATGACTTGTCGCCCGATTATGAGGAGTGGTTCGCCCAACAACGTCGGGGCAGCAACAATCCAGTCTTCGAGATGTTCCTCTAGGAGCCGTTCCTGCTTGAGCTTGGTTTCGGTGACCTTGATAGGGCCTTTTGCGGTGATTTTCCAAATGGGCATATATAAAACTCCATTACTGCGTTGTCTTTTCATCGCCCCTGATGCCAACCCCTGCACCAATCATCGCTGCACCAGGAGCACGAAAACGATCGCCAGGATCAACATCACAATGAACATCGAAGCACGAGTAAGCAACGACGGGAGACACGCTTGCTCTTCCTCGTTACTTGTTATTCATCACTCGTCACCGTACATCCCGCAAATCACATTCCCCCAATCGCAGCGGGTATTTTCCGTATTCTGTAGTAGTCAACGACATGCTGGACTCATATCAGTGCGAGTGAAGCACGATGTATGCACGAACGAGAAACACGTCTGCTTCTCTCGTAATACGACCGGTTTCGGCCACGATTTAGGGGTTTCCGCCTGTGGACAAACGAGTCTAATAGGCGCGGCTGGCTGTTTGGAAGCGCAGTTAGGTCGAAAGTGCTGTCCACCATGTCGTTGACCCCTACAGTATTTTCCGTATTCCCGCATTAGGTTGACCACGTACTCGTAGTTCTCGCCGCTGACGTTGCTGGGCACGGAGTGATCGGATTGAAAGATGAAGCCGCCGCCCTTGGCCGCGTTCAACTTGGTGAGCACTTCGGTCTTGATTTCGTCCTGTGTGCCGAGCGCCCAAGTCATGACGTTCATGTTGCCGCAGAAGCCCATCTTGTGGCCGTATTGCCCGACGGCCTTGAAGGCCTCCAGATCGCTCATCCCGCCCAAGTAGGTGTCGAGATGGTATCCCTGCCACTGGTGCACCGTCGCGGGCAGGTGATCGGGCTTTTCCTTGTTGAGTGCCAGCATCAGGCGTTCTTTAGAATTCACCGCAAACTCCAGTCTTGCGGATTGCGTGGCACAGTCGCGGGGACAAAACGTAGTACGCTCAGTCCGTAGGACACACTTCAGAGACAACTTGGGTCTCGGGCGGCTTCGGCAGCGGCAGGCTGAAGAGGCTGTACCTGGCATCGTGCAGCCGGCTCCCGCACGAATAGCGGATGATCAACTGGGTCGGCAGGACGATGTGGCGCGGCGCGGGCGGTTCGGCGGTGTCGAGCCGGCGCAACAAGAGCTGCGCCGCGTTCATGCCCATCTCATAGGCCGGCTGGACGACGACCGTCAGGAACGGAAACAGCCGCGAAGCCTGGGGAAAATCGTCGAAGCAGATGAGCGCCATCTCCTGGGGAATGCGCAAGCCGCGCTTTTCCAGCGCGTCTATCACGCCCAGGGCAATCGCGTTGTTGGCTGCGAAGATGGCCGTCGGCCGCACCCCCGCATCGAGCATCTGGGAGGTCAACTGCTCGCCCGAGGCGACCCGAAACTCGCCGCGGAGCACCAGGCGCGGATCTGGCGCGATGTCGGCTTCGGTCAACGCCGCATAGTAGCCGGTCAGGCGATCTTCCGCGGTAGATGTGTTGGCTGGCCCGGAGATGATGGCAATCTGCCGGTGGCCGAGCGAGATGAGATGCTGCACCAGCGCCCGCGCCCCGGCCAATGAGTCGCCGCAAACGGTGTCCACCTCCCAGCCCTCGATCCGCCGGTCAATGACCACGGTGGCGATCTCGCGGTCGCGCAGCACGGCCAGGTTTCCCGCGTCCGAGTCGCACGGTGCAATGATCACGCCATCCACCTGCTGGCTGACGACCAGGTCCAGGTAACGCCGTTGCTTGGCGAGGTTCTCGTCGGTGTTGCAGAGGAAGACCGCATAGCCGTGGCTCTGGGCCGCGTCTTCCACGCCGCGGGCGACCGTCGTCCAGAAGGTGTTGGTGATGTCGGGGAGCACGAGAGCCAGGGAACGCGTCCGCTTGGAGCGCAGGCTGCGCGCGGCAACGTTGGGCACGTAGCCAAGCGCCTTGATCGCCTGCTCCACCCGGTCGCGGGTCGCAGGGTTGACGGTCGGCACGCCGTTGAGGACGCGCGAAACCGTCACCGGCGAGACGCCGGCCCGCTTCGCGACATCGGTAATCGTCGCCAACGACTCCTCCTCGACCATGAAGATGATCGCGGAAAACGATTCTGTGATAACGTCGTCATGGTATCGTTTTCTTGGATGGGATTCTACATTACCTTCGGGAGTCTGTCAAGAACCAAATCACTGCCGATGACCCTTTGACGGGGCGCGAGGCTGGTGGTATACTGGCTTCAAGAGGTTTCTAGATCAATGCAAGCAATTCACCCCCTTCTCTCGCGCGCTCAGGCCACCGGCGCGCCGCTGATTGACGACGAGAGCGTCACATTTGTCTGGTACGGAGCGAACCCGCCCGCGCTGGTGGGCGACTTCAACGCCTGGAATCCCGCCCAGTCGGCCCTGGCCGAAGTCGCGCCGGACGTCTGGACGCAGACGTTGGTCTTCCCGCGTGACACCTACATGGAGTATGCCTTCATCGTAGACCCCGCGAAGGAAGAACGCGTCCCCGACCCGTTCAACGCACGCGTCACGCCGAACGGCATGGGCAAGATCAACCACTACTTCTACATGCCCGATGGCGGCCCGACGCCGTTGGCGAAACGTAAGCGTGGCGTGCCGCGCGGCGAGGTGACGCGCCACGTCATACATGCCCCGCACGTCCTGGCCAACAGCAAACGCATGGTCTGGCTCTACCGGCCGGCCGCGTCCGGCCCGGTTCCGCTGGTCGTCGTGTTCGACGGCCGCGACTACCTGCGTCGCGCGATGTTAGCCACGATCGCCGATAATCTCATTGCCCAGGGGCGCATGCGGCCGGTGGCGTTCGCTATGGCCGACAACGGCGGCCCGGCGCGCGTGGTCGAGTATGGGTGCTGCGAGCCGACGTTGGGCTTCATCATTGACAACCTCCTATCCCTGGCAAAAAGCGAGCTCGATCTCGTGGATTTCCGCACCTCACCGGGCGCCTACGGCCTGCTTGGCGCATCCATGGGGGGACTGATGGCGCTCTACGTTGCGCTGCGTGCGCCCGGCATCTTCGGTCACGTACTCAGCCAGTCGGGCGCGTTCTGGGACGATGAGTACAAGCCGGTCGTGGTAGATCTCGTGCGCGACGGCGCGGTCAGGCCGATCAAAGTCTGGATGGACGCGGGCCGTTACGAGGGGCTGCTCGGTGGCAATCGCATGATGCACGCCCTCTTGCAGCAACGCGGTTACGACGTGGCTTATTGCGAGTTCAACGGCGGGCACAACTATCCCGCCTGGCGCGACGATGTGGCGCGTGGGCTGGAATGGCTGTACAGCGGATGAAGCAGCGGATGGAAGCGGATAAGCGGATGTCGGCTATGTAAATCATCCGCTGTCATTCTGAGCGGCTCTGTCCCTGGTCTCTCGCGACGGCGTGAGAAAGCGAAGAATCTCCTGAAAATGGGAGCCAAGATGCACCGTCTACTTCCGGCGTTACTGATTCTCTTCCTCTGCGCAGGCTGCTACCCTGCGGAGGCGCCTATCGCACCGGTCGCGTCGGTTCCGGTTGCCCAGCCGCCGACGGCCACGCCAAAGCCGCTTGACCTGACTATCCTGCACACCAACGACACCTGGGGCTACCTCCTGCCCTGCGGCTGAAGGCCGGCCGTGGGCGGCGTGGCCCGGCGGGCCACTACGATTGCGACGGAGCGGAAGCAGGGCGGGTTCGTGTTGGTGCTCGACGCCGGCGACAGCCTGACCGGCGACCAGGACCCGGCGCGCAAGACGCAGGGTCAGAGCAGCGTCGAGCTGATGAACCGGCTGGGCTACGACGCGTTGACGTTGGGACCGGGCGACCTGGCGTTGGGGCTTGCCGTCTTGCGCCAGCGCATCGGCGAGGCGAAGTTCGCCGTGTTGTCGGCCAACGCGGTCATCTCGGCCAACGTCGAGTTGATCGCCAAGCCCTACGTCGTGCGGACGTTCGGGGACTACCGGGTCGCGATCGTCGGGTTGAGCGGCGGTCCAGGCACGCGCGAGATCGCGGTGCGTGATCCCCTGGCAACGGCCCAGGCCATCGTGCCCGAAGCCTTGCGCCAAGCCCACGCGGTCATCGTGCTTTCCCACGCCGGCCCGGAGGTGGATTGCAAGATCGCCGACTCGGTGCCCGGCATCGCGGCCATCATCAGCGGCGGGCCGAGCGGTCTGGCTGACCCGTGGCGCAGCGACAAGACCGGCACGGTCGTCTACCACGCCGACGAGGCCAGTTCCGGTCACGCCGGGCGTCAGGTGGGCCTCGCCCGGCTGACGCTCGATCCGCAGGGTAAGCTGTCCAATCAGACCTGGCAACGACTGGCCCTCGACCCCGAAGTTGCCGACGAACCGGCGCTGGCCGCATGGGTGCAGGAGCAGATGAATCGGTGAGCTTTCCTGGAGAAGAGTGACAGATGACTGACCGTATCCTCCGTTGGGGCCTGTTGAGCACAGCTCAGATCAACCGTGCGGTGATCACGCCCCTACGCATCTCGCCCCGCAACCGGCTGGTCGGCGTCGCCAGCCGCAATTTGGCGCACGCCCAGGCCTACGCCGCCGAGCGGGATATTCCGCGCGCCTTCGGCAGCTACGAAGCGCTGCTGGCCGATCCTGAGATTGACGTCGTCTACGTCTCTCTGCCCAACAGCCTCCACGCCGAATGGACGATTAAGGCCGTACAGGCCGGCAAGCATGTCCTGTGCGAGAAGCCGCTGGCGCTCACGGTCGAAGACGTGGACGCGGTCCTCACCGCCGCGCGTCGCGCCGGCGTCATCGTTGCCGAGGCCTTTATGTACCGGCATCACCCGCAGACGCTCAAGGTCAAGGAGTTGCTGGACCGCGGCGCTATCGGCCGGCTGCGACTGGCCCGCGGCGCGTTCACCTACAACCTGGATCGCCCCGGCGACGTGCGGCTCGCCCCTGCCCTGGGGGGCGGGAGCATCTGGGACGTGGGCTGCTACCCCATCACCTTCGCCCGCGCGATGATCGGCGCGGAGCCGATCGAAGTTTTCGGCTGGCAAGTGCTTGGCCCGACCGGCGTGGACGAGGTCTTCACGGGGCAGATGCGTTTCCCCGGCGACGTGTACGCCCAGTTCGACTGCGGCTTTCGGGCAACGCTGCGCATGGTGATGGAGTTCATCGGAGACGAGGGCGCCATCAGCATCGGCAACGCCTACAAGCCGGGCGTTCCTCCTGATCGCGTTCTGTTGATCCGCGACGACAACACTGAGATCGTCGCCGTGCCCGAACAGGAACTCTACCTGGGCGAAGTCGAGGACCTGGCCGACGCAATCTTGCTCGGCAAGCCGCCGCGCATCTCCCTGGCCGACAGCCGGGCCACCGTGGCGACGATCCTGGCGCTGATCCAGTCGGCGCGGGAGGGGATGGCGGTAAGGATGCGTGAAGGGTGATGCGTGATGCGCAGGATGCCGCAAATCGTTCTGGCAACACCTTCCTGGCTATCCTGCTGGGTCTACTCGCCCTGCCGCTGGCCTTGGGCTATCTCTTTTCCCATCGCCTTACCCGCCGCCACAGGCCCGACCACACGCGCAGTCCGGCTGAGTATGGTCTGGCGTTCGAGAAGATCGCTTTTCGCACGGCCGATGGCCTGACGTTGCGCGGCTGGTGGATTCCCGCACCCGACTCCGACCGGGCCATCATCACGCTGCACGGCTACGGTGGCAGCATGGATCCCGACGTGCAGTACGTTCCGGCCTTCCACGAAGCCGGTTTCAATGTGCTGATGTTCGACTTCCGGGCGCACGGCCGCAGTGACGGCCGCATTTGCACCATCGGCTATCTGGAGCGGCAAGACGCGTTGGCCGCGGTGGAGTTCGTGCGGGGGCGAGGGATTGAGCGCATCGGCATGTTGGGTTTTTCGATGGGCGGAATCGTCGCCATGCTCACCGCGCCGCGCTGCCCCCACGTGCGGGCGGTGATTTCCGACGGCGGTCCGGCCCGCTTCAAGACCGCGCTGGCGGTCCACGGCGTCGAGCTGGGCGTGCCCCAGTGGCTGTCGGCCCCGCTGACCTGGTTGACCCTGGCCGTCACCTCCCTGCGCGTCGGCGCGAACCAGTTCCTCTACGAGCCGATACGTTGGGTCGGAAAGATCGCTCCGCGGCCGATCCTATTCATCCACGGCGATCGCGACCAGTACGTCCCGCCCGCCGACTTTGCCGCCCTGGTCGCGGCGGCTGGCCCCGCCGCCGAGGTCTGGCGCGTCGCAGGGGCGGGACACCGGACGGTAGATCAGGTGGCGCCGGAAGAGTACAGGAGACGGGTTCTCTCTTTTTTTGAGAAGCATCTGTAACACGCGGAGGCGCAACTTGACAGAAAAAACCCAACCCAAACGCTCCACTGTCCGCGATCTGCCGCGCAACGTGTGGGCGGTGAGTTTGACCAGCTTTTTCATGGACATCTCCAGCGAGATGGTCATCAATCTGCTGCCGCTCTTCCTCTCCAGTGTGCTGGGGGTGAAGACGAACATCATCGGCATCATCGAA
Organism: Chloroflexota bacterium; assembly: GCA_026389845.1. Taxonomy (GTDB): domain Bacteria; phylum Chloroflexota; class Anaerolineae; order CG2-30-64-16; family CG2-30-64-16; genus JAPLHB01. Next base: position 20,305 of record JAPLHB010000067.1, read on the forward strand.
GGCGTGGCCGAAGCGACGGCGAGCATCCTCAAGCTTTTTTCCGGCTGGCTTTCAGACCGGCTGCGGGCGCGTAAGTGGCTGGCTGTGACCGGTTATGGGTTGTCCGCTTTGGCGAAGCCGTTCTTCTACGTGGCGCACTCCTGGGGCACGGTGGCCGGGGCGCGCTGGGGCGACCGCGTGGGCAAGGGCATCCGTACGTCGCCGCGCGATGCGCTGGTGGCAGACTCGGTCAAGCCGGAGCAGCGCGGGCTGGCGTTCGGCTTCCACCGCGCGGCCGATACCGCCGGCGCGATGCTCGGCCTGGTCATCGCCCTGCTCGTCGTCTGGCTGATGCAATCGGCGGGGTCGGATCTGCAAGAGAACACCTTCCGCACGCTGGTGCTGGTCAGCCTGATCCCGGCGGCGCTGGCGGTGCTGTCGCTGGCCCTGGGCGCGCAAGAAGTGGCCGTGACCAAGCAGCGAGCCGCGCCGGAGTTTGCGTTCAAGTCGCTGGGCAAGCCATTCATGATCTTCGTCGTCATTGTCGGCGTCTTCACCCTGGGCAATTCGGCCGACGCGTTCCTGGTGCTGCGGGCCAAGGAGCGCGGGCTGAGCATACTTGGCGTGCTGGGCATGTTGATCACCTTCAACCTGGTCTACACGCTCATCGCCACGCCCGCCGGCTCCCTTTCCGACCGCATCGGCCGGCGCAAGCTGATCATCGGCGGCTGGTTGGCCTACGCGGTGATCTACCTGGGTTTTGGATTGGCGCAGACCGGCTGGCAGATTTGGGCGCTCTATGCGCTCTATGGCGTCTACTACGGCATGGCCTACGGCACGGCGACCGCGATGGTGGCCGACCTGGTTCCCGAAAACGTGCGCGGCACGGCCTACGGCACCTACAACGCGGTCCTGGGTATCCTGGCGTTCCCGTCGTCGGTGATCGCGGGCGTGCTGTGGCAGGGAGTGGGGAGTTGGGGTGGCTTCGGGCCGGCCGCGCCGTTTCTGTTTGGCGGCACGTTGGCGCTCATCGCGGCCGTGCTGATGGCAGTGTGGCGACCGGGCGTCGCGATACGCCAGTAAGGAGCCGCCAAGCATTAACTTCCCAACCCGGACAAGCCGGAGCCAAACAGGTTCAGAACCACAAGACACGAAGACACCAAGTCCTTTGATTTGCTCCCTTCGTGACTTGTGTCTTGGTGGTGAATTATGCAACCGAACTTCTTCACTCGCGTCTACCTGCTCGTCAAGCAGATTCCGCGCGGCAAGGTCGTTAGTTATGGGCAGATCGCCGCGCTGCTGGGTCATCCACAGGCCGCCCGGACGGTCGGCTGGGCGCTGAACGCGTTGCGCGATAGCGATATTGCTGACGTGCCGTGGCAGCGCGTCATCAACAGCCACGGCCGCATCAGTATTTCCCGCGTAGACCTCGGCGCAGACCTTCAGCGCGCCCTGCTTGAAGAGGAAGGCGTCCAGTTTGACGAGCGCGAGCGCGTGGACTGGCAACGGTTCGGGTGGGAGGGGATGGATTGGCAGGATGTGGAGGCGTTGTGGAGGGAAGCACGTGAGACGTGAGACGTGAAATGTCGTGCATGGCTCGGTGGACCTTCACGGATCACGCATCACGTTTCACGCTTTGCATTACCAGAACATTTGAGCTATAATCCGGTCATCGGATAATCATCCATTCACGGGAGTAACCCCATGCGCGAAGTCACCATTGCCCTGGCGCAGACCGCGCCGGTGTTGAACGATAACGAGGAGAATCTGCGCCGGATGGCCGCGATCATCCAGCGGATCTGCAGCGAGCAGCCGACCGACCTGATCGTCTTCCCCGAGCTGGCCGTGTCGGGCTACGAGTGCGGGTTGAACTTCACCCGGCTGGCCGAGCGGGTGCCGGGACACGTGGTCTCTTTCCTGGCGAATAAGGCGGCCGAGTTCAACGTCTACCTGGCGTTCGGGATGCCGGTCAAGGAGAAGGTGGAAAGCATCCTCTACAACGCCGCAGTGTTGATCGGTCGCGACGGTGAGCTGCTGGGGGATTATCGCAAGCTGCACCTGCGCGGAGAGGAGCGGCTGGCGTTCCGCGCCGGCTACCGGCTGCCGCTGTTCGAGACTGAGTTCGGGCTGGTCGGCCTGATGGTCGGCTGGGACTTGGCCTTCCCGGAGACCGCGCGCAGCCTGGCGCTCGATGGCGCGGATCTGGTGATCCTCTGCGCGGCGTGGGAGACGGCGCACATGGAGGAGTGGCGGGCCTTCACCGTGGCGCGGGCGTGCGAGAACGCGGTCTACCTGGCCGCGGCCAACCGGGTCGGGGACGAGCCGAGCTACAGCTTTGGCGGCGAATCGGCCCTGATCGGCCCGCGCGGCCAGATGCATACCGCACTCGACGAGGCGGTGGAGGGCTACGCCGTGGCGACGGTGGACCTGGACGAAATCCGCAAGGTGCGGGAGGAGCATCAGATTCTTCAATGCCGGCAGCCCGCGGCGTATCGGGCGTTGGTGAGGAAGTATTAAGTCTGTGACAGGGAGGATGGCTATGAACGCGGCGATCCAGATGACTCTACCCTCTCGGGTTTACCAGCAGATGCAGACCTTGGTGGCGGAAGGGTGGTTCCGCGACGAAGACGACTTGGTCTTCGAGGCCTTACGTCGCTTCTTGGACACTCATCGGCCCGAACTGATGGAGCGATTCATTCGAGAGGATGTCGAGTGGGGTTTGTATGGTAAGGATTGACCAGAAGACGATTGCTGTCTGTGATGCCGGCCCCCTCATTCACCTGGACGAACTGGGTAGCCTGGATCTGCTGGCAAAATTCAGAGTTTGGGTACCGGATGCGGTCTGGAACGAAGTCAAGCGTCATCGGCCTGGCGCTTTGGTGCATCCCAAAGTGCACTGTGAGCGCCAAACGATTGATAAGCCGATTGCGCCTTCTCTTTCCGCACTGGGTAACGCTTTGCTGTTGGATGCCGGTGAAGTAGAGGCGCTGGCAATCATGGCAGGTGTGCCCAAGTCGCTTTTCTTGACCGATGATGCCGCCGCCCGCCTGGTTGCCGAACGACTCGGCTACCGCGTTCACGGCAGTATCGGTATTCTCTTGCGGGCGATTCGCCGCAGTCAGTTCACACCAGCCGAGGTCTTAGCTCGTCTGCAGGACATTCCCCTACGATCCAGTCTGCACATCCGCCCTGGGCTGCTGGCAGATGTCATCAGTCAGGTGAGGCATGAGTACAGCCTCTAGCAGCCTGTTCATCACTTTGTTCGTGGAAAGAGGCATCCTGATGTATATCATTGACCTTCGCAGTGACACGATCACCAAACCCACTCCTGCCATGCGCCAAGCGATGGCCGCGGCCGAGGTGGGGGACGATGTCTTCAACGAAGACCCGACGATCCACCGGCTGGAGGAGATGGCCGCGGGACGGCTGGGCAAGGAGGCGGGCCTCTTCGTCGCCTCGGGCACGATGGGTAACCTGGTGAGCCTGCTGGCTCAGTGCGGTCGCGGAGACGAGGTGATCCTCGGCGATTCGGCGCATACCTGCGTCAACGAGCAAGGGGGCATGGCCGCGCTGGGCGGGATTCACCCGCGCGTGGTGCGCAACCGCCCCGACGGCACGCTCGATCTGGCCGACGTTGCCGCCGCGATCCGCAGCGACAACATCCACTATCCCCGCACGCGGCTCGTGACGGTCGAGAACACGCAGAATCTGTGCAGCGGCGCGGCGTTGACGGTGGAGTACATGGCCGCGTTGGGCCGGCTGGCCCGCGAGCGTGGGTTGTTGGTACACGTGGACGGCGCGCGCATCTTCAATGCCGCGGTTGCGCTCGGAGTTGGCGTAAAAGAGCTGGTCGCCGACGCCGATTCGGTGACGTTCTGCCTGAGCAAAGGGCTGGCCGCGCCGGTCGGCTCGGTGGTGTGCGGGAGGGTGGCATTCATCGCCGAGGCGCGGCGCGCACGCAAGGTGGTCGGCGGCGGGATGCGGCAGGCGGGCGTGCTCGCGGCGGCGGGCATCGTGGCGCTGGAACAGATGGTGGATCGGCTGGCCGAGGATCACGCCAACGCACGGACATTGGCCGCGGGACTGGCCGAGCTGCCGGGAATCCAGGTGGATGACGTGCCGGTGCGGACGAACATCCTCTACTTCCGGTTCAGCCGGCCTGACATGACCGCTGGGGAGCTCGTGGCGCGGCTGGCCGAGCGTGGCGTGCGGATGCTCGCCCTGGGGCCGGGGCGCATCCGGGCCGTCACGAACTACCACGTGACCGCGGGCGACATCGAGACCGCGTTAGCAACCTTCCGGGCGGTTCTTGCGTAGTACGTGCCAGGCACTTTTCGGAAGTGCCTGGCACGTGAGTGACTCACGCAAGGAGGGGATCATGGAACGCCGGCAAGGTTGTCTGCAAGGTCTTTTCGAGTTGTTCTTGCTCAATACCCTGTTTGATTGGTTGCAGCGCCGTTTCGGCTTCGGCCGCGGGTGCTCGTGCTTCGGCTGCGGGTGTGGGCTGATTCCGGCTATTGTCTTCATTCTCCTGTTCCTGTCCACCTGCGCCGGCACCGACTGGACGCGGCTGTTCTGAGTGTAGGGCCAATTGCCAATTGGCCCGACAGATTTACGGTTGCAGATGTACGACGCCTCGTGCCGTGCCCAGCCAGAGCGATTCATCCGGCGCGACCGCTGCCGCGCTGACGCCCTCGAAGCCGCTGGCATGGCTCACCCAGGTCTCGCCTTCGAGCTGGGCGATGTCTTTGTCGCTGATGCCCCACAGTGTTCCCCGTGGAGAAATCAGGCTCTCCGGCCTTTGGCGGGATGCGCGGTTTCTGGGCAATCAGATGTGCGGCCCGTGTGATGCAAAAGGGGCTCAGGGTGCCCAGATTCAATCGTCTTGACCCTTCTCGGCATGCAGGACTTGCAGTTGTGGTTGCGATCCATCTCAACTTCCCGCTATAGGCTTGGAGAGCCAGAAATCATCAATCTGAGGTTTGGTCCACCAGGCGCACCATCGGCGGCGGTGTAGCGTTTCCACGTTGTGGGGCAGGCCGTCAGCCGTGGTGTAGGTCGTCCATGACGTGCCATCTGTCAAGACCACGGCGGTGACGGACGCGGGCAAGATCGCGGCGGTGAACGGGGTGGTCCAACTGGGCGGCATCGCCTTTGCGGGCTGGCGGGGTATCCAGGAGGTGGGCGTGAGCGTTGACAGCGGTGAGTTCAAGCCGGCCGTGCTCGATCACCCCTCAGCCCCTTCACCTGGGTGCGTTGGCGCTACGATTGGCAGAACCCGACGCCCGGCTCCCACGCGGTGGTGGTGCGGGCGATTGACGGGAACGGGGAAGAATAAACGGCCTTCGTGATGGGGCCGCATCCGGAGGGCGCCAGCGGGTGGCACAAGATTCGGGTGAGCGTGTAATTGCAGCAACTGGAGGTCACCCTGAGCGGGTTAGCCCCGTGAAGTTCGTTGCGGCGAAAGTCCAGCGAAGAGCCTGTCCTGAGCGTAGTCGAAGGAGTCTCGTTGCGACGTGAGATTCTTCGCTGGATGTTCGTCGTTTAGAGAAATCAGGGGCAGACCCGCTCAGAATGACAAACGCGCCCAAACACCCGCAACCACCAACCGCTCAAAAAGCAGCCAGCGCGGCGTCAATCTCCGCTCTGGTCTTCTCGATGGCCTGCTTCAGCTCGTCGTCGCTCACCTTGGTCTGCGCCAGTTGATCTTCGAGCTGGTTGAGGGTGCGCACGTAACGCGCCCGCAACTGGCCTTCCTCGCCGCTTTCCTTCAACGAGCCTAGATTGCCCTGGATGGTCTTCTGTTGCGCGAAGATCTCCTGGCGGGCCGCTTCGTTTTTCTTCAGCTTCGCTTCCAGGTCCGCGATCTGATCGTAGAGAACCAGGACCTTCTGGAGGGCGGCGAAGGTCTTGTCGTCCAGCACCTTGTCGCGCAGCCACCGCTGGAGTTGGGCCAGCTTCTGATTGCGGATTTCCTCGCGGCGGGCTACCAGGCGGCGCTGTTGGGCGGTGAACGTCGCGACAGCGTGGGCATCGGCGCTGACGGGGTAGCGATAGGCGTCCGCGGTGGTCTCCGCGGGATCGGGCGTCTCGAACGGCGTGTAGTCCGGCAGTTGCCGATGCTCGATGGTCACGGTGACGCCGCGGGCGTTGTTGTTCTCCACGCGATAGCTGACGCGCTGGATGTCGTACTCCTGCACCGAAAGCATGCCTCGGAAGATGTTCACCGAGCTGAGTACCCGCTCGGATGACGGCTCTTCCGTCACTTTGACACCCAGGTCCACCGCGTAGGCCAGGTAGACCTCGGCGCCCGGTCCGGTGAAGGGCACCATCGCCTCGCCCGCATACTCGCCATCCTCGATCACCGTGAGCGGGCCGCGTTCCAACGTCAGGCCGGTTTGGTTCTTGAAGCGCGCGGTGATGACCGGGTTGACCGGCTGCTTGCGGCCGTTGTAGATGCGCTCCTTGCGATAGCTCAGGCTGCTTTGCAGGATCGGCGACATGGCCGAGCGGCCGCGGCGCACGGTGACGGGGTTTGCCACCACGTAGTTGAAGAATTCCCCTTGCGTCTGGCCGGTGGCGGCGACCGCGGTGGACTCGCCCAGGTCGGCGGCGGAGATGGCGCGTGCCATGCGCATCGGGGCGGGCGCGGCAGGCATACCTGCGCCGAGCGCCATCATGCCGCGGGCGACGGGCGCGGCCATCTCGGCTGCCGGGAGCATCGCCCGGTCGAACTCGATGGGCGCGGCGACCGTCCGCGCTTGCTCCTGCACCACCGGCCGTTCGGGTGTGAAGGGCGTGTAGAGGTCGTAGACGAAGCTGACCGGCATCCCTGCGACGAAGGTCAGTTCGACGTTTTCCAGGTCTTCGTCGAAGGTGTTGTCGAACAGCCCCCAGCCTTGCAGCAAGCCCTTCGCCGTGTCGCCCGCCTCGTCGGCCACCAGGCGATAGCTCACCCGCCAGGTGGGGCTGGGCGCGATGTAGCTGACCACCAGGTCGGCGCTGCCGGGGGTCACGCGCACGGTCACAGCGCGCTTGTTCTCCTCGGTCAGGCTGGTCTCCAGAAAGTAGGTCAGATCGGCCGCGGCGCGGGCATCCACCAGGGTCAGGGCCAGCAGATCGCCCAGGCGCAGCGATAGCACGCGCTTCTCAGCCGGCAGGTAGATCGAGAGCAACGTCGCGGCCATCGGCTCGCGGTCGGTCGGGAGGTCCACACCTACGGCCAGGCCGGCCAGCTCCTGGGTCGGCGTCTTCACCTCGACGGCCCGGCCCCGGACATCACGCAGCAGGTCGCGTAAGCTGGCATCGTCCGAGAGCTGAATGGAGGAGCGTTGGAGCAGGGCCTCCTTATCCTCCGGTGTGTCGTAGTCCACACCTGTCACCTGCCCACCGCCCACGGTGAACGCGGTCAGGCTCTTGAGGACATCGTTCATCTCGTCCTTGCGAAAGGTCAACTGCACGGTTTCGCCCTCCACCGCGCCGCGGCGTTGGTAGAAGCCGACGCCGTGCTTGTAGAGGGTCATCTTGACGATGGGGAGAGTGCGCATTGGAATACCTCCTTACTCGATGATACTCACGATGATGCTACAAATCCTCTTCTAGTTTGACGATCCCCTGGCGCAACGCGTACATTGCGGCCTGGGTACGATTTTTCAGGCGTAGCTTGGCGAGGATGCGTGTGATGTGATTCCACACGGTATGCTCGCTAACTTCGAGCTGCTCCGCGATCTGCTGGTTGGCGAGGCCCTGCACGATCCACTTGAGCACCTCGATCTCGCGCTCGGTGAGCGGCTCCGTGGCCGGCGTCTCGGGCTGATTAGGTGGGCAGACGATCTTGTTGATGGCGTCAGGCATTGGGCATGGCTCTCACGGGGCGGTGAAGACGGGCTTGAGCGGTATTATATGACCGGCACGCGGCTTTGTCAATGCGCGTTTGCCCGCTCATGCGTCTGACGCCGTGCTTTGGCAAACATCCTTGCCGGGGGTATAATATCTTCACGCAACACGCAACACGCAACACGCAACACGCAATACGGAGCCGCTATGCCGATTCCTACCTCCGTCCACGACCTGGTTGACCGCTTTCAGCGCAACCGCGACGCGTATCACGCGGGACAGTACAACGAGACGCAACTGCGCCGCGAGTTCCTCGATCCGTTCTTCGAGACGCTCGGCTGGGACGTGAACAATCACCAGGGCTACGCGGAGCCATACAAGGACGTGATCCACGAGGACGCGATCAAGGTGGGCGGCGCGACCAAGGCGCCCAACTACTGTTTTCGGATCGGCGGGACGCGCAAGTTCTTCCTGGAAGCCAAGAAGCCGTCGGTCAACGTGCGGGACGACATCAGCGCGGCCTTCCAGTTGCGCCGCTATGCGTGGTCGGCCAAGCTGCCGCTGAGCATCCTCTCCGATTTCGAGGAGTTCGCGGTCTACGACTGCCGGGTGCGACCCGACAAGGCCGACAAGCCGGCCACGGCCCGGATTCTCTACCTGGGTTACGCCGATTACGCGGCGCGCTGGGACGAGATCGCCGGCATCTTCGGCCGCGACGCGATCCTGCGCGGCTCCTTCGACAAATACGCCGAGTCGGCCGCGGGCAAGCACGGCACGGCCGAGGTGGACGACGCGTTCCTGGCCGAGATCGAGGGCTGGCGCGATGCGCTGGCGCGGAATCTGGCGCTGCGTAACCCCGATCTGGCGGGCCGCGATCTCAACCATGCGGTCCAGGCCACCATTGACCGCCTCATCTTCCTGCGCATCGCCGAGGACCGCGGGATCGAGGCGTATGGCCGGTTACTGGCGCTGACCAACGCCGGCCAGATCTACGAGCGCCTGGGCGATCTCTTCCGCCAGGCCGATGGCCGTTACAATTCCGGCCTGTTCCACTTCGAGCCGGAGGCCGGCCGCCCGGAGTCGCCCGACCGCTTCACCCTGGGCCTGGCGCTGGACGACAAGCCGCTGAAGGAGATCCTCCGCAGCCTCTACTATCCCGACAGCCCCTACGAGTTTTCCGTTCTTCCTGCCGACATCCTGGGCCAGGTCTACGAGCAGTTTCTGGGCAAGGTGATCCGCCTGACGCCGGGTCACCAGGCGAAAGTGGAGGACAAACCGGAGGTCAAGAAGGCCGGCGGGGTCTTCTACACGCCGACCTACATCGTGGACACCATCGTCAAGCAGACGGTTGGGCCGCTGCTGGAGGGGAAGACGGTAGAGGAAGTTGGGCAACGGATGACAGCGGATAAACGGATGAAGGCGCGTGGGGGTAAGGCCTCCAAAGTCTCCGAAGACTTCGGAAGTGTCGCGCCATTGCGGATTGCGGACATCGCCTGCGGCTCCGGCTCCTTCCTCTTGGGCGCGTATCAATACCTCCTGGACTGGTACCGTGACCGCTATCTGGAGCGCCTGGTCCGCAGCGACGTCTCCAACCTCCAATCTCCAACCTCCAATCTACCGATCTACCAATCCGCGGGCGGCGAGTGGCGGCTGACCACGGCCGAGCGCAAGCGCATCCTGACCACGCACCTCTACGGCGTGGACATTGACCCGCAGGCCGTGGAAGTGACCAAGCTGTCGCTGCTGCTGAAGGTGTTGGAGGGTGAAAGCGCTGAGACCCTCGGCGTGCAACTGCGGTTGTTCCAGGAGCGTGCCCTGCCCGATCTGGCGCAGAACATCAAGTGTGGCAACTCGCTCATCGGCCCGGAGTTCTACGACGGGCAGCAGTTGGGGCTGTTGGACGACGAGGAGCGGTATCGGATCAACGCGTTCGATTGGCGCGCGGAGTTTCCGGGGGTGTTTGGACCTAACCCCCCGGCCCCCTTCCCTCACAGGGAAGGGGGAGTAGGCTCCCCTCTCCTCCCAGGAGAGGGGGCGGGGGTGAGGTCGTCCGGCTTCGACGCAATCATCGGCAACCCGCCGTATATCCGCATCCAGACCCTGAAGGAATGGGCGCCGCTGGAAGTGGAGCACTACAAACGCGCGTACGCATCGGCCGGCAAGGGCAACTACGACATCTACGTGACGTTCGTCGAGCGGGGGCTGAGCCTGTTGGGCGACCGCGGCCGGCTGGGGTTCATCTTGCCGCACAAGTTCTTCAACGCCCAGTACGGCGAGCCGCTGCGCCGCCACCTGGCCGAAAGCCGCTGCCTGGCCGAGATCGTCCACTTCGGCGACCAACAGGTGTTCCACGGCGCGACGACCTACACCTGCCTGCTGTTCCTGGACAAGGCCGGGCGGGACGAATTTCGCTTCGAGAAGGTGACAGACCTGGACGCGTGGCGTGGGAAGCAGGAGGCAGCCGATCACGTGCCAGGCACCTCGCAGGTGCCTGGCACGTTTGCCGTATTCCCTACCGCCACCCTCACCGCGGCCGAGTGGAATTTCTCCGTCGGCGCGGGCGCGGGGCTGTTCGAGAAGCTGCGCGCCATGCCGGTGAAGTTGGGGGATGTGGCGCAACGGATGTATCAGGGACCGATTACCAGTGCAGACACAGTTTATCTGTTCAAGGAATTTCGGACAGGGGAACAGCCAGATATCACTCAGGTCTTTTCCGAAGCGTTGGACGAATGGATGCCGATCGAGACCAGTATTCTCAAGCGTGTCGTTCGCAGCGGCAGCATTCGAAGGTATCGAGCCGAACCAACCGCTATCGTTCTGTTTCCTTACGAAGTTAAAGACGGTTCAGCGCGGCTTTTCACGGCTGATGAAATGCAGCGCAGACACCCTCTGACATGGAGTTATTTGGCTCGCAACAAGAAACTCCTGGAGGCGCGGGAGAAGGGCAAATTCAAGGACGCGCAATGGTATCGGTTCGGCCGGACACAGAATCTTGGTCTCTGGGAGCAGACCAAACTGATGGTGCCGTACATGGTTACTGACTTGGCAGCCTACCTTGACCGGTCGGACAACTACTACTTCATCAATGTGACCACCGGAGGCTATGGCATCGTTAGCGATGGAGCGACTGGGAGTTTGACATATCTGTGCGGATTACTGAACTCCCGACTGCTCGACTTCCATTTCAAGCGGGTCTCGACTACTTTTCATGGTGGTTACTTCGCCGCAAACAAGCAGTACATTGCCCAACTCCCCATCCGCCCCATCACCTTCACCGATCCCGCGGACCGCGTCCGGCACGACCGGATGGTCGCCCTGGTCGAATCCATGCTGGCGCTGCACCGTCAGCTCGCGGCGGCTAAGACCAGTCACGAGCAAACCGCGCTCCAGCGCCAGATTGACGCCACCGATCGGCAGATTGACCGGCTGGTGTACGAGCTATACGACCTCACGGAAGAGGAAGCGCGGATTGTGGAGGAAAGCAGGTAGCTGGGTAGTGAGGACCTACGGCCTGAACGCCGCAGCGGCGGGAAACGCCCGGCTCAAGCTACGACGTTCAGGTCGTAGTGGTCCATGACAAATCCGGCCGGCCCAGGGGCGTTGAGGAAGTCCAGCATCTCATCCATGTCGAAATCAGCACTATCTCACCATCGCACTATTGCACTATCTCACACTGGAGCTACTATGTACCGTCTCTCCGAAATCCAATCTGCCATCCGTGCCGAGCGCCTCGACGGCTGGCTGCTCTACGACTTCAAGGGGCTGAACCCGATCGCGCTACGCGTGGCAGGTGTGCCCGCGGGGACCTTCCTCAGCCGGCGGTGGGCGTGCTTCATCCCCGCCGCGGGCGGGCCACGCTGGCTGGCACACGCCATTGAGGCGAGTGGGCTGGCCGCGGTCGCGCCTGCCGCGGCCACCTACGTCTCGTGGGCCGAGTGGCGCGAACGGCTGGCTGATCTGCTCGGCGGCGCGGGCCGCGTGGCGATGGAGGTCTCCCCCGGCTGCGCCATTCCCTACGTCAGCCGGGTGGATGCGGGCATGGTCGAGTTGATCCGCAGCCTGGGCGTGGAGGTCGTCACCTCGGCCGATCTCGTTCAGGTGGCCGAGGCGGTCTGGTCGGCCGAGCAGCTTGCCAGCCACCGCCGGGCGGTCGCGGTGCTGCTGGCCGCCAAGGACGCGACCTTCGCGCACGTCCGCGAGCGGTTGGCCGCGGGTGATCGCGTGACCGAGTGCGGCATCCAGGACTTCATGATGGCGCGCTTCGCCGCGGCCGGCCTCGAAGTGGATCATCCGCCCATCGTCGCGGTCAACGGCCACGCGGCCGATCCGCACTTTGCGCCGCGCCGCGCTGCCGACACGCCCATGCGCCGCGGCGACCTGCTGCTGCTCGATCTCTGGGGCCGCGAGCCGACCCCCGATGCCATCGTCGGCGACATCACCTGGGTCGGCTACGCCGGGCCGGCCGTGCCGCCAGCCATCCAGCACGTGTTCGAGTTGGTGCGCCAGGCGCGGGATGCGGCCGTGGCGTTTGCGGCCGGGCGTTTGGCCGCGGGGCAGCCGGTCTACGGCTACGAGGTGGACGACGCGTGCCGGGCAGTGATCGCGGTCGCGGGGTTCGGGCCGCATTTCATCCATCGCACCGGCCATTCCATCGGCACGGCCGGGCATGGCAACGGCGTCAACCTGGACAACCTGGAGACGCAAGATCGGCGCCGGTTGATCGCGGGCGTCGGCTTTTCGGTCGAGCCGGGCATCTACCTGCCGGACGAGGGCTTCGGCGTGCGGCTGGAGATTGACTGCTACGTGAACGGAACCGAGCTTGAGGTGACTACGCTGCCGTTGCAGGACGAGATGGTCTTGCTGTAGAACGGTGGCGTCTGTCACTCTGAGCGGGTTTAACGATGGGCAGTCCATGACGGCGTGACACCAGCGAAGAGTCTCGTTGCCACGCGGGATGCTTCGCTGAATCTCGCCGCAACGCAAGACACGAGACCGACCCGCTCAGCATGACAAGCGCAGGCGTTTCTTGCTTCGCCGAACGCCGCCGCGTGGCATGGCGGTTCCCAGAATGCCGCAGAGGTTACTGGCACCTCTGCGGTATCCTCGTTGGCTTATCGCGTCTGTGTGTGTTGTGCTATACTGATCCTTGCCTACGGAGGGCTTTGTCGAGTGAAGTCAACTCACAGACGTGTTTTGCTGATCGTCGTCCTGTTCGCCGTGGTCGGTGTCGCCATCTCCTGCACCGTGCTGACCCGGCGTCAATCCGCTGACGTGTGGACCCCGGCGCCGGTCACGCGCACGACCGCCCAGCCGACCCGCACAGGGGCCATCCTGCCGTCGCCGACCGCTTCCCGCAGCCAGGTCAGCCCGACGAGCCTGCTGACGGCCACCGACACTCCGCGTCCCACGTCGACGCCCGCACTGCCGACGGCGGTCCCGACGCGGCGGCCACCCACGGCCGCCGCGTCGCTTAAACCCACGGCCACGGCCGATCCGCACCTGATCTTCATCACCGAGGCGGATGTTGTGAACTCCGTCGCGTCGGATGCGGCCAGGCAAAGCGGTCTGGCCGCCGAAAACCTGACTGTGCGTTTCACCGACGGCAAGATGCGGCTCACCGCGAGTAAGCTCACCTACGGCCCGGTGCAGGTGCAAAATCTCGACCTGGTCGGCCGTCTGGTGGCTGTGAACGGCCAACTGCAACTGCAGGCTGAGTCCATTGCTCCGCGCGGGCTGGTCGCCATGCTCATTCCGACGGTGGCGAACCAGGCGTTGGCGCAGCTTGCCTCGCAATGGTACGTGGAAGAGGTTCGCACCCTGGAGGGACGGCTGGAAGTGAGGATTCGGTAGATGGATTTGATCTCCGCCTTCTTCATGCGGAACATCGTCTACGTCTACTTCTTCTATGGCCTGGCCTTTTTCGCCATGGGGTTCGTGGTCTACCTGGAATCGGGCCGGGCTTCGGAGTTTCGCTTCGCGCGCGCTCTGCGTCCGCTGGCCGCGTTCGGCTTCGTTCACGGCGGACACGAGTGGTTCGAGATGTTCCAGATCTTCGCCGCGCACGAGAACGGATACACCGCCGGCACGGTCGAGGAGTTGATCGGCGTTGGCTCGTTGGTGCTCTCGTTCCTCTGTCTGTTGACCTTCGGGACGCGGCTCTTGCCGGATGCCGAGCGGCAGCCTGTGGCGAGTCGCTGGCAGGTGGTCGGCATCGCCCTGGTGTGGCTGGCCGGTGTGGCGATCGTCTATGGGCGCTTCCGGCCGTCCCTGATTGACCTGCTCTCGGCCGCCGACGTGCTGGCGCGCTATAGCCTGGGCATTCCGGGCGCGTTGTTGGCGGCCTGGGCGTTACTGCGGGAACGACATGACTTTCACGCCCGCGGCATGTCGGCCTACGGGCAAAGCCTGCTCTGGGCGGCGCTGGCGTTCTTCGTCTACGGCGTGTTGGGCCAGATGTTCACCCGCCCCAGCCTGGTCTTCCCCTCGCAGACAATCAACACCGCGTTTTTCATCCGGGCCTTTGGCATCCCGGTGCAGCTCTTGCGGGGGCTGGCAGCGGCGGCCATCGCGATCACCCTGGGCGGCGCGTTGCGGGCGTTCGAGGCGGAGAGCCGGCAGCGGCTGGCGCGCGCCAACAAGGCCCGCATCGAGGCCCAGGCTGCCGCGCTACGGACACAGGAGCAAATGGTGCGCCAACTCGTCAACGCCCAGGAAGGGGAGCGCCAGCGGATCGCTCGCGAGCTGCACGACGAGACCGGCCAAAAGCTCACCGCCCTGGCAATGGGGCTGGCCGCAGTGGATACGGCGCTGGCGAACAACGCGCCCCAGGCCGGTAACTTGGTGCGCGAGCTGCGGGAGATGGCCGATCAGGCGATCACCGAGCTGCGCAACATCATGGCCGATCTGCGCCCTTCACAATTGGATGACCTGGGGTTAGTGCCGGCCCTGCGTTGGTACGTTCAACGCTACGCTGCCCGGCATCCGGAGCTGACGGTGGATTTCACGGCCGACCGGCTGGCCGGACGCCTGCCGTCGCAGCATGAGACGGTGCTTTTCCGCGTGGGGCAGGAAGCGCTGAATAACGTGGCCCGCCACGCCTGCGCTACCCAGGTCGAGGTCAGGCTCTCCCAGGAGAATGGTCGCGTGCGGTTGGCGATCGCTGATAACGGCGTGGGGTTCGCGACGACAGGAACGCCTCGGCCGGACGGCGGCGGCTGGGGACTGGTAGGGATGCGCGAACGGGCCGCGCTGGTGGGTGGCGCTGTGACGGTCGCGTCGGAGCCGGGGCAGGGGACGCGCGTTGTGATCGAAGTGCCGGTGAAGTGAGGTTGAAATGACCCCAATTCGGGTCTTGTTGGTAGACGACCACGCGGTCGTGCGTGCGGGGCTGCGGATGTTGCTCAGCGCGGACGTGGAGCTTGAAATCGTCGGTGAGGCCGAAAACGGCGCGGAAGGGGTGCGCCTGGCGGTCGAGCTGGCTCCCGACGTGGTGCTGATGGACATCTCGATGCCCGATATGAACGGCATCGAGGCCACCCGCCGCATCAAAGAGCAGTGCCCCGACATCGCGGTGCTGGCCTTGACGATGCACGAGGACGACCAGTATTTCTTCGAGATGCTGGCGGCCGGCGCGTCGGGCTACGTGCCCAAGCGCGCCGCGCCCAACGACCTGATTTCGGCCATCCACGCGGTCCAACGGGGCGGCGTGTTCCTATTCCCCTCGGTGGCGCGGCTGCTCGTCAAGGACTATTTGCAGCGGACCGATCAGACCAGCGGCGCGGGGCGCAGCTTCGAGCCGCTCACCGACCGCGAGCGCGAGGTGCTGGCGCTCATCGCCCAGGGCCGCAGCAACCAGGAGATCGCCGACCGGCTGGTGATCAGCATCAAAACCGTCAACCGGCACCGTGAGAACATCATGGCGAAGCTCAACCTGCACAGCCGGGTGGAATTGGTGCGCTATGCCATCGAGAAAGGGCTGATTGAGTTGACATAACGCCACGAGATCTGTCATTCTGAGCGGGTCTCCCCCCGATCTCTCGTGACGGCGAGTATCTAGCGAAGTTCACATGCCGCGCGCGACGCCACGGCGGATGAAAATGTCATGCTGAGCGGGTTAACGAATCACAGTTCGCAGCGGCGAGAATCCAGCGAAGCATCCGTTCGTTTCACTCAGAGCTTGTCCCTTCGTTGCACTCAGGGCAGGCTCTGAACACAGTGAAGGAACAGGTTCT
>JAPLHB010000029.1 GCA_026389845.1 Chloroflexota bacterium
GATGTCGTGCAGGTCGCCCTTGACCGTGCCCAGCAAGACCTTGCCGATCAGCTTGGCGCCGCTGGCGAGCAAGAGCGGCCGGAGGATGACCATTGAGGTCTGCATCGCCTCGGCCGACATGAGGACCTCGGGCACGAACATGTCGCCGGCCCGGAAGCGCACGCCCACTTCCGCCATGCCGACCAGCAGGCCCTGTTCCAGGACCTCGCTGGCGGTCGCGCCCTCGCCGATGGCCTTGTTGACCAGCTTGGGCGCCTGTTCCGCGTCCCCTTCGAGGATGGCGGTTGAGAGTTTTTCCAGTGTTCTGCTCATGATATTTCTCCGCTAATTCTCAGACTTTGTCTTTGACCCGCGCTTCGGCCTCGGCCAGGACCTTCTCGATCACCTTCTGAGTCTCCGGCTTGATCGGCGAGGCCTTGTGGGCCGCCAGGAGGTCATGCACCCGGGCGATGGTGCGATCCTTCATCGTCAGGCTGCCGCTGGACTCCCAGTTTTCGAAATCCTGCCGGTCGAGCAGCTTCGGATAGAAGTATTCCGACTTGTAGTAGCGCCGGGTGTGCGGCTCACGCAGATAGTGATTGTTGGGGCCGACCTTGTTGATCACCTCAACCGCCAACGTATCGTCGTTCACCTCGATGCCGCGGGTGATGCGCCGCGCATAGCCGATGGCTTCATCCATGGCGCACAGTTGGAACAACGAGCCGGTCATGGCGCTCTCGGTGTAACCCACGTCGTGGCACAGATCGCCGCCGGTGAGGGCCGAGAAGAAAACGGAGCTGGCGCCTTCGATCATCGCCTGCCCATCGAAGACCTTCGAGTCGGTGCAGCCGCCCGTCTGCCACAACGGCAGGCCGGCGTAGTGCGCCAGTTCGGTCAGCCCGGCCATGTAGAGCGGCAGTTCGGGCGCGCCGTAGGCCAGGATCATCGTGTTCATGTCCATGGCCGAGAAGACGCCGCCCATAAAGAAGGGCAGGCCCGGCTGGAGCGTTTGGGCCAGCACCAGGCCCATCCACGACTCGGCCGCGCCCATGGTGATGATGCCCGCGCCGGTGATGGGGGCCGTGCCACCGGCAATGGGGCAAGGGGTGAAGACCAGCGGCACCCGGTGCGTGGCGGCGAAAATCAGCTTGTCAATGGCCTCGAAGGTGCTGACCAGCGGCGAGAGCGGCTCGCAGTAGTGCACGTAGGTGGGCCGCTGCTCGAACGCCTGTTGCCCGCCCGCCTCGGCCACGGCGATCTCGTGGATGGCGGCCGAGTCGAACTTGTCATAAGACCAGGCGACGATGGGTTTGCTAGTGTTGGGGAACATGCCCGCAAACTCGTAGAGCGCGCCCAGGTCGAAATGCACGTCGTCCACCGTGCCCAACGACTCGCAGAAGTCAATGTTGGGCAGCGCATCCACCAGCCGGGCGACCAGGGGCACGTCAGCCTTGGTATAGGGCCGGCGTTCCAGGGTTTCGGCGTCAACGAAATGCGTGCAGGTTGGCCCCGGCCCGAAATGCGCCCGGCCCGGCCCAATGTGGATGTTGTGCTTGGGGTTGCCGTCGCGCGCCCACAGCGTGAAGCTGCGCGGGGCCTTGCTCAGGGCATCCTTGACCATGTAAGAGGGCAGGCGCACGCGCTCGCCGTCCACCCAGGCCCCGGCCTTCTTGAGAATCTCGCGCGCTTCTTCGTGCTTGACGTCAAGGCCGGTGTACTCCAGCAGATGGAGCACGCCGTTGAACAACTCCTCCAATTGGTCATCGGAGAACATGTTGAAGCGCACGCCGGAATTGGCTCGATAGTTCGTCCTCATGTAGAGGGTCTCCTTTCCATGTATAACGCTGAGGCTAAGGCTAAGACGGCCTCAACCTCGACCTCAGCCTCACTAAGCCGCACCTACCAGCTTCCGGGCCAGCTCGGCCGCGGCAGCGGCGTTGGGCGCGTAGCCATCGGCGTGAATCTGATCTGCGAACGCCTGGGTCACAGGTGCGCCGCCGACGATGACCTTGACCTTGTCGCGCAGACCGGCTTCTTCCAGGGCCTTGATGGTGTGGCCCATCACGCGCATGGTAGTGGTCAGCAGCGCCGACAGCCCCACCACGTCTGGGTTGAATTCCTTGATCGCGGCGATGAAGCCTTCCGGCGCAATGTCCTTGCCGATGTCCTTCACCTCGAAGCCGGCGCCCTCGCACATGATCCCGACCAGGTTCTTGCCGATGTCGTGCAGGTCGCCTTTCACGGTTCCCAGCAGAACCTTGCCCGTTGGCCTGGCGCCCGCCTTCACCAGTATCGGCCGCAGAATCTCCATTGCGGTCTGCATGGCCCTGGCGGAGCGCAGCACTTCGGGCACGAACATGTTGCCGGCCTTGAACTCGACGCCAACATGATCCATGCCGGTCATCAAGCCCTTGTCCAGAACATCCTGGGCGCTGAGGCCGTCGTCCAGGGCGTCGTGGGTTAGCTCGGCCATGTCTTCGGCATTGCCCTCGATGATCGCCTCGGAGATTTTGGATAGGATTTCGCTCATTGGGATCCCCCTCCTGTCTTGAATAGATGCCTACGCGGCCGCTCCGGCGGCCTTCTGGCGTTTGCGAAACGCCTTGATCCAGCGCATGCCATAATCGTCGCGCCCCATGGCCAGATCGGCGGCCAGGACGGCCGTGATGACCTGGGTGACGAGCGGATTGGTGATGGGGCAGGTCATGCCGGCGTGGATCGCCATGGCGATGAACGCCGAGTTGATGTAGGGCCGATCGGGCATGCCGAAGGAGATGTTGCTGGCGCCCATCGTGATGTTGACGTCGAACTCCTTGATAATCAGCTCGATGGTGTCCATGGCGATGCGTCCGGCGTGGCTGTCGGCGCCCATCGTCAGGGCCAACGGATCAATGATCACATCTTCAATGGGAATGCCGAGCTTACCTGCGCGCTCGATGATCTTGCCGGCGACGGCCAGGCGAGCCTCGGGGGTCTCTGGGATGCCGTCGTCGTCCATGCAGAGGCCGATCACCGCCGCGCCGTACTCTTTGACGATGGGCAGCACGGCCTTCAGGGAACGCTCCTCGCCGTTGCAGGAGTTGACCAACGCCTTGCCCTTGTAGAACGACAGCGCCGCTGCCAGCGCGACGGGGTCGGCGGTGTCAATGCACAGCGGCACGTCGGTGGCGGCCATGACGGTTTGCATCACTTGTCGCAACATCACCGGCTCGTCCGCGCCGGGGACGCCTGCGTTTACGTCCAGCATCTGGGCGCCCGCTTCCACCTGGGCCAGCGCATCGGTGCGGGCGATCTCGAAGTCGCCGGCCGCAAACGCCGCCAACACCTGCTTGCGCCCGGTTGGGTTGATGCGCTCGCCGATGACGACGGTCGGCCCATCACGGCTGATCACGACCTGCCGGGTCGCGGAGGAAAGAACTGTCGTAAGGTTTACGGTCACTTTAGCACCTCAAGCCGCCTGTGGTTGAAACCACAGGCTGATATGGTTGAAAACCTGCTGAAGCAGGTTCCTCGCCCAGCGGATCAGTGTGCTTCAGCACACTTTGGTCTTGTCAGCCACCGGTTTCAACCGGTGGCGGTCTGCACGCCGAATCGCCCCGGTCGCAGCCGATGGGCCAGCGCCGGCGCCCGCCCGCTGACGATCCAATCGGCGATGATTCGCCCGGTGATCGGCGCCAGCCCGATGCCGGCGCCCTCGTGGCCCGTCGCCAGATAGAAGCCGGACACCCCGTCCACCGGCCCCACCAACGGCAGGTGATCCGGACTCCAGGGCCGCAGTCCGGCATAACTGCGCATGATGCTGGCTCGCGCCAGGCCAGGTAAGAAGCGCACGGCCCGGACGGCGATGGCCTGCATGATCGGCAACGACACCGATCTATCGAAGCCGGCGAACTCGCGACTGCTGCCCAGGAGCAGCGTCCCGCCGGCGGTCATCTCGGCTACCAGCGCCACTTGCACCCCCTCGGCCGCCGTATGCACCGAGGCCGCATAGCTGCCCTCCAACAGGGGATGACCGATCAGCCCCGGCACCCGAGATGTGACTAGGATGTGCCCCTTGCGGGGACGCACCGGCAATTCCAGTCCCACCAGCCCGGCCACTTGGTTGCTCCAGACCCCCGCGGCGCACACCACGGCCCCGGCGGCGATCTCGCCCGTGTGGGTCACGACGCCGGCCACCCTGCCGTCCGCCCCGCGCCGGATGGCTGTGACCTCGGCATTGCTCTGGAGCTGCGCGCCCTGTCGCTTCGCCGCCGCCAACAACGCCACCGTCGCCAGCCGGGCGTCCACTTGGGCTTCGTCCCCGTAAAGCACGCCGCCCACGAGATCGGGGGCCAGCGCCGGTTCCAAAGCCCGCAGTCCCGCGTTGTCCACCACCTCAGCCCGAACTCCCGCGGCCTGCATGGTTGCTGCTGTGGCTCGCGCCGCAGTCAGCCCCGCGTCGGTTTCGGCCAGCACGAGCGTGCCGCGGCGGGCATACTCGAAGTCCATCCCCAGCGCGCTGGCCAACTTGCCCCAAAGGTCTGCGCTGGCACGGGCCACCGCCAGTTCCGCGGCCGAGGATTTGTCCGAGAGGAGAATCAGCCCATCGCAGGCCCGCGACGTGCCGCTGGCTGGGAAGTCGCGCTCCAACACGCGTACGGCCACGCCCGCGGCTGAGAGATAGTAGGCGCACGCCGCCCCTACGATCCCGCCGCCGATTACGACAACGTCAGCCCGATCGTTCATGCGGCCCACCCCTTCGCCAAGCTGGCGATCGGCACCGGCTTGACCGGCGGCCGCACGTGGAAGAGGCCCGCATCCGCCGATGAGCCGCCCGTCCAGCCGGCGATCAGCCGGGCCAGGATCGGCCCGCACGTGCGGCCCTGGCAGGGGCCTTGCCCCACGCGCGTCCAGGCCTTGAGCGCGTCCAGGGTGACAGCGCCCTGCGCCACGGCCGCGCGCACCTCGCCGGCCGTGACCTCTTCGCACCGGCAGATGGGTGTGTCGTCGGTCGTGAGGACGCTCAAGCCAGCCGGGGGCACAAAGAGGGTGTTGAGCATGGCGCCGAAGCGCCGCATCGGCCGGAGCTTGCCGTGCAGCGTCGCCACTTCGGCCGCCAGATCGGCTTCTGCCAGACGCCCCAACCGGCAGGCCACTGCCAGCCCGGCGATGCGACCCTCGATCAGTGCCGCGGCAGCCCCGGCCACGCCTGCGGTTTCTCCCGCGGAGAAGATGCCGGGCACGGTGGTCTGCATCTGATTGTCAAGGTGCGGCGTCCAGCCCCCGCGGGTGGGGGCGAACTGGAGCCGGCAGCCCGCCAATTGGGCCAGTTCGATGTTGGGGGCGAAGCCGAAGCCGACGCAGAGTGTGTCTACGGGAAGCGTTTCTTCGCTTCCAGGTATCGGGCAGCCCTGCGCATCCAGACGGGCGATCACGGCCGCTTCGAGT
This sequence comes from Chloroflexota bacterium, assembly GCA_026389845.1. Lineage (GTDB taxonomy): Bacteria > Chloroflexota > Anaerolineae > CG2-30-64-16 > CG2-30-64-16 > JAPLHB01. The sequence continues at coordinate 5,407 of JAPLHB010000029.1, forward strand.
TGGTCTCGACCCAGCGCCCGCACCGGCGTGTACCCGAAGCGGTAGCGGATGCGCGCCCGGCGCAACTGCCCCAGATAGTACGCGCCTTCGCCCAACCGGTCCCAGTTGCCCCAGAGGGCCGGCGCATGGCGCAACCAGGCCGGCGGCCGGGTGACTTCCAGGATGCCCACCACTTCGGCGCCCAGTTCGGCCAGCTTGCAGGCCGCCGGCAACAGGAGCGGCCCCGACCCGGCCAACAGGACGCGGTGGCCCGGCAGAACCCCCCGCTTGGCGAGCAATTGCGCCGCGCCGACCGTCATCACGCCCGGCAGGGTCCAACCGGGGAAGGGGACGGCCAGCTCGCGTGCGCCTGTGGCGATCACCACGGCCTGGGCGGTCAGTTGCTCCACCTCGCCCCGGCGATAGAGCGCCAAAGTGTGGTCAGCCAACAGGCTCCAGACCACGGTCTCGGTGCGCAGCGCCACTGGCGAGTCGGCAAGCCGGCGCAGCAGATCCAGTCCCCGCCGCTCGGCGTTCGCAACCGGCGGATGAACCGCTGAGGCATGGTGATCGGTGAGATATTGGCCGCCGGGGCCGGGCAACTCATCAATCAGAGTGACCTTGACCCCCAGATCGGCGGCGGCGACCGCGGCGGCGACTCCTGCCGGCCCGGCCCCGATCACGGCCAGCTCAGTCGCGGCCATCATACCACTCCCGCGCCGGCGTGGTTTGAACTTGCATCCCCGGTCGCACGGGCGTAACGCAGGCCCGCTGATCGGCCAGGCCATCCACCGTGACCAGACAGTCGAAGCAGACCCCCATTCCGCAGAAGATGCCGCGCGGCGCGCCACTTGGCGTATGGCCGAACATGCGATGACCCGTAGCAATGAGCGCGGCGGCCACCGTCTGGCCCTCGCAGGCGGCGACAGCCTCACCGTTGACTTCGATGGTGAAGCGCTCGCCATCTCCGCCAGCATTTGCGGGGGGAGTGTCGCTGTGGAAAACGTGGGTCATCTTCCTCAGTCCCATGCCCAGGTCACGCTGGGTAGTCGAAAACAAAAAGAGGCCCCTTGTACCTGGGGGTACATCGAGGCCTCTCCGCGGAGACACATCTTAGCATACGAACGAAATTGGGCGGTCTGGCTTGACGGGGCTGGAGCAGCCGAGTCTCACAGTTGCGGGACAGCGCCGGCCTTCTGCCTTATCGGGCAAGTCACCGGTCTTCGCCTTTGAGATAGAGTGTATGCGGCGCTGCGCACCTCCGGCCAGTGAATGAACTGGTGATATACTAGTAGTATATTCGATGTCTGTCAGTTTGTCAAGAACCAATATGGGCTGGGCATCGGCTGACCTGGACGCCTACACCATGCATGATGCAGGCGGTGGCGGGAGCAGTGCCCTGGGTACACGTGAACATGTTGGCTGCGCCGGCCGTGTCCAGCCCGTCGCCGTCCAGTTCCACCCACACGCCCTCCGGCAGGCAGACGACGCCGGGGGCCAGGGCGTGGCACAGGCGGACCGCCACCTGCGCCACGCCCGCGGCGTTGAACAGCCGCACCTGATCCCCGTCACCGATCCCGCGGGCCGCGGCATCTGTCGGGTGCATATCGAGGGCGTGCGCAGCTTTGCGGCGGATTTCCGCCAGGTTGCTGCCCTGCGAATGGGTGCGGTGGGGCGACTTCGGCGTGATGAGCAGCAGGGGATAGCGCTCGTCCTGCGGCGGCGTCTGCCACGTGGGGATCGCCGGGAAGCCGGTCTCGCGCCCGTAGCGCTCGCTGGCGATTTCCACCAGGCCAGACGGCGTGCTCAACGGGTGGGCCGTGGGATCGCGCGTGAAATCGGCCAGCCCCACCCGCTCCTGATCGGGCGCGATGTAAAACCCGCTCCGGCGGAACGCGTCGTGGTCCGGCACCTCCGACTGATCCAGGAAATGCTGCACCCATTGGGCTGCGGTGCGGCCCTCCGAGAACTGTGCGCCAAAGCCCAGCCGCTCGGCCAGATCGCAGAGGATATCATAGTCAGTCCGCGCTCCTCCCCGCGGCGGAACTGCCTGCGGCTTGTAGGTGAGGAAATTGCCGGCCCAGGGAAGGCCGATGTCTTCCTTCTCGAGCGCATGTGCCGCCGGTAGGACCACGTCACAATAGCGCGCCGTGGGGGTCAGGAAAATCTCGTGGCAGACCGCAAAGTCCACTTTTTGGAGGGCGGCGATGTTCTTCGTGATCTGCGCACCCTGGTTGAGGTAATTGCCGCCCACGCTGTAGATGGCGTGGAGTTCCTCCGGGTAGCCACCCGAACGCCCCTCCAGAACGGCATCCGGCCAGCGCGTGACGGGCACTGATGGCTGATTGGGAACGGCCGGCACCGGCAGCATGCCCACCCGCGGGCCGGGCAGACGGTTGTTCAGCGACCCGGTGGAGCCGCCCAGTTTGCCGAAATTGCCGGTGATAAGCTGAAGCGCGACCGCCAGGCGATAAGGTTCCTCTCCAGCATAGACCCTCTGGATCGAGTAACCGGGCAACAGCATGGCTGGCTTGGCTGCGGCATAGGCGCGGGCAAAGCGGGTGATTTCTTCGGCGGAGACGCCACACAGCGGCTCGGCCCAACGCGGCGTGCGCGCCTGGCCTCCGTCCTGTCCCAGGATATAGGCCTCAAGCTGCTCGAAGCCGGTGCTGTGGGCCGCGACGAAGGCGCGATCGACGCGGTCATCCTTCAGCAGGAGATAGAGGACCGCCAGCATCAAGGCGGCATCGGCGCCGGGGCGGCAGGGGATCCACCAGGCGCCGGTCTTCTGCGCCGTTCGTGTGCGGCGCGGGTCAATGGCCACGATCTGGGCGCCGCGGCGGGCGGCTTCGAGCAGGCGCGCGTTGATCTCGGTGCCCAGGCGAGCCTCCAGCACGTTGGCGCCCCACAGGACGATCATCTCGGCATACTGCATCGTAGCGGCATCGAAACCGGAGGTCTTCCACTGATTGCCGAAGAGGTAGGGCAGGACAAACTGGCTCGCGCCGGTGCTGTAGGAGCCGGTGCATCGCGTGGCGCCACCGTATAGATTCAGGAAACGGCGCAGCAACGGGCCGGTGCCGTGGAGCGCGCTGGTTGAGCCGGCGCTGGACAGGTTCAGCACCGCGCCCGCGCCGAACTTAGCGCGCACATCCGCCAGCCTGTCAGCGATCAGGCGCAGCGCCTCTTCCCAACTGGCCGCGCGGAAGCGGCCGGAGCCGCGCTCGCCGACCCGGATCAGCGGCTGGAGCACACGGTCGGGGGCGTAGAGTTCGCTGGGCAGGTTGTACCCCCGGCTGCACCCCAGGAGATATTTGCCGGCCGCCGGGTTGTTGGCGACGTGCGTCACACGCCCGTTTTCGAGTGTTGCCGTCAGCGGACAGGCATTGCCGCCGCAGTCCTTGCCGCAAAACACTGGGATTGATGGCATAGCGTCTACCGATCATTAGGAAATACGCCAGGCTGACTGATCAGCCTGGCGTATGGTGAGTGATGACCTCAGGGCCTCCAGCGCGGTCGAACGTGATGGAGGCGAGTCCTAGGATTCCATGCGACTATCCCAGGACTTCCTGCACGTCCAGGATCTTGACGACAAGGGGGCGGATCACCTCTATCAGGTCATCTTGGGAAATGTCCGCCACTTTCAGGACGCAGCCCCAGGTCTTGTCATCCTCGCCCCTGAATGAATTGAGCGCGTGGATCAGGCCACCTTTGGCGGTGATCGCCGACGTGATCTGGGCCATCGAACCCTTGAAGTAGGGGGCCAGGGCCGTCAGCCGCACGCCTTTTTCCGTGGCCATCAACAGTTCGAGGAAGACGTCGAAGATGTCCGACTCGGTGATGATGCCGACGAGCTGCCCGTCGTGCATGACCGGTGTACCGCCGATGGCGTGTTGACGCATCAGGCGGGCGGCTTCCTCGATCGGACAATCGTCATCCACCGTGATCACCTTGCGGGTCATCACGTCGCCCACCTTGATCTGGTTGAGCAGATAGGTCACTTCCCAGATGCTCAACGATGTGGCCGACGAAGGCGCGGCGTAGAGCAAATCGGAATGGCTGACGATGCCTACCAGTTTCCCCTTGTTATCCACCACCGGAAAGCGATGTACCTTCTTCTGTCGCATCAAGGTCAGCGCCTCGGCAATGGGCATTTCGGGCGCTACGATGGTCGGATTGGGCGTCATTCTGTATTGTACCAACATGGTTCCCTCCTATTTTGCGGTAACTATACTGCTCACGGGCACAAACTGCGTTTCTTCGGACACAATAACAGTGGCCTTGTCACCCTGAGCGGGTGGGCCCCGTGAAGTGCGTTGCGGCGAAAATCCAGCGAAGGGTCTCGTTGCAGCATGAGAACCTGTCCTGAGCGCAGCGAACGGATTCTTCGCTGGAAGCTCGCCGTCGCGAGAAGTCAGGGGCAAACTCGCTCAGAATGACAGACGCTCAAAAGCGCACTTTGCGGCCGTGCCGAGTATATACAAAGTTCAGCCGGTGTGTTCCTCCACGAACGCGCGGAGTTGCCGGGCCGTTATCTCGTCCAGCGGCGGATCAATGTGCCCCGCCACGAGCTTCTGCCAGCGTTGGCGGGCGCGATCCAGCGCGGTCTTCTGCCCACCTGCCATCCACGCTTCCAGCCCGGCTCGATCGCTTAACGCAGGGCGCCAGAACTCCGTGCGGCAGCGCGCCACTGTATGATCATCGGCGAGGAAGTTGCCGCCAGGGCCAACACCGGCCACGACATCATAGGCCAGCGTGACCGGCTCAACGACGATGCCCTCGTGGAAACGCCGAACCATGCCGCACATCTCGTCGTCCAGCACGAACTTCTCGAAGGAGAAAGCCAGGTACGCGCTGAGGATGCCGCCGGCGTGAAGCATGAAGTCAACGCCGCAATTGACGGTGGTCAGCAGAGCCATCATGCCCTCGAAGCCGGCCTGGGCGTCAACGCAACTGGCGTCGGTCAGGGCGCCGCCGCTGCGCGAAGGCACCTTGTAGAAGCGCGCCAATTGGGCGTGCGCGGCGATCATCTGCGACAGCTCAGGGCTGCCGATCGCCAGTGCGCCGGACTTCATGTCAATGTTGGTCGAGGTGGAGCCAAAGATGACGGGCGTGCCCGGGCTGATCAATTGGGTGAGCGCCACACCGGCCAGCAACTCGGCAGTCTGCACCGCCAGGACGCCGGCCAGGGTGACGGGTGCGGTCGAGCCGGCCATCGCCAGCGCGGCGATGATCACCGGCTGGCGCGCCTCAGCATAGGTGACCAACGCCTCCAGCATTTCGGTGCTGTAGCGCAGCGGCGTCAGGCTGTTAATCAGGCCCAGGCACACGGGCTTGTCGCGCAGGTCGCCGCCGAACAGGATGTGCGCCATCTCTAAGGTGTGGCGGGCACCGCGTTGGCCCACCGTGCTGCCGAGGAAAGCCTTGTCCGAGTGGACCATGTGGGCGTGGAGCATCTGGATGGGCGCTGTGTCGGCGCTGATATCGCCCGGCTCGACGAGGAGGTGGCCGCTCATGTCCTGGTTTGGCAGCGCGTGCGCCAGCTTGACCAGGGCATGGTAATCGGCCATGGTCGGGGCGCGCCTGCCCTCTACAGCATCAACAATGAACGGCGCGCCGTAGCCAGGGGCGAAAACTGTCCGGCCGCCGCCCACTGTCACGTTGCGCGCCGGGTTGCGGGCCTGCACGGTGAACTGCTGAGGGACAGTTGCCAGGGCCTGCAACAACTGGGCTTCGGTCAGGTAGACCAGCGTGCCAGCGGTCCTGACCCCATGGCGTTTGAAAACAGCGAGCGCCGCGGGGTAGGGGAAATCAACCCCCACGTTCTCCAACAGCCGCATACTGGTCTGATGGATCTGCGTGACGGCCTCCGTTGGCAGGTACTCCCGCATGTTCTGGGGCGTCATCCGGTTTCTCCTACGCCTTTTCGTCGGGCGACGGCATACGGCGTCGGAAAAGCGCCGTACGCACTTTAGCCTCCGCCCAGTAATACAGGCCGGACAACCCAGCCGGATAGTAGATCATCACCAGCATCATCAGGACGCCATAGATCACCAATTGCAGCCCGGGCAGGTTGGTCAGGTTGGAGCGCAGGTACTCCATTAAGATGACGAAGGGGAAGGCGAACGCGACGCCGCCCCACAAAGTTCCGCGGCCCCCGATGTAGGCAATCGCCAGCACTTCCACGGTCTTGGAGGTATGCATTAGATTCTGGGGGGTCAGCGAGCCGTAGAAATGGGCGTAAAAGCCGCCCAGCAGCCCTGCGAAAGTACAGGATAACGCGAAGTTGAATACGCGGTACTTGGTCGGGTTGATGCCGGAAGCACGCGCGGCATCTATGTTCTGGCCGATCGCCTTGAAGGCCAGGCCGATCGTTGACTTGGTGACCAGATTCAAGGTCACATAGATGAAGATCAACATGCCCAGGATGATGTAGAAATACGGCAGGTTGTCGGTCGTGGTCAGCAGGGTTTGCGGATGCAGGCCCATCGAGCCGCGCGTCAGCGTGGTCAGGTTATTGGCCAGGCCCATGAGGGCAATGCCCACAAACCAGGCCATCACAGCCGCGTAAATGCCGCGCAGGCGCAGGGTCAGCATGCCCAGCAGTAGCCCCACCAGCCCTGCCACCAGCGCGCCGACCCAGATGCCGATCCAGGGCGAAATCCCCAGCCTGAGCACCAGGTACGGGGCCGTGTTCGCCAGCAGGGCCGAGGTGTAGGCCCCCAGCCCGAGCATGGCGGCGAAGCCGAAATTGACCACATTGATGAATCCGGCGGTGAAATCAAAGGCCACTGCCTGTGCGCCCAGGAACGCGCCGGCGATCAGCCAGCGCACGATGTGTTCCTGGTTGAAGGGCGGCACGTTAGGCAGGATGGCGATGATCACCAGCAGGCCCAGCCCCAGCGGGGTGATGCCCACGCGGCCCAGCGCGGCTACCAGAATTTGCCACACGCTGCCCTTGGCCGCGGTACGTTGCTGTTCGAGCTTGAGGAAACTATTCATCGCGGTCTCACGCCTCACTGTTCTTGAACGCCCTTGACCTCACTGCCGAAGATGCCCGAAGGCGCCACCAGCAGCACGACGACCATGATCGCTGTCGGGATGACGTTGATCCAGGAGATGCCGAAAAACTGTTGTGTCCCCGTCTGGATCAGGGCCACGATGAAACCGCCCAGGATCGCGCCGGGGACATTACCCAGCCCGACGAGCATCACCACGTACCAGGAGTAGTAGAGCGGGTTGAGGCCCACCAGGGGGTAGGCGGGGTACATAAAGAGCAGGCCGGCGCCCGCCAGCGCCGCCGTCGCAGTGGCGAGGGCAAAAGTCAGGGTCTGGATGCCATCGAGGTTGATCCCCACCATCTGTGCGCCCGTCTCGTCTTGTGAGACGGCCCGAATCGCCCGGCCGGTATTGGTGCGTTGCAGGAAGATCCAAAGGGCGCCGATTACGACCAGTGCGATGGTGAAAGCCACCAGGCGGTCCACGGTGAGGCGGACGCCCAAGAACTGCAGCGGCGGCACATCCCAGTATTGCGGCACACCGCGATAGTCGGGGCCAAGGGTCAGGGTGGTGCCGTTGGTCAGAACGTAGGAGAGCCCCACCGTCAGCAGAAAGGCGTTCATGACCCAGCCTTCCTTGGTCCGATGGCGCAGGGTTGCGAAGATCACGCGCTCGATCACCACGCCCATCACCGCGCCGACGAGGACGGCCGCGATCATGCCGGCAAAGGGCGCCACGGCGCTCAGGAATGCGTTGGGATGCTGCACCAGGTAGCGGTTGAGCGGGGTAAACACCAACCACGCTGTGAAAGATCCGGCCATGAAGGATTCGCCGTGGGCAAAATGCGGGATATTCATCACGCCGAAGATCAGCGCCAGCCCCACCGACATCAGTGCCCACATGCCGCCCGTCACCAGGGTTGTGACCAGTTGCGCCGGCCCGCCGATGACCCCGATCAGCACCGCGATGACCACCGACAGCACACCGACCACCAGGGCAGGCGTGTTCCTGCGCGACGACGGTTTGATCATCTGCCGCACGCGCGGCAGTTGGATTGTGCTGGTACTCATGGCTCTCCTCATCAAATCCCGAGATAGGCCTTGCGCACGTGCTCGTTCTGTTTAAGCTCCCGACTCGGACCTTCCATAACCACACGGCCATGCTCCAGGACGTAGGCCCGGCTGGTGATCTCCAGTGTCATATGCACGTTTTGCTCGACCAGCAGAATCGTCACCCCACGCTTATTCAAGGTCAGCAACCCCTGAAAGACCTCGTGGACGAGATGCGGCGCCAGGCCGAGAGACGGCTCATCAATCAGCATGGCCCGCGGATTGGACATAATCCCGCGCGCAATGGCGAGCATCTTGCGCTCGCCACCGCTCATGGTGCCCGCCAACTGCCTGGCGCGTTCCTCTAGCCTGGGGAACAATTGAAACACGAACTGTAACATCTCTTCGCGCTGGTTTTTGTCGTGGATCGAGTAGGCGCCCAGCAGCAGATTCTCGCGCACCGACATGTTGGTGAACAGGTTTAGGCTCTCGGACACGTACGCCAGCCCCATGCGGCTGATCTGGAAGGGCCGCAGACCGCTGATCGGTTTGCCAGCGAAAATGACCTTGCCCGCGCTGGGTCGCAGCAATCCGGCAGTCACGCGCAGGGTCGAGGTTTTGCCGGCTCCGTTCGGCCCTATCAGGGCCACGAACTCGCCTTCCTGAACCGACAGGGACACGTCCCAGAGGACCTGGAGAAAATCATAGCTGGCATCTATGTTCTTTATCTCAAGCAAGCGTACCTCCCAGGCGCACAGCCCCATGCGCCTTGTGCTGCGGTAATCAGAGACTTATCCACTGCCCCTACTGCATCGTGACCTTTTCGTCGCCAAGATAGGCTTCAATGACTTTGGGATCGCGCAGGACATCATTGGGCAGGCCCTCGGCGAGGGGCGTCCCGTATTGAATCACCAGGATGCGGTCACAAATGCCCATGATCACGCGCATGATATGTTCGACGGCGATGATTGCCACGCCGCGATCGCGGATGCGCTTGATCAGTGCGATCATGTCGTCCAGCTCAGTAGGCGTCAACCCCGACGCCAGCTCGTCGAGCAGGAGCAGCTTTGGGCCACAGGCCCAGGCGCGGGCCAGGTCGAGGCGCTTGAGTTGCACCGCGTTACAGCAGCGGGCCGGGGTATCTATCGGCAGGGGAAACTGCACAAAGTCCAATGCTTCGTGGGCGCGCTCCCTGGCGGGTGCTGCATGATGCTGCACTCCGCCGAACTGCGCACCCACCATGACGTTTTCCAGCACCGTCAGCTTGGGAAACGGCAGCGGAATCTGAAACGTGCGCGACATACCCCGGCGGCACATCACATCGGCCGAGGCCCCCGTCGTGTCCGCCCCCAGGAAGTGTACCGTGCCTGCGCTGGGTTTGAAGGTGCCGGCCAGGCAGTTGAGAAAGGTCGTCTTGCCTGCGCCGTTAGGCCCGATCAGACCGACGACTTCTCCCTCGGCCACCTGCAACGACACCCGATTGACGGCCGTCAAGCCACCGAAATTCTTCACGACCTTACTGGCCTCAAGTATCATCTTTCACCACCTGAGACATGCCGGATATGGAGCTACGAAGTGCGTTTCTTCGGGTACAACAACAGTGGCTATGTCACCCTGAGCGGGTGGGTCACGTACAGTGCGTGGCGGCGAAAATCCAGCGAAGGGTCTCGTTGCGAGGCCGGATTCTTCGCTGGATACTCGCCGTCGCGAGAGTTAAGGGGCAAACCCGCTCAGAATGACAGACGCCGAAAAGCGCAATTTGCTACTGTGCCGAGTATATCGGCAGAGTCCAGGCCCCGTGACTCTACGGCTTGGCCTTGAGGGGCTGAGCAGCGATATCGTTGGGGTAAACGATTATGCTCTGCCCATCGAAGTACTGCAGCACCGGGAACATGTACGCGCCAGGGCCGACCACGGGGTCGGGAATCGTGTCTGCGGTATACTTGTACTCGGGCATCACGATGCCATCTTTGTACGTCCACTGGCCGGTCCAGACCTTCTCCTTCACGAACTTGTAGATGCCGTCGCCGGTCAGCTCGCCGTTGTTGGCTTTGACAACCTCGTTGGCGACCGCGATGAAGAAGTTGGTGCCATCGTAGGCCAACCCCGCCGCCGACGGACTCGGCTTATCGCCGAACTTGGCCTCATACGCTTTGGAGAAGGCCTTGCCCTTCTCGGTAGCCAGCTGCGGAATCTGATCCAGCACGTAGTTGGAGGCCTTGCCGGTCAGATCGTACCAGTTGCCGGCCCATCCCAGGCCATCGGCAATGATCAGGCTCTTCAGCCCTACCTGATCGGCCTGCTTGATCGCCGCCGACGACACCGGCGTGACAACGCTGGACAGCACCAGCACGGCCGGGTTGCTTTCCTTCAGCTTGGTCATCAGAGGCGTGAACTCACTCTGGTCAATGGGGAAGTATTCCTCCGCAACAATCTTCCAGCCCTTGGCTTCGAACTGGCCCTTGATGGCTTTGCAGAAGCTGCGTCCCCAGTCGGTGTCCTCGCCGGCCAGTGCGACGGTCTTGGTTGCCGGCTTGTAGGTGCCCTTGGCGATCCCATCTTCCAGCGCGGCCACGTAAGCCACGGCCAACTTGGCGGGCGCGGGCCACCCTTTCAGCATCCAGTAGCCGTATTTCGTCGGATTGGAGGCGAAGGTCTCGTTGACCACCTCGGTGGCGCCGAAACCGAAGAAGTGCGGGATCTTGTATTTGGCGGTCAGTTCCATCAGAGCTACCGCCACCGAACTGTTCCAGTTGAGGATGCCGGCCTGGATCTTGTCCTGGACAATGGCTTGCTCGTACGCCGAGGCGCCTTTGGCCGGGTCAGACTGGTCGTCAATCCACACGGGCTGGATCTTGTAGTCGCCGATCGTGTAGTTGATCGCTTCCATGGCCATTTGGAACGAGCGCTTGAATTCTTCGCCGTTCTTGGCCCCAGGCCCGCTGAAGGGGCCGTCTACGCCCAGCTTGAAGGCCTTGGACGGCGCAGCCGGCTTGGCTGCAGCCGGTGCAGCAGTAGGCGCTGCGGCTTGGGGTGCGGCGGTGGGCGCTGCAGCCTTCGGTGCAGCGGTAGGCGCTGCGGCCGGCTGCGTACAACCGGCAAACACAAAAGTCAGCACAAAAATCAGCAGCAGGGGAAACAGCTTTGCGCTTCGAGAACGACGGGTTGCCGATGACATACCTTCCTCCTTGAAAGACACTGGGAACCAAAATGCGGTCGTGTGAACGGTGCCAGATAGGCGCTCTGGCGATCATTGAGGACATCGTGTTGGGCTAGAGACCACCTCCTCTCATCTGTCGTTAAGGTCGAGCAGGTTGACCGGCGAGGGATGCCTTGCGATCCAGCCGGCGCCGCCCCTGACGTACTCGTCGCCTGAGAGATGACGTGTACGACCCACAAAAAACAAAAGAGGCCACGACACGTAGCGAAACGCGTCGAGGCCTCTCCACGGAGGCACATCGTCTTGAGCGAGATAGCGAGGGCGGTCTGGCTTAATGCGGCTGGATGGCCGCATTTCACAGTTGCGGGACAGCGCCGGTTTGTTGCCCGTGAGGGCCGTTCACCGGTCTTCGCCCTTGAGAGAATCCGGATCGGTGCAGGATGTAAGAGATAATGGACAGGCGTTTGATGTACTATGAATATATCACCGATCTATTAGCCTGTCAAGTACCGGATGACCGCTATCGTTACAGAAAAGTCCTCACGTACAGCCTCGTTAGTGGTGGCCGCGCAAGAAGCTGTCGCCGGTAGTCGTGATCCCCTCAGCGTAACGGGTCGGCCGCAGAGCATTCTGTTGGGGAGCCAGCACCCCGGTGGCCAGGTCAGCCACACGCCGGCCGGCAGCCGCGCCGAGCATCACGCCGGCCCAGTAGCCGCAGTTGAGATAGAAGCCGGGCACATCGGGCAGCGGGCCGATCAACGGCTGATCATCGGGCGTGTAGACGTACTGCCCCGCGCTCAACATCACGTCGCTGCGCTTCAGGGTGTCGCAAACCGTTTCCCAGAAAGGGGTCAGCGGGATCAGCTTGTCGAGGACGGTAGCCGGAAAGTCCCAATCGGTCGGCAGATGCTCACTGGGTTCGCGCACGCGGTCATCCGGGTCCACCCAGGCGATGAACGCGCCGCCGGTTTCGGGTCGCCAGTAGGCGTCGCTGCCGATGTCAATGACGAGCGGCGCATCCTGCGGGATCTGTGGCTTGGGCGCAATGTAGACCTTCTGCCGGCGCATGGGCTGCAGGGGCAGATCAAGGCCGACCATGCGCCCCACGACGCCGGCGAAGGGGCCGGCCGCGTTGACGACCAGGCGCGTGGCGATGGCGCCGTGCGGCGTCTCGACCGCGGCCACGCCCTGCGCATCCTGGCGGATGCCGGTGACACGGGTGTTCAGCAGGAAGCGCGCCGTGCTGCCCTTGGCAAAGCCCTGCGTCACGGCATGGCTGGAGAACTGGCCGTCGCGCTGGCGGAACGTAGCGGCCACGGCCCGTTCTGAGATGTAGGGAAAGCGCGCGTGAATCTCGGCCGCGTTCAGAAACTCCGAATCGGTCACGCCCAGCGTATGGTGCTTGGCGACCGCCGCCTTCAAGCTGTCCACCTTGCCCGGATCATCCGTGACGAAAAGATAGCCCGTGTGGCGCAGCGCAATATCGTAGTCGGGGATGCCGATGATCTCAGCAAAATTCTCGTGGATGCGGATGCTTTCCTGGGCCAGCTCGGACATCGCTGGCTCGGTGAACTGCGCGCGGAAAGACTCGATGGACTGGGCGGACGTCAGGCTGCTTAAATCGCTCCGCATTTCCAGCAGCACGGTATCCAGTCCTGCGCGGGAGAGCCAGAAAGCCGTCGCAACGCCGACGATGCCGCCGCCGATCACCACGGCATCCGCGGTGGCCGGCCAGTTCTCCGCCGTTGGCGTGAAAATCTTACCCATGGGCGCCTCCAGATGACATATACTCGACACGGTCGCAAAGTACGCTTTTAGGCGTTTGTCATTCTGAGCGGGTCTGCTCCTAACTTCTCGCGACGGCGAGCATCCAGCGAAGAATCCGTTTTCACAACGAGACCCTTCGCTGGATTCTCGCCGCGACGCACTTCACGGGCCCCACCCGCTCAGGGTGACACAGAAGCTTTTGCAGTACTCGAAAAACGCAGTTTATGCCCGTAGGCAGTATGACCTATGCCTTTTCGGCGCGTCTGCGCAGCACCTCGGCGATGGCGGCCTCGGCAGCCGCTGGCAGCGCAAGAACCTTGTGCTCGTCCAGGATGCGCTTGGCCCAGTCGTTGGCGCGCGTCGCCATGTCCTTGCTGCCCCGCTTTGTCCAGTTGTCGTAGCGCATCCGATCAATGACGCGTGGCCGCCACTGGGCCGCCTTCCAATTCTCCAGGGTGTGGTCGTCCGCAAAGAAGCCGCCGCCCGGCCGCGCCCGGTGGATCGCCTCGCGGGCCAGGGTGCGCTCGCTGACCTCGACGCCATCCACGATGAAGCGCGTGTGGCGGATGATCTCATCGCAAATGACCAATTGCTCCATGGACGAAGTGCTGCCGAATTCGATGTAGCCCACATCGTGTACTACGTTGCAGCGGGTCATAAACGCGGTCATGATCGTGGTCGTCGCCTCGAAGCCGGCCTGCGCATCCACGACCTTGCTGTCGGTGGCCCCCGCGCCGCCCCACACCGGCAGGTGATAGAAGCGGGCGATGTCGCTGAACGCGGCCATCGCCTGTGCCCAATCGGGCGCGCCATAGGCGACGATGGTGGATTGCATGTCGAGCGCCGCGATATTCATCCCGTACAGGAACGGCGTCCCCGGCCGCACCAACTGCGTGAGCAGCAGGCCGGCCAGGCATTCGGCGTTGCCCAGCGCCAGCGCGCCGGCCATCGTGATCGGCCCGCCGCCGCCCGTGTTGGGCGAGGGCAGATACGCGCCTGGGATCCCCTTCTCGGCGCAGAACATCAGGTTACCGACCGACTCCTGGTTGAAGAGCAGCGGCGAGATCGGCTCGGCGTAGAGCAGCATGAAGGGTTTGGCGCGCAACTCCGCCTCACCGCCGGCCACCGCACAGGCGATGGTGTAGATGTCTTCCATGTCCTGCCGGTTCTGCGCGGTGTAGACGTTCGGCTTGACCGAGCCGCGGATCATCTGGATGAAGCTGTGGACGTAGTGATCCATCGCCGGCACGTCGCTCGGCGTACCCATGGACATGACGAAGTCTATCTGGTCCAGCCCGTCACTCAACTGGGCGAAGCGCCAGACATCCTCGGCCACCGAGGCGCGCCGCTGGCGGGTCTCCAGATCGAGCGTAAACATGCAATCCGAGCCGGTGCCAAAGTAGACCTTGCCTTCCTCCAGCGGCATGGTCAGTTGGCCCAACCGGTTGTGCATGGGGATGCGGGACGGCGCAGTGCGCAGCGCCTGCATGATCAGGTGTTCGGGGATCTTGATGCGGTCGCCCGACTGCCAGGCGCCGGCATCGAGCAGCAGCTTGCGGGTGCCCTCGTGTCGCATTTCGATGCCGGTTCCCGACAAAATATCGAGGCTGGCGTTGTGGATCGCGCGAATCTGCTCGTCTGAGAGCATGCGCAGAGTAGGCCGGAGGGTGGGACATGCGATCTGTTGGGTCATCAGCGATTCTCCCTGGGCAAAGATAAGAGCAGTGATCACGTGCCTGGCACTTCCGAAAGTGCCAGACACGTTCACCCCAGACTATTGAGAAAACACTACCGCTGCTAGGCGATGAAGTACATCTCCTTCAAGGCTTCCTCGGTCTTCCGCATGATCGCCTCGATCTTCATCTGCACATCGGTCGGCAAAGGTTCGGGCGCATGCGTGTCGAGGATATTGACCGTTTCATCAAAGAGGTTCTGCCCGAAGGTCTTGCCGCCCTTCATCAGCCAGGTATCGGGGTCATCGCGGTTGGAAAGCCGCGGCCGCCACGCCTCACTCCGGTAATACTTGAGCGTGTGCTCCTCGGCCAGATAGTCGCCGCCCGGTCCCACCGACCGGATCACATCCAACCCCATCAGATCGGGCGTGATCTCGAAACCGCGCATCATGCGTTTCACCCAGCCGATGATCTCGTTCGACATGACGATGGACGCGGGGCTGCCGATCAGGCCGGCGCCCATGTAGCCGACATCATGGATCAAGTTGGCGCCGTCGAGCGCGGCCATCAGGATCGTCAGCGCGGACTCGAAGGCTGTTTGCTGATCCACGCCATGCGCATCGCTGATGCCGGCGGTGCCCCAACACGGGATGCCGTAGTAGTGGTAGATGTCCGCGTAGGCCGAATGGGTCAGCCGGAACTCGGGGCCGCCGTAGACAAAGACCGAGGAGAGCATATCCATGGGGGTGGCGAAGAAGCCCGAAATAATCGGCGAGCCTTTGCCGCGCACTTGATGGATCACGATCCCGCTGAGCGCCTCGGCGTTAGCCTGCACGATGGCGCCCGCGACGGAGACCGGCGCGCTGGCCCCCATCACGTCGGCCGGGGTGTAGCAGATCGGGATGCCCTTGTCGGCGCAGAGCAATAGCTTGCTGACCGCGCCATAGGAATGCACTAGGGGTGGGGTCGGCTCGGAGTAGTTGATCAGGAACGGCTTCTCGCGCAGCGCGGCCTCGCCGCCGGTCACGGCCGCCGCGATTTCGATCATCGCCGCCAGGTCCTCGCGGCCGGCTGCGGTGAAGAAGATCGGTTTGACGGTGTTTTCCAGCTCGGCCCGGAAGCATTCAATATACATCATGTTGGTTTGTGCTTCCATGGGCAGGGCATAGGAGGCCACAAAATCAATGTCGGAGCAGTAATCCACCACGCGGGCGGCGTTCTTGACGTCATCGAGCGTGGAGGGCCGCAATTCGCCCGTGCGCACGTCCACAGTCTTGATCAGATCCGTGCCCAGGCCGTAATGGATCTTGCGGCCTTCCAGCCGCATGGCCTCTTCGCCGCGGCGGTTATAGATCGTGATGCGCGAGGGCGCGCTGCGGATGCACTGATCCACCAGCCAGCCCGGTATCTGCACGATGTTGCCCGGCTTGATCCGGCAGCCGGCGGCGCGCAGCATCTCGACGGCTTCATCGTGATTGACGCGCACGCCGACCGTTTCGAGGATGTCCAGGCTTGCCAGATGAATTTCCTTGATCTGCTCATCGGTCAGCAGACGATAGCTCGGGACCACTTGTGACTTGAACCCGCTATTCATGTGCTCTCCTCCCCTCCGATATCAGCCGCCCACCAGGGCTTTGGCGACCTCGACGGCGGTGCCCGCGTTCGCGGCATAGGCATCGGCCCGAATCTTGGTCACGAACTCCTGCGTCACCGGCGCTCCGCCGACCATCACCTTCACCTGGCCGCGGACCCCCGCCTCTTCGAGCGCGTGGATCGTTTCGCCCATGCGCGGCATCGTCGTGGTCAGCAGGGCCGACATGCCCAACAGCTTCGGCTTGTGCTGCTTGACCGCATCGAGGAATGCCTGCGGTTTCACGTCAATCCCCAGGTCAACCACGGTGAACCCCGCGCCCTCCAACATCATCGCGACCAGGTTCTTGCCGATGTTGTGCAGATCGCCCTGCACGGTGCCGATGACCACCGTGCCGCGGCCGCCGCCCTCGGTTTGGGCCAGCAACGGCTTGAGCAGCTCCATGGCCGCCGTCATGGTTTTGGCCGAAAGCAGCACCTCTGGGATGAACATCGCGCCCACCTTGAAACGCTTGCCGACCTCGTCCATCCCCGGCAGCAGCCCTAGATCGAGCACCTGTTGCGCGGAAGCGCCGCCATCGAGCGCCATCTGTGTCAGCTTTTTGATCTCCTTCAGACTCCCGCCGAGCACAGCGACCGACAATTGACCGTACATTTCCGACATGGATCTTCCTCCTTAATTCCAGTGCTGCGCCATTGCCGCGAGTTCCTTGAGGATCTCATCCGGCAACGGCGTCGGCTGATGTTGCATTATCTTAGCCGTCTTGGCGGCCAGGCGTTCCTCAAAACGCTTGCTGCCTTGGGCCTGCCACAACTGGTAGATCGTCCGGTCGAAGAGGCCCTTGGAATACCACACATCTTTGAAATGCTTGACCGTGTGGTCATCGGCGAGATAGTGCCCACCCGGCCCCACGCGATCCATCACGTCGAGGGCCAGGGTTTCATCGTTCACGGGTAAGCCGCCCATGAATTGGTTGACCATGTAGAGGATTTCGTTGACCAGCACCATGAAGCCCGGCGATGCCAGCGAGCCGTGATCGAGCCAGCTTCCGGCGTCATGGATCAAGTTCGCGCCGGCCAGGGCCGAAGAGAGACACGAGAAGGCCACCTCGGCCGCCGCCTGCGGATCGGGGAATTTGGCGTCGGAGCAGCCCGCCGTGCCGAAGAAGGGCAGCCGGTAGTGCTGCGCCATCTGGGCCAGCGCAGCGGTCATCAGGCTCATCTCCGGCGCGCCATAGGAGAAGATCGTCGTGCGCATATCCATGATCGTGGTGAACGCGCCGTAGATGAACGGGGCGCCCGGCCGCATCAACTGCGCCATCACCAGGCCGCTGAGCGACTCGGCGCTGGCCTGCACCACCTCGCCGGCAAAGGTGGCCGGGGCGGTGCTGCCGCCCTGGGGCGCGGGAAAATTGATCAACGGAATCCCCATCTCCGCGCAGTAAAGGATCTTGTCCACCGCCGGATCGTAGTACACCAGGGGTGAAATCGGCTCCGAATAGTGGACGATCGTCGGAGCCTGCCGGAAACGCGCCTCCCCTCCGGCGATCAGGAGCGCCATCTCGTAGATGTCGTGAATGCTGTTGACATCTTTGCAACAGAAGACCAGCGGCTTTTCGGTGTAGGTAAAGACCTGTCTGGCTACCACCCGATCGGCGATATTGGGCGGCACGTCATCGGCCATGCCGATGGTCATCACCCAGGTGAAGTTGGGCAGCGCGTCGGCAACGGTCGCCGTCACGCGGCAATCATCGCTGGTGAACCGCCGGCGCTGGTCGGTTGCTGGGTCCAGGTAGTCTATGCAATCCACGCTGGGGCCGAACCAGGATTTGTCGCCCTCCAGGAATACCCGGCGTTCGCCGCTGCGGTTGCCGAGCACGACCCGTGAGGGGGCTGTGCGGATCGCGTCCTCAACCATCCAGGCGGGGATGCGGACCCGATTCCCATCCACGTGTGCGCCCGCGCCCTGCAATAGTTCCCTGGCGCGGCCGTGTGTCACCTGTACGCCGGTCCGTTCCAGCAATTCCAGCGTCGCCTGGTGAATCTGCTCGATCTGCGCGGGGCTGAGGACGGACATTCGCGGTCGAAAAGTAAGATCGGGGCTGAACATGCCTGTAACCTCTTTGTTAGCTAGGAGAAAACTACCGTAATATACGGATATTTCGATGGTGGTGAAATCATACTGTGATTCCAGAAAAAAGTCAAGTGTGAGTTTAGGACAATTGCGCCCGATTTTTGGGGGGAACGCCCCTTGCGCACCAGGGAGAGTTGGTATATAATTACGGAAATTACGACTATTTCAGGGAGATGGAGTACCATGATCGAAGCCGCCGATCGCAGCACCCTGGTTGACCGTACCGCCGATCGCATCCGCCAGATGATCTTTTCGGGCCAGCTCAAGCCCGCTGAGATGCTGCCGTCACGCAAGGAGTTGGCGAGCCAGTTCGGCGTCGGCATCGCCACCATTCATGAGGCCATTAAGTCGTTAAACGCCGTCGGCCTGGTGGAGTCGCGACCCGGGCGTGGGACGTGGGTCAGTCTCAACGCGACCCAAAGCATCATCCATCCCTCGATGATCACCAACCGGTTCGGGCCAATTGACGTGCAGACGATTTACGAAGCCCGGCTGGCGCTCGAGGTTTCGCTGGCCGAGCTTGCCGCGGAAAAGGCAACGCCCGCGGAGGTCGCGCAGATGATGGCCTATCTGGATGCGGCGCAGGAGGTCATTGATGACGATGCCGAGTTCGTGCGCGTGGACTGGGACTTTCACATGACCGTCGCGCAGGCCACGCACAACGTTCTTCTGCAAGCGTTCTACAATCTCTCGCGCGAGCTGTTGCTCGAGTTCATCACAGACGTCATCAAACGCCCCCTGGTCAAACAAGAAGCGTCGGCTATGCACCGCGAGGAGGCCCTCGCCATCGCCCAGCACGATCCGGACGCCGCACGCGAGGCGGCGCGCAAACACATGCTCTATCTCCGCCAGAAGCTGTTCACGACCGAAGATGGCTAGACTTTGCCCTGTGACAGCAGATACGTCGGCCCTTCCACGTTGCGGGTTGACACCCTCACCTCAGCGCGGCCAGCGCGGTCGTGTCCCCTGATCCCTTCGTGCGTGGCTTGTTCTTCCTGACACGACTTGACAGATACTCAGAAATTAGATATACTCACAATATATCAATTTTCGTGAAACGTCAGGCAACAAGTGTAACGCTGTAACGCGAAACTATCGAAAAACTGTCGCCCTGAGCGGGTTCACGATGAGCGGTGCTACGTAGTACACGCCGAGAGGTCCCAGAATGTCACTTACTGATACCCAACGCGCTTACGAGCTGATCCAAGAAAAGATCATTACGACCGAGATGCTCCCCGGAGCGGTCATCCAGGAAGCGGCCCTGATGACTGAAACGGGACTTGGCCGGACGCCGATCCGCGAAGCGCTCAAATTGCTGGAGGCCGCACGGCTGGTTACAGTCTCGCCCCGCCGCGGCATGTTCGTCACCACCATCGGCATCTCCGATCTGAGCCAGGTTCAGGAGATACGCATCGTCCTTGACCCGCTTTGCGTGCGCCTGATGATCCAGCGCGCGACCCCAGCCGATCTGGCGGAGTTACGCGACCTGGTAAATCAGGCCCAGGCGGCCTCTAACAACGACGATCTGAAATCTCTGATGGCGCTCGATCACCGTTTCCACTGCCTCATTGCCAAAGGGACCCGTAACGACTTACTGATGGCCGAACACGAGATGCTCTACAATCTTTCCAGGCGGATTTGGTATTTCTATCTCGATCGACTCAACCCAGACGATCTCGCGTTCGACGCATTGGATGAGATCGTGAGCGCGTTGGAGGCTCGGGATGTCGCACGGGCTGAACAGGCGGTCATCAGACACATCTCACACTTCGGAGACGCGATCCGAAGATGTCTATGACTTGAGGAGGATCACCATGAAGCGTCTGACCCCTGTCCCCAGTGATCTAGAAATCGCCCAGGCCGTCGAGATGAAGCCGATCCTGGAGATCGCTGCGTCGCTCGGACTTGGCCCCGACGACCTCGACCTGTACGGCAAGTACAAGGCCAAGGTGCATCTCGATGTCCTCGATAAGTTCAAGGATCGGCCCCAGGGCAAATATGTTGACGTCACCGCGATCACGCCGACGCCGCTCGGCGAAGGCAAGACGACCACGACCGTCGGCCTCACGCAAGGCCTGGGCGTGCTCGGCAAGAGCGTGGTGGCTGCCATCCGCCAACCGAGCCAGGGGCCAACCTTCGGCATCAAGGGCGGCGCAGCCGGCGGCGGCTACAGCCAAATCGTGCCGATGGAGGACTTCAACCTGCATCTGACCGGCGACATCCATGCCATCACCGCGGCACACGATCTGATCGCGGCCGCGATTGACGCGCGCATGTTGCACGAGGCTGAGGCAGGCGATCCCCAGGTCATGTTCGACCGCCTGTGCCCGCCCGACAAGACCGGCAAACGCAGCTTCTCCCCAACTATGCTGCGCCGCGTAAAGAAGCTGGGCATCGCCAAAACCGACCCCAGCGAGCTGACCCCGGAGGAGCGCGCCCGTTTTGCCATC
>JAPLHB010000196.1 GCA_026389845.1 Chloroflexota bacterium
CAGGTCATGTTCGACCGCCTCTGCCCGCCCGACAAGACCGGCAAGCGCACCTTCTCCCCGGCCATGCTGCGCCGCGTGAAGAAGCTCGGCATCGCCAAGAGCGACCCCAGCTAGCTGACCCCGGCGGAGCGCGCCCGCTTCGCCATGCTGGACATTGACCCCGACGGCATCACCTGGAACCGCGTCATTGACATCAGCGACCGCTTCCTCCGCCGCATTCAAGTGGGTATGGGGCCGGATGAGAAAGGCCAAACCCGCATCACCGGCTACGACATCACCGTCGCATCGGAGATCATGGCGATCCTGGCTCTGACCACCGGCCTCGCAGACCTGCGCGAGCGCATCGGCCGCATCGTGATCGGCACCAGCAAGGCCGGCGCCGCCGTGACCGTAGAAGACCTGGGCGTGGCCGGCGCGGCGACCGTGCTGATGAAGGACGCCATCATGCCCAACCTGATGCAGACGGTGGAAGGGCAGCCGGCGTTCGTCCACGCGGGGCCATTCGCCAACATCGCGCACGGCAACAGCTCGATCCTAGCCGACCAAATCGCGCTCAAGTTGGCCGACTACGTCATCACCGAGTCGGGCTTCGGCGCGGACATGGGGATGGAGAAGTTCATGGACATCAAGTGCCGCTACTCGGGCCTGATCCCCAATTGCGTGGTGCTGGTGGCGACGGTGCGCGCGCTGAAGATGCACGGCGGTGGGCCGAAGGTCGTTGCGGGCAAGCCGCTCGACTTCGCCTACACCACCGAAAACCTGCCGCTGTTGGAAAAGGGCATCGTCAATCTGGTGGCGCACATCGAAAACATCAAGCGTCACGGCGTGCCGGTGGTGGTGGCGGTCAACCAGTTCAAGGACGACACGCCGGCCGAGATCGAACTGATCCGCCAGAAGGCGGTGGCAGCCGGCGCCGAAGACGCCGTCCTCTCCAGCCATTGGGCCCACGGCGGCGACGGCGCGGTCAGGCTGGCCGAGGCGGTGATCGCGGCGTGCGAGCAGCCGGGCGACTTCCGGTTCCTCTACCCGTTGGAATGGAGCATCAAAGAGAAGATCGCGAAGATCGCGAAGGACATCTACGGCGCGGGCAGCGTGAGCTACACACCCGAAGCCGAGGCGAAGATCGAGCTATACACTCGCCTGGGCTTTGACAAGCTGCCGTTGTGCATGGCGAAGACGCACCTGAGTCTGAGCCACGATCCCACGTTGAAAGGCCGGCCGCAGGGCTACGTCCTCCCGGTGCGCGACATCCGCGCCAGCGTGGGCGCCGGCTTCCTCTACCCGCTCTGCGGTGAGATGCGCACCATGCCGGGGCTGCCGTCCAGGCCGGTGTTCTACGACGTAGACCTGGATCTGGAGACGGGGCGCGTGGTGGGGCTGTTCTAACCAGGAATCAGGAGGCAGGGGTCAGGAATCAGAGGTCAGAAAGCAGTTGTGGGTAGAGGCTGTCTCCTGACTCCTGACCCCTGATTTGTCAAGCCACCGACTCAGGACTATAATATCAACAAGTCGAGCGGTCATCCCCGCATGGGAGTCACCTATGCGTTTTGAGTGGGACGAAGACAAACGCCAGGCGAATCTCCGTAAGCACGGCCTTGACTTTCGTGATGCCTGATATGAACAACTCCTCAGAGACCAATTGGGCCATGGTTGACGCGCTGACAGACGCGACGATTGATAGAGCAGAGCTTCCGCCCTTGGACGAGTCGTTCTTTGCACGCGCCATCTGGCGGATACCAGAGAAGCAGGTGACAGTTACAGTGCATCTAGAGCCGGATCTGCTGGCTTGGTTCAAGGCACAGGGCAGCCAGTACGAACGGCGTATGGTCGCCGCGCTGCGGATCTACGCTGAGGCGCACAAAGACACTGCGCTGTCGATGAAGGTTGCTGCCTGATCTGGGTAAGGAAGTCACAATGCCGATCTACGAATACGAGTGCGAACAGTGCGGTGTGCGGTTTGAACGATTACAGCGCATGGCCGATGCGTCGTTGTCCGACTGTCCGGAGTGCAATGGGCACGTTCATCGCATCATGCAGCCGGTGGGGATCATCTTCAAAGGGTCCGGGTTCTACGTGACCGACAACAAGGGACGGTCATCCACGGGGATCCCGACAAAGAAGAAGGAAGATGAAACGCCCGCGAAGCCGGCGAGCACCAGCAGCGAGACAAGCACCACGCCTACGCCCGCGCCTGCCACCGGCAGCAACAAAGAGAGCAAGGATAGTTAGCGGGATTCGCTTCGGGAAAAAATAAAAGCGCAAAACGCAGGTGTTCCTTGCGTTTTGCGCTTTTATTTTGTCTCAGGAAAGGGGGCTGGCACGCGTCGCGTGCGGTTAGATCGCCGGTCGCGACTCGTCTGCCAGCGCGGGCGGTTCCTCGGGCACGAGTGGCCCCAAGACGGGCGCAGGCTCGGACGAGACCGGCGCTTCGACGGCTGCTTCCGGTGCACCAGCGAAGCGGTATCAGGGCGCTTTTGACATTCCGTCTCCATCGTGCTAACCTTGCCGAGCTATGTTCCATTTCACCATCACCGCCACTGGCGCCAGCACCGCCGCCCGCACAGGCGTCTTTGCGACGCCACACGGCTCTTTGATCACCCCTGTTTTCGCGCCGGTGGGTACGCAGGCGACGGTGAAGACGCTGACCCCGCGCGATCTGGCCGAGGTGGGCGCGACGCTGGTGCTGGCGAACACCTATCACCTCTATCTGCGCCCCGGCACGGCCCTGGTGGCCGATTTCGGCGGGCTGCACAACTTCATGGGCTGGCCCGGGCCGCTGTTGACCGATTCGGGCGGGTTCCAGGTGTTCAGCCTGGCCCAGTGGCGCAAGCTGGACGCCGACGGCGTGACCTTTCGCTCGCACATTGACGGCAGCCTGCACCGGTTCACGCCGGAGAACGCGGTCGCGGCCCAGGAGGCGCTCGGCGCGGACATCATCATGTGCCTGGACGAGTGCCCGGACCCACTCGACCACGGCTACAACGAAGAGGCCCTCCGCCGCACGCACGCCTGGGCCGAACGCTGCCGCGCCGCCCAGCGCCGGGCCGATCAGGCACTCTTCGGCATCGTCCAGGGCGGCATCTTCGACGATCTGCGCGTGGCAAGCGCCCGCACGTTAGCCGCATTGGACTTTCCCGGCTACGCGATCGGCGGGCTGAGCGTGGGCGAGACCAAGCCGCAGATGTACGCCACGCTGGATGTGACCGTGCCGGAGTTGCCGGCCGGCAAGCCGCGCTATCTGATGGGCGTGGGCGCGCCGGAGGACATCGTGGAGGGGGTCGCGCGCGGCATAGACATCTTCGACTGCGTCCTGCCGACCCGCGTCGCCCGTAACGGCGGCCTGTTCACACGGCAGGGGCGCATGAATTTGCGCAACGCCCAATACGCCGCCGATCCGCTCCCCGTCGAGCCGGGGTGCGATTGCTACACCTGCCAGCACTTCCCGCGCGCCTACCTGCGGCATCTTTTCAAAGCCGAAGAAACGCTGGCGCTGCACCTGGCGACCGTCCACAATGTCCGTTTCATGCTCCGGCTGATGGCCGACATCCGCGGCCACATCGCCGCGGGGACTTTCGCCGCGTTCCGTGAACAATTCCTGGTCGAGTACAAGCTCCCGAATCAGGAGGTGCGCCACGCCCAGCGCGCGGCCTATGTGGCGCGGCGACGAGAAGCGATGACAGGGTGACAAAATGACAAATAAACTTCGGGTAATTCGTGGCTGAAAGGACAAAACTTTGCTTACCATCTTACGCGCCATCATCTTGGGCCTAATCCAGGGCCTGACCGAGTACATTCCCGTCTCCAGTTCGGCGCACCTGGTCATCGTTCCCTGGCTGTTCCGGTGGACCGATCCCGCGCTGACCAGCTTGACGTTCGACGTGGCGTTGCACCTGGGCACGCTGCTGGCTGTCATCTGGTTCTTCGCCGCCGACTGGGTGCGACTGATCCGGGCCGGCGTCGCCAGCATCGCCGAGCGCAAGATCGGCGCGGACCCCGATCGGCGCATGGCCTGGTTCCTGGTGATCGGGTGTATTCCTGGCGCCATTGCCGGCGTGCTGGGAGAGAGCGAGATCGAGAAGTTGTTCCACCAGCCCAATACCCCCATCCAGCCGTCCGCGATGATCGTGATGGCGGTCTTGATCGCCCTACTCGGCGCGGCGCTGTTCCTGGCCGAACGCCTGGCGCAACACCAGCGCGACTTGAAGCAACTGACCTTGCGCGACGCCGTGGTGATCGGCCTGGCGCAGGCCGCGGCGATCTTCCCCGGCGTGTCGCGCTCCGGCAGCACCATCACGGCCGGTTTGGCCGTGGGGCTGGAGCGCCCGGCGGCGGCGCGTTTCTCGTTCCTCCTCTCCGCGCCGATCATCGCGGGCGCAGGAGCCAAAAGCCTGCTGGATGTCTACCAGGGGGTCAAAGCGGGCGCCATCACCCAAACCGAGCTGCTGCTGTTCCCCATCGGTTTCATTGCGGCGTCCATCAGCGGCTACCTGTGCATCAAGCTCCTGCTGCGTTTCTTGCAGCGCAATTCCACCAACGTCTTCGTGTACTACCGGTGGGCGCTGGCCGTGTTGGTGATCGTCGTGGCGCTGACACGCGGCTGAGTGGATCGTGAAACGTGAGACGAAAAACGAAAGAAGGCTCTCAGGTGTACCGTCAATTACGCACCACGCATCACGTTTCACGCATCACGTTTCACGCATCACGTTTCACGCATCACGCATCACGTTTCACGCATCACGTTTTTCGTTTTTCGTTTTTCGCTTTTCTACTCTTCCTCGCTGCCTGCGTCAACCCGCTCGCGCCCACCCCCCCGCCGGCCACGCTGCGCATCGCCGGTTCCACCAGCATGATGCCGGTGTTGCGCGAACTGGCCGCCGCGTACCAGGCGCGTCACCCACACGTGCTGGTGGACGTACAGGGCGGCGGATCGGCCAGCGGGGAGAGCCTGCTGAAAATCGGTGCGGCCGACCTGGCGGCGGTCTCGTGGCAGGAGGATGCGCAACACCAGCCCGAAGGTGTGACAGCCATCCCGATCGCTCGGGATGCCGTGGCCGTCGTGGTGCATCCGAAAAACAACGTCAAAAAGCTCACGTTGCTCCAGGTGCGCGCCATCTATCGCGGCGAAGTGCTGGACTGGGCCGCGCTCGGCGGTCCGGCCGAGGAACCGATGATCGTCAGCCGCGAGGATGGGTCGGGCACGCGCGCGGCGTTCGAGGCGCTGGTCATGGGCGGCGACCGGGTGACGCTCAACGCGCTGGTGATGCCGACGAGCGCCGCGGTGGTGGACTACGTGGCGCACCACCGGGCCGCGATCGGTTACGTGACCATCGCCGCGCTGACCGACACCGTGCGCGCCGTCCCCATGGAAGAGCTGCTTCCGTCGCCAGCCAACCTGCGCAGCGGCGCGTATCACCTGAGCCGTGCGCTCTACCTGTACGCGCCCGACCCCGCGCCATCGGCCACGCAAGCATTCGTGGATTTCGTCTTGAGTCCAGCCGGGCAGACGATCGTCGCCAAATATCACGTGCCGTTACGATGAACGATGAAAGACTTCCGAAGTCTGACCCCACTAACGGTGTACCCTCGCACACCATGGAAGCCCTTGCTTTCCGGCCCTGTCTGCGCTATACTGCCCCCAGTGCTGGTAGGCGCGATGGCCATGCGCCAATAGAGTCTTGCCGATTCGCTGATTCGCTGATTCGTCGGGGAGGTGTGCCATGCGGTTCTTCAACGTAGCCGGGCCGTGCAATCCGGCCGATCACTACATGCTGCCGGCGACGGAGCGGTTGCCGGACGTACAGTCGTTGATTGATGAGAAGGCGTATTTCGTCGTCCACGGCCCGCGGCAGAGCGGGAAGACGACTGCGATGATCGAGTTGGCGCGGCAGTTGACCGCAGCCGGCCGCTATGCGGCCGCGTTGGTCTCGATGGAGGTGGGCGCGGCTTTCAATGACGACCCCGGCGCGGCCGAGTTGGCGATTCTGGACTCCTGGCGTTTCCGGGTCGAGCGGCGATTGCCCCCCGAATTGCAGCCGCCCCCGTGGCCCGAAGCCGCGCCGGGCAAACGCATGGCCGCGGCCCTGGCGGCCTGGTGTCGGGCGATTCCGCGGCCGCTGGTGCTGTTTCTGGACGAGATTGATGCGCTCCAAGACGCGGCGCTGATCTCGGTGTTGCGCCAGTTGCGCGACGGGTATCCTGAACGGCCGGCGACCTTTCCCTGGTCACTGGCGCTGATCGGCCTGCGCGACGTGCGGGACTATAAGGTGGCGTCCGGCGGCAGCGAACGGCTGAACACGGCCAGTCCATTCAACATCAAGACCGAGTCGCTGACGCTGCGGGCGTTCACGGCGGACGAGGTGGCGGAGTTGTACGGGCAGCACACAGCGGAGACGGGGCAGGTCTTCACGCCGGCGGCGCTCGCGCGGGCCTTCGAGTTGACGCAGGGCCAGCCGTGGCTGGTGAACGCGCTGGCGCGTCAGGCGGTGCGCGTGGTGGTGCCAGATGTGACACAGCCGGTGGACGTGGCCGCGCTCGAACAGGCCAAGGAGCTGCTGATCCAGCGCCAGGACACGCACCTGGACAGCCTGGCCGAGCGGCTGCGTGAGCCGCGCGTGCGCCACGTCATCGAGCCGCTGCTGGCCGGACGGACGCTGGCCGATGTGCCGTTCGACGACATCCGCTTCGTGCAAGACCTGGGACTGTGCCGGATGGATCCGGCCGGCGGCTTGGTGATCGCCAACCCGATCTACCGCGAGGTGATTCCGCGCGTGCTGGCGACCACGCCGCAAGCCTCGCTGCCGCACATCCAGCCCACCTGGCTGCGACCCGATGGCAGCCTGGACCCGGTCAAGCTGCTGGAGGCGTTCCTGGCCTTCTGGCGCCGGCATGGCCAGCCGCTCCTGGGCAGCGCGCCCTATCACGAGATCGCGCCGCACCTGGTGCTCATGGCCTTCTTGCATCGTGTGGTCAATGGCGGCGGCACGCTGGAGCGCGAATACGCCATCGGCAGCGGCCGGATGGATCTATGCTTGTGGTATCGCGATGTGACGCTAGGCATCGATCTGAAGGTGTGGCGCGACGGCGAGAGCGATCCGCTGGCCGAGGGGCTGGCACAGTTGGACGGCTACCTGGCGGGCCTGGGGCTGGAGACCGGCTGGCTGGTGCTCTTCGACCGGCGCAGCGGCCAGCCGCCCATCAGCCAGCGCACCGGCAGCACAACCGCCGTCTCTCCCGCTGGCCGGACGGTGACGGTGATCCGCGCGTGATTTGCGAGTTGCCGATTTGCGTTTTCCCCGTGAGGCGTGCCTGTGAACCTGCTCTACTACGGCGACAACCTGGACATCCTGCGTCAGCACGTGCAAGACGCCAGCGTTGACCTGATCTATCTCGACCCGCCCTTCAACTCCAAGCGCGACTATAATCTGATCTTCAAGACACCGAAGGGGAACGCGTCCGAGGCGCAGGTAACAGCGTTCGAGGACTCGTGGCGCTGGGGCGAGCAGGCCGAACGCGAGTACACCGAGCTGCTGGCCTGCCCCAACCCCGACGTGGCCGAGCTGCTCCAGGCGTTGCGCCGCTTCCTGAAGACCAGCGACATGATGGCCTACCTGGCGATGATGGCGAACCGGCTGGTGGAGCTGCATCGCGTGCTCAAGCCAACCGGCAGCCTCTATCTGCATTGCGACCCGACCGCCAGCCATTACCTCAAGATCATCCTCGACACGGTGTTCGGGCCGGAGAATTTTCGGAATGAGATCATCTGGAAGCGGACGACCACCCACAGCGACGCCAAACGCTGGTCGCCCGTGAGCGACACGATCCTGTTTGTCACCAAATCGACTTCCTTCGCCTGGAATCCGCAACATGCGGGCCACGATCCAGGCTACTCGATAGCAAGTACCGCTACAATGACGATGATGGGCGAGGATTGTACACGCTGGACAATATGACCAGCCCGAACCCGCGGCCCAATATGATGTACGAATGGAAGGGCCACGCGTCGCCGCCCAATGGCTGGCGTTACGCCAAAGAGACGATGCAAAAGCTGGACTCAGAGGGTCGCATCTGGTATCCCGACTCAAAGGATAAACGGCCTCGACTGAAGCGGTATCTGAACGAGATGCCAGGCCGAATCATGGATAACGTCTGGACAGACATCTCCCCCATCAACTCCCAGGCTGCCGAGCGTCTCGGCTACCCCACCCAAAAACCGCTGGCGCTCCTGGAGCGCATCCTCCAGGCCAGCAGCAACCCCGGCGACGTGGTGCTCGATCCGTTCTGCGGCTGCGGCACGGCCGTCCACGCGGCGCAAAAGCTCGGCCGGGCGTGGATCGGCATTGACATCACCCATCTGGCGATCTCGCTGATCGAAAAGCGGCTGCGCGACGCGTTCCCCGGCATCACCTTCGAGACGCACGGCGCGCCCGTGGACTTGGCGGGCGCGGCCGATCTGGCTGCGCGCAACAAATACGAATTCCAGTGGTGGGCGTGCAGCCTGGTCAACGCCCAACCCTTCGGCGGCAAAAAGAAGGGCGCCGATACCGGCATTGACGGGCTGATCTACTTCCAGGACGATCTGAAAAGCGCGGGCAAGAAGATCATCGTCTCAGTGAAGGGCGGCGAGCACGTGGGCCGCGCCATGATCGCCGATCTGAAAAACAGCGTCGAGCGGGAAGGGGCCAGCCTGGGCCTTTTCGTCACCTTGACCCCACCCACCCAGCCGATGATCGCCGAAGCTGCCAGCGCAGGGTTCTACGCCTCGCCGCACCGCGGCAATTTCCCGAAGATCCAGATCCTCACGATTGCCGGTCTGCTGGCCGGCCACGAGCGGCCCGACTACCCCGACCTTTCCATGGGCGCGGCCACTTTCAAGAAGGCGACGGTGGAGCGGGGGGACCGTGGGCAGTCGGCGTTGTTTCCGTAAGGGTTTGTAAAACAATAGCTTCGCTCGCGCCGGATTGCCAAATCCGGCGCGCGGCGCAGCAAGCGGCTGGATTTGGTAATCCAGCCGAAGCATCGTAGAAATTTATTTTTGCCGAACCCTAAGTGAGAGATTCGCCGCGTGACGTGCCAGGCACTTTCCGAAGTGCCTGGCACGTGAGCAAAGGAGCTTCCCAATGTCTCAAGCCACTCTGTCTCGTCCATTCGTGTTGAGCCTCGTCGTGATCCTCGCTCTCCTCTCCCCTCTTCCGCTAGGAGAGGGGTCGGGGGTGAGGTCAGCGTTCGCCGCGCCGGCCGGGATCTCCGGCACGAAAATCATCTGTCCCACCGGCGGCGACTACACCAGCCTCACCACCGCCATCGGCACCGCCAGGGCCGGCGTGCTGGATGGCCCGCTGACGCTGGAGCTGTGCGCCAGCTATAACAGCGTGTCTCGGAAGTTTTGTTGCACTTTCACAGGTACACGGCGGGATTACGGGCAAGGCGCTGCAACATGAGCTGTACCATGCCTGCGTAGATCCAGGCTTCACTGGTCGTGGTCAGGACTTCGTAGTCCTTGCTCAAGCGTCGACACCGCGACAACCAGCCAAAGGTGCGTTCGACCACCCACCGGCGGGGCAAGACCACAAAACCGGTCGCCGTATCGCTGCGCTTGACGATCTCCACCAGCCAGCCGTAGTGTTCCAGCACCCAAGCGGCGAACTCTTGCCCGCTATAACCCGCGTCAGCCCAGATCAGGGCCAATTCGGTGAAGCCCTGTGCAAAGGCGGCGGCGAGCAACTGCTTGGCGCCCGCGCGTTCCGGTACATTGGCTGCTGTCACTACGACTTTGAGCAGCAGGCCGATGACATCCACCAGAATGTGCCGCTTGCGGCCGGTCACCAACTTGGCGCCATCGTAGCCACGTTCGCCGGCGATGGCGGTGGTTTTGACCGACTGGCTATCCATAATCGCCGCCGTCGGCTCGGCGGCCCGGTCTTCCTGTTCGCGCACGGCCTCGCGCAGGGCGGTGTTCAATTGCTCCCACCGGCCACACGTGCGCCAGTGGCTGAAGTAGCCATAAACAGTCTGCCACGCCGGGAAGTCATGCGGCAGCAGGCGCCAGGCACACCCACTGCGCAAGACATAGAAGCTCGCGTTGAGAACTTCGCGCATCTCGACGCGGCGATGCCGGCCCCCGCGTTTCTCCGGCGGAATGAGGGGGGCCACGAGTTCCCAGCTGATATCGCTGAGATCGGTCTCATAGGCTTGGCGGTTCATCGGTGA
>JAPLHB010000026.1 GCA_026389845.1 Chloroflexota bacterium
CCAGTCCATCCGTGATGACTACGGCGAGCTGTTCCTGGTGGGCGGCACCGAGAACATGAGCCAGATTCCCTACGTCATCAAGGGCGCGCGTTGGGGCCTTAAGTTACGCCATGCGGAACTCACCGATGGCCTGTGGGAGGGTCTCACCGACCCCACCTGCAACCTCATCATTTGCATGACGGCCGAGAACCTGGCCGAGCAGTACAACATCACCCGCGAGGCGCAGGATCAGTACGCGGTCAACAGCCACAAGAAGGCGTTCATGGCGACCCGGATGGGCAAGTTCAAGGACGAGATCGTGCCCGTCGAGGTGGTCAAGAAGGCCGCGGGTCAGGAGGTGGCGAAGGAGTCCATCACCCAGGATGAGAGCATCAACCCCGGTTTGACGGTGCAGAAGGCCGCGCTCTACCCGACCGTCTTCAAGAAGGGCGGTTCGGTGACGCCGGCCAATGCCTGCCCGATGAACGACGGCGCGGCCGCGATGCTGGTCACGACTGCCGAGAAGGCCGCCCAGTTGGGCTTGAAGCCGCTGGGTCGCATTCTCGGTTACGGCTTCGCGGGCGTTGACCCGGCTTACATGGGCATCGGCCCCGCCTACGCGCTGCCCAAGGCGCTGGCGCGCGCGGGCCTCAAGTACGATCAGCTTGACCTGGTGGAGCTGAACGAAGCGTTTGCGGCCCAGTCGCTGGCTGTGGGGATCAAGATGGCCCAGGACGGGCACGGCTGGAACTGGGACAAGACCAACGTCAACGGCGGCGCGATCGCTTTGGGCCATCCCGTCGGCCAGTCGGGCGCGCGCATCGTGACCACGTTGCTGCACGAGCTGAAGCGCCGCAACGGCCGCTACGGCGCGGCGACGTTGTGCGTGGGCGGCGGGCAGGGCGCGGCGTTGATTGTCGAACGATTGTAGATTTCGGATTGCGGATTGCGGATTGATTGCACACGAGTAATCCGCAATCCGCAATCGCCAATCCGCAATGAAAAAGGGAGGCAACACATGTACATCTTTAAAGCCGCGGTCGTCGGCGCGGGTACGATGGGCGGGGGGCTGGCCCAGGTCATCAGCTTCAGCGGCTTGCCCGTGGTGCTGAAGGACGTTGACCAGAAGATGCTCGATAAGGGCATGGAGACCATCCGGAAGATCTACCAGAGCCGGGTGGAAAAGGGCAAGATGAGTGCCGGCGAGATGGAGAGCAAGATGGCTCTTGTCGAGCCGACCCTCACTTACGATGGCTTCTCCGACGTGGATATCGTCATCGAGGCCGTGCCGGAGAAGATGAAGATCAAGAAGCAGGTGTTGGCTGACCTGGACGCAGTGCTGCCGGAGACGGCCATCATCGCCAGCAACACCTCGGCCCTCTCGATCAGTGAGATGGCGGCGGCGACGAAGCGGCCGAGCAAAGTCGTCGGCATGCACTTCTTCAACCCGGCCCACGTGATGAAGCTGGTGGAGATCATCCCCGGCCTGGAGACCAGCCAGGAAACGCTGGACGACGTGGTCGCGTTCGCCGAATCGCTGCGCAAGATCGCGGTCGTCGTCCAGGAGTGCCCCGGCTTCCTGGTCAACCGGCTGCTGATGCCGTATCTGAACGAGGCCACCTATTGTCTGCAAGAAGGTGCGGCCACGGCCACCGAGATTGACGCGGCTGTGGTAGAATTCGGCATGCCGATGGGGCCGTTCACCCTGATGGACATGCTCGGCATTGACGTCTGCCAGTACGTCGGCGACTATCTGTACGACGAGTACGGCCTTCGCATGGCCCCCGCGCCTTTCTTCTACAAGCTGGTGGAGGCCGGTCGCCTGGGCGAGAAGAACGGCAAGGGCTTCTACGGCTACGGCGGGGAGACCGACGAGCCGGTGAAGGCCCTCATCGCGGCCCACGGCCGCGACCCGAAGAGTGAGTTCACCATCGAGCGAGTGATGTACCCGATGATCAACGAGGCGATCATCGCGCTCCAGGAACACATCTCGGCCGGCAACGACGTGGACATGGCGATGATCGCCGGCACCGGCATGACCTATCACGGCGACCGCAAGGGGCCTTTGGCGATCGCCGACGAGATCGGCCTGGACGTGCTGCTGAGCGGCATGGAGAAGCTCTTCGCCCAGTACGGCGAGCGCTTCCGCCCGGCCCGCCTCCTCCGCACCAAGGTTCGCGCCGGCCACCTGGGGGTGAAGGCGCATCGCGGGTTCCACGAGTACGCGTGATTTGAAGCTGGATGCTAGAAGCTGGATGCTAGAAGCTGATGATCGGGGGAGGCTGCGATGGCTGAGAAGGTCCAAGTGCAAAGCTATCGGGATCTGGAGGTCTTTCAGCTTGCCATGCAGGGGGCGGTGCTGGTTCATCGGATGTCGCTGAGGTTGCCACAATACGAGACCTATGAGGTGGGGAGCCAAGTGCGGCGTGCGGCGAAGAGCATTCCAGCCAACATCGCGGAGGGTTTCGGCCGGCGGCGCTACAAGAACGACTACATCCGGTTTCTTACCTACGCGCTGGCGTCGTGCGATGAAACCAGAGTCCACCTTGATCTACTGCAACAGACCGGCAATCTCAAAGCTGATGAACATGCATCCTTGTCCATCTTCTACGACCAACTTGGGCGAAAGCTTAACCGCTTCCTGCAACAGGTGATCGCGCAGCACGTCGAGCCGTATCGAGAGGACACAAATAGCCAGATTCGCGAAGATGTCCCAACATACGACCTCGAAGTCGAGTAACGTCAGCTTCCAGCTTCCAGTACCAGAAAGGAGCATCCCATGTCAGAATATACCAACGTCCGCATCGCCATCGAAGACCGTGTGGCGATTTTGACCCTGGATCACCCGCCCGTCAACGCGTTCAACCGTGCCACCGTGGCCGACCTGGACGCGGCGATGGATGAGCTGATCGCCAACGACCAGGTCAAGGCAATCGTCATCACCGGCGCGGGAGATTTTGCGTTCGTGGCCGGCGCGGATATCAACGAAATCGGCGCGGTCAAGGATGGCGCCGAGGCGATGGAGTTCATCCAGAAGGGCCAATCCGCGTTCAACAAGATCGAGAACAGCCCCAAGCCGGTGATCGCGGCCATCAATGCGGTGGCGCTGGGCGGCGGGCTGGAGTTGGCGATGGCCTGCCACATCCGCATCATGGCCGACCGCGCCCGCGTGGGCCAGCCGGAGAGCAACCTGGGCATCATCCCCGGTTGGGGCGGCACGCAGCGGCTGGCGCGGCTGGTCGGCTCCAGTAAAGCGCTGGAGATGATCCTCACCGGCGACATGGTCAACGCCCAAGAGGCGTTCCGCCTGGGCCTGGCGAACAAAGTCGTGCCGGCCGGCCAGGTGTTGGCCGAGGCGAAGGGACTGGCAAAGAAGATCGCGGCCAAGAGCAAGCTCACCAACGAGGCCACCCTGCATGCCGTCGTCGGCGGGCTGAAAGTCACGCTGACCGAGGGCCTCAAGCTCGAAGCCGATCAGTTCACCCAGCTCATCGGCAGCCACGACACCACCGAGGGCGTCGCAGCCTTCCTGGGCAAGCGGCAGCCGAAGTTTACGGACAACTGACAGTGACTGGGGATTAGGTGACTGGGGACTAGGTGACTTATCGTTTCCCGCGATCGCATCGGGTCTCAGGAACGCCTAGTCCCCAATCCCTAGTCCCTGGCTCCCCAATAACCCAAAAGGACATAACCCCCAAAATGGACATGCGTTTCAACGGCCCGCAAATTGCGGTTTTCATGGACTTCGAGAATGTGGCGACTTCGGCCGAGGCAAACTTCGGCGATTTCGATGTGACGGCGGTGATGGATCTGCTGCGGACGCGCGGCCGGCTGCTGATCAAGCGGGCTTATGGCGACTGGGGCCGCTTTCACCGGTATCGCCGGCCCATGCTCGAAAACGGCGTTGACCTCTTTCAGCTTTACTCGGTCGGCATCCAACAGAAGAATCGGGCGGACGTGCGGCTGGCGATCGACGCG
>JAPLHB010000180.1 GCA_026389845.1 Chloroflexota bacterium
ACAATCGAAAAGGGAACCACCTGAGCCAAGATCCGTTATCATGGGCGGACGAGACCTATGCTAACGGAGGAAAGGATGATCAGCGTGGAAAACCGCGAGAAGATCCGGCGGGCGTACTTCATCGAGAAGCAAACCCTGCGCCAGATTGCCCGAGAACTGCACGTGGCCCGCAAGACCGTGTGCAAGGCCATCGAATCGGCTGAGGCTGAGACGTACACGCTCAACACACCACGTCCGGCGCCGATTCTGGGTGACTTCAAGCCGCGGATCGTTGAGCTGCTGGCCGAGAACGAGCACCTTCCACCGAAGCAGCGCTACACCAGCCACAAGATCTACACTGAGATCGTCAGCGCTGGCTATCAGGGCGGGGAGTCCACGGTGCGCGGCTACATCGCCCAACAGCGCCGCGAGAAGAAGCGTCCGAAGGTCTACCTGCCGCTGGAGTTTGATCCAGGCAGCGATGCGCAGGCCGACTGGGGCGAGGCGGTGGCCGAGATCGCCGATGCGCGTCTTACCGTCCAGGTGTTCTACATGCGCCTGTGCTACTCGCGGCGGCTGTTCATGATGGCCTTTCCGGCGCAGAAGCAAGAAGCCTTCTTCGCGGGGCACGTGCAGGCCTTCCACTTCTTTCAGGGTGTGCCGCACCGCATCGCCTACGACAATCTCAAGGCCGCGGTGCAGCAGATCCTGGAGGGGCACACCCGGCAGGAGCAACTGGCCTTCACCGCTTTCCGTAGTCACTACCTGTTTGAGAGCCATTTCTGTACGCCAGGTCAGGGCCA
This sequence comes from Chloroflexota bacterium, assembly GCA_026389845.1. GTDB lineage: Bacteria > Chloroflexota > Anaerolineae > CG2-30-64-16 > CG2-30-64-16 > JAPLHB01. Next base: position 783 of record JAPLHB010000180.1, read on the forward strand.
CGAGAAGGGGGGCGTCGAGCATGGCGTGGGCTTTGGCCGCCGCAATTTCATGGTGCCGATCCCGAAGGTCGCCTCATTTGCGGAGTTGAACACCCTCCTCTTGGCTGAATGTCTGAAGGATGACGCCCGGCAGGTGGACGGTCAACCGGCGCCCATCGGCGTCGCCTGGGCATTGGAGCGACCGGCGCTGTTGGGGCTGCCGGGCAAGGACTACCCCTGCTGTGTGACCAAGCCAGTTGCCCTCACGCCCTACAGCCAGGTCGAATTTGAGAGCAACCGCTACTCAGTGCCAACGGACAGGGGCCATCCGCATCTGGTGCTCAAGGCGTATCCCTTCCGGGTGGACATCCTATACCTGGCAGACGTCATCGCCAGTCATGGGCGCTGCTACGGCCACGAGCAAGATGTCTTCAATCCGCTGCACTATCTGCCGCTATTGGAGCAGCGTCCTGGTGCGTTCGAGCATGCCAAGCCGCTGCGGCGCTGGCGGGAGACCTGGCCGCCCGCCTACGAGCGTTTGTTAGCGCAGTTGCAGCGCGAGCAGGCCAGTAGCAGCAGTGTGCGGGAGTTCGTGAAGATTCTCAAACTGCATGAAACGTACTCGGCCAGCCTGATCGAGCAGGCCGTGAGTCAAGCGCTGACCTACGGCTGCATCCATGCGGACGGCGTGGAGTTGTGTCTGCGGCAGTTGCTGCAGCCCGAGACGACCCGCACCGTGCTGGACGTGAGCGGGAACGCCCGTCTGGTCAGCCACATCGAGCCGCCCGATCTGCGGCGCTACGAGCAGCTCCTGGGTATGGGGAGGTGAGCGTGGATGCCAACCTGCTGTTGGAAAGCTACCTGAAAGGGCTGCACCTGCCGGCTTTCCTGCGCAACTACCGCAAGTTTGCAGAGGATGCGGCTCAGGCTAACCTGGGCTACGACCGCTACCTGCTCTCGCTGGCCGAGCAGGAGGTCGCACAACGTGAGAAAAACCGCCAAGCGCGGTTAGTGAAGGCCGCGCGCTTTCCGGTTCTGAAGGAGTTGGCCGATTTCGACTTCACCTGTGTCCCCAGCCTAAGCAAGCAGCAGGTGCTGGAACTGGCCCAGGGGAGCTACATCCGCCAGGCGGAACCTATCTTGCTGGTGGGCAATCCAGGTTTGGGAAAAACGCATGTTGCGACGGGCTTGGCCTTGGTTGGGTGCTGTCAGGGCTTCCGGGTGCGTTTCTACAACGCGGCAGCGCTCGTCAATGACCTGCTGCAGGCGGAAGCTGAGCATCGCGTGCCCAAGCTGCTCAATGCGGCACTCAAACAGCACTTGATCGTACTGGACGAACTGGGCTTCATCCCTTTCTCGTCCACCGGGGCGCATCTCATCTTCCAGTTCTGCTCGGCACTGTACCAACGCGTCGCACTGATCATCACAACAAATCTGCGCTTTGCCGACTGGACCCAGGTCTTCGGCGATGAACGCCTGACTGCGGCCCTGCTGGATCGGTTGACCCACAAAGCGCACATCTTGGAGTTTACCGGTGCAGAGTCCTATCGCTTCAAGGAGCGCATGCAGCGTGAGGCCCGCACTGACACCCGGTAGGGCTGTGGATAAGTGGACAACTCTCCGCTCCGCTACGGCGTCGCTCCGAGTTGCCCACTTACCCACAGCCCCTGCTCCTACGGCTACGACCGAGTGGTTCCCTTTTCGACCGTCAACTGGTTCCCTTTTCAGTTGTCAAAGTGCAGGCCGGAGGGCCAAAGTGGTTCCCTTTTCGACCGTCAACTGGTTCCCTTTTCGCTTGACAAAAACACCCGACCAGCCCCCACAGAATCACCATCGCGGTCTTCCCGTTACTCATCGCCTGTTCCGCTGTTCCAGGCATCGTCAGCCTCCTGGTTCAAGTCCCATTACCCAACTCGGCCGGCCTTCGGCCGCGTCCCGGCCTTGCGCCGGGTCGGGCGTCCCGCTTCGGCTACCGCCGCCGCCGCTTTCACCGGGCTCCTGGACTGGTCCCGAGGGCTTTACCGCTTCTTGGCTGCCTACAGCGACCGTCTGACGCCTGACGCCCCGGCGGCACGCCCCACCAAACGCCTGGCCGTCATCCAGCACGCTTGGCTACGCCAGACGCGGCTGGGCCAAAGGTCAGCACTTCGCCCAGGAGCAAGGCTTGGTGCCAGGGACCGGGCGCGGTTGGGTCGACGCCGGTCTAATCCAACCCCAGGCTGGAACAGATTGCTGCTTCGAACGGCGCCGCCAGGAAGAACTAGCGGCTGAACTCCTGGCCTACTTCCATCTCAAAGATACTGAGACTGCCCTCAAATCGTCTCAAAGATAATGAGACCAGCCTCACCAGATCGCCGGTCAAGTCCAGACGTATCTTCTCGCTAACTCGGAGTAAAGCCAGAAGCAGGCGGTAGCGCATTACAACCGGTAGTATGGTTGATGGCAAAATGCCCGCATGTAGTAGCAAGAATCGGTTTATCGTCAACTACCCTAATTCGGGGTTTGCATAACTCGATGCTCTGATTTGAGTTTTCACGAAAAACATCGTCTTTATGGCAACTCAGGCGTGCTTGTTCGTCAATTTCGTAGCCAAAGCTCGGCTTTACAGCGCCAAACTCTGGTGTGAAACTACGTTTCGGGCGAGAACCAAACGAATACAAGCCTGAAAACGAGCCCTGAAGCCAGCGAAAAGGAAACCCCGAATTAGGGTAACTGTCTCCCTGATAATGAAGAAGGTACGTCCGGGCAAATAGGCTGGTCTCACTATCTTTGAGACGTCAGTCTCATTATCTTTGAGATCCTACAGCCTCCCGTGTTGACGTGGGGGGTGTTCCGGGGTAAAATAGTTTCTGACTATTTAGGGAAGTCGGCAGCTATGGCCCAGGAGCCCCCACCCATGAGTCTCGACGAAAACGCCCTAACCTCGACCGACGCCCCCGCCGCCTTGGCCCGCGCCGGCCAGGTGGCCAACGCCGCGGCGGCCGCCGGCTGCTTCACGGACTACCGCGAACGCAAGGCGCCCAACACGCTCCGGCGCCAGGCGACCGAACTGGCCCGGTTCGCGGACTTTCTGGCCGCGGCCGCGATCCCGGCCGCGCCCACGGGCCACGCGCTGGCCCACGATCCGCCGGCCTGGCGCGGCGTGACCTGGGGCCTGGTCGCGGCCTTTGTCCGCTGGCTTCTGGGGCAGGGCTACGCCGTAGGCACAGTCAACCTAGCCTTGTCAACCGTCAAGACGTATGCGGGTTTGGCGGCTAGCGCGGGCGTCCTGGACCCTGGCGAGTTGGTCTTACTGCGCGCCGTGCGCGGCTACGGACATACGGAGGGCCAGCGGGTCGACGCGGGCCGGCCCGTGACGCGCACGGGCGCCAAAAAAGCCCAGGCGGTCCCCGTGACCCCGAGTCAAGCAGCCGCGCTCAAACGGCAACCCGCCACGGCGCAAGGACGCCGGGATGCGCTGCTGATCTGCCTGCTCTTGGATCATGGGTTACGCGTAGGGGAACTGGCGCGGCTGACCGTGGCCGACTTTGACCTGGCCGCGGGGGAACTGCGCTTTTACCGCCCGAAAGTGGCTAAGACGCAAACCCACAGGCTGACGCCGGATACCCTGCGCGCGCTGCGCGCCTACATCGACGCCGGCGACGCGCCCGCCATGGGCCCCCTGTTACGGGCCTCCCGGAAGGGCGGGGCATTGACCAACGCCGGCCTGACCGCGCGGGCGATCACGGGCCGCGTGCGTGACCTGGGCGCGGTCGGCGGCCTGGCTGGGTTATCGGCGCATGACCTGCGGCACGCCTGGGCCACGCGGGCCGCCCGCAACGGGACCCCGGTCGACCGCCTGCAGGACGCCGGCGGCTGGGCCTCCCCGGCCATGCCCTTGCGCTATGTGGCGGCGGCGCAGATTGCCAACGAGGGTGTGCGGTTGGATGCCTGAACCGGCGGCCCCTGGGGGGCCTCACCGACTGCCCCCGGCCTGGTTTGGTTGTCAACGTGCAGGTGGCCCGCTTTCCGGTGATCGCGCTGGCCCTTTTTTCGGTGATACACACCTACCGTCATATCGGCCCAGTGGCCCTCTGTTCGGTTATCGAAAACAAGGGATTTACGCTCGTCACATCGTCGGGCGTAAACAGGTGTATGCTCTCCTCGCCCAGCCCTGCGCTTTCTACCTGGCCTAAGTTCCTGGCGAAGAAGGCGTAATGGGCATCCCAGCGGGCCGTGTCGCCCCGCAGCCAGAGCAGGCCCTTCTCCATCAGCGCGTGTAGATCCACGGTCGTAACCGGTGTATTGCGCCAGCGCGCCTCGCCAAAGATCACGCGGTGGTCGGCGCGGTTCACGCCGACCACATCGATCTGCGCGCCGCGCGCCCACCATGACCCCACCTCCTGCACCGGGAAGGGAATCTGGCCGCGGCCGGAGGCCGCCAACAAGTGCTGGCGCGCAAGGGTCTCCCACACCGGCGCCACGATGTACGGCAGGTTGTTGCGGATTTCGCTCAACGTCTCGGCCTGGCGTTGATTGATTTCCAGCAGCGCCCGGTGCGGTGCGGCCCAACGATGCCAGAAGCGCAGGAAGGGATCCAGGATGTGGTACGTGCCCAGCCGGCCCTCGTCGCGCACCCGGTTCAGCGGCAGGCGGTGCTCGACCAGGCCATTCGTCACCAAGTCGTTCAGATAGTGTTGGGCCGACGCCAACGTCAGGTTGGCGGCCGCGGCGATCTCCTGGCGGTGGTGGTTGCCGGCTGCCAGCGCGCCCAAGACGCGGCTGAAGGTATCCACCTCACCCTTGAGCTCCTCGTGGAGCAACAGGCGCACTTCGCTGAACAGGCTGCCAGCCGGATCGAGGATCTCCCGCTCGATATTGCGCATCAGGGAGAGCTGCGGGTCAAAGGCCATTAGGTTGCGCGGCATGCCGCCCAGCACGGCGTAGGTCTCGATCAGCCGTTCGGCGTCGCAGCCAGGGAAAAAGGCCCGCAGATCGGACGGCTGGAGGGGCAATAGCTCGTAGGCCCAGGTGTGGCGCCGGTAGAGCGGCGCGGCGCCATCCAGGATCTCACGCCGCACCACGCTGTAGGTGGAGCCGGTCAGGCAGAGGAACAGTCCCGTGTGCTGCAGCACGGTATCCCAAGCGCGCTGGAGCAGCGTCGAGAACCCCGACACCGCATCGGCCAGATAGGGGTATTCGTCGATCACCACCACGAAACGTCGCTCGCGCGCCAACTCCGCCAGGGCCAACAAGGCGCTGTCCCAGTCGGCAAAGGCCCGCTCAGGCTGGCCCAGCGCGACCGCCAGTTGCTGCCCGAACTCATGCAGCAACGCCTGGCTCGGCAGGCGCGCTGCGAAAAAGTACAGATGCGGCTTCTCGCGACACCATTCGTAGATCAGGCTGCTCTTGCCCACCCGCCGCCGGCCGTAGAGGACGGCGAATTCCGCCCCCGGGCGCGCATAGCGGCGCTCCAGATAGCCCAGCTCGCGTTGGCGATTGTGAAACATAGCCCCTCCATCAGACCGTATCTTACTGAGATAGTCTGTGAAAGTATACCATCCCAGGATTCTTCTGTCAATCCTACCAGGAGGCTACGCATTCAGGCACCCACGCAACGCGAGATATAGTCAGACCAGCTCTAATGTGCTATAATGCGGCTCGCCGCCTGACGCCCTGCCCATCACGCTGGCTGCATGGTGGACAGGGGTTAGCCGACTAGCCGAATAAGGAAGGAAGCCACCATGAGCAAGCGTACAGTCCTATACGCCAGGGTAAGCGGCGATGACCGGGGCAGCGAGGGCCGCAATCTGGCCGGACAGCTTGATATGGGCCGAAAATATGCTGTCGAGCGTGGCTATGAGACCGTGGCCGAACTGGCCGAAGACGATAGGGGCGCATCCGGTGCAGCCTTTGAGCTTGAGCAGCTTAACCGCATACGGGACATGGCGCGGGCCGGTGACTTCGACGTGCTAGTTGTGCGCGAGATAGATCGCCTGTCCCGTTCGCTGGCCAAACAGCTTATTGTCGAAGAAGAACTCAAGCGGGCCGGCGTCAAGATCGAGTACGTCTTGGGCGAATACCCGGACACGCCGGAGGGCCGCCTGAACAAGCATATCAAGGCGACGATTGCCGAGTACGAGCGAGAAAAAGTTGTAGAGCGCACGACTCGCGGGCGCATCTTGAAGGTTGAAGCTGGTAACGTGCTGCCCCATAGTTACGTGCCTTACGGCTATCGTGGCGCGACGCAAGGCGCGAAGGCGATCTTTGTCATCCACGAACCTGAAGCTGACATCGTGCGTATGATCTTCCAATGGTATCTCACTGATGCCGAGCAAGGTGGGTCGCTGCCGATACGCGCGATCTGTCGGAAGCTGGCTGACCTGGGCATTCCCAGTCCGCAGGACTTGCGCCACAAGATCAACAAGCTGCAAGGGTGGGCGCAGTGGCATCCGGCGACCATCGCGGGCATCTTGGGCAGTGAAACATACAAAGGCACGTGGCATTACCGGCCCGCTGGCCGCGAACCTTTGGCAGTCGAAGTTCCGGCCATCGTGGACAAGGAGACGTGGCGTTTGGCCGAAATCAAACGGCAGGACAACCAGAAGAACGCCCGCCGTCGCCGCAAGCAGGAGTACTTGCTTGCTGGCCGTCTGTTCTGCGGCAGTTGCGGCTATCGCATGGCGGGACAATCTCAATCTAACAAAAGCGACGTGACGCGCTATTACCGCTGCCCGTCGCACCAGACGCAATTGACGCGCGTTTGTACGTTGGGTGCGTTCTTCCGCGCCGAGCAAGTGGAGGCGACCGTCTGGCACTGGATTGAGTCCTTGATCCTGAACGAGTCCGCATTAGCCGCGGGGCTGGCGACCTACCAAAGCGATCGTGACCGCGAGAACGCGCCTTTGATCGAACGTCTCAAGGTGACAGACGACTTGCTGGCCGATAACCGAGCTCAGACGGAGCGCCTACTTGACCTGTATCTGACTGGTGAATTCGCCAAAGACGCGCTGACCGAACGCAAGCGCCGGCTGGAAACGACGGGTGACGCGCTGCAACGCGAGCGCAACGGCCTGCAAGCGCATGTGGCAAGGCAAACGCTGACCCCGGCCGACATACTCAGCCTGCAAGACTTCGCCCGCGGCGTGACTCAACGTTTGGATGAAGCGCACGGCGACTTGGCCGCGCACCGTCGCATCCTTGAGCTATTGCAGTTTGAGGGCCGGTTAGCCGTGGAGGATGGGCAGCGCTTCGTCTATGCGCAGTGCATCTTACGCGCCGACAGGCTTAGTATTGTGTCTGATAAAACCTCTGCTACCAGTTGCCCGCGCTCCTGTTCGACGGGCTGACGGTGGTCGTCTCGCCGCTCATCTCGCTGATGCAAGACCAGGTGGATCAGGTGCGCGAGCTGGGCGTGCCCGCCGCGTTTCTCAACAGCACGCTCGACTACGCCGACTACCTGGCGACGGCCCGTCGCGTGAAGAGCGGCGAGATCAAGCTGCTCTACACCTCGCCGGAAACGCTGCTGCGGCCAGAGACGCTGGTGATGCTCGACCGCTCCAGCGTGGACTGCCTGGCGATTGACGAGGCGCACTGCATTTCGGCGTGGGGACACGACTTCCGCCCCGAATACCGCCAGCTTCTACCGGTCCGCAAGCGGTATGGGAGCGCGGTCTGCGTCGCGTTCACCGCCACCGCCACGCGCCGCGTCCAGGCCGACATCCAGGGCATCCTCGGCTTCGACGACGAGAACGCGTTCATCGCCAGCTTCAACCGCGAGAACCTCTTCCTCGAAGTTTGGCCCCGCACCGATGGCCTGGCGCAGACGTTGACCTTCCTCGAAGCGCATCGCGACCAATCGGGGATCATCTATTGCAGCACGCGGCGGCAGGTGAACACGCTCACCGCGCAACTGGCGGCCCACGGCTGGCCCGTGCTGCCCTATCACGCCGGCCTGGATGACGCGACGCGCCGCCGCAACCAGGCGGAGTTCTCGCGCGACCGCACGCCGATCATCGTGGCGACCATCGCGTTCGGCATGGGGATCAACAAGTCGAACGTGCGCTTCGTGTTGCACTACAACCTGCCGGAAAGCCTGGAAAGCTACTACCAGGAGATCGGTCGCTCCGGCCGCGATGGCCTGCGGGCCGACTGCCTGCTTCTTTTCAGCCGCGCCGACTTGGGCACGATCTACCAGTTTATCGAGGAGGGCGCCGAGTCGGAACGGGCCGGGCGCCATGCGCGTTTGCAGGCGATGGTGCGTTTCGCCGAGGCCGAAGGGTGCCGGAGAGCATTGCTGCTGGACTACTTCGGGGAGACCCTGGCCGAAGACGGCTGCGGGTTCTGTGATACCTGCCTGGCGGCGCGAGGTGAGGTGGTTAAAGAGGATGTCACGGCCGCGGCCGCGCAGCTTCTCGACTGCGTGGCGGCGACGGGACAGGTGTTCGGCGCCGGGCACGTGATTGACGTGCTGCGCGGCTCGCGCAACCAGGACGTGCTCCGGTGGCGCCACGACCGGCTGACCGTCTATGGCGCGGGCAAGGAGATCACCGCCAAACGCTGGCGGCATCTGGCCGAGCAGTTCATCCGCCAGGGCCTGGTGGAACAGGAGATGGAGCACGGGAGCCTGCGCTTGACCGCCAGGGGGGAGGCGGCGCGCAAGGGGGCCACGGTGCTCGTGACCCCAGAAGCGGCGCGACCGGCGGCCACGGCCCAAGAGGCGCCGGCCCACGATGCCGAGCTATTTACCCTCCTGCGCACGTTGCGCCGCGAGATCGCCGACGCCGAGAACCTGCCGCCCTACATCGTCTTCTCCGACCGTTCGCTGGTCGAAATGGCGACCTACTTCCCGCAGTCGCCGCAGCGCTTCCTGGCGATCCACGGTGTGGGCGAGCGCAAGCTGGTGCAGCACGGCGAGCGGTTCCTGGCCGCGATCCGCGCCTACTGCGCCGAGCGGGGCCTCGCGGAACGCCCTAAGCCGGTCGAGACCCCCACGCTGACCCGCACCAGCACTGGCGAGAAGAATCGCTCGGCCGAGGTCGGCGAGCTTTTCGCGGCCGGCCAGTCGGTAGCCGAGCTGCAGGCGCTGTACGGGGTGAAGCAGACCACCATCGTGGATCACCTCAGCCGTTGCGTCTGGGCCGGGCAGACCTTTCCGGCCGAGCAGATCCTGCCGCTCTCGCAGCTTGCTGCCGAGGATCAGGCGCGGGTCCTGGCGGCTCTCGCCGAGCTGGGCGCCGAGCGATTGAAGCCGCTTTTCGACGCCGTGGGAGGGACGATCTCTTACGAGGAGTTGACCGTGATGCGATTGTATTACCTGTGCCTCACCCCGATGACCCTCCCAGCGTGACGACGAAAGGCGTGTCGTCAGGAGAGGGGGATCATGATCAGCAGCCCTTACACTTCCGGCGGCGCCGCCGAGACCGGTGGCATCATCGTGTGTGTTGACGTGACACCATCGTCGGCACGTGACGAACGACCAAACAGGCGGTCAAAGAAACTCGTAGATGGCCTCCTGGGCATACCTGTTGATCCGCAGGTCCGGATCGATTGAGAGTGTGCGGGTGTGGGGTCCCCCACTGGAACCCACACCCATACATAGGCGTCATTTCCACCCGATCTGCGGGTCCCGCAACAACGATGGCATTCGGGATAGCCCCATCTCCTGCTGCGCCGGCGCAGCAGGATCATCTGCGGAGGACGCCGCGCTTTGAGCGGTGAACCCGCGGGCCTCGAACGAATACCCGTAACTGTAAGGCCCTTGGTAGGCCCGCACCCACCAGCCGTACTGCTTGCCGTAGGTCGCGCCGGACGGCAGCGCAGTTAGGGTAAAGCTGCTCGCCGACCCCAGATCGTTCGTGATCCAGCCGTCGCCCGTATCCGGGTCGAACATGAGCCAACGGTAGGTGTCACCTGGTATGGAGCGCTTGACCCACTGAAACGTGACCGGCAGCGCACTCGAATACCCATTGGCTGGCGATGAGAGCACGATATTGGCGAGGTCGAAGTTGCCACCGAGCACCGCTGAACCAGCGGCATAGTTTGTGATGTCCGGATTGACCCAGAAAGAGACCCAGTTGGCATTGGCGGTGTTGCGCCCAAAGAGCACATAGTAACTTGCTCCCGGTGCGAGACTCGGCACGCCCTGAAAGCTGTAGCGGCCATCGCTGTCCGTGGTGGTTGTGGCCTGCGTGCTCCAACTCGATCCGCTGAAGTAACGCAACTGGAGCGGTATTCCGGCTGCGGCCGATCCCAAGTACGTCACTCGGCCATAGATGCCCTGTGACGCCGGGCCGTCCCACGTCGCAGTCCACGTCCCGGTGCGCGTCGCCCGGCAGCCGGTGAGCGAGTTCGAGATGACCGATTTGTAGACGCCGACCACTGTGGTGGCGTCGGCGAAGGAGCCGGCGATCTCGCTTTCCATTGATGTGGCGTGGAACCCGCCACCCGTGATGGCGATACTGTAGAAGTAGTGATCGACGGACGATATGCCGCAGGCGCCCCCAGCATTGACATGCAGAACCAACTGGCTGATCCACGTGCCGCCTCCTGATACCGGGAAGGAGAAGGCGCGGCCCTGGTCAGTCATCCCGGTCCAGTTGCCATCCTGGGGCGCTCCTGTCGGTGTGTTGGTGGGGGTGTACGTCGGCGTCGGCGTGGCAGATGGCGTCGAAGTGGCTGTCGGCGTAGGACTGGGTGTTGGTGACGGCGTCGCCGATGGCGTCGGTGTCGCGGTTGATGTGGGTGACGGCGTAGCAGTAGCCGTGGGCGTTACTGAAGGAGTGGCAGACAGGGTGCTAGTTGTCGTTGGTGACGAAGTTGCCGTGCAAGTTGCCGGTGGGGTTGGATACGGGATCGAGCCGGCCCACGTGTTGTTGGCCTTGCTGCTCTCGACCACCTCATTGTAGCGGTCCAGCACGATGACCGAATTGAAGGCCATGGCGTAGGTGGCCTCGCCCGCTTCGACGCAGGACTGCGCACCGGCCGCAATGCCAGCCACGCGCGCCCTGTCTTCGCCGTTCACGCCAATCGTGAACGGTCCGGCGGCGGTGTTTCCCTGATTGGCAAGGCAAACGTAGAGCATGAGCGGGGTGAAGCGCAGAACGCAGCCACCGCCAAGCTGCATGGAGATATGGGCCGACTGGAAGGCCAGGTCGGGCAGGTTTGCTGACGTCCCACCCGAGGGCTTGAGCAGCAGCGGCAGATAGGTGCGCCGGACTTGACCGGGCCGCGCCGTTGATGTAGGCGTTGAGGTGTGAGTGGGTGATGTTGTCGGCGCGGGCGTCACAGTGGGCGATCCGGTCGGCGTGGGCGTGCGGGTCGCTGTGGGCGATGCGGTTGGCGAAGGCGTGTGCGTTGCTGTGGGCGATGCAGTTGGCGTGGGCGTATGTGTTGGAGTCGGTATGGCCTCGAACACATCCAGCTTGCCATAGCCCCATTTACTATTGGGCACACTGCCCGTGGCCGCGTCGCTGCCGGCGTGGCCGGTGAGCGCGTTCTTGATCTGCGCGGCATCCAGATCCGGATTGAGACCCAGCAGCAGCGCGACGGCGCCGGTGACATGCGGGGCCGACATGGACGTGCCCTGGCTGACGCCGTGAACCCCATCCTGACAGATGTCGCTGGTCGTGGAATACATCGAGCCCACACCAGCCACCGGTGACTGGCCGGACAGGGTGGAGCAAATCTCCTGGCCCGGCGCCGTGATGTCGGGTTTCTGCCGGCCATCGCGCGTCGGCCCATCGCTGGAGAACGCTGCCAGGCTGCCCAGCGTGGCGGGGATCGAACGGCTGACGCCGGCCACGTCGGTCCACTGATTCTTCGTCACGTGCGCGCCGACCGTGATAGCGTTGCGCGCCGTGCCGGGCATACCCACCCGCATGTTGTTGCTCACGTCCGTCCGCCACTCACTGCCGCCCAGGATCCAGCCATCGAAGCGGCCGCTGGTCACCTGGTCACCTTGCAGCAGTATCTTCCAGGTGCCCGCCCTGCTGTTTGCGGCCTGGACCTGTATAAGTATCTCCTTATCACCGTTGGCCGAGCTGTTCGACATGGACGCGATGCAGAACTGCGCGGAGTAGTCGTTGTAAGTGACGCACCCGCCGGTTTGCCCCGGGTTGATGGTGCGGTCCAACCCGTTGCCGGAGGGATCTCTGAAGCCGACGCCGAAGGAATCACTGCCGTCGTACCAGACGTCGATCAAGGCAACGGAGTAGTACCCCGCCGGCGGCGTGGGGATGAAAAACGAGACCTCTTTTGTGCCACCCTGCGGCGCCTGTCCCGCTGCATGGATTGTCTCATCGCCCTCGTTGCCGGCCGAAATCACGATCGCCTTCCCCGGCTTGCCGGGTCCAACCAGGATGTCGATGGCCTGCTCCACCAGACTGGTGCCATCGTGCGCGCCGTAGTGGCCTCCCAGGCTCAGGTTGACAACATAGGGCCGGCCGAGTTCGGCCGCCTTTTGGTCAATGAAGCTGAGCCCGTTGATGATTTCCGCGTCTGAGATGCCACCGATAAAGTCGCGCACGCCGCGCACGGCAATCAGGTCGGCGGTGGGGGCCATGCCCTTGAAGGTGCCTGCAGGCAGCCCCGCGCCCGTCGCGCTGCCATCACCGCCCGCGCTGCCCAGCACGTGCGTCCCGTGCCCGACCTGATCGGTGATGCGCACGGGACGGTTCACGTGCAGGTTCCACAGGACGAGCCCACCCGAGTAATTATTGCTCACCAAATCGGCCACGTTTAGTCTCCACGCGCCTGCGGCGCCCTGGCCGTTACAGGCGGAGACGGGGAACGTGCCGATCACATCATCGCGGTCGCCGCCGGTCCGGTTGAACAGGACAGCCTGCGCCCCATTTGGACAGGTCAACGTCACCTTCAAGTCGCCCACGTTCGGATGGCTGATGTAGAGGTCCACGGCAGCGGATGTCACTTCGGCGCCCTGGCTCACATTGATCGTGCTGTTGACACCCGCGGCCGAATTGTTAGGAATTGCCACCGAGCTGCCCGGATAGTGATAAAACCACCCGGGACTCGCGAGCGCGGCATTGATTTGCGCCTCCGTGTACTGCGTCCCGCCGTAGACTGCGCCGTTGAGTTGCCCGTCGCTGTCCGGATCGCCGGGATCGCTGAAATCGAGGAGGTACTTGAAGCGTGTCTGACCATCCGGCTTGATAAAGTCGGGATGGAATGGATCAACGCCAGAATCAATGATGCCGACGATCACATTGCTGCCGGTGTCGGCGTAGTTGCTCCACACCGCAGGTGCGCGGGCATCCGCCGTACCGGCATCGTTGTTCATATCATAGCGCGCCGCCGCCTCCATGCGGAGAACAGAAGGAAGCAGCGCGATTTCCGCCAGCCGGTCAAAGGGAATGAACGCAGTGACAATGTCGCCGATGCGGGCCCCAGTGGCAATGCCGGCCGCAACGAGCTCCGCGCCCTGGTCTGTAGTCTTAATGAGGACGGTCACGCCCGGTTGTGCGCCATCGAACGCGACGTCGCATTGCTCGGTGAGGCTCTCAGCCATACGGTCCAGGAGTTCACCCTGCGCGATGGTATCCTGATCTTCCGCGGCTGCCTGCGCGGCGGTGTGACTTTGCCAGATTTCGTAAGCCATCGCCAGTGATCCATTGATCCGATTGCTGGCTTGATCAAGCGCCCCTACCAACGGAGCGAGCGGCCGATATTCCAGCGGACTGACAGGCTCTTGGGGGGCTGCAATAGCCGGCGCGGCCCCGGTGGTTGGCACCGACATGGCCGCATCTTCGGCTATAGATCGGCCCAGTGCGCCAGCCCGCACGCGAGCACCGGGAACGAGCCATGTGCCGAGCAGTGTTAGAATTAAAATGACGAGGAGGAACCGCAAGCGTTTCATGAGAGAAATCTCCTTTGCCAATTGGGATTGAGCACCTGCTGTCATGATAGTGGCGTAGGGCCGCTGAAATCTTGGCGCGCTGGTGCAGATTCGGTGGATCTGTTCACGGCGTCGAGCAACCGTTGCTCCGCACGATCCCACTGACCTGGCAACTGGCGACGACTGCGCCGCTGCTGTCGTGCAGATTCGCTCGGATACTGTGGCGGTTGTAGACGCCTTGTCCAGCAAGGTAAATCGGGCGGGCTTGCCAGGACCCCGACGGGACGGGCGGACGCACAGTTGGGTCTTGGCGATACCAGGCGTTGGTGTACACCGAGAAGTCAAGATAACTCCCCGGCGTCGCGCCGCGCACTGCGCCCGAGATGGTAATCACGCAGTTGCCGGTGGTGGTGACGGTTGCATTACTGGGCGGCCAGGTGATGACGCAACTAGCCGCTTCCGTGGTCGGGGTGCGCGTGGGGGTTGGCGTCGGCGTTGCTGTCGAGGTACGCGTGGGGGTTGGGGTCGCACTCGGCGTCAACTGGTGAACGAGGGATGGCAGCCAAACCCTGACCAAGGTCGGGAAGACCTGCTCATCGGGGCTTTGGCCGGACCGGACCAGGCCGTCGGCTACGCCGCGGATCGGCGTATTGGCCCCTGGGGCCTGCAGGGCGCATAATTGGCCGGCAGGCAGGCCCGGCAGACAGGTGGCCAGGCTCGCTGTGCTGATGAAGACCCACACCAGGCCAACCATTAGCGCCAATGCGCCGACAAAGATGAGACCTCGACGGGACCGCCAATCTGGACTGGAATACTCAGGTTGCATGGTTCTCTCCTCCCTTGTATGACCCACTATTACAGCGGCTGACACTCATATCGTTGCAGTCGGGGTCAAGAGTCTTGCGTTTTGCGTCTCCAGGTCTAAGACAGCCAGAGGCACTTCATTGGTGGAATGGGCCATTCAAGAGAACACCTCTTGCCGGATCCCAGGAATGAGCAGCGTTGCGGTCCCGACCATCAGAAGTGCGAGAACGATCCATGCCGGACTCGTACCAGCACTCCAGATCAAGAGAAGACCCAGCAGGAAGATACTGGCTCCCAGGAAGGGGAAAATGGCGCGGCGCGAAGATCTGATCAGAGCACAGGCGGAAACGACGGCTACGAGGCTCAGGGCGGCCATCGCGCCGGTGAGCCTGAGCTCCGTCGAAACCATGATGACCCTGGTTGGCTGTTGACTCACTGGGTCGAAATAGGTTGTCTTAACGACCCCACGGTTGTGCTCTGACAAGGTCTCAAGCCAGCAGACCCCTATCCCGAGCGTCCAGAGCAAATAGCCGATGATGACAACAATCATCCAGATCTGGAAGGCTACCTTATACCCGCTGTTGTTTTTGAGAGAAGTTACGTTCTCCATGTTTGACCATCCTTTCTCTAATCGCATAACCTGCTCATGAGGTTGGGGACCTGCCGCCACCGCGCTTCTGCCCCAGGAAGCTCAGGGAAGCTAGATCTGAATTTCGGCCTCTTGCTTGCGCGCCGCGGACAACTGCCCTGCATCAACGATGTACCACACGGCGCACAGGCCGATGAAGACCGAACGGGAGAGCTCGATGCCGAACAACGTGATATAGTCACCGCCGGCGTAGGCCGCCAGGCCCCATAGGAGAAGCACGGTGGTGATCAAAAAGCCGACAATCGCTCCTGCTGTGCGTGATGCGCGCTGCACCAGGCTCTGCAGAAAAATGCCGACGACGATGATGGGGTTATACATGGTGAGCTCCTTTCAACTGGTGATTGTGACCTGCCTCTGACTGCTGATCGTGCAGATTTCTCAGAGTGGTGTGGATGAAGTAATGCCCTTTCGACCAGGGAGAGCCAGTTATGCTTTGCAGGCGTGGCGTTCTGCTCCTACGGTGGTTTTGCCATTATCCCTCCTTCCTGGTATGCTTCGGTGTGAAGATGTTCTCAGTTGGTCAGCTTTGCTTTCTGTAATAGATATGCGCGGTTCGCAATGAATTAAAGGTCAGAGGTGCGATTCCATGTGTTTTCATTGTCCGCCCCAGGTGTTGTTCCATACATTTGTCGGAGTGGTCAAAGATGTCGTCCGCCATCACGACCTGCCCGCTCTGACAACTACCCGCGACGAGACAGGATTGAGGGATCGCGTGCAAACAGTCGCAGACAACCTGGATATCTGGGGGCCGATAATCACGAAACTGAGGGAGCGGGATGAAAAGGAATGGGAATTGCTGCGCATCCAGATAGAGAAGGCGGTGAGACGCTATGGCTGCCCCGCGACTTGGAAAGAAGATGCGCTGCAACAGTCGCTCATGAAGATTCTGGGGGTTGCTAATATGATTCCCGAGACGCGCGTTCTGGAATCGTCTGCAGACCTGAATAGCATTGCCGGCGCCCTTGACCAGATTGAGAGCCGCGGCGCCTGGGCGACGGTGTACGATCCAAAGAAATGGCGCGCTTTCATTGACAGGATTCTGAAGTGCGAGTCGCAGCAAGTGACAGAGGAACTGACGATCTTACTTCGCGACCAGGGGGGAATGCCGGAGAATAAGGCTACCGAAACATCGGCCGCTATTGTCAAGACGATCATTCACATACGAGCCTCATACACGGGCGTCTATAGTTACAGCAGTCCCTTCTATGCCTACGCAGGACGGATTGCGCGCAACGAATTGATGTCACAGTTTCGGCGCGCCCAGCGTGAGCCTGACTCCTTGCCATGGGAAGACCAAATTGACCAACCAGCCCCCGAGCCGTCCACGAGTGAGGAGGACGCGCCAAACATGGGTGCTATCCTGCTCCAGCGGAGGATTGACTTAACCAGGTTGTTGGCGTTTATCCAGCCTGAACGCCCACGTAGCTGGCATTGGGTTGCGTTGCAGACTTTGGCCGCGCGCCCGCAATTCTGGCTGGCATTGGCCGCTACCGAACTGGCGCCCCCGCCGGGACTTAGTCAACCGTCTGGAACCCTTGAAGATGAGCAAATCGCCGAGATCTTGAGCATGGACGTGAATAACCTCAGAGTCCAACGGAATTATGCCATACAGCGGGTGAAGATAAACGATCCAATGTTGGGACGGCTTCTGGAACGGCTCATGGCAAAACCAACGCGCGAACTGGAACGAACGATGCAAGGAGCCGCTGATGGGTTTAATGACTTTGCCTCCGCGGCGTGTATTGGATGAGGAGAACAGCGATGGCAGCGTATAAGAAATCCACGACCGGTCACATGGACTGCGCAACCTGTCAGGCTCACATCACGGAGTACGTTGATTTGGAGCTATCTGGCACGGAGGCTGACGCGGAGCTTTCCAGCGTGGCCTTTCACATAGAGACCTGCCCGGCGTGCGAGACCGCTTACTATCAGGAATTTCGCGCGCAAGGGTTGCGGAAATCGGTCTCGGAACTGCAGAGGGTGGGCCACCGGGAGTGGACAGCGCGTTCGCTGGACAGAATCCTGCGGCCGGCGCCGTCGGTCCGGCCTGAGCCGGCCCGCGACTGGATCGAGCAGGGGGTGGCGCAAGGCCGGGCCTGGCTCGAGCCGCTCACGGAACGTTGGCGCGAGGTGCAAGTCTATCTTGGGCGACTCCTGACCGGGCCAGATCTTCAACCGGCGTATGCCTTGAGCGGTCTCATGGGTGAAGGCGCGCCCGCAGGTCTCCCAGTATCCCAGTCGGGGCATTTCGCTCCCGAGCAAGCACCCTTCGAGTTAACGCTGGTCGTCACTCCTGAGCCGGCTACAATCGGTGAGAAGCGGTGCCGGTTGGAGGTGGTTGTGACATTGCGCGACGCGCTCGGCGACTACTCGGGGATGGCTGTCACCCTGTTGTGGGGTGACCAGGCGCGAACGGGGACCACCGACAGCCTGGGCAAACTCGTCTTTGAAAATTTGCCGAGCGATGATCTGCCCATTATGAGCCTGATCGTCACATTCCCAGACTAGCGTGCGCCCCGTTCCCCAATAACGATGTAGGGCGCCCAGAAAAACGGATGGGCGAAAAGTTGGCTGCTGGCCTGCGGCACTTCTCCGGGACGGGTCATGCGCCAGAGGTCACCCAGGTGCTTCTCGAGTTCGGCCGCGGGAATTTCACCCCAGCCGGCAAGCAGGACCTGCGTCTCAGCATAGGACAGGCCGCGCAACCAGCGTTGGGTGGCGGCCAGAATCAAAGCCGGATCAGCAGATTCCCCGGGGCGGGCGTCAGGGTACAAGTCGGCAACCAATTTCTCCGCAAACAGTCGCGTTGGAATCTCATGCACCGGCCACAACGTTACCACCAGCGCCGGGCTGCCGGCGTAGAGGAGGGCGCGGCTGAGGCCCAGGATCTCTTCCCCCCGCAGCACCTGGCCGCGGCCGGACTCGCAGGCAGCGAGGATGACAAGCTCGGCCTGCAAGCGCAGTTCGCGCAGGATTTCGCTGGCTTGTAACCTGCCATCGGCCAGTTGCAGACCGGAAGACATGGGGTATCGGCGGTCGAAAAAGGCGTGACCGAGGAAAAGCAGCATGGCGTGCCGGCCGCCCTGGTTGATCAACGCCTGTCGGGTGGCGGCCGGGCCGACAAGAGCTACGTCGCTAGCGTGCCGGGCCACAGCTTGGGCGGCGCCCTGGATATAGCGCAAACGCGTGTCCGCCGGCGCCACAGCCAGAATGCCTTGCCGCTCGCCGCTGACCTGGTGAGTGTGGCAGTACTTGAAAAGCACGGTGGCACTTGGGGCATAGACCACACGTTGACCGGGCGCCAGGAGCGGCGCCGGACCGTCCAGGTCGGGGAGCAGTGCGCCGAGGGGAATGTAGTGCAACGGGCCAAAAGGCACGATATAGAGGGTTTGAACACTGCGCAGTCGCTCCCCGACGGGTTCAATTAAGGCCCGATAGAGATCAGGGAGCAGGCGCGGGGACGCCAGGTGGCCGGTTTGGGGATCGGGCACGAGGCTGCCACGACGGACACCGTCGAAATGGTCGGCCAGATAGGCCTGAAGCCACCGCACGGAGAGCCTGGGAATTTGAACCCCATGCACATCGGTGGCAGTGACGACCAGGACCCACAGGTGATCGTCGGCGCCGCGCACATAGGTCAGCAGCGCCGATCCGGGCGGCAGGAGCGCCTGTACTTCTTGGGCTGTCAGCGAGGCCACCTTTGTGAGGCCGGCATAGACCGGGTCGAGCAATTCGATCTGGTGATCAAGATCGGCCAGGGCGCGCTCCATCTCCTGGAGGCCGGCAGGTGGCTCATCGGCAGCATAGGCCTGATCGAGCTTGACGCGCAACTCATCGCGCCGCGTTAATAGATCCTGTGACACGACTTCGTGAGGTCGAGCAGACCGCCCGGCCAGGAGATCGGCCAGGACGCGCGAGCGAGATCGCTCAGCGGCAGTGAAGGCGCGATCAAATTCGCCGCGCTGCAAATGGAGCGCTACAGGCGCGGCGTAGATGAATTCGACCATCGCCCGATAGCCAGCCTGGACGGTGGGGGCGGTGAGCCGGGTACGAATCGCTTCGGCATGATCTATGGCGGCATCATAATCTTGCAGGGCTTCGGTAAAACGGCCATCGGCGACTCGCAAGTTGCCTCGACGAGTGAGCGCCTCGGCCAGAAAGAGCGGATCGTGGTGTTCTCCGAAAAGGGCGATTGCCTTGTCCAGCGCCACGTATGCAGCGTCTCGCTGGCCCAGGGGCGCGTGGGCCAGGACCGCCAGGTCCGAGAGGCCGATAGCCTGTTCGCCGGGGTCATCGAGCTCCGCGCACAGCCCGGTGTGCGTCAGCAATGCGTTCAGAGCGTTCTCGGCTTGCCCCATCAGCCCATAGGCCATGCCCAAGCCATGCCAATTCCTCGCAGTTTCGAACTCAATTTCCCACGCGTTCGGCGCGTCTTTGGGGAATCGGCCCAGGATCGCCAGCGCCGCCTGATGGCTTTTCACGGCCTCCGGGAGGCGTTCCGGGCGAACGGTCCCCTGTTCCACAGGGAAAGTGATGGCAATGCCCAGGTTGTTGTACGCTTTGGCCTGCCCCAGGTCATCACCGATCTCGGCGTACGCGGTCTGGGCCTGACGAAAGGCGCTTTCCGCCTCCGGCCATTGCCCCTGTTCGTTGAACTGGATTCCCAGGGTGAGCAAGGCCCTGGCTCGCTGATACAACGTAGGCCCGCGGCCCAACAGCTCACGCAAACGGGCTTCGGCTCTGTCGAACTGCTTTCTTTCGGAAAAAATGATAGCCTCGTGATAGGCGCTTTCCCACGGCAGGTCCTTCGACGGTAAAGCTGACGCCACGTCCGCCAGCACATCGAGCAGCGCCTGACAGGCATCCAACTGACGGTTTTGCAGAGCTTCAAAAAACAGGCGCCGGAACTGGCGAAAGCCGGCTGTCTCATCTCCACGCAGGGCAAGGGCTAAATCGGTGAGGGTCGTTGGGGTCATGGCAAGCTCCTAACTGGCTATCGAGCTGATGCAGCACAGGATGAGCGGGAGTATACCATACAGCAATGGGCGCTCATAGTAAGCGCGTTCTCAGCTCAGAGCGAGCTTTAATCTGACGGCCCCCATGACGTATATCTTACAGAGCGCCGCGTGACATGCGGTCCCAAGCAGAGCACGCCTTCAGGGCATGCTCAACCCCGTTCGATTCCAGAGAGGTGGAAAATGAGACACTCGATTGACTTACGCTGGCTGAGCGCGTGGGCTGCCTCCCCATTGGTTTCTCCTTCCCGGGTTCTGCTCGTTACCTTGTTGATCAGTCTCTCTTTGCTGATCTCTCCCCGCCCTGCGGCTGCCTCCTCGGATGGGCCTTCTTTTGCGCTCGCGTGGTCATCCGTCGAAAGCGAGAATACCTCCAGCATGGCGTGGGGTGACTATGACGGGGATGGCGACTTGGACCTTGCCGTCGGCAACGACGGGCAGCCCAATCGGCTATACCGCAACAACAATGGCGTGCTGACCGCCAGCGCGATCTGGGCGTCAGCTGAAGTAGGTAACACTAGAAGCCTGGCCTGGGGGGACTATGATCGGGATGGCGACTTGGACCTCGCCGTCGGCAACGACGATCAGCCCAATCGCGTGTACCGGAATGACAATGGTATGCTGACTACTAATGCAATCTGGTCGTCGGTCGAAGTTGATCACACCACCAGTGTGGCGTGGGGTGACTACGATGGAGATGGCGACCTGGACCTCGCCATTGGCAACTGTCAGCAGCCCATTCGGCTATACCGCAACGACAATGGCATGCTGACCACCAGTGCAGCTTGGTCATCGAACTGGGGCCCCTGGACCAGTAGCGTAGCGTGGGGTGACTTCGACGGCGACGGCGACCTGGACCTCGCGGTCAGTACCGACGAGAGTCATTTTACCCTGCTGTATCGTAATAACAGCGGCATTCTGACCGATCCAGTCCAGGTATTGCAGTCAGGGGCGGAGCTCACCCGCAGCGTGGCGTGGGGTGACTTCGACGGCGATGGCGACCAGGACCTCGCCGTCGGCAACGACTACTACCCCGCTCAGCCCACTGGTCTGCCCAACTTGCTGTACCGCAATGACAATGGCATATTGACCGATAGCCCCGTCTGGTCGTCGGGCGAAGCAGATCGTACTTACAGCGTGGCCTGGGGCGACTATGACGGTGATGGCGACTTGGACCTCGCCGCCGGCAACAACGGACAGCCCAATCGGATATACCAGAACGACAATGGCATGCTGAGCATTAATGCAATCTGGTCGTCGGTCGAAGAGGACTACACCCGCAGTGTGGCGTGGGGTGACTACGATGGGGATGGCGACCTGGACCTCGCTGTCGGCAACTTTGGTCAGCCCAATCGGCTCTACCGCAACGATAGCAGCCCATTGAACGCCAGCGCTGTCTGGTCGTCGGTCGAGACCTGGGGGGTCAACAGCGTAGCATGGGGCGACTACGACGGCGACGGCGACCTGGACCTCGCTACCGGCGCCGATGTACTTGGTAGCTGGCTGTACCGTAACGACAACAGCGTCCTGACCACCGACGCCGTCTGGCATTCAATGGATGCGGCTGCAATCCGCAGTATAGCGTGGGGTGACTATGACGGTGATGGCGACCTGGACCTTGCCGCCAGCAGTGACTTCCAGCCCACCCATCTGTACCGTAACGACAGCGGTACGCTGACCCCCAGTGCAGTCTGGTCGTCGGCTGAAGTAGATAGCACTCAAAGCCTAGCGTGGGGTGACTACGATGGGGACGGCGACCTGGATCTCGCCGCCGGCAACTTTGGTCAGCCCAATCGGCTGTACCGCAACGACAATGGCATACTGACCGATAGCGCCGTCTGGTCGTCGGCTGAAGTAGATAGCACTGAAAGCGTGGCGTGGGGCGATTATGATGGCGACGGCGACCTGGACCTTGTCGTCGGCAACTACGGACAGCCCACCCGGCTGTACCGTAACGACGGTGGCAGCCTGACTGCCAGCGCGGTCTGGTCATCGGTCGAAGCCGAAATCATCTTAAGCGTAGCATGGGGCGACTATGACGCTGACGGTGACCTGGACCTCGCCGTCGGCAACTACGGCAAGCCCAATCGGCTATACCGCAACGACAATGGCATGCTGACCGCCAGTGCAATCTGGTCGTCGGTTGAAGCAGATCGCACTCAAAGCGTGACGTGGGGCGATTATGATGGCGACGGCGACCTGGACCTCGCCGTCGGCAACTACGGACAGCCCAATCGGCTGTATCGTAACGATGGTGGCAGCCTGACCGCCAGCGCGGTCTGGTCGTCAGTCACATCCGACTACACTACCAGCGTGGCGTGGGGTGATTACGATGCCGACGGCGACCTGGATCTCGCCGTCGGCAACACCTACAGTAGTAGTGGCACCGTGCTGTACGCCAATGCTTGGAACGCACGGACGCGCTCAGGGTTGCCCGGCGTTGGCGTACAGCCAACTGTGCGACTCGTCCGGCCAACGCCGCCCGGCAACGCCGCGGGCTACTCCGCGCCCAACATGTGGCCGGCCGCTGATGCCACGATTGCCATCAGCTACACCCTCAGCCAGCCTGCGAGCCAGCCCGTTGCGACTGTGCGTGGCTACTATTCGCCCGATGGCGGCGGGCGTTGGCTGCCGGCCGTGGCGGCGTCCGGCACGATCACGAAGAACCTGGCAACTTCTCCCAGCGGTGTGACCCATCTCTACAACTGGGATGTCTTCGCCAGCGGCTTTTTTGGCCGGAGCGACAACGTTGTGTTCCGCATCGTGGTGGTCCCCGATCTGCGATCCGGCCGAAACGCGGTGCCGGGCCCGTATCTCTTCGGAAGCAATGCGTCGGACACCTACCCGTTTCGGGTGCGCGGCTCGCAAGTGCGTGTGATGGAAGACGGCGTTGCCACGCCGGGCGCGCTGGTCTATCGCCTGCCCGCGGGACAGGCACAGGGTGCAGAACCTATGGTGGACCGCGCAGGACAGCCGTTCAAGACGGATAGTCAGGGCTACCTCCAGGGCCGCGGGACGATTGCGACAGGTGATCGGCTGCTCGCGTTAGCGCCTGTAACCACCACAGAAAAATACACGCTCTACTTCACGAACGCACAGCCTACCGTGACTGGCCTGGACGCCTATACCGTTACCACAGGAGGTGTGCAACCCCTCGCTGTGTCAGCCGCCAACCCGCTGCTGTTGTTCAACCTGGACGTCTCGCTGGAGTGGGATGCCAGCAACGAGACTGCATTCCTGGCCCGACTGCAAACGGATCTGGTCACGGCGTCGCGCGCCATTTATGATTGGACGAACGGCCAGGTCGCGCTCGGGCGGGTGACGATCTATCAAGCCAAAGAAAGATGGGCCGAGGCCGACGTGCAAATCCTGGCCTCGAACCAGGTGCGTCCCAACTCCGCCCGCGGGGGGATCGTGACCGGGACCACCACGTTGCCACTCACCCCCCCGGTGACGGTTGGACCCGGCGCAGTGCGCATCGGGCCGACCTGGAACCGCTACGGCCGAGTCGATACAGTCGGCGAGGACTGGCCGCGCGTGCTGGCCCACGAGTTGGCCCACTACGCCCTGTTCCTGGAGGACACTTATATCGGCCTGGATGCCGACGGGCTGCTCGTGCCGGTCAGTTCGTGCAGCGGCACGGCCATGAGTGATCCGTATCAGGATGGCGCCAGCGAGTTTCGCTATGACGACGGCGCCTGGTTCGCGCAGTGCGGCGCCAGCCTGGCCGAGCAACCGGAATGGGATATCCTGACCCAGACCTATCCCGCCTTACACGCCCCGCCGCCGACCAACGGCGGTCCCAACGCGATGCCGTTCGCGTTCACGCAGATCGAGGTCAAGGCCCCACCCTCTGCGGGCGCCGTGCTGCTCGATGACACGAACGTGCAATTGGAGGATCCCGAGCTCAGGCTGGCCGGCGGGCGGGCCTTCCTGGTGCAGCCCGGCATCCGTATCGTTGACCTGGGACGCCCGGTGGGCGACACGGTGCTGGCCCGCGGCGCACGGCAGGAGGACGAGCTGTGCGTCTTCGCCGCGGGCGCCTTCGACTGCAAGTCGCTGAGCAACACAGTTCCCGCGCTGCTGGCGCCAAGAGCCGCCTGGCGGCCCCAGATCACCGTGACGCCGGTCAACACGACCACGCTGCGTATTCAGACGGGGGATCTCGATGGCGCATCCAGTGTCACCCTCACCGTTTTTCCCGGCGGTGAGGCTTCCGTCACGGCAACCCTGCAACCAACGCAAACGCAGGAGATCACGTTGAGCCAGCCAGCAACGGACGTCTTCCTGGACTTTTCCGGCTCCAACGCCGACCAACGTCTGATATCGGGCTACTGGCTGGGTTCGGGGCCGGGGCGCACCTACAGCTACGGCGGCCCCTACACCAGCGGTGACGGCGGGGTGTCGGTCTATCCTCCGCAAAACCTTGCGAATGACGATTTCATGGTGCTCCAAACCCCGCTTGCGATGCCGCCACTTCCTCCGGGGAGGATGCTGATCGGACGCCCGTATGAAATCCGCGCCGGCAGCGGGTCCAACGTGTTCACCGGGGGCAGTGTCACTTTTCAGTACCTGGGACTCGATGTGTTGCTCTCCGGCCTGCCTGAGCAATTCCTCAAGGTTTTCTACTGGGATGGCAGCGCGTGGAACTCGATGCGAACCGTGCTCAACACGACGCAGAACTTTGCTTCAGCGCCGCTGCCAGGACCCGGCGTGTACGCCCTCCTGGTCAGTGCCGAGATGCCGTTGCCGAGACCGGGATGGAACGATTTCGGATATACTCTTCAGGAAACACAACCCGTGACCGTAGCCTTACGTTCCATCGCAGGGTACTATACAACCGTCTATAGCTATGACTCTACAGGCCCGAACGGTGACTACTGGAAGATGTATAGCGTAGGGGTGCCAGACTGGGTCAATGACCTGCGCCAGCTAGAGTATGGCCACGCATACTGGATTCAGGTCACAACGGCCATTACGCTGTGCCTCAGTGAAGGAAGCGACGCGACTGCAGCGGGTTTTGTCAGCCTTCCCGATCCACCGGCAACCTACTATGGGTCAGTAGCAGCGGGGCGTGACTTTGCGCCGGCCGCGGGGATGCCGGTGCGGGCCTATGTCAATGGCCGCCTATGTGGGCGCGGGGAGACGCAGAGAGTTGATGGGCAGATCGTGTATGTGGTTGACGTGGATGCTGGGGGTGGTGGAACGGGCGGTTGCGGTGCATCCGGCAGTAGGGTGGAGTTCGAGGTGGGGGCGCAACACATGGATGCCAATGCGCCCTGGGATAACGACCACGTGCATCGGCTTGTTCTGGGGCCTGCTTCGTCGCAACGCTTGCACTATCTGCCCATGATCTTGGGGACTGGGATACCAACAAGCGATTAGCGCGAACTGTATCGTCACCATCCCAAGAGCCGGTGCTACGGACGCAGAGGTACTCGTGTGTAGCACCGGCTGCGAGCCATCTCTTCGCTCGCAAGGCGGAAAAATGAAGCTGATCATGCGCAGAGCGCGCCTGGGGATCCTGGAAATCATCACGGCTTGCTTGCTTCTTGGCAACGCCGTCATGCCGATACCGGCTGGAGCTGAGTTGCCGGTGGATCCTGTCGAGATTGGCATATCTGCTCCTCTAACCCCGCCGGCGACCTACTACGGCCAGGTGCGTCCCGGGCCGGGCTTTGTTCCAGCCATCGGAATGTCAGTGACTGCTTGGATCGGCGACCATCTTTGCGGCCAGAGCGGGATCATAGAGAGCAATGGCGAGTTGTGGTATACCGTCAATGTGGTTGGCGAAGGTCCTGGGGGAATCGTCGGCTGCGGAGCCCCTGAACGAGCCATCATTTTCCAGATCGACACGCAGTTTATGGCTCCGACAGCGTGGTGGGATAACGACCAGATCCACGATTTGCCTTTGGAACCCATGCGGCCGCCCATTGAGCCGAGTGTGGCCATCCAGCGTAGTGCCGACAGCCTGACCCTATCGTGGCCTCAGGTTACACTCGACACCAACAACAACGCCACGTTGGTCACGCGCTATCGGATCTGGCGGGGCACGCAACCCTACTTTGACCCAGATCAGCTCCCATGTAATTGCGTCAATGTCGCTGATGTCTCCGGGCTAGGTTACACCGATTCGGATATGGGTCTAGTGGACGTCGTCGGCGATGTCAGCACTAACTACGCTTACGTGGTCAGAGCCATCAACCCAGTGGGCGCATCCGCGGTCACCAGAAGAGTCGGTGAGTTCGATTTTGCGCTTGTACCGGGCTCTTGGTAATCATCAGGTCAGATGGAACCATGGGCACGATGTGCCTCTCAGAGAGGAGCCAGCCATGCAGCAGCCAACTCGTCCGCTCTTTGCTCTGTTCGGTGTGTTTATGTTGATCTTCGCCCTCGTCGGTGCGGCATTTGCCGGGCCGCTGGCAGCCCGGGTGGACCATCACGCGCCATTCGAGGCATCTGATGGTGACGGATCGCTGCTGTTCATCGAGAATGTGGGCCAGTTCCCCGCTGGCGCGCGCTTTCAGGTGTGGGGTAGCACGGAGTCGCTTTGGCTGGCCGAAGACGCGCTCTGGCTCACGCTCGCAGCCCCTGAGCCGTCCCGTGCGCTCCGTGACGATGCCATGCCAGCGTCTTCGGCTGAGACCGCCATCCGCCAGGGTGTCGCGTTGCGACTCTCCTTTCCTGGGGCCAATCCGCACCCGCAGATCGAGACGTTCGGCCGCCAGGCCAGCCAGATTTCTTACTTCATTGGGTCCGATCCTGCTCGCTGGCATGCGGCGGTCCCAATCTGGCAGGGTGTCCGCTACGTTGACCTTTACCCGGGCGTGAATCTGGAGATAACCAGCGAGCGTGGCGCGTGGACCTGGGCCTTCGTTCGCACCGGAGCCAATGAAGCTGCAGACAGCCGCAACCTGGCTGCGTCGCTGCGCGTCGAAGGCGTGAACACAGTGACGGCGGCCGACATGTCAGGGACAGGCAGCGAAAATACCCTGCGCCTGGATACCGCGGGCGGACCGGTGAGCCTACCGCTGCCGCGGGCGGACTTCGGCTATCGAATGACGGTGATGCCCACTGCCGGTGACGCGTTGGCGCTGGCTGTGCCTCCCGCCACTCGGCCCGGAGCAGCCAGGGCCGCAGCACCAGCCGATAACCCGTCAAGCCTGGTCTTCAGCACCTATTTGGGCGGCAGCACGTATGACTTCGGGCGCGCCATCGCTGTCGACCAGGCCGGTAACGTCTATGTGGCCGGGGCAACCAGTTCTGCAGATTTCCCCACCAGGCCAGGGGCTTACGACAGCAGCTACAATGGCGAACAAGATGCTTTTGTGGCCAAACTCAACCCCGCAGGAACCGACCTGATCTACGCGACATACCTGGGTGGCAGCGAACTAGAAGAGGCCTACGCTCTTGCGGTGGACGATGCTGGACAGGCGTTTATCGCAGGAGCGACCCGGTCGTCCAATTTCCCGACGACTTCAGGGGCTTACAGCGTGACTCACGGCGGAGGCGCCTGCTCGTGGGGATCTTCGTCCTTACCCTGCCGAGATGCGTTCGTCGTTAAGCTGAACCCGACCGGTTCTCAGTTGGTCTATGCCACGTTCCTGGGAGGTAATTCTGATGACGTCGCCTATGATATTGCGTTGGGCGAAGACAGCAGCGCTTACGTCACCGGCGATGCCGAACCAGGCTTCCCGGTCACGCCGGGCGCCATTAACCGAGGAAGCCCTTGGGGAGCGTTCGTGACCCGACTTGATGCGGATGGCCACAGTCTCGTCTATTCCGCTTTGCTGAGTGGCCAAGATGGCGCTAAAGGGCGCGGGATTACCGTTGACCCTGGCGGGAACGCATTTATCGTTGGACACACATGGTCTGAGGACTTTCCCACAACAGCGGGGGCGTTTCAGCCGACCGCACCGAACGAACTCAACATATACTGGAATCCAATCCCGTTTGTCACCAAGCTAACGGCAGATGGCAGCAACCTCACTTATTCGACCTTCCTTGCCGGAACTACCGGCGGAGGTGATGCATACGACATTGCGGTTGATGGCGCGGGAAATGCCTACATCACAGGAGAGACAGGGGCCTCAGACTTTCCCACTACGCCAGGAGCCTTTGACCGAATACCTGGCGGATATGTTGATGCGTTCGTGAGTAAGCTCAATCCTGCGGGAAGCAGTCTCGTCTATTCCACTTACCTGGGAGGCAGCGGCACCGATAAGGGCTTCGGCCTCGCAGTGGATGCGACAGGTAACGTCTATGTTACAGGCCGCACAGAATCGGCCTCCGACTTCCCGGTGACCGCCGATGCTCTCTATACCCGCTACCGCAGCGGCGATTGTGATCTCTTTGTGGCCATGCTGGATAGCGCCGGCAGCCGCCTGCCCTACGGCACGTTTCTTGGCGGAGATGACGACGATTGCGACTGGCATTTTGTGGGCTTGAGCAACAGTGCGATCACCGTGGCCGGCAGCAACCGCGTCTATGTCACCGGCGGAACCTACTCTGATGATTTCCCGACGACGGCAGGCGCCTTGAAGACAGCGCGCACGGCGGTCTGGCAAAATGCTTTCGTGACCGCGCTGCAATTGGCGGAAAGCCCAGTCGTTACCCCGGGACCCCCACGGCGGCCGGCTCAGATCGCTGTCGCGCCAACGTCGTGGGACTTCGGTGACGTGCCGGCCGGCATGGTTCAAGCCAAGACGATCTCTGTGCAAAACAGTGGCGAGATGCAGCTACGGATCGGTGCAGTCAGCACACCGGCGCCGCCGTTTGCGATCACGACGGACGGTTGCTCGAATCGGACGTTGCAGGAAGCGGGGAGTTGCGCGATCATTGCGCAATTCGCGCCCCCGCGCGGCAGCGGTAGCGTACCCGGTGCCCCGCCCAGTTTTGTACGAGAGAGCTGTAGTGGTTGTCTTGTCACCAGCAACCACTACTCTTCGGGCTTCCTCACTGGCTTTACCGCATACTTCTACGTGAAGAACGTAGGAGGCAGTGGGAGTGCAGATGTTGCTGCGGGGTCAAATGGCTTCAGCGGTAGTCAGCAGCCAAGCGTAGCAGGCGGAGCGCGCTATACAGTCGAGGCCGACTTTTCGGCATACCGCACCGGTACATCCACCGTTTGGGCGACGTTACCGGGGTTCAGCAGCAATTCGCCGACTTCAGCCCTGGCATCCGGCGCTCCATCTATCGTGTTGAAGCGGAAACCCGAGGGGATTTTCGTGATTTCCTCGAACAGCGGTGATTTCCAGGTTAACCTGTATGGCACCGCTCTTCTCGTCACGCCCACACCCGTACGGAGCTATCTGCCGCTGCTGTTGCGGTAAAGGACTCGCGGTGCATGGGTCAAAGCAGCGCTGCGCGCAGCGCCGCTTCCGGAATCCAGGGTAGGCCCTGAGACGTACGATGTTGTCACGTTGCCACGGTTGACAGGGGGCCTTTTAGGTGTTGACACGTCCCACACTGGGCTCAACCTTGGCAGCGCCCAACGCCAGCCTGACAACACTCGTATCAACCTACCGCGGATGGGTCGGGTCGTCTCACCGATTTATCAGGATCTCCTGCCACGGATTTCACGGAGGGGGAAGCCCGAATCTGTGTAATCCGTGAAATCCGTGGCTGAGCGTCTGTTGGGGTTTTGATTTGTCTGGGTCAGGAAACTATTGGCACACCTCCACCCGCACATCATCCACGTACATCCACGTCCGTCCTTCCGCCTCGATGCTATCGTTGTACGTCTCGAAGTAGATCACCACGCTCCGTCCCCGGTACGCGGCCAGGTCGAAGGCCGGCGCTTCGCGCCACGCGGTGGCGTTCTCCAGCGTCACCATGACCGTATCGAGCAGCCGGTACGCGGTGGGGTCGAGCAGGAGCACGCGCTGGAAATCGTTCGCCGTGTCCGCTGTGCCGGGCCTGTACCAGAAGCGCAGCGTCGCTGATCCGCTGGCGGGGATCGCGATGGTCTGGTAGACGCTGGAGATGGTTGCGCCGGCCGGCAGGTCTTCGCCGGCCAGGGTGCGCTCGATAACATCCGGCGACCGGGCCGCCACACGCGCACCGGGCAGCAATCCTAGCCGGGCCGAGCGGGCTCCGGTTTGGCTGGCCGCGGTCGCATAGCTGCCGGTGCTCCCTGTCACCTCGAACGTCCAGCCGGCATCCTCCTCGAACCCGCTGTTGGCGACGACGTTCGTACAAGGCGTGGTTGGCGTGGGCGTCGGCCTGGGCGCAGTGTAGGTTTTCAGGGTGAGCGGGAAGTAGCGCAGCATCAGCAGCGCGGTTCGGGCGACGACGACGTTGTTTGTCAGGTTCGGGTCTGGCTGATCGCCGTAGACCTCGGCCCGGTTGATCAGCGGCCCCGCGACATCCGGCCCGAGCCGGCCGCGTAGGACCACGGTCGCGGTCGTGCCCGCGGCCAGCGAGCCGAGATCGCAGACGACCTGTCCGCTGCCGGCCGCGCACGCACCCTTCGTCGTGTCGGCCAGGGTCAGGGCGACGCCCGCAGGCAGGGTGTCGGTCAGCCGCACGCCGGTTGCCAGCGAGGGGCCGCGATTCGTGGCGAAGAACACGTAGATCAGCTCGCCACCGGGCTTCACCTGGCCGGGCAGATCGTAGCCGATCAGTTCCAGATCGGCCTGGGTCGCCGCCGGCACCACCAGTGACTCCGTGTTGTCGGTCGGGTCGCCTTCGGGCTGCGCCGCGCTGATCTGCGCTTCGCTGGTCAGCAACGTGCCCGCAGGCAGGTCGGCGGAGAGGGCCGCGGTCGCCTGGAAGACCACCTTGCCGCCGGCCGCCAGCAAGGGCAGATCACAGCGCCACTGGGTGGGGGTAGAATGCACGCAGGTTCCAGGGTAGGGCGGCGGCGAAACGATGAGGAAGTGCGCGTCCGCCGGCAACGTTTGGGTCAGGCTCACGCCGGTCGCGTCGAGCGGGCCGCGGTTGGCTGCGATGACGGTGTAGGTCAAGACCGCGCCCGCGAGGGCCGGATCGGCCGAGACCTCTTGCCGGATGGTCAGGTCGGCGGTCGTTGCCTCAGCGACCACCTGCACCTCGACCGGCAGGGTGCGGAACTGGCCGCCGCTGGCGCCGCGCAGGGAGAGCGGATACACGCCTACCGGCGTGGTTGCGGCCATCTGAACTTGCAGGAGAAGCGTGCTGCCGACATTCGCCACGGGGACCGAGAGTCCGACCAGGCCATCGGTGATCTGACCGGAGACTGTCAGGCTGACGGGCAGCGACCAATCCAGCCCGATCAGCGAGACCGGTAACGTGATCCCCTGACCGGCTTGCACGATCAGATGGGTCGGCTCGGCGGCCAGGTCGAGGCCGGGCTTGATGACGCTGAGGCGCAGCGGCACGCGGGCCGTTTGCGTGCCCGCGACGCCGATCAGCTCCGGCGTGTAGCTGCCGTACTGAAGCAGGCCGGTGTCGCTGAGCACCAGGGAGGCGCTGCCACCGGGCAGGATGGCGCCGGGGGTGAACTGATAGGCCAGACCGAGCGGCGCATCCGCCAGGCTCAAGCTGATCGGCGCGGCGGCACCGTTGTGGCCGGCCGCCGTCACAGTGAGGGTCTGCACGCCGCCCGCAGCCAGGGTCAGCACGCGCGGGGATGCGGCCAGGTCGAAGGTGGGCGCGATCACGTTCACCGTCGCGCTGGCGGTCACGGTGATGCCGCTGGCGAACGCCACGAACGGCACGAGATAGCCGCCGCCGGGCATGTCGTTCGTGATCGAGAGGGCCGCCGTCGTCTGCGCCCCTGCGGTCGTCGGCGTGATGGTGTCGTTTGCGAAGACAACGCTCAGGCCCGGCGTCAGCGGCCCGGTCGCGAGGCCGACCGCCTCGGGATACGGGTCGGCCGCGGCGGTCAGAGTCAGCGCCAGCGCCGCGGTCTCGCCGGGACGCAGGCTCAGGGACGCCGGGACGGCCGCGAGCGTGAACGCTGCGGCGGACGGCGCGGCCGTGATCTCCTCGGAGCGGGCGGTCTGACCGGTCTCTTCGTCCAGGGCCTCCACCCACAGGCGATAGGGCTGACCGGGCGTCAGGCTGCCCACCGTGGCGGTGAGTGCGCCGCCGACGTCGAGGCTCAAGGTTTCGGTCAGCGTGTCCTGTGGGGCGATGTGCAACAGATACCGATCCACGCTCGGATCGGGGTGGCGTTCCCAGGTCACGGCCAGGCTGCGATAGCCTGGCAGGGCGGCCAGGGCCGCGGGCCAGCCGGTAGCCCAGGTTCGGGTGATCACGACCGGGGCCGGCGCGTACATCCGCGCGGGCGCGTTGTGGCCGTCGAGCGCCTCGACCCAGAGGCGGTAGGCGCCGTTGGGCAGGGCGTCCAGGCTCACCGCCTGCGTGTGCAGGCTGCCGTCTATCCAGGTGGTGTCAGTCCCGTGCAGGCCGACCGCGAGCGCCGCGCCGGTGAAGAAATCGGCCGTCACGGTCTCGGTCACGCCATCAGTGTGGGTGATGACCTGCGTCGTGGTGATCGGCCCGCCGTTGGCGTAGATGTTGACGAGCGAGTTGACCTGGCTGGCGTTCAGCCGCCAGCTCACGTCGGCCTGCGCCGCGGCGGTCTGGGCCGCGACCACGCCGGTCAATTGCGGCGCGGGCACGCTGCCCAGCACGGTGAGCAGGTATTGGTCGTCGGGGCCGATGTCGCCGCTGAGCTTGGCGTACCAGTCGCCGGCCTCCGGGCTGTCCACGATGTAGGTGAGCTGGCTGGTCTTCTGGCTTACCAGATCGGCGGCCACCTCCGCGGTCAGCGCCGCGCTGCCGGGCGCCTGCCGCAGGAAGATCGTCTGCACGTGGCCTTCGGGGAGCGCCAAGCCGGGCAGGGTCAGCAGCAGTTCGGCCATGCCGGTGCGGCGGATTTCCAGGTTGTATGGGCCGCCTGGCAGCGAGAGATAGCCGGTGGGGTTTCCGAAAGTCAGGTTATGCGCCAACACCAAACCGCCGCTGATCGCCACGTCCACGGCCGGCGCGCCGGTCGCGGCATGGACGATCCGCAGACGGCTTTGGCCCAGGCTGGGCAGGGTGTTGTCGTCGGGCCAGATCAGGAATTGCAGGCCGCTGCCGTCCGGCGCAGCCACGACGGTGGTGTCGCGGTCGGCCAGGACATCGAGCGAAGTAGTGGCAAGCACCGGGCCGGTGGTGCCTGCCGCGAAGAGTTGAATCTGCCGGCTGCCCTGGGGCAGGGCGGCGTAGCCGGTGATCGCGCTGGCCGCGCTCGTGGTCGAGAAGGGCACCGCGGCGAAGAGCAGATCGCCGTCGGCCCGTACGTCCAACGCCGGCCCCGCTGGCGCGGCGTAGACGAAGCGCACCCGCCCCTGCGGGGTCGCATCCTGGCTGATCACAGCTTGCAGCGCGGGCGCTCCGGGCGTTGGCGCTGCCAGCCCCAGCACGAGCACCGAATAGACCACGCCGGCATCCAACGCCAGGCCGGGCAGGGTCAGCAGGGGATCGGTCAGGCCGGCCAGGCGGATTTCCAGCGTGTAGACGCCGGAATTGACCGGCACATAGTCGCCCGCGGCGCCGAAGGTCGCATCATAGAACGCGGCCGGGCTGCCGGTGATGACGATGTCCAGGCTGCCGGCATCGGGCGAGAGGTGGAGCGCCCGCACGCGGGCCTGGCCTGCCTCGGGCCGCCGGTTGTCGTCGGCCAAGACGACCAGCGTCTTGCTGCCGCCCTGTCCTGCGGCCACCGCGGTGTAGTCCGCGCCGGACTCCGCGGCGAAGGTGGCCGAGGCCAGGATCGGCCCGGTCGCGCCTGTGGGGACGACCGCCAGGGTGTGGGTGATCGGCGTCAGGCTGACGTAGCGGGAGGTCGCAGCGAAGCCGGGATTGACGTAACGTACCGCGCCATCCACCAGCAGGTCAACCGCCGGCACATCGGGAAGGGCGTTGGCGAAGCGCAGCATGGCGGTCGGCGTGACCGGCGTGGCGGCAGCCACGCCCGCGCCGGCCGCGGTGAGGCGATCCTCGATGGCCGGTTTGACGGCCGGCGCAACCAGGTGCCAGGCACTTTCCGAAGTGCCTGGCACGTGCGCGCCTGACACCTGAACACTGGCCGAATAGGTCACGACTTCGACGTAATGCACGCCGCTTATCACCGTGCTCGGCCCGATCTCGCCCCCGCCCGGCGTGATGAGCGTCAACTCCGGCACGTCGCCGTTGCGGGTGAGAGCGAAGGTGGCCTGGCCCGCGGCGACGATCGGCACGCGCACCAGCACGTCGCCGTCGGGCGCAAAGGCCAGACCGTCACCGGCATCCCAGGCCGCGTCCGGCCGCGCCTCGCCGCGGGTCTTGGCCGCGCGCCACTGTTGCCGGGCCGCGGCCACCTGGCTCGCGCCGAGCAGCCGGTATTTGTCCACGTTGCTGCCGATCTTGATCGTGCCCCGCTGGTCAATGTAGAACCCGGCGCTGTACTTGCCCGCGCCCGGCATATCAAACTCGACAGTCCCCTTGAAGCCCCAGGCCGTGCCGCCCGTCGGCACCTGGAACTCGCCGACCTCCGCCCGCACCTGGCCCAGGTACACGTTGGACCACGGCACCTCGATGCAGGTCTTGCAGGTGTTGACCTTCCAGGGCCAGCAGTTGACCCCGTTGTAGGTGCTGCCGTTGGGGCAGCAGAGCCAGGTGAAGCAGCCGGTGTAGATCGCGCCCTTGGGGACGCCCACCTCCAACGTCGCGACGCCGGTCAGGTGGAAACGGCCCGCGTCGCTCCACGCGTTGACTGTGGCCGTGCCCTTGGCGACGACGAGCTGCACCCAAAGCGTCGCTGAGAAGCGGCCCTGGGTCAGATGCGCCTTGGCGCCGCCCACCTGGATGCTGAAGAGCTTCACCGTGCCGGCCAGGGCGATATCCAGCGGCCCGGTCTTGATTGTGGCCGTGGCCTCCGCGTCGGCGACCGCGAGCGATCCGATCTTCGTGCCGGCTGTCACCTGGACGCCGATTTCGACGACCGTGCGGGCCGGCCGGCCGGGCGCTCCGGGTTCCAGCGTGATCGAGCCGCTGGCGCTCGTGAGGAAGAAACCGGTGTCACCGACGGCGAGGGAGCAGTTCTTCAAGGCCACCGAGGCCTCTTCCAGGCGGATGCTGGGGAGACCGGCTGGATCGGTTGATGCTTCCTGCCCACCCAGAGCTGACGGCAGACCGCTGACGGCAGACCGTGAGTCGGACGCCGGCGCGACCGCCAGCACCGTGTTCCCCGTCGTATCTGCGCGAATCGAGACCTTCACGGCGATGCCGCAGTTATTGCCGGCGCCCAGGCCGGGGATGTTAAAGGACCCGTTCGCGGCGATGCGGTAGCTGCCGCCCGTCTCGACCAGGCTGCCGTTCAATGACATCAGCGTGAACCCGCCGACGCTGATGTTGGGCAGCTTGAAGCTGCCGCTGCCAATGCTGACGCCGCCCAAGCCGATCTTGACATTTGTCACCTCCGCGGCCAGCCCGCTGAGGCCCTCCGGCAGTTTGAGCGCCGCGTGGCCCACCGAGAGCCCGGTTGGATCAATCTGCACATTCGTCATGCCCAGGGTCAGGCCCGCGATCTTCACATCCAGCGATTTGATCGAGCCGGTGATCTGCGCGAATTCGTTGATGGTGATCTGGCAGTCGGCGCGGCCCTCTACGCCCTTGACCTTCAGCTCCACGGTGCCGGCCAGGGAAAGCTGGAAGGTCGTGCCGCTGCTGTTCATGAGCAGCCCGATCTTGGCCCCGCGCACGACCAGGATGTTCGGGATCAGGCTGAAGTCGCCGATGTCAATCAGCCCGCTGCCATCTATGATCCGCACGCCGGTCGGGCCGATAGACAACTCGCCGATCCGGCCGTGGATGCCTTGCAGGACGTCCACGTGGAACTGCACATCGCGCGCGGTCAGGCCGCCGCGATCTATCCGAAGCGACGCAAGCGCCAACACGGCCGGACCCAGCTTGAAGCTAACCGAGCCATTCTGTGCGGTGGCGACCAGGCTCCAAACGCCGCTCGTGCTGATCGAGCCGGTCACGTTCATCCGCTGCTCGGTCTCCGTGGCCCTGCCCAACCCTAGGACGCTGGTGACGGTTAGCCTATAGCCGCCGACGTCGGGCGCGAGAACCGCCGTGGTCTCCTTCATCCGGGCGAGCGCGCCGAACTTGATCTCCGGCAGGGCCATCGTGCCCGACCAGGCCACCCCGGTTCGACCCACCGTAAACCCGAAGATGATCGGCGAGTTCGGCAGCCCGAGCGGCGAGAGGTCCAGCCCCGCCGAGCCGCTGACCGAGAAGTTCACCAGGTCAACACCGCTGATGGCGACCGCCGAGCCGACGGTATAGCTGGCGATCTTGTTGAGCAGGTTTTCGGTCGTTTTTTCGACGATGGCGCGGCCCGTGGCGGGGATAGAGCGAATCGTGCCGGCCACCAGCGCGACCCGTTCGCTCGTCTCCGAAATGAGCATCTCCATCCGCCCCGTGGCCTGGAGCAGGTCGTTTGTGAAGATGATGTTGGCGCCGGCGCCGGTGACCAGCATCAGGTCGTTGATCGAGAGATTGCCCTCGGCCAGCCAACTTCCGTCGGACTGCTGCACGATGCTATCGGCTCTCACCTTGAGCTTGCCGACGGTCTGCTCCTGCTGGTTCGGCGGGCGTGTCCAGGTGGCCGTGGGCGTGGGTGTGATCGTGCCTGTGGGCGTAGCGGTGACTGTGCCCGTGCGCGTCGGCGTCCGCGTCGGAGAGGCCGATGGCGTAGGCGTGGGGGTGTGAGTCCACGGCGTGCCAGACGAAGTGGGCGTCGGGGTCCTGGTCCTGGTCGCGGTGGCGGTCGGTGTCGGCGTGAACGTCGGGGTGATCACCGGCGGCGCGCAGGAATCGAAGAGCGCGGTCACCGAATTGTCGGCGTAGTTGGCGACGTAGACGCGGTTCGAGCCGGTGTCCACGACCACGCCGTCGCCGTCGCCGTTGCCTACGGACACCGCGCCGGTGTAGGTGTTGCTGTTCCCGTCAATCCGGTAGAGTTGGTTCCCCCTTGCCGCGACGAAGACCGCATTGCCGTTGGTGTTGACCGCCAACGCGTGCGGCTCGCCCGGCAGATTGATCTCGGCCAGCGGCGCCAGGGTCGCCGCGTCGTAGACATACACTTTGGGCGCGATGCTGGAGATGTAGATGCGGTCGAGGATCGGGTTGTATGCGATGCCGACCAGCCCGGAGTCGTTGACGTGGATCTGCTTGCGGGCCGTGTTGCTGCCGTCCACCGCGTAGACATCGCCCGACCAGTTGGTCAGCACGTAGGCCAGGTTGCGGCCGGTGTCCACCGCGATGAAAGTGGGCAGGTTGGGCAGGCCGATGTGAGCGGCCACGCTATTCGTCAGCCCGTCCACCACATCCAGGCTATTGCTCCCGAAGTTGGCGACGTAGACCCGGTTCGTGACCGGGTTGACCGCCACGCCGAACGGCTGCGACCCCACCGGCACGACCGCTTCGACCGCGTAGGTGGCGGCGTTGAGGACGGTCAGGCTGGCGCTGTCTCGGTTGGTGACGTAGATACGGTTGAGCGTGGGGTTGTAGGCGATCTGATTGGGCGAGGCGATGCCCGGCACGGTACGCTCGACCGCGTTGGTCGCGGTGTTGATGACGGCCAGGTTGTTGCTCATATAGGAGGCGGCATAGACCCGCCCCGCGGCCGGATTCGCGGCCAGTCCCTTCGGCCCGGCGATGGGCGCGATGGTTCCCTGTGGGGAGGGCAGGCAACTGTCGGAGGGCGACTGCGAATTGGGCGACTGCGAATTGGGCGACCGCAAGGGATCGCCCCTACCGGCCGTCGCCGCGTCGGAGCTTGTAGGGGCTGGTCTTGCACCTGCCCCCAACGCCGGCGCGCGCGGCGGAATGCCCGTGCTCAGGTATTGCTCGATCGTGCGCTCGAACCCATCCGCCGACTGGTCGAGACCCTCCGCGGCGTTGAGATAGGCCTCCAGAGCGGCCAGCACGGCCTCCTGGAAACGCTGCGGATCGGCCTGAGAGACGCGGGCGAAGTAGGCGTCCCGTTCCTCGCCTGGTTGCCGGGGATAGTACGCCGAAGCGGCGACACCGGCATTCGGGCTGCGGGCTGCGCCGGTCTGCGGCGCCAGGTAGGGCGCGGCTGCGGCGAGCGGCGAGAGGGTCTGGGCCAGGATGACCAGCAGAGTGGCCCAAACGACCAACAGGGGACGGTGGGGACGGTTCATCGCTGCCTCCTCGGCCGGCGGCCTCGCCGGCGCGTGTCTTGCCACAACTGATTGTCAGGGGTGACTATGTCTCATGGATCAAGACGCAGCCAGGGGCAGAAAGTTGCTCGATGGGGGCAGCGGTGGCTCAACCGACCCGCCGACAGCAAGTAACTGTTCACCGTTACTCCGCGAACGCCGTAGCATAGGGCCTTGTGCCCGTTCCGCGCCCCTTTTACAGCCGTTTTGACGCCCGCGAAGCGCCCACAAGGGGCTATGCTACAAGTCCGTTACCCCAACGGTGAACAGTTACGACAGCAAGGCCAGTTGCGGATTTCACGGAATCCGATTACAATGCGCCCCAATTAACCGACGAAGCCGACCAGTTGCGAACTGGCCGGCCTCGCACTCCGAATTCTGTGAGTCCCAGGAACCGGGGCATCGCAGCCTTTACGGCGAAGTGCTGTGCGGAAACACCGCTGTGGCGGCGAGTGTTATTTGCCTGGATTTCCACCACCGGCACGGAACCACACACGAGCAACTCAAGGGGAGGCAACATGTTCAAGGGTCTCGAGTTCAAGATGGCATCCTGGATTCCATTCCAGGATCAGACGGCATGCGAGAAGGCGCGGTCGGTCACGCACGCCGATCTTGCGAGTTTCCAGCATCCCAACCTGAAGATCACGATCCTGAAGGACGAAGAGATCGCCTTTCATCAGGTGATGGCGATCTTTGGGCGGATCAAGCAGGCGGCGGACGAGGGGCGGCGACACGTGATCATCTTGCCGAACCCGGAGCCGCTTTACGCCTCGGTGGCGTTCCTGTGCAACAAGTTCCGAGTGAACTGCCGCCATCTGCACACCTTCAACATGGACGAATGCGCCGACCAGGACGGCAACATCGCGCCCGAAACGTGGGAGAACTCCTTCCAGTTCAACATGAAACGCAACTTCTACGCCAAGCTGGACCCCGATCTGCGGCCACCTGAGAGCCAGATTGTGGGTCCCACCAATGCCAACTTTGCGCATTACGGTAAAATGATCGAGGATCTGGGTGGGGCCGACGTATGCTACGGCGGCATTGGCTGGTCCGGCCACGTGGCCTACATCGAGCCGGGCTCTGACGCGTTCCCACTCCTGCCGATGGACGAGTGGATCAAGATCGGGCCGCGCATTGTGACGCTAACCCCGTTCACCATTCTGCAGAACTGCCTTCTTGAGGACACAGGGATCAGCGGCGACTGGTCGTCTATGCCCCCCAAGGGCGCCACGATAGGTCCGAAAGAGTACATCGGCGCACGGCTGCGTAGCTCGTGGAACGGATTCATGTGCGGCGCCTCACAGGTGTCATGGCAGCGCTTCACCATGCGCCTGGCTATCACAGCTAAACCGACGCCGCTGGTGCCGTCAACGATGTTGCAGATGGGACCTAGCGAGCTGTTCATCAACGAGAGCCTGGCTGCCGACATCAAGCCGGATGCGGTCACGGATCTTGCGTGGCACACCGACATCAAACTGCTGGACTAAGCAGGTAACACCTAGTTCGCGGCGTTGAGATAGGCTTCCAATGCGGCCAGCGCGACCTCCTGGAAGCGTTGCGGATCGGCGCGGGAGACGCGGGCGAAGTAGGCGTTCCGTTCCTCGCCCGGCTGCCGGGGATAGTGCGCCGAAGCGGCGACACCGGCATTCGGGCTGCGGGCTGCGCCGGTCTGCGGCGCCAGGTAGGGCGCGGCTGCGGCGAGCGGCCCCGATGCCGGTTTGCCGCGCAAGCCCGGCGACCGGCGCATCGGCGTGGTCTGGCACACGCAAGGCTCCGGCAAAAGCCTGACCATGGCGTTCTATGCGGGCAAGATCATCCAACACCCCGGCATGGAGAACCCCACGGTCGTCGTCCTGACCGACCGCAACGACCTGGACAACCAGCTCTTCGACAACTTCAGCCTTGACAAAGACCTGCTGCGCCAGGAGCCGGTGCAGGCCGAAAGCCGCGCCGACCTGCGGGCGAAGCTGCGCGTGGCGTCCGGCGGCGTGATCTTCACCACGATCCAGAAATTCTTCTTCGAGGAAAGCGGGCACCCACAAGGAGGGCACCCACAAGGGGATGCCCCTACATTGTCGGAGCGGCGGAACATCGTGGTCATCGCCGACGAGGCGCAGCGCAGTCAGTACGACTTCATTGACGGCTTCGCCCGGCACATGCGCGACGCACTGCCCAACGCCTCCTTCATCGGCTTCACCGGCACGCCCATCGAGCGCACAGATGCCAACACGCGGGCGGTGTTCGGCGACTACATCAGCATCTACGACATCCGGCAGGCGGTCATTGATGGTGCCACGGTACCCATCTACTACGAAAACCGCCTGACCAAGCTGGCATTGGACGAGCGCGAGCGCCCCAAACTGGACCGGGAATTCGAGGAGGCGACCGAGGGCGAGGAGGTCGAGCACAAGGAGAAGTTAAAGAGCCGCTGGGCCCAGTTGGAGGCTTTAGCCCAATGGCACTAAGATTTGGTGGGCTCCCGTAGTCGCTCAAGCAAGCTTTGGCGGGCATCGGTTCGCGCGCCCTTCAGGGCAGGATAGACGGCCGGACGACGACGTACGGCGCGCGGCTCAAGGCGGAAA
>JAPLHB010000152.1 GCA_026389845.1 Chloroflexota bacterium
ACTACGCCGTGCGCACGGTGATGCACGAGGCCGCCACCCAAGCTGGCCTCGATCCGGACCGCTTGAGCTTTGTGAACGCCGTGCGGATTATCTGTGATGCCATCGCCGAATTTCAGCAGACGAGCCTCGCCCAGTGGCCGCACTTGTACCAACGGCTGCTCAAGGACATCGCGCGGGAGCGCTTACCCAAACGTGAGAATCGTTCCAACCCACGGGTGGTCAAACGGAAGATGTCCAAATTCAAGCTGAAGCGGGCGATCCATCGCCAGTGGCCGCAGCCGTCCAAATCGCTTCCCGAGGCCATCGTGATCCTTAACTGAACCGTATTGGAGTTAGGTACGCCCCTCACACGACCGGCGGTGCCAGGGGTATAGCGCAAAAGTGTCGGTAGCATAGGGCCTTGTGCCCGTCCGTTTGACGCCAGGACGCCCACAAGGGGCTAGGCTACGGGACGCCGACAGTTTTGCGCTATACCCCGGCGCCAAGCGCCATTTGACGCGCCTGGGCCGTGGCGCGATAATAGCCCTGCCGTACCCGTTGCAGGCGTTCGATCTCCACGACAGCAACTGTTTGCGTCGCCACACAGACGACGCCTTGCGGCTTTCCGGCTTAGTTCAACTTGAGATGATGTGGCGGCTTTCACCTCGACCCGCCGTGTGTCGCTATCGTCCGCGACCCGGCTATGCAGCGTGACGCCCTGTCCACGCCGCGCCACATGAATCCTTATTTCGTTAGGCCGCCGCCGTTGGCAACCCAGAGTCGCGGCGTCACGAGGGTTGGCTGTGCCCATACTTGGGCGGCGGGCTAACACTACGATCAGGCTGACCCGAACACGTTGGCCGGCTGGGCGCGCGCGTGCTCGGATACGGCTTGGCTGGTCGTGAGTGTCACGGGACGGGCGGCTTATCTCCGCCGTTAGGCGAACAGAATATCTTCGTAGAGACAGACCAAGTGCTCGCCCGTAGATCTGGTGTTGCTTTTGCCATGATCAAGTTAAAAGGAGTAATGTATGCTCACCAACCCTGTCATCGAATCCATGCTCAACCGCAAATCTGTCCGCAAATACTCGGATCAGAAACCCACCGATGAAGTGATCGAAACTGTTGTGCGCGCCGGTCAGCAAGCACCGTTCGCTTCGCAGTTATGCAGCCTGCTGCTCTCACGTAAGAAAGCGCCTTTCGGTGCACCGTTGTGGTTCACGTTCTGCGTGGATATGCATCGCATGGAATTGATCATGGCAAAACGCGGCTGGACAGTGGTTGCAAACGATCTGTCGATGCTGCTCTTTGGGATTCAGGATGCGGCATTAATGGCTGAGAACATGGTCATCGCGGCAGAGAGTCTCGGCATGGGCAGCTGTTTTCTGGGGATGACACCTTACCGGGCGGGACGCATCCAGAAACAATATAACCTGCCCAAACGGGTTTTCCCGTTGGTGGAGCTGGTCATGGGTTACCCGGCTGAGGAGTTTCCGACCCGGCCGCGCTATCCACTCGAGTTTACGCTATTTGAAGATAAATATCCTGAACTGACGGATGCAATGACCGAAAATGCAATGCGAGTCATGGATGAAGGTTATCTGGCGCAGGGCTATTACCGCAAACAAAAAGCCAAAATCAAGCTCGAGGTGAATCGAGAAGAAACCTTCACCTACGGTGATTATTCGTGGACTGAGCACATCTCACGCAAGTGGGGCCAGTGGCTGAGTGATCCTAAGGAACTGCTGGATCAGATGGAGAAGTGCGGTTTTGCGATCAAAACGAAAGGGTAGAATCTCAATACTTTAGCCGGTGCCGGTCGCGGTGGGCGGGGCAGCCAGGGAGGTGCCTTACACGGCTTCCATCCTTCGACAGGCTCAGGACAGGCTCTGACGGGCTGCGCCGGTCGCGCTGTGGGTCGCGGGAGGCTCGCAGGCGCAGCCGCGGGTGGACTCCAGGTCGTTGCGCGCAGCTCATAGGAGTCAAGAGCGAAAGAGTTCAAGGATCGAGTGGCGGTCGCGTTACGGGTGCTGCCGGTGGGACCGGCCGAGCCATCGCCGAGCGCCGCGCCCGGGAAAGCATGAAGGGCGGGATGGCAACGCAGACGGGGCGAAGGGCCGCACGCTGCCTCCTGTCTCCTGTCTCCCGTCTCTTGCCCCCTGCGACGACCGGCGGAGCCAAGCGCCATTTGACGCGCCTGTGACGTGGCGCGATAATGGCCCTGCCGTACCCATTGCAGGCGTTCGGTCTCCACGGCAGTACCCGTTTGAATCGCCATACAGACGACGCCTTTCGGCTGCCCGGCTTAGTTCAACTTGAGACACTGTGGCGGCTGTCGCCTCGAC
Organism: Chloroflexota bacterium; assembly: GCA_026389845.1. GTDB lineage: Bacteria > Chloroflexota > Anaerolineae > CG2-30-64-16 > CG2-30-64-16 > JAPLHB01. The sequence goes on from JAPLHB010000152.1 coordinate 2,324, forward strand.
CCACCGTCTGTCGCTACCATCCGTGTCCCGGTTACAGTGTGACGCTCTGTCCACGGCGCGCCTTGTGTAATCCTTAATTTGTTTTTGTTAAGCGCTTCGCCGCAGCGTCGATCAAGTGGAGGTACTCAAATGACAACATCTCATCGAAACCTGATCGTGTCGATATTTCCGGAGCGCGTCCATTGCGACGCTGTTGGGAACCTTGTCAAACCATTCGGAGGCATCTGGACTCATCTGGCTATTTCCGGCGACGATGCTCACCGATTGCTCGACACGGGCAAATCTCTCCTCACCTCCATCGAGAGAGACCCGTCCGCCATCGATAGGGACATGTTCAGCAGGGCCGTCCTCAACTCTGTACCCGCTCCAGGCGACAATGACCGCTTCCTCATCATTTCGCCGACGACTTGTCCGTTGGATCTCGTTCGTGATGACACGGGTAACTGGGGTGACCGCGCAATATTCTCGCACCTGGATGCTGCCGACGCGCCTTCGGCTCATACGTTCGAGAAGGCCTTGCGACCGCGCTGTGTCTCTCTTGGTACTTATCTGCTACTTTGTCCGATGGCGATGGATCGATCTCTTGCGCGGCATCTCCAGGACATCGTCATCGTCGCAACGAAGTTAGAATCCGCGCTCCCGGTTGAGATTTCGCTACAGCCACCGTACGAACGCGCCCGCGCCTCATTTACCCGTGAAGACGTCAGTTGGCTGCACGTTGACACCCACGGTACGTCGACGTCGATAATGCTTGGGCCAAGTCGCGATTCAAGACAAATAGCAGATTCAACTGACCTTCCTGAGCATATTCCTGTCCCTCTCGTGATACTCGTCGGGTGCCAGCTAACGTCTGGCGCAGCAAGCATCGGTTCGGCGGTCCTCGAACGCGGGCCTACCTCCATTTGGGGCCCGTGTGTCACGTTTTCGAGTCTGAGCCTCGCCGGTTCCGACGACTCTCAAATCCTTTGGTACGACCGGTTCTTCCGTTCACTTCTCCACGGCCATGATGTCGGCGAAAGTCTTCTTCTAGCTCGCCAAAGCTTAACCACTGGATCCGCCCTGAAGTTTACTTGGCTGATCCTCGGCTCCTCATTGCTTAGCTTTGGAGTAAAGCCAGATGGCGTCTGCCAAGAAACACATTGACAGGTGCGGTGGAAGGAAACCGATTGGGGCTTGCCGAGAGACGGCTTGACGGCGCGGGCCGCGGTTCGCGGGTGTCAGGCGGCCGCACGGGGCCGCATTCGGGGGCTAACGATGGGGTAACATAATGCTCTCCTTGGTTTATCAGGGTATTAGGCGGCGGGTGCATCGGTCGCGGGGGCGAGTGGTTGGGTGCGGCGGCGGGAACGTACCTGGGCGGCCAGGTGACGCAGGTGCTCGATCAGGGTTGGGGAAGCCTGAATGAGCAGACAGTCTTGCTGCGCATGGCGGGAGACGAGGACCGGCTCGATAGTCCCATCGTGGATCCGGTTGAAGATACAGTCCTTGCGAGTGTTGCAGGCGATGGCCAGGCCCCTGGGGGTGTAGCAACCGTTGATCGGAGGTGGGGTTTGGGCAGCGGAAGGTCGCACGGACCAACCTTGCTGGAGATGAAGGTCGCGGATGGTGTGCCAGGCGAGGGCGGCGCCTACATCCTTCGACAGGCTCAGGACAGGCTCTGACGGCTGCGCCGGTCGCGCTGTGGGTCGCGTGAAGCTCAATGGCGCAGCCGCAGGTGAATCCCAGGCCGTTGGGCGCTATTTTCAATGGCCTTATCTTTGCGGGAAAACAAGTTTGATACGAGGATGGATGAAATGGATACCTTAGAAGCAATTCGCAAGCGAAGAAGTATCCGCCGGTATACGGACGATGCCATTCCCAAAGCGGATTTGGAGACCATCGTTGATGCTGGTCGGTTGGCGGCGACGGGAAGCAATCGGCAACCGTGGGACTTCGTAGTGGTAACCGACCGGACAATGATCGAGCAGTTCAAAGTGGCTGGGGCCTGGATAGGGAAAGCCAGCGCGGTGATTGTAGTGGTAATGGATCCGGTATCCCGCTGGTGGGTAGAAGACGGGGCGGCCGCGATTGAGAATATGCTATTGGCGAGTACCGCCTTGGGCTATGGGGCGTGCTGGGTAGAAGGGGATGCTTTGCCACGCGAAGCACAATTCAAAACCCTCTTGGGCGTGCCAAGCGAAAAGCGCGTGATGGCGTTGATACCCGTTGGGGTGGCGGCGGAAATGCCGACGGTGGAGAAGAAACCCTTAGAGAAGGTGTTTCACTGGGAGAAGTATTGATTAGACATTATCGGCAATAGCAGCGAGTGTCACCCTGAGCGGGTCTACCCCGTGTAGTGCGTTACGGCGAGCCTCTAGCGAAGGGTCTCGTGCGGTATGGAGCGAGAACTTGTCCTGAACGCAGTGAAGGATTCTTCGCTGGTTTCACGCCGCAACGAGGAGTCTGGGGCTAACCCGCTCAGAATGACAGTTATTCCCGATAATCTCTATTCATTGTCGGAAACGCAGGTCGCGGAACGAGTAGGCTTTCTGTCGCTCTATGCGGAGAAGAATGAAATGCCATTTCCCTCTCTAACGGAACTGATTCCAACACTCCAAATTGCGATTGGTCCGGTCATTTTGATCTCGGGCATAGGGTTGTTATTGCTCAGTATGACCAACCGCGTGGGACGTGCCATTGATCGCGCCCGCATCCTACGCCAAGAGTTACGGGCGGGGGCCTCGGCCGACGAGAACCGCACCCGGGCGCAACTACAGATCTTGTGGCGCCGAGCCGATCGCATTCGGCAAGCGATTATTCTATCCACAGTGAGTGCTTTGTTGGCGGCTTGCATGATCATTACCTTGTTTGTGGCTACGTTATTGCGGTTGGATGCCGGTTGGTTGATCGCCTGTCTGTTTGTGGGGTGTTTGGTGGCGCTGATCGCGTCTCTGTTGTTATTTCTATGGGATATCAATCAAGCGTTACTGGCGCTTAAGTTGGAGATCGGGGATGTCATAGAGGGAGGCGAACCCTCTTCCAAGTAGAGTAAGGAGGAGGAGGGCTCAATTTTTGCTAAGGTATTGAGTCATTCGTGGAGTAACTTGTGCGATACACGGTTCGCCGGATCAACCTCGCAAGTGTGGCCCGTTTGGGGTGCATGCTGAGCGGGCTGGCAGCCCTCCCGCCGGCCTTGTGCTTAGCGTGGCTAACCGTAACAGCCCTACAGCGAATACAGCAGGCGCTCCTGCAAGTCAAACCCTTGACCGTGAGCCTGCTGGGGCAGGAGTTAGTGCGGATCAACCTGCTAGATGCCTTCCGCCTACAACCGCTGGCTAACAGCGTCACCCAGTGGACGCAAGATCTATTCCTGACGTTTGGGTCACTCACCTTGATCTTGGTGTTGATAGGTGGGTTGTTGGCGACCGTGAGTGCTGTGCTGATTGGCATAGCTTACAATCTATTAGCACAGGCAGGTTGGGGGTTAACTCTTGAACTGGGTGATGAGCAACGGCCCAGAGCAGGCCAATAACCGGATGGGTTGGACGCTGTTTGTCGCATCCATCGTGTTCAGCCAGGCGTCCTTTACGGGGTCGCGCAGCCCTTGCGCTTACTCCAAGGGCTTGACAAAAGCGCCAACATAGAAGGCCTCACCTCAAAGCACATGGAGTGGCGTGCATGAGCATCTCTGACTCCCGCCGATCAAGCGCCCCCTTTGATTCGACCTACCGCGAGACACCACCGTGGGACATCGGCGAGCCACAACCGGCCTTGCTGGCGCTGCTCGACGAGTATCCGCCTACGGGGCCTGTGCTCGACGTCGGGTGCGGCACGGGCGAGCTTGCACTTGCACTTGCCCAACGCGGCCTTGCCGTCCTGGGTGTAGACCTTGCCGAGGCCGCGATCACCCAGGCCCGCGCCAAGGCAGCTACGGCCGCGCCGGGCGCCGGCCGGTGGGTGGAATTTCGCGTCGGCGACGCCCTCCATCCCACCCTGTTGCCAGGCCCGTTCGGGGCGGTGGTTGACTCCGGGTTCTTCCATCTGTTCGGTCCGCTCGAGCGAGAACGCTTTGCGCACGAGCTTGCCGCCGCATTGGCCCCCGGCGGCCGGTATTATCTGCTGGGCTTTGCCATCGCCTCCCCTCTTCCAAACGCGCCGCGACAGGTTCTCGAGAGCGAGCTGCGGGCGCTGTTCGCCCCTGAGCGCGGGTGGCGCGTGCTGGCGCTGCGCCCAGCGCGATTCCTGATCCGTTCAGCGCGCAGCAACGACGTGCCGGCGATCGCCGCGTGCGTCGAACGGGCGACTTAGATGGACGAGCTATTACCGACGCAGGTCACCCTGCAAGACCCGTTCTGGTCGCCGCGCGCCGCGGTCAACGCGACCCACGCCATCTTCCACCAGTGGGAGCAGTTGGAGGCCAGCGGGTGCATCGCCAACTTCCGCATCGCGGCCGGTGAGGCCGCCGGCCTGCGCGAGGGCTGGTTCTTCGCCGATTCGGATGCCTACAAGTGGCTGGACGCGGCCAGCCGCATCACTGTCGCACAGCCCACCCCACGGCTGGCCGCGCTCATGGACGATTGCATCGCGCTCCTGGGTCGCAGCCAGATGGCCGACGGCTATCTTTTCACCTATAACCAGATCCATTTCCCCGGCACGCGCTGGACCAACCTCCAGATCGAGCACGAGCTTTACTGTCACGGCCACCTGATCGAGGCCGGGGTCTCGCACTTCGAGGCCACCGGCAGAACTGATTTGCTGGCTGTCGCCCGTCGTGCCGCCGACCTGCTGGTGGCTGACTTCGCCGGAGCAGGCCCCGAACGCACGCCCGGTCACGAGGAGATCGAGCTCGCGCTGCTCCGCCTGTATCGCGCCACCGGCTACGCGCCCTATCTCGACCTGGCGCGGCACTTCCTGGAGCAGCGCGGGCGCACCGCGCGTTTCGGCCTGGCGTTGCTTCGACAAACGCGGAGCTCAGGCCGGCGCCGGAAGTTCGTGGAGGAGCAACGCACGGCTTACCTGGCGGCACATCCGCAGTACAACCCCAGCAAGCTGCCGCCCGGTAACTTCGCCAAAAGACCGCGCGGCGCCCACTTGCGCTGGCTGGCCAGCGCGCTGACGGGCAAGTACTTCCAGCAGCACGCGCCCATCCGGCAGCAGACCGCGCCGGTGGGGCATTCGGTCCGCTTCGGCTATCTCCAGACCGCGGTCGCAATGCTTCACCGCGCCAGCGGCGATGCCAGCTTGCTCCCCGCGCTGGCGCAGGCCTGGGAGCGGCTGGTGACGCGGCGGATGTACGTCACCGGCGGCCTTGGCGCCCAGCCCGCGCTGGAGGGCTTTAGCCGAGATTACGAACTGGATCCGGAGTACGCCTATGCCGAGACGTGCGCGGCCCTGGCGTGCATCTTCTGGAACTGGCAGATGGCGCTGATCACCGGAGAGGCCAGGTACAGCGACCTGCTCGAATGGCAGTTGTACAACGCCGCGGCCGTGGGCATAGGGCTAGGCGGCGACACGTATCTCTACAACAACCCGCTGGCGTGTCGCGGCGGGGTGACGCGCCAGGCCTGGTACGCGGTGCCGTGCTGCCCCTCCAACCTCTCCCGCACCTGGGCCGACCTGGGGAAATACGTCTACTCGGTGGACGGGGATGACGTCTACATCCACCAGTGGATCGGGAATCGAGCGCGCCTGCCGCTCGGTGTGCCGGTGGATGTCGAGATCGCATCCGGGCTGCCGTGGAGCGGAGAGGCGGCGGTGCGGCTGGCGCCCGAGCGGCCGGCCGAGTTCGGCCTGCATCTGCGCGTACCGTCGTGGTCGGCGGGCAGAGCCAGCATCCGTGTGAACGGGCAGCCGGTTCTCCTGCCCGCGCCCCCACAGCCGCGTGACCAGACTGCTTCGGGCTTCGACCCACGGACCGCGCATTGGGTCACGCTGCGCCGCCGCTGGGCCGCGGGCGATCTGATCGAACTGGACTTCGATCTGACCGTCACCGCGCGCCACGCCCATCCGCGGGTGCGCGGCCATACGGACAAAGTCGCGCTCACGCGCGGCCCGTTGGTCTATTGCCTGGAGAGCAGCGACAACCCCGGCCTGGACCTTTTCACCGCCCGCATCGCGCTGGAGAGTCTGCGCCCCGAGATCGCGCCGGACCTGTTGGGGGGCATCGTGGTCCTGCGAGGCCAGACCCGCGCCGGTCAGCCCGTCACCGCGATCCCTTACGCGCTCTGGGGCAACCGGGGCGCGTCGCAGATGACCGTGTGGGTCAATAGCTGATGTATCTTCTCAATTTGTAGGGGCGCACCCTTGCGGTCGCCCTGGCGGGCAGGCGCGAGGCCATGCCCCTACCCCGGATGATTGAGAAGATACTAGCTGATGAGTCTGTCATGCTGAGCGGGTTAACGAGTCAACGTTCGTTGCGGTGAGACGCCAGCGAAGCATCTCGGTGCCGGAGACTCTTCCTAAAGGATGCTACGCAATCGCTAGGGTTAGGTGGTAGCAAGTGCGCGTCGTCGGCCCGCTCAGAGTGACAATCGGAGCCATTTAAAGGAGCTATATGGAATCCATGCAACCTACTTCCTCCCGTATCCCGCGCCTGACGTGGCTGGCGATCGTCTTGCTCAGCTTCTCGGGCCAATTGGCCTGGGGCGTGGAGAACCAGTACTTCAACACCTTCATGTACGACAACATCGCGCCGAACCCGCGGGCGATCTCGTGGATGGTAGCGGCGAGCGCGCTCACGGCCACGCTCACCACCATCCTGATGGGTGCGCTCTCCGACCGGACGCGCTCGCGCTGGGGCAAGCGCCGGCCCTTCATCCTGGTCGGCTATCTGGCCTGGGGCATCTTCACCGCGACGTTTCCGGCCGCGGCCCTGCTGCGCCCGGTCACGCTGGCGATCGGGATGGCGATCCTGTTCGACTGCGTGATGACCTTCTTTGGCTCCACGGCCAACGACGCGGCGCTGAATGCCTACATCACGGACGTCTCGACCCTGGACAATCGCGGCCGCGTGATGGGCGTCGTCCAGATCTTGACGTGGCTGGCCATGCTGATCGTCTACGGCGCGTCGGGGCTGATGATCCAGGCGTGGGGCTACTTCACCTTCTTCTACGTGATCGGCGGGCTGGTGTTCGTGCTGGGACTGATCGGCGGGCTGGCGGTGCGTGAGCAGCCTGCGGTCGAGCCGCCGGGGCGTTCCTACTGGGGCCAGATCGCGGACACGTTCCGCGGCCACAACCTGGCTGCCAATCGCGATCTCTTCCTCCTGCTCCTGACGCTGGCGGTCTACGGCATCGCGGAGCAGGTCTTCTTCCCCTACCTGATCATCTACCTGAACCACTACCTCAAGCTGCCCACTTTACAGGCCTCGCTGCTGATTTTCGTCTGCATCCTGGTGGGCGGGATCGCGCTGGCCTACCCGTTTGGCCTGCTGGCCGACCGGATCGGCCGCAAGCGGCTGGCGGTGGCCGCGATCTTGCTCAAGATGATCGGCCTCCTCCTTTTCGCGCAGATGCGGAGCGTGATTCCGCTGGCCGCGACCGGCATCGTCTGGCTGGCCGGGATGTCGGCCTGGGCCATCAGCACCGGCGCGTGGACTAAAGACCTCTATCCCGAAGATAAGCGCGGCCAGTTTGCCGGCTACTTCATCCTGTTCACCGTGCTCTTCACCATGGTGCCCGGGCCGCTGATCGGCGGCTGGCTGGCGAGCACGTATGGCATCCCGACCGTGCTGAATGGCCAGGCGGGCTTCATCCCGACGCCGCTGATCTTCCAGGTGGCCGGCGTGGCGACCCTGCTGGCGGCCATACCGCTGTTTTGGGTCAAGGAACGGCGCAGGTAAGGGCGGGTTTCTCTGCATTTACGATGATCTCGCCAGCCGGCATCGTTCGACATCCATGAGAGAGTCTGCGCCATGCACGCAAACCCGCCCCTACCAGGTGTCACACCATGACCTGGCAACCGGTGCCCGGACACCTCATGACCCGCTGGGCGAAGGACGTGACGCCGGAAAACGCCTGGCCGGAGTATCCGCGACCGCAGATGGCGCGGCCCGAGTGGCTCAACCTGAACGGGCTGTGGGATTACGCCATCGTGCCGAGAGCCGAGCCGGCGCCCGCGCGCTACGACGGCGAGAGCCTGGTGCCGTTCCCTATCGAGTCGGCGCTTTCGGGCGTCAAGCGGCCGCTCCGCCCCGACCAGCGGCTGTGGTACCGCCGCAACTTCGTCGTACCCGACTGGCGCGGCCGTCGCGTCCTGCTGCATTTCGGTGCGGTGGATTGGGAAGCGGCTGTCTGGGTCAACGGCCAGCCGGTTGGGGAGCATCGCGGCGGCTACCTGCCGTTCAGCTTCGAGATCACGCCGGCCCTGGCTGACGGCCAGAACGAGCTGATCGTGGCGGTCTGGGACCCGACCGACGCGTTCTGGCAGCAGCGCGGCAAGCAGGTGCTGAAGCCGCGGTCCATCTGGTACACGGCGATCTCCGGCATCTGGCAGACGGTCTGGCTGGAGCCAGTGCCGGACACGTACATCGCCGGCTTGCAGGTGACGCCCGACGTGGATGCGAGCGAGGTGCGGGTGCAGGTGCGGCTGGCCGGCGCGGACACCAGCGCGGGCGTGCGTGTCCAGATCACGGACGCGGGGACGCCGGTTGTCGCGGCCGGCGAGGGGATTCGATCCCATGGACTCGAGGCTTTAGCCGGTCTCTCGACGGTCATGAGCAGACCGCCTGAAGACTCTAGTCCAGGGCGTGACGTTGAGATTCGAGTTCACATCCCCGAGCCGAAGCTGTGGAGCCCCGATTCGCCCCACCTGTACGACCTGATCGTGACGTGCGGGGAAGACCGGGTGGCGAGCTACTTCGGGATGCGGAAGTTCGGGCTGGGCCGCGACGACCAGGGCCGGCCCCGGCTCTGCCTGAACAACCGGCCGCTCTTCCAGTATGGCCCGCTCGACCAGGGCTACTGGCCGGATGGGCTGTATACGCCGCCGTCGGATGAGGCCATGCGCTGGGATCTGGAGTTGATCAAGCGCCTGGGCTGCAACATGCTCCGTAAGCACGTTAAGGTCGAGCCGGCGCGCTACTACTATCACTGCGACCGGCTGGGGCTGATCGTCTGGCAGGACATGATCAGCGGCGGCAAAGAAGTGGGGCCGATCACTTCCTGGTTGGCGATCCGTTTCGGCTCCCGGCGCCGCGATGATCGCTGGTTTTGGCGTGCGGGGCGGGGCGACCCGGCCGGCCGCGCGAACTATCGCCGCGAGCTACGTGAACTGGTGGATCACCTGGGTTCTTTCACTTGCATCGGGATGTGGGTCCCGTTCAACGAAGGCTGGGGGCAATTCGAGGCCCATGCCGCGGCCGCGTGGCTGAAGGAATATGACCCGACGCGGCCGGTGGATCACGCCAGCGGGTGGTTCGACCAGGGCGGCGGGGACTGCCGGAGCCTGCACGTCTACTTCAAAGCGTTGCCGCCTGCAGACCCGGCCGGGGAACGCGCTGTCGTCCTCTCGGAGTTCGGCGGGTACACGATGAAAGTGCCCGGCCATGCCTGGAACCCAGACGTCGAGTTCGGCTATCGCAAGTACGGGGACGCCGCGGCCCTGACCGATGCCTACGTGGCGCTGCTGGAGCGGGAGCTGCACCCCTGGATCGAGCGGGGTCTCTCGGCCGCAGTCTACACGCAGACGACCGACGTGGAGATCGAGGCCAACGGGTTCGTCACCTACGACCGCGCGGTCCCCAAGATGGATTGGCAGCGGGTGACGGCGGCGCACCAACGGCTGTGGGCGTGCGCGGAAGGGTGCGCCTGAACACCTCAAGGCGTCCGCCAAATCTCCACCACGTCTCCCCCACCCCTCCATCATTCCTCCACAAGTCTGTGCCATACTGCAGCCAGGTCAGTAGGGGCGCACCCTTGCGGTCGCCCTGGCGGGCAGACGCAAGGCCGTGCCCCTACCCCAGATAATTGAGACGATACGCGCAGATCAAACAGGAGGCACAGATGTTTCACAGACGGTTTCTTGGAGGGGCGCTCGCGGTGGTGCTCGTGATCGCCCTGCTGGTCGGTGGCGCTGCGGCGATCCAGCGCAGCGCATGGTCACAGGGTTACATGATGGGCCGGCTGTCGGGCGCCGAGGGGGGCGCGACCACGCCCCTCGCGCCCTATGGCTATCCTGGCATGGCCTTCGGACCGCAGCACTTCGGGGGCGAGCTGGGGGTGATCGTCACCCTTGGGCTGCTCTTCCTGGCCTTCCTGGCCGTGGGTCGGTTTTTCAGCTTCCGCGCCTGGGCCATGCACGGTGGGCCGGGAGGCATGTCCGGTGGGCCGTGGCGACACACGGACGGCGCGCCAGGGAATCCGCACGCCAGGCATTGGCAGCATAGGCCGTGGTGCCAGGGGTGGGATCGGCCGTCTGAAGCGGCACCTGCCCAGCCCGAACCGAATGCCGGCGCGGATAGCGCCGCAGCGCCGCAGTAGGACGTGCTGGACCGGCGGAGGCGATCAGCCCTCCGCCGGTCGCTTGCGCTTTCGGCGGCTTTGTGATACAAAGCCGCTGGCCCTCTCATAGAATGCCCGTCTGTTGGGGCGCGGGGACGACGGCGGAGCGACTCATGAACGAAACGATCCTGGTGATTGACGACGAACCGAAAATCGTCAAGCTGGCGCGGGACTACCTGGTGAAAGGTGGGTTCCGCGTCGTCGCGGCGGCGGATGGGCCGACCGCGCTGGCTCAGGCGCGGCACGAGCGGCCCGATTTGATCGTGCTCGACCTGAACCTGCCCGGTCTGGACGGCCTGGACGTCTGCCGGGCGCTGCGCCGCGAGTCGGACGTGCCGATCATCATGCTCACTGCGCGGGCCGAAGAGGCCGACCGGCTCATCGGTTTGGAGTTGGGCGCCGACGACTACATCACCAAGCCGTTTTCGCCCCGTGAATTGGTGGCGCGCGTCCGGGCGGTGTTGCGCCGCGTGCGCGGCGGCGTGCAGCCGCCGGCAGTGGTGCGGGCCGGCGACCTGGAGATTGATCTGCACGCACATCGCGTCACCCGCGGCGGTGGGACCGTCGCGTTGACCCGCATCGAGTTCAAGCTCCTCGCCACGCTGGCCCAAAACCCCGGCCAGGCTTTCACCCGTGACCAGTTGGTGGCGCATCTGCACGGCGTCACCTACGAGGGGTTTGACCGCAGCGTGGATTCCCACATCAAAAACCTGCGCCGCAAGCTGGAACCCGACCCGATCGAGCCGCGCTATATCCAGACGGTCTACGGCATCGGCTATCGGTTCACCGAGGTGTGACTGTGTCGTCCAAACACGCCTGGAGGCCGCCGGAGCGCTGGTCACGCCCGCCCTGGGGGCCGGGGCGACATCTGCACGACGCCCCTGAGTGGTTCCACGCGGGCCTACCGTGGGAACAGCGCCGCGGGCGTCTCTTCCTGCGTTTCGCCATCACCTTCGGGTTCATCAGCTTGCTGGTGCTGGGCGGGATGGCCGCGCTGGCCTTCTTGTTCACGCGGCTGTTTGGCGGCGAGGGCCACCTCGCGGGCCTGGTATGGGTCGGCGGCTGTGGGCTGGCGATGGCGCTGCCGTTGCTGGCCGTGGGGCTGGCGGTGCGGGCCTTCCGCAACATCGCCACGCCCATCGCCGAGGTCATGGCTGCGGCCGACGCGGTGGCGGGCGGCGACTTGACAGTCCGCGTGCCGGAACGCGGCCCCCGCGACTTCCGGCGGTTAGCGGCCTCCTTCAACCGCATGACCGAAGAACTTCAGCGCGCGGACCAGCAACGCCGCAACCTCACTGCCGACGTAGCCCACGAATTGCGCACACCCCTGCATATCATCCAGGGCAACCTGGAGGGACTGCTCGACGGCGTGTACGAGCCGACCGCGGAGCACATCGGCGCCACCCTGGCTGAGACCACGGCCCTGGCGCGGCTGGTGGAGGACCTGCGCACGCTGTCGCTGGCGGAAGCGGGCAAGCTGCCCCTGGTTTGGGAGCCGGTGGACGTAGGGGAGCTGCTGGCCGACGCCGCCACCAGCTTCAGCGGCCAGGCCGAGGCGGCCGGCATTGCACTGCACATCGAAGAACCGCGTGATGGGGCAGGGCAGACACCGGGCGAATCCCCGCTCTCCCCTGGCGTGGTTCCTGATGCTGGCATGATCATCACCGCCGACGCGGGACGGCTCGATCAGGTGCTCGGCAACCTGATCGGCAATGCGCTGCGACACACCCCGCCGGGCGGCGCCATCACGCTGCGTGCCGCGCCGGTGGTTGCCCCGGCAGGGGACCGCGGCATCCGGATCATCGTCAGCGACACCGGCGAGGGGATCGCCGCGGAGGACCTGCCGTACATCTTCGATCGCTTCTGGCGCGGCGACCGGACGCGTTCGCGCGCCAGCGGCGCGGGCAGCGGCCTGGGTTTAGCCATCGCACGACAGTTGGTGCATGCCCACGGTGGCCGGATCAGCGTCGCCAGCGCCCCCGGCCAGGGCGCCACATTCACCATTGAGCTGCCAGCAGAGCGGGCCGACACCCCCATGGCCTAGCGTCAAGCCCTGCGCGCTGAATTCCCCGCATGGTAACTCCGCCGTTTTTGCTCCCTTTCCCGATCTGGATGCTGCGTTCGCCGGTGGTGGCCTACCGCAGGGGCGGATCACGGATGCCATGGTCAGTTTGCGGGCGCGCTGGATGGGTTCGGCGTCGCCAAGCGGCAACTGCTCTGGGCGTTGGGTGGGTTGCAGTATGAGCGCATTGAACACATCCGAAGGATAAGGCTCAGCCCCCGATGATCTCGCGCGCCATGCGCCGGGCCGTTTCGGCGCCGCGCTCGCCCAGCTCCGCCGGCGTGGTGCAGTTGGCGACGACGTATTTGCCGACCACGACGCCGCGCACGTACGCGATCTCGCGGTCGAACATCACCTGGATGAGGTCGGCGTTGTCCTCCGCATCGCCGCCGCAGGTGACCAGCAACGCGGCACGCTTGCCGGTCATGAGCGCCGCGGCGACTTCACCATCCTGCCACTTGACCAGGCAGTAATGGCGATCCAGCAGGGCCTTGAGCTGCGCGGGGAAGGCCCAGCAGTACACGGGACAGGCGTAGACCACGACGTCGGCCGCCAGGATGCGCGTCAACAGGCGCACGGCATCGTCCTTCTGAAGACAGCCAGGCTCAGCCAGCTTATCCTGGCAGACGTCACAGCCGCGGCAGCCCTCGACGTGATAGTCCACCATATTGATGCGTTCGACCTGATGTTCCGGGACGATCAGCGCCTCGAAGGCCTGCAGCACAGCGGCCGTGTTACCCCGCTTGCGCGGGCTACCCAAGATGGTGACGATCTTCATGGGCCTCCTGGTTAGAATTGGCCATCGGCCGCTCGCACGCTGCCGGACACGCTCGCCGCGACCTGTCCACCCACCAGCGCAGGCCGACCGATGAGCGCCGCCGCTGCGAGCAGGCCACAGAAGAAGGCGCAGGTGCCGATCTGTCTCATGTCAGGCTCCTATGCTCGCGGTCTCCGACAGAGCCACCTTAAGAGATTTCGGCATCGAGCAGGTGGGGAGTCAAGGACGATTTGCTCTGTCCTGTTCTACAAGCGGATCAGGGCCTCGAGCCACGGCACCGCCTCGTGCTTCCTCCGCCAGAAAAGGTCCTCCCAGAAGTAATGGACGGCCAGCATCTGGTAGGGCGCGAACTGCGTGTCGAAGTAGGCCAGCAGATCGGCGACCGGCGCCGGATCATCGGGGCCGCGGTCGAAGAAGAGCTTCGAGTAGATCTTCTGCTCCCAGGGTGAGATGTGGGTCATGGCATCGTAGTGGTGGAACACATCGGCCAGGATGTACTCGACCGAGGCCGGGCCGACGCCGTAGAGCGAAAGCAACGCTTCCCGCTGCTCTTCGCGGGAGCGGTTACGCAGGACCCTCTCGTCCACCTGTCCGCTCACAAAGGCCTCCGTTACCCGCACGATGGACTTGGCCCGGTAGCCGACTTTCAAGCCGCGCAGCTCTTCTTCGCTGGCGCCGAGGATGTCCCCCGGCGCCCAAGAGACGTAGAGCTCCTTGCCGTCATACGACACCGGGGTGCCGAAGCGTTCGTCCAACGCCCGCATCATCTGCACCGAGCGGCGAACGGTGGCGTTCTGCAGGACGATGGCGATCATCAGGTATTCGTAGAGGGAGCTGTAATTCAGCGGCCTCATACCGCGCCAGCGGGCGAGCACCGGGCCCAACTGCGGGTAGGTCGCGAAGCGGCGGTTGAAGTCGGTCAGGTCGAGGGAGAAGCTGTAGCGGTAGCCGATCTCGCCCAGCAGCCCATCCAGGAAACCCTGACTGAACAGCTCCGCCGACCAAATTGACAGGCGCACCCGCGGCGCGTCCACGCTGCCCGCATCCTCGAACTTAAGCCCCAGGGGTAGCCCCTGCCAGCGCATGGTTTGCCAGCGCGCGCCCGGCTCCCAGGCGTTGTCGGCCGAGGGAAAGTGGTCGGGCTTATGCAAGGTGGCGTCGAAGTTGAACGGCGCCGACGGGATGATCTCGCCGGCATCGAGTCGGAAGCTGTGTTCGGCCGCCAGCGATTCGAGCGGCCGGTGCGCCGCGCCGCCGTCATCCTGCGCAAAGGTGAGGGAAGTCATGGCTGAATCCTGGATGAATGTTCTGCGTGTTGCGTGTTGCGTGTTGCGTGTTGCGTGTTGCGTGTTGCGTGTTGCGTGTACGGTTGAGGAGATTGTAGCACGCTTGGGGCGGGATGACAATGCAGACGGGCGGGGCTTCAGCGGACGGCCTTCTGCAAGCCGGATCGTGGCGGCCGCGCAGGGCGTCGCACACACTTCGACGCGGCTCATTGCAGGCCTGATCGAGCAATTTCGGGGGTAGTGATGGCAGCCGCGGCATCTCCAGCGCGTTAAAGGCTTGACAGTCGCAAGCCCTGGTTGTATACTGGATTTGTCAGTACGAGTGGCTGATAGGCTGTTGTTTGATCGCTGCTGTTTGGCGTTGTCCGTCTAATGCAACTTTTCGGGGGATTAGATGGATGATTTCCGTCTAAATCCCCTGAGCGGGGGATTAGACGGATTGCGTCCGTCTAAATGTCGTGGGCGGCGGATTAGGCGGAAAGTTTCCGCCTAAATACAAGTTGGGCCGCTAAACGAGATTATATAAGAGAGGATTGATATGAAGCCAAGCAATCATAAATTACAGCCAATGCAACTCAACCGGCCAACGTGAGGAAAACCAGGCCGATCAGTTGGGCGAGATTCGAAAGGAACATCTGATGGAAAAGCAAAATCAATCTCGAAAATCTGAACTGGGTCCGAATTGGGCCTACCGGGGGCGGGGTCTCTCCAATCTCCTTAGGATGGGCCACTGCGCTCCAACAGTGATGCAGACAATCCTGGATGTTTCATCGACAGAGAAGGAATGGTTGGTCAGGCTCAGTGCTGGCATGCCGGGAGGCATCGGCAACACCGGATTTGAATGCGGGGCGGTCACCTCACCCCTGGTGCTGTTGGGCATACACTGCGGTCTGCGCGAGGTTGATCGTGGTCTCCCGGTGATCTTCGACAAAGGGCATGCTCTTTGCAAGCATTTTTTCTCCCGCCACAATACTCTGCAGTGCCGGGAGATCCGCGGGAAGGATCGCTTTCCGAGGCATTGCATTGGGCCGGTCTTACGTTCGCCGGAGCTTTTTCTGGATGCCCTTGACGGTAACTGGCGGAACGCCATTCCAGCAGTTAGAAGGGCAGACTATTCCAAGCTGTACTCGCACCTGGTTGAAAATGATTTCCACTGCGCCCAGGCCGTTTTCATCCATCTCGGTTATAATCCTACCGAACACCGAGAGCTCTTCGATGCCACCTCGGCCTTCATGGGCGGGACGTTATTCATGGGTAAGACCTGTAGCGCGTTCACCGCGGGCGTGATGGCGATCGGCCTGAGGGATGGTGAAATCGAAAACAGCCGCCTGCGGGTCATCCGTTTACTCGCCATCATGACGGCCGGCGGAGATGCCTTTGATGAACGCATCAATAAATTCAACCGGAGTATGAACCGCGGGTACCGGTTGTCGAAATGGTTTGTGAAAGAGTTTGGCAGCACCCAATGCCAGGCGATCACACAATGCGATTTTTCTGACTCGACGGGCGTGTCCAATTACATCGAGGGCAATTGCATAACCAGGTGCAGGGTTATCGCAGGTAATGTTGCCGAGAGGGTTCAGATGATGCTCGCATGAGTGAAAAACATTAAGAAACAAAAAAAACGATGAAAGAAGTGAATCATGAATAGAATTTTTGCAGATGCAGATGTGGGCAAGAAAATATAATTAAAATTGTGAAATGCCCTAAATTGGTTGATTTGTGCCCCTTGTGAATGGAGGATACCTATGAATACCAAACGATGGGTGATACAAACCGCCGTGATTGGGCGAAGAGTGGCCTCCCTGGTGATCCTCAGCATGATCCTGGCGCTGTGCGTCCTTTCGTTCCTCGGCAACCCGCTGCTCTCGGTACCGTTCATCGCTGTCACGATCACCGTTCTGGCGAGGCACGCCAGCAGTTTATGCCCGCGCTGCTCGAACCTCGCATGCGCGTTCAACCCGCACCGCGCGAGCGTTGCAGCAGACGTCCCCCAAGGGCCCGATTGCACCATGAAGGAGGAGTTCTCCGACCTACCGATCACGCGCACCACGGTGATCCCGTTCCTGGTTTCGGGGCCGGTGGCCTTCGTAGGGGCGTGGCAGTACAGTCCCTACGGGGCAGTGGTTGTCGTGACGGTGCTCCTCGCGGCGCACTTCGTCTTCCAGAAGCTGACGTGCAGCCACTGCGGGAACAACTGCGTGGGCAACTGCAACACAACGTACCAAGAGTGGAAGGCCGCGCAGAAACGCCTCGTTGGTTGAGGCGATGAGTCCCTTCTATATCATCTTCGTTGGCCTCTACTTGGCCAGCCTACTGACCCGCGACGCCTACGAACTGCTCAAGATGCGCGGCAGGATCGACACGACGAACAGTCGTGTGTTCGCGGCGGTGTTCTCATCGATGTGCGTCATGTGGGTGAGTTGGTTCGGAATCGGTCTGCTGTCTCCAACTCACCTTCAGGTACCTGCGGCCGTACGGTGGGTTGGCGCGGGCGCAGTAATCCTGGGGTTCGTGCTGGTGTTTGGGGGCATGTGGCAACTCAAGGGTGTTGAGAACATCGACCACTTGGTCACGACCGGCTTGTTCTCCAAGATCCGTCACCCCATGTACACAGGGTTCATCTTGTTGATTCTCGGCTGGAGCCTGTGGCAGGGCGCGCCGGCGAGTCTTTTGACCGGCGCCCTCGGCCTGGTCAGCATCGCATGGTGGCGCCACTGGGAGGAGCGAGAACTGGGGTCGCGCTACGGGGGGGCATACTCCCACTACCGGACCAGGACCTGGTTCTAGCCGTGAACGTATGGAAGCGGTTGAGTAGTCCACGCTCGGAGCCGCCCTGCTAACAAGCGCATCCAGCGGACGGCTACCAGCGATAGACTCAGTCCAGCGCATCGGCCGCCGCTGATGCGCTGGACGTTAAGCCCGCGCGCCGCAACGTCCAATGCGACTACAACCATAAAGACTGACATAGAAGACAACATGAAGCTTTCATCATCTGAGAGTACGACAAATGGTTTATGCTCGGCAACAGCCTGAGGGAGTGACTATCTATCACTGCTAACCAGCCTATTTGTAAAGGAATTACGCATGCCTAGTTTATCACCTGAAACCTATCAGCGTTGCCGAAAAATACTGCTTAAGTGCAAACAGTTTGACACTCATGCAAGCCTCCGATCTTTGTTCTCGACGACCGGGTTAGACATATTTCGCGGTGGAGTACCTGAAGCGGACTCTCGCGACGCACGGGTCGACGTATTCTTAGATTATCTATCGCCCAAATACTTGAGCGATGGCCGCCCCGTTCTGCCGTTGTTTATCGCAGCACTGCGCGATCGATACGAAAGCGGCGACGCATTGTGGAATGAGCTAGAGATGCTTTGCAAAGAAATCGAACGGCAAATGACGTATCCGCCACAAGCTTCTCAAGAGAAGCAAGTTTCGCCTGAAAGCTCGAAGGCCGATGTTTTGTTGATCACAGCAACTGAGGTTGAGGCAAGAACGACCCTGGGGCTTTTTGAAAGAATGTGTGACCGCAAATATCAGCGAAGATTTATTGGTGATCAAGTCTATTACGATCTCGGAATGATTGGCGGTGCTGGAGTATTCATGGTGCAGTCTGAAATGGGTACAGCCGGCTTGGGAGCATCTCTGTTAACCGTCCAAAATGGTATCAAAGCATTGTCTCCATGCGCCATCATTATGGTGGGAATTGCTTTTGGTGTGAATCCTGAAAAGCAAAAAGTCGCTGATATTTTAGTTTCAAAACAGTTAATGCTCTATGATCTTCAAAAAATTGATCGAGAAAACGGAAAACAGAAGCTTCTACCACGGGGTGCCCGCCCGAACGCATCACCGAAGCTATTGTCTCTGTTCCGGAGCGGAGCTAAGGATTGGCATGGTCCCCAACCAGATTTTGGTTTAGTGCTTTCTGGCGAAAAACTCATTAATGATCAGGACTATCGGGATCAACTGCGTCAACTAGAAGAAGAAGCGATCGGTGGGGAAATGGAGGGTGCGGGCCTGTATGTTGCTGCTCAAAGTAACAAGAGCGATTGGATTTTGGTCAAAGCGATTTGTGATTGGGCAGATGGAAATAAAGGGTACAAGAAATTCGAGCGGCAAAAGGTGGCCGCCCAAAGTGCAGCGGCTTTTGTGTTGCACGTACTCCTACAGGGCGGGTTGGGAAGTGTTGTTTTTCAGGAAAAGGCAGATCATGGTTTGTGCAACAAGTTAGAAGAATACGTACTTGCTCTACAGAGGGAGGTTGAAGCTGTCAACAAACCTCCAGAATAAGGCCTTGATCTTCAAAATGATCAACAGTTTCAGAACAGCTTTGGAGTGCCAAACTGGGCGAAGCAATTGGCGGCTAAGCCATGCAATGCCATCTCTTGTGCTTCGAAGACTACATTAGTAGTCCGGGCACTTTGAACTGACTACTCCATTTGCCCGAGCCTCACAGCAGACAAAAATGAAGGACAGTAAAGCATGAAGGAACAATTTGACGTCATTATCATTGGAGCTGGTATTGTTGGTTCAACGGTGGCTCGATTTCTCTCTCGTTATCATCTAAGAATCTTACTAATGGAAAAAGAGCCTGAAATATGCATGGGAACAAGCGGTGCCAATTCTGCTACGATTCACTCTGGCCACTCCGTTCAATCAGGTACACTTAAGGCGGAAATGAACCTCAAAGGCAGTGCCATGTGGGATACCCTCTCAGGCGAATTGCAGATTCCTTTTGAAAGACGGGGAGACTATGTGATTGCGATCGGCGAGGAAGAATTGCCAGCTCTTGACATTCTGATATCCCAGGGTAGAGCGAATGGGGTTCTGGGGTTGAGCATTATTTCCGGCGATGAAATGCGCAAGCGTGAACCAAACATTAATTCTCTCACAAGAGGTGCGCTCTGGTCAAGAAACAGCAGTCTTTGCGACCCATGGATCGCGACGATAGCTACCGCAGAGAATGCCGTCGCAAATGGTGTTACAATAAAACTGAACACCAGATTTGACGACTTTATTATGGAGAGTCGACGTATTGTCGGTGTCAAGAGCAATCACGGCATATTCGGCTGCCGTTGGGTCATTAATGCCGGAGGTGTATATGCCGACGAGATTATGCATCGAGCAGGTGTTCACCCTGAATTTAAGATCACACCACGGCGAGGTGAGTTCTTTTTGTTAGATGGAAGGTATGTTACCCTGAATAACTTGCTGTCTCCTGTTCCAAGCAAAGTTAGCAAAGGGATTGCTGTTAAACCAACCGCAGATGGCAACGTGCTCGCTGGTTCAAATGCTCAGGACATAGAGAACAAGGAGGATTTAGCAGTTACACCTGAGGGCCTAACTGAAGTCTGGGCAGGTGCATGCAAATTGATACCCAGTTTGAACTATCAATATACTCTAGCTGTGTTTGCAGGATTGCGTGCGAGTGGAAATGCTCCAAGTAAGAACAAACTGGCCAAATACAACGCTGATTTTATTGTTGAACTTGCAGAGGAAGTAGATGGTCTCATCAACCTTGCAGGAATTGAATCACCTGGCCTCACTGCAGCACCTGCCATAGCAATCCAAGTCATTGAGTTGCTTCAGGAAGCAGGCGAGAAATTGACGGAAAAATCTGGTTGGAATCCGATCAGACTGGCACGCATACGAACCAACAACCTTTCGGTGGAAGAAAGAGCAGAACTCCTAAAAAAGGCCAGATACCAGAAGGTGCCGAGTTGGTTATGGTCTGCCTTGCGCCAATGAGTTTGGCTGTAAATCGGGAGTGCCGCCTCATGTAGCTTGGACTGCGGAGGATTTCGCCATGCCAACTTTACCCAGTGAGCTGCACCTACGCTGTTTACGTACACTTCAGCAATGTAGGCAGTTTGAAAGTGATACGTTATTGCGCGCAGTCTTCGCGACGCAAGAACTCAAGCCTTTCCGTGAAGGGTTGACGAACTCCACCAACAAGGAAGATCGAGTAGACATCTGCTTATCATATCTGCTAGGCAAACAATTAAATGACGGCCGGCCCGCATTGCTTCTGTTCCTGGACGCCTTGCGCGAGAGGTATGAGAAGGGCGATGCGCTGCGTGACGAATTGGATGCACTTCGTAATACGCTTGAGGATGCTCTAAACTTCAGGTTCACCACTCCGCCTACTTCCACTCGCCATGACATCAATACACTTCCGCAGCTTCGGGAAGATTGGGGCGAGGCAATCGATGTAGGTGCCTTGTACGGGCGCCAAATGGAACTGGATCGAATGAAGCAATGGATTCTCGATGACCGGTGTCGGTTGATCGCAGTCGTAGGTATGGGAGGAATGGGTAAAACATCGCTTGTAAAGTGGCTCGCTGAACAGATAAAAGGTCATTTTGATTATCTGTTTTGGCGAGATCTGCGCAATGCTCCTCCTGTCGAGAGTATCCTTGTGGACTGCATCAAGTTTTTGTCTGATTATCTGATAACTGACTTGCCAGAGGGAATAGACGGCAAGATAAAATACTTGGTATTGCTCCTCAAACAGCACCGTTGTATGTTGGTGTTAGATAATGCTGAAACGATCTTGCACGGAGGTGCTGGTAGTTATGGGGAAGGATACCAGGGGTATGGCGAGTTGATTCGGCAAGTAGGGATTGGAGGCACATCCCACGGGAGTTGTCTGATACTTACCAGCCGGGAACCGCCGAAGGAAATTGTATCATGGAGTGGGGAAAGGTCCCCCGTGCGACTATGGAAGTTGTCTGGATTGGAACAAAAGGCTGGGCGTAGACTCCTAGAAGATAGAGACTTACAGGGGGAAGATAGAACATGGGGGAGTTTGATTGATCACTATGAAGGTAACCCCCTGGCTTTGAAGCAAGTCTCTGCCACAATTCAAGATCTATTTGGTGGTCGCATTGACCGATTCTTAGAGACCTCCGTAACGGTTTTTGGCGATATCCGACAAGTCTTGGATCAACAAGTAGCCCGCCTGACAGACTTGGAGATAGGAATCCTGTATTGGTTAGCCATCGAGCGCGAAGTGGTTTCATGGGAAATGTTACTAGAAGATATGCAGGACACTGGACAGCCCGTGCGGCAACATCAGTTGCTGGATGCTTTGGCGTCGCTGCGCTATAAATCGCTGATTGAAACCAGTGCCGGACTTTATACTCTACAACCAGTGGTGATGGAGTATGTGACCAATCAGTTTATCGAGCGAATTTGCGAAGAGATGCGCAAGGAAAAAATCTCTCTATTTGCAAGTCATGCGTTGATTAAAGGAGAGGCCAAGGAATATGTTCGAGAAAGTCAAATACGACTTGTCCTTAAACCTGTGATGGATAACCTGATCGCTTCAGGGAAAAAAGATGCTGAGAATAAGCTGAATAGAATTCTATATATACTCAGAGAACAATTTCGCGGCAAGGCCGGTTATGCTGGTGGAAATTTGCTGAATCTACTGGTTCACTTCAAGGGAGATTTGAGAGATTTTGATTTTTCTGAATTAACCATTAGGCAGGCATACCTATTGGGCGTAGACTTACATCGGTTGAATTTCTCTTGCTGCAATCTTGTCAACTGTGTCTTTACGGAACCTTTTGGAAGCATCATCACAGTTGCTTTCAGCCCTGATGGAAGTTTATTCGCGGCTGGAACCGCTAACTGCGAAATCAGATTTTGGCGAGCGGTGGATAATCATCTGGTGCATATTTGCAGGGAACACACAGATTGGATCCGAGCAATTGCATTTAGTCCCGATGGCCGTTTACTGGCCAGTTGCAGTGGTGATCAAACTGTGAAGCTTTGGGATGTTAACTCAGGTCATTGTCTCAGAACTTTACATGGCCATACAAATATCGTGCGGTCTGTTGCCTTCAGTCCTGATGGGAACAGATTGGCGAGTAGTAGTGATGACCAGACGATATGTCTGTGGGAGGTGACCACTGGCCTGTGTCTAAAGACCCTACGGGAAGAGACAAGTTGGGTGTGGGCCATACTCTTCAGTCCTGATGGTCAAACATTGATCAGCGGTAATGAAGATACGACCATACGCTTGTGGAATGTTAGCTCGGGCGAATGTAAGGCAATCTTACAAGGACATGCAGAACGAGTAAGGACAATTGCTCTCAGCCCTGATAATACTGACCTTCTGCTGGCTAGTGGCAGTGATGATAAAACCGTGCGCTTATGGGATCTTGGTACAGGCGAATGTATCCATATTTGGGGAGTACATACCGATCGTATAGAATCGGTTGCATTCAGTCAGGATGGTCATATTCTTGCAAGTGGCAGCGATGATCAGACGGTGCGGTTATGGGATGTTCGTAATTATCAGTGCTGTGATACTTTGCGTGGACATACAGCTCGGGTAAGATCAGTCGCCTTTAATCCGAGCGGCGATAGCCTGGTCAGTGGAGGCGATGATCATTTAGGCATATGGGATATCCGGAAGGGACGCTGCATCAGAATTTTGCAAGGACATGTGAATGTCACTGGTTCCGTGGCATTCAGCTCCGTTGATCCTTTTCTACTAGCGAGTGGTCATTATGACCATACCGTGCGATTGTGGAACTCGCGCCATGGCACTGGCTCAAAGATCTTAAGGGGACACACCAAACCGGTATGGTCAGTGGCATTTAGCCCAGATGGGCAAGTGATTGCGAGTGGCAGCGACGACCAGACAATAAACCTGTGGAACGCTAATAGTGACCACTGTTTTCGGACATTACGGGGGCATTCTGCATCTGTAATGTCAGTGGCTTTTAGTCCGAAAGGACACATCCTTGCGAGTGGCAGCCTCGATTATACCGTGCGTTTGTGGGATTTTAATACTGGTCAACCGCTTAGGATTCTGCAAGAACACACTAATCGCGTCAAAGCTGTCGCCTTCAGCCCCAACGGGGGTATAGTTGCTAGCTGCAGTGAAGATCACACGGTTAAACTGTGGGATGTTCACACAGGTACGTGTCTTTATACCTTGAAAGGACATATCAATCGCGTCACATCGGTTGCTTTTAGTTCCGATGGAAATATGCTAGCGAGTGGCGGGGAAGATGATGTAATCTGCTTATGGGATGTCCATACAGGTCAATGTCTCAAGACCTTGAAGGGGCACAGCAGTAGAGTATGGTCAGTTTCTTTCAGGGTTGGTGATAACATGCTAGCCTCCTGCAGTGAGGATCATACAGTACGACTGTGGGATATAAACACAGGTCAATGCCTCACAGTCCTGGAGGGACATGACAGTAGGGTATGGTCGGTGACATTTAATTCTGGTGGTCATGTCTTGGCTAGTAGCAGTGGCCCTATCAAGCTTTGGGATATTCAACATATATCAGAAATTCCGGAACCTAGAACTTTGGAATGTGAGAAACCTTACGCGCATACGAACATTACCGGAGTCACTGGTTTGACCGAAGAACAGAAGATATCGTTGAAGGAATTGGGGGCTTTCGAAGAATAGGAGCATACACATGAAGACCAACGGTATTCATCATATCGCTATTATCTGTTCGGATTATGAAAGATCTAAGCATTTCTATACGAGAATTCTAGGATTTAAGATCATCCAAGAAACTTGTAGAAAAGAAAGGAAATCTTACAAACTTGATCTGGAAGTAGCAGGGAAATATCAAATTGAACTCTTTTCTTTTCCTGATCCTCCCCAACGCCTGACTTTGCCGGAAGCATGTGGATTGAGGCATCTAGCATTTGAAGTAGACAATATCGATGAAGTTGTAAGGGATTTGAGAGCATTGGGGGTAGACAGCAGTGAGGTACTAGTGGATGAGGTCACAGGAAAGCGATTTGCATTCTTCCATGACCCTGACGATTTACCATTGGAAATATACGCGAGGTAGGGCACATTTCCGTCAGCATAGCTGCGATGGATAGCGGTCAAATTAGAAGCTGCGGCCATGTATCTTAACTTATGCTGTACTGCTTTGTCGTTACGGCGGAGCATCGCCGAAAGAGTTGTCAAAGTTAGCGCTAGGTATGGCCAACCGAATGGGATGGACGCGCGCACTGCACAAAACGCAGAGCGCGCTTGTTGGTAGGCCAATCTCTTTTTCAATTCATCGCGGCGTGCGAGTGTAAACGCCGCCGCCAGTGATAATTGAAACGACATAGACAAAGTTCTTTTCACGTGTTTTGAGCACGCGGACGACATCCTCATCTCTTTGAGTTGTGACGAAGCCTCGACCTTTGGCGTGGATGGCTTCATCATTCAAAGAACTCCCAAGTATGAATTCACACTCCCTCCCCATGAACGCGACGCGTGCGTGGAGTGGGAGGAGGCTGATGATATTCCCGTATTGCTCGACCAAGTGTTTCTCACTCGGAATGAGATGAGAGTCGTCACGAGAGGAAAAATCCGCACGTATCACTTTGACCTCCGAGCGATCACGGATGAGGAATATCAAGCGTTGCTGGAGCATTTACGTTTGATCAACTTTGACAATTCGTTCAAAATTGAAATTGGGTGACACAAAGGCAAAGACTCTTGTTCACAGGGGAAAATCAGGCCCAACAACCGCATGCAGCCGATTTGCTCCGCTGTGTTCCGCAAACGGCTGAACGCGATCGTTAGATGGCGGAGGGTTACATATGCGAGACCGGCGTTTTGTTGCAGTCCACCGCGGTGGCCCACTTGATGTCGCCAAACACCGTCTCCTGTCGGGTTGGGCGGCAGATTGTGCGGAACATGTGCTGTCGCATTTTCAGAAGTGCAGTTCAGACGATCGGCCGCAACGCGCGATCGAGATGGCAAGGGCGTGGGCAAGAGGCGAAGTATCGGTCGGCGACGCACAAAAGGCTGCACTCGGAGCACATGCAGCAGCCCGAGATGTTAAGAGCAAATCAGCATCAGCGGCGGCACGTGCCGCCGGCCACGCAGTAGCGACGGCCCACATGGCCGACCATTGCCTAGGGGCATCTTTGTACGCACTAAAGGCTGTCGAGGCAACTGGCGCATCAGCCGACCTTGAGCGAGCCTGGCAAGTCAATCAGCTTCCCGATGAGGTGCGGGAGCTGATCGTATCAGCGCTAGGTAATCGCCTAACCAGGCGCTGCACCTGACCCGGCCCGCAGTGTCGGTTTCTGAGAGTCCATAACTCACCGATGCGGGCCGGGCAGGTGAGCTTGGTCGTTGGGCTGGAAACCCAATAAGGAGGATTGCAGGCATGAACGGATCATCAGACACACAACTCCACCGCTACCTCAACTATGGATGGCTGCGGGGGTTCTCCGTGATACCATCATGGGGCGCTCGCATCGAACAGGCGTGGTGGGACTACCATCCGGATCGCATGCGCGAGGAGGTGGCGCTCGCCCGGCAGGTGCACGCCAACTGCATACGCCTTTGGATCGAGTTCTCGGCATGGATGGCTGCCCCGGCGCGTGTCGAAGAGGCCTTCATGGACGCCGTGGCCGCGATTCATGAGGCGGGGATGAAGACGATGCCCTGCTTGTTTAACCGCTGGCACGACCCTGATTGGGATTACGGCGGGACGTACACCGAGCAGTTGTTCGGAAACTGGGAACCGATGCTCGGCTACGTGTGCGCACTCGTGCAGCCGCTGGCAACGGACGACCGGGTGCTCGCGTGGGACCTCTGCAATGAACCCATGGCGCTGGTGCTGAGCACGGAGGCAGAGAAGCGCGAGGTCGAGTGGCTGGGCGCCATAGCCGGGGCCGTGCGGCAGAGCGGAGCGCAACAGCCCATCACCATCGGCACCATGATTCGCAGTATAGACGTGTTCGCACCCCTCTACGACGTCTTGTGCGGCCACCCCTATGCTCCCGACAGCGCGGGCCTGGACGAATCCATTGACAGGCTCAAAGCGAGGGCCGAACGCTACAAGAAGCCGCTCCTGGTGAATGAGTGCATCCCCGGCGCGCTGGATGACGAGGAGCGTGCGCGGGTGGCGCGGCTGTACACTGAGCGGCTGAGCGCAGCGGGCTTCGGCTGGATGGGATGGGCCTTGCGCGAAGGTTCAGCCATCTCAACACGGCGCGACCGCTACGATCGCAATGGAATCAACTACCAGGGATTCCATCCCTTTTTCAGGAAGGATGGCACGCTACGTGGAGGACTGGAATTCCTGACTGAGAAGCCGGCCATCGTGGCGCCGTGGGAAGAAGGGTCGAACAAGGCGAATGCAGGCGACGGCCGATAGCCGCACCCGATCCGTCACGTCCGGCGAGACAGGAGCAAGATGACCAATCTGAAGGACATTAAGCCACCGGCCAATCTGGACTGGCCATCCTGGGTTGATCGGTGGGATCGAATGCAAGAGCGATACCTCGTCAAGCGCACCGAGCGCTTTGAGGTCATCGCACGCCTGATCCGGGCCACACAGCAGACCGTTGCCAAGGTTGTAGATCTTGGATGCGGGACGGGGAGCCTTATGCTTGGTGTGCTCGACGCGTTTTCGAATGCCGAAGTTCTCGGAGTTGATTTTGACCCAACCATGCTCTGGTTGGCCCGAGCGCGGTTGGAACGATTTGGCAGCCGGTCGCATACCGAACTTCTGGATCTGCGCGACCCTTCATGGACGCGTGCGATCACCGCTCCGGTTGACGCAGTCATTTCGGCCACGGCTTTGCACTGGCTCAGTCCCACACAACTGGCAGGGGTTTACCATGGGATCGCGCATATCCTCAGACCCGGCGGCGTTTTTCTGAACGCTGATCACGTGGGTAGCGATTTGCCGGAGATGCAACGGGAATGGGAACGTCATCGTGCCGAGATGCGGAATCAGGAAGACAAGAGCCAGGGCGATGACTGGGATGGTTTCTGGGTGGAGTATTCCAAGGCGCTCAAACTTGACACCCAGGAAATCCATCAACGGGTTGTTGGAGGCTGGGAAGGAGGGATAGAAGACGGGCTGCCTCTTCCCTGGCATTTCGACAGACTGCAAGAGCACGGCTTTGTCCATGTGGATTGCTTCTGGCGCTGCGACTGCGACGCCATCTACGGGGGTATCCGAAGCGGGGACCTACGCCCTTGAGGTGTTTCCGCTTGCCAAGAAACACCTTGACAACGGTCAAAGGTGAATGTAGCCACGGGGTGAACCCTATGTCCGACGAACCACATTTCGACATCGGCCAATTCGGCGCCGAGGTGCGGCGGGTGATGGTCGTCGCCGCGCATCCCGATGACCTGGAAACCACTTGCGGCGGCACACTCGCACTGTTGATCGCGCAGGGGGTGGAGGTGGCGCTGCTGCTGGGTACCGACGGCGACATCGGCACCCACGATGTGAGCCTCACGCGGGAGATGCTCGCGGCCACGCGGCGGCGGGAAACGCTGGCAGGCGCGCAGGCGTTGGGGATGGAGAAGGTCTTTTTCCTGGGCTACCACGACGGTGAGTTGGTGGCCGATCTCCAGTTCCGTGCTCAGGTGGCAGAGGCTTACCGCCGCTGGCAGCCCGATACGATCTTCACGTTCGATCCGTACTGGGCGGGCCAGGCACACCCCGATCACACCGCCGCGGGTCGCGCCGCGGTGGACGCATACATGCCGTCCAAGATGGAGCTCTATCACCCGGAGCAGTTGGTGAATGGGGTAAAGGTGGCCGACGTCAAACGGTTCTTCTTCTTCGGCGGGAGCAACCGCGAGGGGGAGATCACGGTGGACATCTCGGCCGCGTGGGAGAAAAAGCTCGCCGCCACTCGCTGCCACGTCAGCCAGTTCGGCCAAGGTGAAGAAGCGCTACAATGGCTGGCCGACTGGAACCGGGAGACCGGCAAGTGTTGCGGGCTGGAGTACGCGGAGGCGTTTCACCCGATGAGGGTGTGGTGATACATGACACGTGATACGTGATTGACAGCAAGCGGTACCCTGCCTCACGCAGCACGTTTCACGTCTCACGTTTCACGCCGCACGTGGTGCTGCTCCGCGTCCGGCGCTTCCCGCAACAGTTCCACCGCGTGCGGCAACACCGGCAAAATCGTCCCCAGGTTCTCCACCGCGCCTTTAGGGCTGCCGGGCAGGTTGACGATGAGGGTGTGGCCACGGATGCCGGCGACGGCGCGACTGAGCATGGCGTGAGGGGTTACGCGCAGGCTGTCGCTGCGCATGGCTTCGGCCAGGCCGGGGGCTTCGCGTTCGATCACGCGGCGCGTCGCTTCCGGCGTCACGTCGCGCGATGCGAAGCCGGTACCGCCGGTGGTCAGGATGAGATCGAGCCGTAGCTCATCGGCCCAGCGGATCAACGTCGCCGCGATCGCCGGCCGCTCGTCGGGCACGACGCCCCGTTCGGCCACCGTAGCCTCGGGCCAGCGCGTCGCCAACGCCTCGGCCAACGCCGGGCCGCTCGCATCCACGCGTTCCCCCCGTGCGCTGCGGTCGCTGACGGTCAAGATACCCACACGTATCATGGTGGATTTCCGATTGCCGATTGCGGAATGAAAAACGCGGATTTCAGATTGGCGCCATTGCCAATCCGAAATCCGCAATCGCTAATCCGTAATCGCTTTAGCGCTTCGTGTACTGCGGAGCCTTGCGGGCGCGCTTGAGGCCGTAGTGCTTGCGCTCCTTGGCGCGCGCGTCGCGCTCCAGGAAGCCGCCCTTCTTGAGCACGGGGCGCAGATTTTCGTCGGCCACGCAGAGGGCGCGGGCGATGCCGTGCGCCACCGCACCGGCCTGCCCGGCCAGCCCGCCGCCGGCGACGTGGATACTGACGTTGTAAGCAGCGGCCAAATCGGTTGTCTGCAACGGCCGCATGATCGTCAGCATGTCGGTCTGACGCGGGAAATATTCGACCGCCGGCCGCTCGTTGACGAGGACGGTTCCCGTGCCGGGGTACAGACGCACCCGGGCCGAGCTAGTCTTGCGGCGACCTACCGCTTCGTAATACCTGGCTGTAGACATCTATTCTTATTCTCCTCTTTAGACCAGCGGAAACGGCTTCGGCTGCTGGGCCTGATGCGGATGCTCCGTGCCGGCATACACCTTAAGTTTCTTGATGAGCTGGCGGCGTTGGCGGTTGCGATTCAGCATGCCCAGGACGGCCGAGTAGATCACCCGCTCGGGATGGCTCGCCAATTGCCGGCGCAGGCTGACTTCCTTGAGGCCGCTCGGATAGCCGGAAAAGTGGTAGTAGATCTTGTCGTCCAGCTTCTTGCCGGTGACCCGCACCTTCTCGGCGTTGACGACGATGACGAAGTCGCCACAGTCCATGCCCGGCGTGTAGATCGGTTTGTGTTTGCCCCGCAGGACGGCCGAAATCTGCGTAGCCAGCCGCCCCAGGGTCATCCCCGCGGCGTCCACCACGTACCACTCACGGCTTTCCTCGGCATCTTTAGCAGTTGCGCTATAAGTTCTCACGATTGCTTACTCCCTACTCATAATCTACTTGCATCAAACACAGCCCACAAGCCGGCGCAGGTGGGGCCGAAAGTGATCGGTCTCGCGTCGCCAGGAGTGCAGCCAAGCGCTCCAACGGCCAGGCCCTCATGCCGACCTGCAACGTACAGCCCACCACCCGCCGCACCATACCCCGCAGGAAGGCGTTGCCGATCACGTCGAAGGTGAACCGGTCGCCATCCCCACGCCACTCGGCGCTGAAGATGGCTCGCACCGTGTTTTCACCCTGGGTCGGCTGGCCGAAGCTGGCGAAATCGTGCTCGCCCACCAGCAGATCGGCCGCGGCCTGCAAACCGGCCAGGTCGAGCGGCTCCGTGACCTGGTGCACATACCGCCGATCCAGCGGCGACCGGATGAGCCGGTTCAACACCATGTAGCGGTAGTAGCGACGCACCGCGCTGAACCGGGGATGCCACCCCGGCTCGGCCGGCCCCAGATCGAGCAAGGCCACGTCGGGCGGCAGCACGGCGTTGAGCGCCCGGTGCAAGTCCGCCAGCGGATGGCGCCAGGCAGCACGGAAGCCGATCACCTGCCCCTGAGCGTGTACCCCGGTATCGGTGCGCCCTGCGGCAATGACCCGCGTCGCCGCCTGAGTCACCTGCGCCAGGGCCGCCTCCAACACCCCCTGCACCGTCCGCCCGGTCGTCTGCCACTGGAATCCCAGAAAGTCGGTCCCATCGTAGGCAATCGTGGCCCGGAGGTAGAGGGTATCCATGTCCTTCACGATGGCTGGTAAGGTGCGTGGTACGTGTTGCGTATTCCGTGATCTGTTCACGCCCTACACAACACGCACGACGTCTCACTTCTTCGCAGGCACGGCCTTCTTGTCGGCAGCCTTCTTCTCGACAGGCTTCTTCTTCGGCGCGGCCTTCTTCGCCGGCGCGGCTTTCTTCGCGGGCGCGGTCTTCTTGTCGGTAGTCTTCTTCTCTTCGGCGGGCTTCTCCACCAGCTCCAGCACGACCATCTCAGCGCTGTCGCCCAGCCGCGGACCGACCTTGATCATCCGGGTGTAGCCGCCGGCGCGATCGGTGAAGCGCGGTGCAACTTCATCGAACAGGCGCTTGGTCACTGCGGGATCGGTAATAACCCGCGCGGCCATACGGCGAGCGTTGACGGGATTGCCGCCGGCGGCCTGGCCCCGCTTCGCAATCGAGATCAAGTGTTCAGCATCCCCCCGCATCGAGCGGGCCTTCGCCTCGGTGGTGCTGATACGATCGTAGCGAAACAACTCGGTGATCAGTCCCCGCCACAACGCCTTGCGCTGCGAGGCACTCCGACCTAACTTATATCCTGCAACCCCATGGTTCATGAAAACTCTCCATCAGATTTCTTCTTCAGGCTCGCCGCTGTCGTCTTCCGGCGCAGCCGTAACGCCCGGCTGGTAGGAAATGGCCGAAAGGAAACCCTTCGCGCCGAGCTTCTCCACCAATTCGGTCAACGACTTACGGCCGAAGTTGCGGATCGCCAGGACTTCTTCCTCGCCCTTCTCCAACCGCTCCAACACCTCGCCCACCTTGGTGATGCCGGCGCGTTTCAGGCAGTTGTACGCCCGCACGGTCAACTCCAAATCCTCGATAGGCACGTCGAAGACGCGGCTGGGCAGCCCGCGGGTCTCGGCCGCAGCCAGCTCGATCGGAGCCACGTCGGCGCCCGCGATCAAGATCAGGTGGCGCATCAGCAGCTTGGCAGACTCGCGCAGGGCTACTTCGGGCGCAATCGTGCCGTCGGTCCAGATTTCCAAAGCCAGGCGGTCGTAGTTGGTCTGCTGGCCGATGCGGGCGCGGGTGACGGCGTAGTTCACCTTATGCACCGGGGCATAGATGGCATCCACCGGGATCTCGCCCAGCGGTAGTTTGCCGCGTTCTTCGGTAGGCGAGTAGCCGCGGCCGCGATTGACGCTCAACTCGATGTCCAGGTCCACGTCCGACGAATCGGCCGTCAACAGCAGCAATTCGGGATTGATCACCTGGACTTCGGGCGGGCAAATCAGATCACCAGCCAGCACAGGGCCTTCGCTCCGCACTTCGACGTGCAGGCGCACGGGATCGTCCACCTCGGATTTGAGGCGCAACTGCTTCAGGTTGAGCAGGAGCGCCGTGGTGTCCTCGCGCACGTTCGGGATTGGCGAGAACTCGTGGTGGACGCCGCTAATCCGCACCGAAGCGACCGCCGCGCCGGACAACGCCGACAGCAACACCCGGCGCAACGCGTTCCCCAGGGTGATGCCAAAGCCGCTCTCCAACGGGCCGATGATGAATCGGCCGTAGTTGCGCGCGCTCGCCTCGCGTTCGATCTTGGGCAGAACAAAGTTCAACAAGACCCTACCCCCTCTCGATTGCGGATTTGAGATTTCAGATTGCAGATTGCCGCGCCGAACGGCGTGCCAATCTGCAATCCTCGCGAATCTGCAATCTGCAATCTACTAACGGCTGTAGTACTCGACGATCAACTGCTCATTCAGCGGCAGGTCCATGGCCTGGCGGTCGGGCGGGGTCACCACGCGACCGGCCATGCGGTTGCTGTCGAATTGCAGCCAAACCGGGATACTGCGCTCGCCCAAACGCTCCGCGGCCAGCTTGAAGTACGCGTTACCGCGGCTGGTGGGGTTCACCTCGATCGTGTCGCCGACTTCCAACAGATACGATGGGATGTTGTGCTTGTGGCCGTTGAGCAAGAAATGGCCGTGGAGCACCAATTGCCGCGCCTGCGCTCGCGAGTCAGCCAGGCCCAGGCGGTAAACGGCGTTATCCAAGCGGCGCTCCAGGGTGACTAGCAGCGTGACGCCGGTCATCCCCTGCACGCGCAGCGCGTTGCGGAAGTAACGGCGGAACTGGCGCTCTTGCACGCCGTAGATGCGCCGCGCCTTCTGCTTTTCGCGCAACTGCAAGGCGTAGTCGGACTCTTTGTGTTTGAACGCGCCTTTCTTGCCGTGCATCCCAGGAGCGAAGTTGCGCTTCTCGAACGCGCACTTAGGCGAATAGCAGCGCTCGCCCTTCAGAAACAGTTTCATGCCTTCCCGGCGGCAGAGCCTGCACACCGGATCTGTACGACGTGCCAATGGACTCCTCCTATACAGTTGATCGGTAGACCGAGAGGTTTACGGCTTGGCAACCTTCATCCCTCTCTTGACGGATACTGGAAGCTGGATACTGGTCAGTTCACGCGAGATACCGTTCCTTGCATCCGCCAGCTTCTAGCTTCCGGCTTCTAGCTTCCAGTTACACGCGGCGCTTCTTGGGCGGGCGGCAGCCGTTGTGCGGGATCGGCGTGATGTCGGTGATCGCGCGTATGCGCAGCCCGGTGGTTTGCAGCGAGCGAATCGCCGACTCGCGGCCAGGGCCAGGCCCCTTCAGAAACACGTCGGCTTCGCGCATTCCCATGTCCAACGCCTGCTTGGCAGCCACAGACGCGGCCATCTGAGCGGCGTAGGGCGTGCTCTTGCGCGACCCCTTGAACCCGGCCGTACCGGTGCTCGTCCACAACAGGGTGTTGCCCTGGGGATCGGTCACGGTCAAGATCGTGTTATTGAACGTGGACTGGATATGAACCTGCCCCTGCGGGACGACGCGCTTCTCACGTCGCGGGCCGGCGCGCCGCGCCGGGCGCTTGCCGCCGCTGCCGGCCGGTTGGCCGGCCGGTTGGCCGGCCGCTGGTTCTGTTGGTTTCGGCATTCTTTACTCTTCCTTTACTTGCGAGCGCGCTTCTTCCCAGCCACGGTCTTGCGGGCGCCGCGCTTGGTGCGCGCGTTGGTTTTTGTACGCTGGCCGCGCGCGGGCAGGTTGCGGCGATGACGCATGCCGCGGTAGCTGCCGATTTCCTGCAGACGCTTGATGTTCATGGCAACCTCGCGCCGCAGGTCGCCTTCCACCTTGTAATTGCGCTCGATGAACTCGCGCAGTTTCGCTACCTGCGCCTCGTCCAGGTCTTTCACCCGGATGTCGGGGCTGACGTTCGTCATCTGCAGGATTTCCTGACTCGATGTCAGGCCGATCCCGTAGATATAGGTCAGGGCAACTTCCGCCCGCTTGTCGCGTGGCAGGTCTACACCAGCAATACGAGCCATTCGCTCTCCTCCCTAATGGCCTATCTCATCTGCTGGGGCCGGTCTCCGACCGTGCCCCCTGGCTCGGTCAGAGACCGGCCAGAGCAACGGATAGGGACTTTATCCCTGGCGCTGCTTGTGTTTCGGGTTGCTGCAGATCACGTGCACGACGCCGTGGCGGCGGATGATCTTGCATTTGTCGCAAATACGCTTGACAGAAGGTCGAACTTTCATCTAACTTGCTCCTACAATACCGTCAGGATTTCCGGCTCGCCATCAGTAACAGCGAGCGTATGCTCGAAGTGCGCCGACCGCTTGCCGTCGGCCGTGACAACCGTCCACCCATCGGCCAGGGTGCGGGTGCGCCAGGTGCCCACGTTAACCATCGGTTCGAGGGCAAACGTCATGCCCACCTGGAGCCGCGGCCCCCGACCGCCCTTGTCGGGCACGTAGTTGAGCACCTGCGGCTCTTCGTGCATCTTGCGACCGACGCCATGGCCGGTGTATTCGCGGACGACCGCGAAGCCGCGCTGCTTGACGCAGGTCTCGATGGCCTCCGAAATGTCGGCCAGTCGCTTGCCCACGCGCGCCTGGCGGATGCCCGCCCACAACGACCCTTCGGTCGCCTCCATCAGCCGTCGGCCCTCATCGTCAATCACGTCGACGGCATACGTCCACGCCGAATCGCCCACCCAACCACGGTAGACCGACCCGACATCTATGCTGATGATGTCGCCCGGCTCCAGCCAGCGTTTACGGCTAGGGATGCCGTGGACAATCTCCTCGTTGATCGAGGTGCAGATACTCGCCGGAAAATCGTTCTTGCCGGTGTGCGGATACCCCAGGAACGCCGGAATCGCACCGTGCGCCCGAATGATCTGATCGGCTTTGACGTTCAACTCGGCGGTGGTGACGCCGGGTCGGATCATTTCACGGAGCGCCTCGTGGACGCGAGCCACGATCC
This sequence comes from Chloroflexota bacterium, assembly GCA_026389845.1. Classification (GTDB taxonomy): domain Bacteria; phylum Chloroflexota; class Anaerolineae; order CG2-30-64-16; family CG2-30-64-16; genus JAPLHB01. The sequence goes on from JAPLHB010000152.1 coordinate 37,283, forward strand.
GGCCCGCCTCCCGCATCAGGACGATCTCGGCCTTCGACTTCAGGACAATCGGCATTCAGTTAAGCTGCCTTGAGCGCCGCCAGCAGATCGGCCTGCACGGCCTCGATCGCGCGAGCGCCGTTGAGCGACAACAGGACGCCGTGGGCGAAATAGTAACCGACCAGCGGCGCGGTCTGCTTGTAATAGACGAACAGGCGGTTGCGCACGGTGTCCGATTCGTCGTCGGCCCGGCGATACAACTCGCCCCCACACTTGTCGCACTTGCCCGCGACCTGCGGCGGGTTGAACTCCAACTGGTACATAGCCTGGCAATTGCGGCATACGCGGCGCCCGGCCAGCCGGTTGATGACCGCTTCGTCGCTCACTTCCAGAAGCGGCACCTTGCTCACCTGTGCGCCGACGGTCGCCAGGGCCTTATCCAGCGCGTCGGCCTGGGCCAACGTCCGCGGGAAGCCGTCCAAGATGGCGCCGTTGGCGCAATCGGGCCGGCTCAACCGATCCATCACCATGTTGATCGTCACGTCGTCGGGTACCAGCGCGCCGCTGTCCATATACGTCTTCGCCAGCAGTCCCAGCGGGGTCTGATTCTTCAGGTTCTCCCGGAAGATGTCACCCGACGATATCTGCGGCAGCCCCAACGTCTCCGACAGCAGCCGCGCCTGCGTGCCCTTGCCGGCCCCCGGTGCGCCAAGCATGATGATGAAGAGTGGCGTCATCGGCGGATGAACCCCTCGTAGTGCCGCATCAACAACTGCGCTTCGAGCTGCTTCATCGTGTCCAGCACCACGCCGACCACGATCAGCAGGCCAGAGCTGGAGATGAGCAGCGTGCTGTTGGCCGCGCGACTGGCGCCGCCGCCGAAGATCAGATGCGTGATCCACGGTAGGATCGCCACCAGGCCCAGGAAGAGCGCGCCCACCAGGGTGATGCGCTGCATGACGCGATTCAGGTACTCTTCGGTGTTCTGGCCGGGACGGATGCCCGGGACGAAGCCGCCTTGCTTTTGCAGCGAGTCGGCCAAGTTCTGCTGCCGGAACACCACGTCCGTGTAAAAGTACGTAAACGCAATCACCAGGACGAAGTACAGGATCCAGTACAAGTTGCCCGACGGGCTGAAAAACTTGTATATGAAGTTCGCCACCGACGCAATCCAGGTCACCGACGAGTACGTGAAGTAGCTGGCGATCGTGCTCGGAAAGATCAAGAAGCTGGAGGCAAAGATCAGCGGGATCATGCCGGCCGAATTGACCCGGAGCGGCACATGCGTGCTCTGGCCTCCGACCACCATCAACCGGTTGCCGCGCATAGCCCGCACCCGCTTGCCATACTGCACGGGGATGCGGCGCTGTCCTTCCTGCACGACCACGATCACGATCACGGTCAATACCGTCACCGTGAGAAAGACGATCAGCTCGCCCAGTCCGCCCTCGACCCAGGTGCGCTGGATGTTCTGGGGCATCGCGGCGATAATGCCGCCAAAGATGATGATCGAGACACCGTTGCCAATGCCTTCCTGCGTGATCAACTGGCCGAACCACATCGCCAGCATCGTGCCTGCAACCAGGGTCGCAAGGATCGAGATCGTCGCCAGCGGATACTGGCTGAAGCCGAATTCTTTCAGCACCGCGCCCGATTGTGTGGCATTGGAAGCGGCCAGGATCGAAGACTGACCGAACGCCTGCAACGCCGCCATCGGGATCGTCAGGTAGTTGGTGTACTGGTTGAGCTTGTTTCTGCCGGCCTCGCCTTCCTTGCCCAACGCCTCCAATTGCGGGATGATCGGCATGAGCAACTGGACGATGATCTGCGCCGTAATGTACGGATAGACACCCATCGCCATCACGGAGAAGTTCTGCAGCGCGCCACCCGAAAGCAAGTTCAACAGACCCAGCAGTTGGTTCGACTGGAAAATCTGGGCCAGCGCCCCGCGATCCACGCCAGGTACCGGGATGTGCGAGGTCAACCGGTAGATCACTAGGATGCCGAGCGTGATGAATAGCTTCCGCCGCAAGTCCGGCAATCTGAATGCGTTACGAACGGCCTCGATCATGGGCCTTCTCCTCGACCACGTAGCCTTCCAGATAGGGCTAGGGCAGAGCCTTCAGGCGGTCCAAACCGGCCAGAGCCTCTCGTCCGAAACCTTACCCGATAGGGCAGCCTCTACAGGCTGAGTTCTTCGACGCTGCCACCGGCGGCCAGGATCTTCTCCCGCGCGGCCGCCGAAAACTTGTGCGCCTTGACCTTCAGCGCCCGATCCAGCTCGCCATCGCCGAGCACCTTCACTGGCGTCGCCGGCGATTTGATCAGACCGGCCGCGACCAGCAGCTCAGGCGTCACCTCAGTGCCGGCTTCGAAGCCGTTGAGCCGCTCGACGTTGATCGGCGCGAACTCGATCCGCCAGATATTGGTGAAGCCACGCAGTTGCGGCAGACGACGGACCAGCGGCAATTGGCCGCCTTCAAAGTATGGGGCAGGAACGCCGCCGGAGCGGGAGCCTTGGCCCTTCTGGCCGCGGCCGGCGGTCTTGCCGCCGCCGCCAGAGATCCCCCGGCCGACACGCTCGCGATCCCGGTGCGCGCCCCGTGCGGGTTGCAGTTCGTTTAAGTTCATCTCTAACCTTCTCCCCGACGAACCATGAATGACTAACAACGCATGAGCGTGCCAGCCGTTCGTCTTCCGTCGTTGGTCAAGCGATCACATCTTCGACGGTCACCAGGTGGCGCACCTTGTGCAGCATCCCCCGCACGGCCGGCGTATCGGGCAGTTCGACCGTCTGGCCGAGCCGGGTCAGGCCCAACCGGCGCACAGTGGCCTTCTGGTCGAACTTGACGCCGATCGAGCTGGTGGCGTAGGTGACACGCAGCTTCTTATCATTCAGCGGCATCTTCCTTACCTCCCCGCAGCCAGTAGGGGGTCAAGGACTCCACCGGCTTGCCGCGCCGTTTGGCCTCTTCCTCGGGATTCTTCAACGAGTCCAAAGCCACAAAAGTCGCAGCCACCACGTTCAACACGTTGGCGCTGCCCTGCGATTTCGTCAAGATGTCGCGAATGCCAGCCGCTTCCAGGACCGCGCGCACCCCACCGCCCGCGATGACGCCCGTGCCGGGTGACGCCGGCCGCAGGAGCACCCGCGCCGCGCTGAAGTCGCCGATCGCCGCATGGGGGATCGTCGTGCCGATCAGCGGGACGAGACGCATGACCTTGCGCGCCCGTTCCGAGGCCTTGCGCACCGCTTCGGGCACCTCGCGCGCCTTGCCGACGCCGAAGCCGACCTTGCCGTGGTTATCGCCGACCACGACGACCGCGCGAAAGGCAAACCGCCGGCCGCCCTTCAGCACCTTGGCGGTGCGGGCGATGTGCACCACGCGCTCGTCGAACTGTTCACGTTCTTCATCGCGCTCACGGTCGCGCGACGGGCGCCGCCTATCCTTGTTCTGCTGATCGCTGCCGCCGCTGCGCTGCCCTTGTCCTTGTCCTTGTTCCCTCTTACCAGGCATCAGTACCCCCCAGTGCATTGCGGATTTCGGATTAGGGATTTCGGCCGAGCCATTCCGCACTCCGAAATCTGCAATCCGCCATCAGAATTCCAGTCCGCCCTCGCGTGCCCCGTCGGCCAGCGCCTTGACGCGGCCGTGATAGGGGTAACCGCCCCGGTCGAAAACCACCTGCTTCAAACCCTGCGCCAGCGCCCGCTGTGCTACCAGCTTGCCCACCTTGGCCGCCTGCTGAGACTTGCTCAGCCCCCCCAGTTGCTCGCGCAACTCAGGATCGATGGTGGACGCCGCGACCAGCGTACGCCCCTGGTCATCGTCAATCACCTGCGCGTAGACGTGCTGCAGGCTGCGAAAGACGTTCAGCCGAGGGCGCTCGGTTGTGCCGCGCAGACGGCGGCGGATGCGCTCATGCCGGCGATCGCGAGCTTCCTGACTCGTGTTCATGGTCATTGACTTAGATCCTCCTGACCGGTTGGGGCTGCTGCCTTCATAGTTCAGCTCGGGCAGGTCACCACCCGAAACCCCAACCCGGGACTATACTCGACCGTTACACGATTCTACGAATCGAGTGTGCTTTCCTGTTCGTGACGGGCTTATTACTTGGCACCCTTGCCGCCGACCTTGCCGGTCTTGCCTTGCTTCCGGCGCACGATCTCACCGCGATAGTGGACGCCCTTGCCCTTGTATGGCTCCGGCGCACGCACATCGCGAATCTGGGCCGCCATCTGGCCCACGACCTGCTTGTCAATCCCCGTGATCGTGACCTGCCGGCCCGTCTTATCCACCTCGAACGCGATGCCGGGCGGGGGCACGATTTCGATCGGGTGCGAATAACCCAAGAACACCACCAGATTCTTGCCCATCATACTCGCCCGGTAGCCCACGCCTTCGATTTCCAGGATGCGGGTGAAGCCGGCGCTGACGCCCAGCACCATGTTGTTCAGCAGCGCGCGGGTCAGGCCGTGCAGGGCGCGCTGCATCTTGTTGTCCGAGTGCCGGGTGACCTTCACCTCTGCCGCGACCTGTTCCATCGTGATCTCGGCCGGGAACTGGTGTTCGAGTTGGCCCTTCGGCCCCTTCACCGCCACCTGATTGCCTTGACCGATCGTCACGGTCACGCCCTTCGGCAGGGGAACCGGCATTTTACCAATGCGTGACACTGTCCTACCCTCCGTTACTGGAAGCTGGATACTGGAAGCTGACAACTCGACTAGCTTCCAGCTTCTAGCTTCAAGTCTACCAGACGTAGCAAAGCACTTCGCCGCCAAGCCCCAGCCGGCGCGCTTTCTGGCCGGTCATGATGCCTTGGGGCGTGCTCAGGATGGCGATCCCCAGGCCGCTCAATACCCAGGGGATCTCGTTGCGTTTGACGTACACGCGCCGTCCCGGCTTGCTGATGCGCTGCAGACCGGTGACGATGGACTTGCGATCGCGGTCGTACTTCAGCACGACTCGAATCTGCGGCTGCGGCAAATCCTTGGTGACCTCGAAGTCCTTGATGAACCCCTCGTCCTTCAGGATGCGCGCCAGCGCGACCTTGACCTTGGAACCCGGCACCACGACCTGCTTCTGGCGGATCATGATACCGTTGCGGATACGCGTGAGCATGTCAGCAATCGGATCGCTAATCATTCCTGTCTTGCTCCTCAACCGACCGCCAGTAAACCGCCCGGCAAAACCGGGTACGGCGCGTTCCGCGCCGGCTCACAGCGGCCCACAAGAGCTGATTACCAGCTCGACTTGACCACGCCGGGCAAATTGCCCTTGAGTGCCTGATCCCGGAAGCAGATGCGGCAGAGATCGAACCGGCGCATATAGCCATGCGGCCGGCCACACATACTGCAGCGATTGTGCACACGCACCGCGTACTTCCGCCGTTGTTCACGATATGGCATGCATGTCTTGGCCACTGATTCCCTCCAGCTCGGGCCGGTCTTCGACCGTACCCATTAGTTCTTGCGAAACGGCATGCCCAGCAACTGGAGCAAGCGCAGCGCTTCCTCGTCGGTCTTAGCCGTGGTGACGACGGTGATGGACATCCCGCGCATCTTGTCAATCTTGTCGTACTGGATCTCAGGCCAGACCAGTTGCTCGCGCAACCCCAGGCTGTAGTTTCCGCGGCCGTCGAAAGCATCCGGCGAAACCCCGCGGAAGTCACGCTGCCGCGGCAGGGCCACGCTGATCAGGCGATCCAGGAAACTCCACATGCGCTCGCTGCGCAGCGTCACCGTGACGCCGATGGAGTTGCCTTCGCGCAGCTTGAACGCCGCGATGGAGCGCTTGGCCTTGGTGATCACCGGCTTTTGCCCGGCGATGATGGTCAGATCGCCCGTCGCCGCGTCCAGTGATTTGGCATTCTGCAGCGCCTCACCCATGCCGATATTCAGCACGACCTTGACGACATGCGGAACTTGCATGACGTTGGCATAGCTGAATTCCTTCATCATCGCCGGCACCGCGTCCTGCCGGTACCGTTCCAACAATCTCGGTAGTGCCATATAACCCATACTCCCTGCGTGGCGCACGCATTGCGTATTTCGTATTGCGTGTTCCGTGGCTGTTATCTCACGCTTCACGCACCACGGAGTACGTTTCACGCATCAATCGCCTCGCCGCACTTCTTGCACATGCGAGCCCGGCTGCCGTCGGCGTGAATCTGGTGCGCGACGCGCGTAGGCTTGCCGCACTTCGGGCAGACCAACATCACGTTGGAGATGTGCATCGGCGCCTCGCGCTCGATGATGCCGAATTGGGTGTTGACGTTGCCGGTGCGCCGTTGGTGCTTCTTGACCAGGTTGAGGCCGGCCACGACGACCCGATCGGCCAGGGGGTTGCGTATGCCGGCGCGGCGACCCTTGCCCCACTTGGCCCGGATCACGCGCTGCACCTCACCCTCGGAGCCGCGGTCGTCGCCGCTGGTCACACGAACCTTGTCGCCTTTACGGATGTTCATTGTCACTTCCCCCCACCATAACGGGTAACCAGTAACCAGTAAAAATCTCTGCGTCGCGTGTTACTCGTTACTCATTACTCGTCACGCTACAGCACTTCCGGCGCCAGCGAAACGATGCGCATGTAACCACGATCGCGCAGCTCGCGAGCCACCGGCCCAAAGATACGCGTCCCACGCGGCGCCTTGAACTGGTCAATGATCACGGCTGCGTTGTCGTCGAACCGGATGTACGACCCATCAACCCGGCCATGCGGGTAAGTGGTGCGCACGATAACGGCCCGCACAACCTCGCCCGCCTTCACCGTCCCGTTCGGAGCCGCCTGCTTCACCGAGGCGATAATCACGTCGCCCAGGTGCGCATATCGTCGCCCTGTTCCGCCCAGCACGCGAATGCAGAGGATTTCCTTGGCGCCGGTGTTATCGGCGACCTTGAGCCTGGTTTCCTGCTGAATCATGTCTGCTCCTCTCCCGCCGAACGTTACGCAACCACCATCGGGCTGGTATCAACCTGCGCGGCGCGCTGGAGGATCGTCTCCACAAGCCAGTGCTTATCCCCGCTGATGGGTCGGGACTCGACGATGCGAACCAGGTCGCCCATCATGCAGTCGTTGTGCTCGTCGTGGGCCTTATAGCGCTTGCTCAGACTGATGACCTTACCGTACAGCGGGTGGCGGCGGGTGCGGCGCACGACCACGATCACCGTCTTCTGCATCTTGTTGCTGACCACTTGGCCGGTCAACCGTTTGCGTCGTTCCTGCATCGCTCATCCCTCCCCTGCCGCGACGGCCAAATCACGCTCACGCATGATCGTGCGCAGCCGGGCGATCTCTCGTCGGACCTGGCTGAGCCGGGTCGTGTTCTTCAACTGGCCGGTCGCGTACTGAAAGCGCAAGTTGAACATTTCCTGGTGAGCCTCGTCCAGGCGCCGCGCGACCTCGGCCTGAGACAGGTTGCGAACTTCACTGGGGTGCATCAGCCTTCCTCCCCAACTTCACGGCGCACGAACTGCGTCGGGATCGGCAGCTTATGCGAAGCCAACCGCATCGCCTCCCGCGCTTCCTGTTCGCTCACGCCGGACACCTCAAACAACATGAGACCGGGCCGGACCACGGCCGCCCAGAACTCTACTGCGCCCTTGCCGCCGCCCATGCGGGTCTCGGCCGGCCGTTTGGTCACTGGATGGTCGGGGAAGACGCGAATCCACAGTTTGCCGCCGCGACGCAGATAACGAACGATCGCGCGACGGGCCGCTTCGATCTGACGGCTGTTCAGCCACGCCGGCCCCAACGCTTGCAGGCCGAAATCGCCGAAGTTGATCTCATTGCCCCGGCTGGCAATCCCGCGCCGCCGGCCACGGTGCACCTTGCGGTATTTCACGCGCTTAGGCATCAACATACTCAGAACTCCTCACAAAGACCGCAGCGCTGGAATGGCAGAAAGGTTTCTGCAATCTGCAATCTGCAATCTGCAATCTCATTCGGCTCCGGGCAGGCGCTCGCCCTTGTAGATCCAGACCTTGATGCCGATCCGACCGTAGGTGGTCAAGGCCTCGGCTTTGGCGTAGTCAATCTCGGCGCGCAGGGTGTGGCGGGGCACCTGGCCCTCGCGCGCGGTCTCCACGCGAGCCATTTCTGCGCCGGCCAACCGGCCGCCGCAGCGGATCATGCAGCCCTTCGCCCCGGACTTGAGCGCCCGCAGGATGGCCTGTTTCATCGCCCGCTTGTGGGAGATGCGGCGCTCCAACTGCTCCGCGATGCTCCGTGCGACCAGAGTGGCGTCCATCTCGGGCCGTTCGATCTCGGCGATGTCCAGCTTGACGCGCTTGTTGGTGACCTTCTGCAGGTCGTTGCGCAGCGCATTCACCGTAGCGCCCTTGCGGCCGATGATGATGCCCGGCTTCGCCGAATGCACCGTGATCCGCACCTGGTTGGGCGGGAAGCGCTCGATCTCGACCTTCGAGATCGCGGCGTCCGGCAAGCTCTCATTCACGAGCTTGCGAACCGCGCGGTCTTCGGCGACCAACTTGGTGTACTCTTCGCCCTCCGCATACCAGCGAGAGCGGTGACTTTCAATCACGCCCAGGCGAAAGCCAATCGGGTGTACTTTGCGACCCAAAGCAGCCTCCTTATGACCGTTCTTCCAAGACGACGGTAATGTGCGACGACCGGCGAATAATGGGCTTGAACCGCCCACGAGCGCCGAAACGGCGCCAGCGCCGCAGGGGCGCGCCGTCGGCCATAATTTGAGCGATGTACAAATCGTCGCGCGACAGGCCCAGGTTCTCCTCGGCGTTCGCCAGGGCTGAGGCCACCGTCTTGGCAACCGGCTCGGCGGCCGATTGCGACATGTAGCGCAGCATGGCCAACGCCTGATCAGCATTCATCCCGCGTATCTGGTCAATGACCCACCGTGTCTTCTGCGGTGAGATGCCCACATACTTGGTTACAGCACGAACTTCCATTATCTCACCTCACCGTTAGACCCGCGTGGTCTTCTTCTCGCTTCTGATGTGACCGCGGAAGAAACGCGTAGGCGCAAACTCGCCCAACTTATGCCCCACCATGTTCTCAGCGACGTAGATGGGGACGTGGCGCCTGCCATCGTGCACGGCGATCGTATGGCCGACCATCTGCGGGAAGACCGTTGAAGCGCGCGACCAGGTCTTGATGACCTGCTTCTTGCCCGTGCGGTTCATCGCCTCGACCTTCTTGAGCAGCTTGGCCTGTACAAACGGACCTTTTTTCAGCGAACGAGACATACGCTATCCCCCATCACTTCGCGCCGCGGCGGCGCACGATGTACTGATTGGTGCGCTTGTTCTTGCGCGTCTTGTAACCCAGCGCCGGCTTGCCCCAGGGCGTCTTCGGGCCGGGCATACCGATCGGCGAGCGACCTTCGCCGCCACCGTGCGGGTGCGAATTCGGTTCCATCGCCACACCACGGACAGTCGGGCGCCAGCCCATCCACCGCTTGCGGCCCGCCTTGCCCAGGTTGATGTTGGCATGTTCCGGGTTCCCGACCTGCCCGATCGTCGCCATGCACACCACAGCTACCTTGCGCACCTCGCCGCTCGGCAGACGCACCTGAGCGTAGTCGCCCTCGCGGGCCAGCAACTGCGCTGACACACCCGCCGACCGCACCAACTGGCCGCCGCGACCGGGCTGCAGCTCGACGTTGTGGATCATCGTGCCCAGGGGAATGTTGCGCAGCGGCAACGCATTGCCCACGCGCACCTCGGCCTCCGGGCCCGCCATCAACTTCGCGCCCACCTTCAGACCCAACGGGGCCAAAATGTACCGCTTCTCGCCGTCGGCATACACCACCAGCGCGATGCGAGCCGACCGGTTGGGGTCGTACTGAATCGAGTCCACGCGGCCTGGCACGCCGGTCTTGTCGCGCTTGAAGTCAATGACGCGATACTGGCGCTTATGCGTGCCGCCACGATGACGCACCGTCACCCGCCCCTGGTTGTTCCGGCCGGTGATCTTGTTAACGGGTCGCAACAGCGACCGCTCCGGCTGCTTGTCGGGGGTAAGCTCTTCGAACGAAAAGCCGGTCATCCCGCGCCGCCCAGGGCTGGTAGGCTTGTACACCTTGATACCCATGTCAAACCCCCTCGAAGAACTGGATCGTGCTGCCAACCGCCAATGTCACCACGGCCTTCTTGCGCGCCGCCTTCTTGGTGACGATCGAGCGACCCGAGCGACCCATCTTGGCCGGGACGTTGATGATCTGGACGTCCAGCACCTTCACGTTGAAGGCGGTTTCCACGGCGTCTTTCACCTGCATCTTATTCGCCCGGCGATTCACCTCAAACGTGAACTTGCGCTCCCCACCCTGGGCGGTCGTCTTTTCGGTGACGACGGGGCGCTTCAGAATGTCGTAAACGTGCATGTCATCCTCCCCACTTAGCCCAGGATCTCGGTGATGACCGTCAGCGCGTCCTGCGGAATCACCAGGTAATCGTAGGTGAGCAGATCGCGAACGTTGACGTAGCTGGCCCGCAAAAGCTTCACGTCCGGCAAGTTGTTCGCCGAGCGCTCCACGGCCCAATTTTCGCCAGCCATCAGGATCAGCGCGCTGGAGTTCACGGCGAGATTCTGCAACACGGTTGCCATCGCGCGCGTCTTCGGCGCATCCATCGTGAGTGCATCGAGCACCACCACCCGCTCCTCGGCAACCTTCACGGTGAGGGCCGCACACACGGCCGCGCGGCGCATCTTGCGAGGCATCTGTTGAGCATAGGAGCGAGGGGTCGGCCCGAAGATGATGCCGCCCTTGCGCCACTGCGCGGCGCGAGTTCCACCTTGACGGGCGCGGCCGGTGCCTTTTTGTTTCCACGGCTTGCGGCCGCCGCCAGCCACCTCACCGCGAGTCTTGGTCTTAGACGTACCCAGGCGGGCATTCGCCAATTGGCGGACCAACGCCTGGTGCATCAAAGGCTTGTTCACGGGCGCAGCGAAAATGGTGTCGGCCAATTCGATCGCGCCGACCTGCTCGCCCGCCATGTTCATCATTGAGACTTGCATCGTCACTACCCCCTACCCCTGCTTGCGCGCTTGGGTGATCACCAACAAGCCGCTCTTCGCGCCCGGCACCGCACCGCGCACGGCCAGCAGGTTGCGCTCGGGATCAACCAAGACGACGCGGAGGTTGGAGACGGTAACAGGCACATTGCCCATGTGCCCGGCCATGTGCTTGCCCTTGTAGATGCGGCCCGGCGTAGTGCCGGAGCTGCTGGCGCCCGGGGCGCGCAGGCGATCGGATTGGCCGTGCGTGCGAGGACCGCCGCGCATATTGTAGCGCTTGACGCCACCCTGGAACCCGCGGCCCTTGGAGATACCCTTGACGTCCACCCGCTCGTGCGTCGTGAAGACGTCGGCCAATAGTTTTTGGCCCACTGTGAGGTCTTCGACGTCCTTCACGCGAATTTCGCGCAGCCGGCGCAGCGCGGGCAGGCCGCTGCGCTTCAGATGCCCCAACTGTCCCTTCGTCAGACGCCGGGGCTGCGTCTCATCCAGGCCCAACTGGACGGCGGTATAGCCATCCCGTTCCTGCGTTTTGATCTGCGTCACGTAGCAAGGCCCAGCCTCGATGATCGTGACCGGCACTACTTCGCCCCTCGCGGTGAGCAACTGCGTCATGCCCACCTTGCGACCCAAAAGGCCCTTCATCTCGTATCCTCCCTGGGACTGTCGTGACCACACCGGCTGTCGTAGACTCCGGCTTGGCCGCATCATCCCATCCGATTGCAGATTTGAGATTTGAGATTGCAGATTAATCCTCACCTGCAATCAACAATCCGCAATCTACAATTTAATTTCGATGTCCACACCCGCCGGCAGATCGAGCTTCGTCAAATTCTCGATGGTCTTGGGGCCGGGTTCGAGGACGTCAATCAGGCGCTTATGCGTTCGGATTTCGAACTGCTCGCGGCTGTCCTTGTCAACGAACGTCGCCCGGTTGACGGTGAACTTTTCGATGCGCGTAGGCAGCGGGATAGGGCCGACGACGTTGGCGCCGGTGCGCTCGGCCGCATCCACGATCTTGCGGACGGAATCATCCAGCACGCGATGGTCAAAGGCCTTAAGCCGGATACGAATCCTGTTTTTCGCCATGAAAGCTCTCTCCACGACACAAACAGACTTCGGAAGTCTCGGAGACTTCCGAAGTCTCATGTCCACATTATTCCAGGATCTTGGTGATAACACCCGAACCGACCGTGCGACCACCCTCGCGGATGGCGAAACGGGAGCCAACTTCCAATGCCACCGGCACGATCAACTCCACCGTCAGGTTCACGTTGTCGCCCGGCATCACCATCTCCACCCCCGCCGGCAACTCCGACTCACCCGTCACGTCCATCGTCCCCGTGTAGAACTGCGGTCGGTATCCGTTGAAGAACGGCGTGTGCCGCCCACCTTCTTCCTTCTTCAACACGTACACTTCGCTCTGGAACTTCGTGTGCGGGGTGATCGAACCCGGCTTCGCCAACACCTGCCCGCGCTCCACATCCTCGCGCTCGATGCCGCGCAGCAAGCACCCGACGTTGTCGCCCGCAATGCCTTCTTTCAGGATCTTGCGGAACATCTCCACGCCCGTCACGACCGTCTTGCGCGTTTCCTTCAGCCCGATGATCTCCACTTCCTCGTTGACCTTGATCACGCCCCGGTCAATCCGGCCCGTGACCACCGTCCCACGCCCCTTGATGCCAAACACGTCCTCGATCTGCATCAGGAACGGCTTGTCAATCTTGCGCACCGGCGTCGGAATGTAGTTATCCACCGCATCCATCAGCTCCCAGATGCACTTGTATTCCGGCGCATTCGGATCCTTCGACGGGCATTCCAGCGCCTTCGACGCACTGCCCCGCACGATCGGAATATCGTCCCCAGGGAAGTGTTGAGCCGTCAGCAGCTCGCGCAGCTCCAGCTCCACCAGCTCCAACAACTCTTCGTCTTCCATCAGGTCAACCTTGTTCAGGAAGACCACCATCGCCGGCACTTCCACCTGCCGCGCCAACAGCACGTGCTCTCGCGTCTGCGGCATCGGCCCATCCGGCGCCGCCACCACCAGGATCGCCCCGTCCATCTGCGCCGCACCTGTGATCATGTTCTTGATGTAGTCGGCGTGCCCAGGGCAGTCCACGTGCGCATAGTGCCGCTTCGCCGTCTGATATTCCACGTGCGCAATCGCGATCGTGATGCCGCGCGCCTTTTCTTCCGGCGCATTGTCAATCGAATCGAAGGCCCGGAACTCCGCCCAGCCCTTCATCGCCAGCACCTTCGTGATCGCCGCCGTCAGCGTCGTCTTGCCGTGGTCAATGTGCCCGATCGTCCCCACGTTCACGTGGGGCTTAGTCCGCTCGAAAATCTGCTTCGCCATAAGAACTCCTTCTGATTGCGGATTGCGGACTGCGGATTGTGGATTGCGGAATCTCATCCCTCGTCCGCAATCAGAAATCCGAAATCCGAAATTAAAAGAGACTGCCTCGTTCAGATCGTGGGGCCGTCGCCCGGAGATGCTGACGAGGCAGGCACAGACCCGAAGGGTTCGCGGGATTCGCGCTCGTCTCTCGCGGTACGAGAGAAACCCTTCGGGTCTCTAGAAATCTGCTCTGCGTCGGCACCTCATGCCACAAGGGGCGAGGCACCTGATGCCACTCCGAGTCCGTTATACCCGCGTGAGAGTACAACGTTGCATTCGGCGGCAACCCTGCTATTATATCCAAAAAGCCCCGTGCTGGCAAATTTGGGGCTTATGTACTCCAAACTACTTAGACATGCCCAGAATCGTCTTTGCGCGATCCTCGGGCACCACGTCGTAATGATCGAACTCCATCGTAGATGTGCCGCGGCCCTGGGTGGCCGAACGCAGGCTGGTGGCATAACCAAACATCTCGGCCAGCGGAACCGTGCCCTTGATCGCCTGCATCCCGACCGAGTGCAACTCCAATCCGCTGATCTGGCCGCGCCGGGCCATCAGATCACCGATCACGTCGCCGGTGGCGTTTTCTGGCACGACGATTTCGATTCGCATCAACGGTTCCAGCAGCACAGGCGCGCCCTTCTGGACGCCCTCGCGCAATGCCATCGAACCCGCGATCTTGAACGCCATGTCGGAGCTATCTACCTCGTGGAACGAACCGCCGGTCAACGTAGCGCGGATGTCCACCATCGGGTAGCCGCCAAGAATGCCGTTCTCCATGGACTCGCGCATCCCCTGTCCCACCGGCGCGATGTACTCCCGCGGAATCGCGCCGCCCACCACCTTGTCCACAAACTCGAAACCGCTGCCCTTCGGCAAAGGCTCCAGCTCAACGATGACGTGGGCAAACTGGCCGCGCCCACCGGTCTGGCGGACAAAACGGGTCTCCACCTCCACCTTTCGGGTGATCGTCTCGCGATAGGCCACCTGGTGGCGGCCTACGTGCGCCTGCACGCCGAACTCACGATGCATCCGGTCCACCAGCACTTCCAGGTGGAGCTCACCCATGCCGCTGATCACCGTCTGGCCGGACTGCTCGTCGGTGCGCACGCGGAAGGTCGGGTCCTCTTCGGACAGGCGTTGCAAGGCGTTGCCGAGCTTGTCCTGGTCAGCCTTGGTCTTTGGCTCGACAGCCACCGAAATGACCGGCGCGGGGAACTCGATGGTTTCCAGGATGATCGGCGCGGCCGGGTCGCAAAGGGTCTCGCCGGTGAAGGTCTGCTTCACCCCGATGATGGCGCCGATGTCGCCCGCGCGCAGCTCGGTCAACTCCTGGCGCTTCTCCGCGTAGATCTGCACCAGCCGGCCGATGCGTTCCTTGCGATCCTTGTTGGAGTTCACCAACATCTGGCCCGTCTGCAACACGCCCGAGTAGACGCGCAGATAGGCCAACTTGCCGATGAAGGGGTCGGACTGAATCTTGAAGACCAGGGCGGCAGCAGGAGCGTTCGGGTCGGCCGGGCGTTCTTCTTCCTCGTCGGTATCGGGGTTGATGCCACGAACGGCGGGAATGTCCAGGGGCGAAGGCAGATAATCCACTACCGCGTCGAGCAGCAGTTGGACGCCCTTCGTGCGCAACGCGGTACCGCACAGCACCGGCACGAGCTGACCGGCAATAGTCGCCTTACGCAAAGCGGTGCGCAACTCATCCTCGGTGATCTCCTCCACATCGAGGAACTTCGTCGTCAAGTCCTCGTCGGTTTCAGCGATCCGCTCGACCATCTCCGCGCGCACCGCATTGACCTGGTCAACCAACTCAGACGGAATCGGCACGGCAACGGGGTTGGTGCCCAGCGATTCGGGAAAGGTCCAGGCCGTGCGGGTGATGAGGTCAACCATTCCCTGGAACAAGTCTTCCGAACCGATGGGAATCTGCACGGCCACAGGATGCGCGACGAGGCGGTCGCGGATCATCCCGATCGTACGCCAGAAGTCGGCGCCGGTGCGATCCATCTTGTTGACGAAGCAGATACGGGGCACGCCGTAGTGGTTGGCCTGCCGCCAGACCGTCTCGGATTGCGGCTCCACACCGGCCACCGCGTCGAACACCACTACGCCGCCATCGAGGACGCGCAGGCTACGCTGCACCTCAGCGGTGAAGTCAATGTGGCCGGGGGTGTCAATCAGGTTGATCCGGTAGCCGCGCCACTCGCTGGTGATGGCCGCCGACGTGATCGTGATGCCGCGCTCGCGCTCCTGCACCATCCAGTCGGTGACGGTCGTCCCCTCGTCCACGTTGCCCATCCGGTACGTCTTGCCGGTGTAGTACAAAATGCGCTCGGTGGTCGTGGTTTTGCCCGCGTCGATATGTGCGATGATGCCGATATTGCGCAGCATCCGCAAACGGGTTTCGTCCGAGTCAGACATAGCGACAGGTTTCGCGAGCATGGTAACCACTCACAAACCAAAGACGAAATTGACAGTGTCTTGAGAAAACCTTCCCGCAGGCTGACCGCCTGCGGGAAGATCAGAGACTAAGATACCGACCGACTTACCAGCGATAATGCGCAAAGGCCCGGTTGGCCTCAGCCATCTTGTGGGTCTCTTCCTTCTTCTTGATGGTGGTGCCCTGGTTCTGGAAGGCATCCATCAATTCGCCGGAGAGCTTGTCCACCATGCTTTTGCCGGGGCGCTTGCGCGCGTTCATGATCAGCCAGCGCAGGGCCAGCGCCAGACGCCGGTCCTCGCGGATCTCCATGGGTACCTGGTAGGTGGCGCCGCCGACGCGGCGGGGCCGCACCTCGATGATCGGGGTGGCGTTGCGTACGGCCTGCTCCAGGATTTCCACGCCCGGCTTCTTGCCGCGCGTTTCCAGGATTTCTAAGGCGCCGTAGATGATCCGCTCGGCGGTGGCCTTCTTGCCGCTGATCATCAGCTTATTGACGAAACGCGCGACCAACTCGTTGTTGAAGCGCGGATCGGGCAGGACAATACGCTTTTCGGGGCGATTACGTCGAGACATGACTCACTCCACCTTGAATTGCGGATTGCGGATTGTAGATTGCAGATTACCTTCACGGCTCAACCTGCAATCCGAAATCCGAAATCTAAAATCCGAAATCATTTCTTGGCACCCTTGGCTGGCTGCTTACCCGCCGCGACCTTCTTGGGAAGCTTCGCACCGTATTTAGAACGAGCGCGTTTACGGTTTTCGACGCCGGTCGCGTCCAGCGCGCCGCGCACGATGTGGTAGCGGACGCCAGGCAGATCCTTGACGCGGCCGCCGCGCACCAGCACCACCGAGTGCTCCTGCAGGCTATGGCCCTCGCCCGGAATGTAGGCGGTGACTTCGATACCATTGGTGAGACGCACGCGGGCGATCTTCCGCAGCGCGGAGTTCGGTTTCTTCGGCGTCATGGTGCGCACCTGGGTGCAAACCCCACGCTTGAAGGGGTTGCCCTTAGTCATGCGCCGCGAGCGGCCAGAGAGCGCGTTGTGCGTAAATTGCAACGCCGGCGCCTTTTCCTTTTTGGCAATCGGCTTGCGGCCTTTCCGAACGAGTTGATTAATGGTCGGCAAGATGTCCTCCGTATTCCTCGTGTACAGCTTGAACAACGCGTGGTGACCCACAGACTCTACGAGGTCAGTCCCTCCGGGCCAACCCACGAAAGCGCAGTTTAACACAGGACCCGGTTTGGGTCAAATTAGTTGCCGTGTGATCTTCGATGGACGACGAACGACGGCCGACCACAAGAGCTAGATCGTTAGTTCGGTCGTTCGTCATTCGTCGTTCATCATACCTCCGCCGCGGCTTCCTCGACGAAATCCGTCTCGTCGCCAAACGACTCGTCCTCGTAGTCCCTGACGTAGGCGGCCTCGCGCATGGCCCTGGCTGCCGCAATCGCCCGCTGCCGGGTCTCGAAGCCCGTGCCCACAGGGATCAGCTTGCCGATGATGACGTTTTCCTTCAGACCGCGCAGGCTGTCCTTGGCGGAACGCACGGCCGCATCGGTCAGCACCCGCGTGGTCTCCTGGAACGACGCCGCAGCCAGGAAGCTATCTGTGTTCAACGATGCCTTGGTGACGCCGAGCAGCACCGCCTCGCCGCGGGCCGGTTCGCCGGCCGCCGCCTCGGTCGCCCCGTTGGTATCCTCGAACTCGAAACGATCTATCAGCTCGCCGATCAGCATATCGGTGTCGCCGCTGCGCAGCACCCGCACCCGCCGCAACATCTGGCGCAGGATGGTCTCGATGTGCTTGTCGTGAATGCTCACGCCTTGCGACCGGTACACCCGCTGCACCTCGTCCAGCATGTAGAGTTGCACCGCCTCGCGACCCTGGATGCGCAGCACCTCGCGCGGATTCTTCGAGCCTTCGGTGAGCTGCTCTCCCACGTCAACCCGGTCGCCCTTGTCCACGTGCAGGCGGGCCGAGGCTGGGATGTCCGTCACCCACTCTTCCACATCCTCGCGGCGGACAACGGCCTTGTAGCCGCCGTCGTCCTCCGGTTCGATGTAGATGTTGCCGTCCAGCATCGCCAGATACTCCTGCGGCTCGGCCTCGGCGCCCAACGCGCGGGCGATCGGTGTATCAGCCTGGACGCGGTCCTCGCTCTCGACCAGCATCTCGTAGCCGACCGGGACGTGATGCGTCTTGCGGCGCAGCCGCGAGTTGGTCACCTTCAGTTTGCGGACGTCGCCTTCCCAGTAAACGTTCACCACACCGCCGATCTCAGCGATGACGGCCTCGCCCTTCGGGGTGCGGGCCTCGAACAACTCCTCGACGCGCGGCAAACCCTGAGTGATGTCCTCCGCGCCCGCCACGCCGCCAGTATGGAACGTGCGCAACGTCAACTGCGTGCCCGGTTCGCCGATGGATTGCGCCGCGATGATGCCCACCGCCTCACCCATCTTCACCAGGCCGCCGCGGGCCAGATCGGCGCCGTAGCACAGCTTGCACAGGCCGTAGCGGTTCTCGCAGCTCAACGGCGAGCGGACGAAAACCTTGTCCACCTCCGCGCGCTCGATGGCCCGCAAAGCCATCTCGTCAATGATCTCGTTGCGCTCGATCAGCACTTCGCCCGTCTTCGGATCGGCCACCGGCGCCGCGGCCACGCGGCCGATAAACCGCTCGCCGAACTTTTCGCCGATGGTCGTCGCGCCCTGCCGGTTGAACCAGATGCCGGCCTCCGTGCCGCAATCGTCGTTGACGATGATGACGTCCTGCGCCACATCCACCAGACGGCGGGTCAGATAGCCCGCGTCGGCGGTGCGCAGCGCGGTGTCAGCCAGACCCTTGCGCGCGCCGTGGGTGCTCAGGAAGTATTCCAGGGCGGTCAGGCCCTCGCGGAAGTTCGACCGGATCGGCAGGGCGATGATGCGGCCCGACGGATCGGCCATGAGGCCGCGCATCCCGGCGAGTTGGCGGATCGGCTGGATGCCGCCCTTGGTCGCGCCGGAGGTCGCCATCGCGCCCAGGCCCGACTGCGGGTCGAGCAGGCCCTTCACCGCCTGAGTGATGTCGTCGGTGGCGCGCGTCCACAACTCCACCACCTTGTTGTACTGCTCTTCTTCGGTGATGAGGCCGCGGCGATACTGGCGCTCGGTCTCGTCCACCTTCGCCGCCGTTTCGTCCAACACGGCCTGCTTAGTGGACGGCACGCTGATGTCGCTCACCGCGATAGTCGTGCCGGAGATGGTCGCGTAGGTGAAACCCAGGCGCTTGATCTCGTCTACTACCTCGGACGTAGCCTGCGGCCCCATCAGCTCGTAGCAGACGCCGACGAAGTCGTTCAGCTTCTTCTTGTCCATGACCTCATTGACGAACTGCAACGGCCGGGGCAGCGACGCATTGAAGAGCACGCGGCCGATGGTCGTTTCGACCATGCCGGTCTGCGGCATCTTATCGGGCTGCACCCGCTGGGCCGCCAGTCGCTCGCGAAGGTGATCGAGCGTGCGCTGGTTCAAGCCCCAATCCTGCGTCATCACCTCGCGCCGTGTGAGCAGCGTGCGCACCACATCGCCCGCGGTACGTAGATTGTTGTCGGCCAGCACTTGCATCACCGGCGGATCGAGCTCGAGCTGCTCCAGCGACACCTCGTCGGCCCAATCGGTGAAGCGCACCTTGGCCGACGCACGGAGGTCCACGATGCCCAGGTCATAGGCCAGGCGCACCTCGTCGGCATCGTAGAAGGTCTTGCCCGAGCCCTTGGCACCGGGCACGGCCAGGGTCAGATAGTAGCAGCCCAGCACCATGTCCTTCGAGGGGCCGACGATCGGCTCGCCCGACGACGGCTTGAGCAGGTTGACCGAGCTGAGCATCAACTCGCGCGCCTCGCGCACCGCGTCATCGGAGAGCGGCACGTGGACAGCCATCTGATCGCCGTCGAAGTCGGCGTTGAACGCCGCGCAGACCAGCGGATGAATCTGGATGGCGCTGCCGTCAATCAGGATCACCTCGAAAGCCTGAATGCCCAGGCGATGCAAGGTGGGTGCGCGGTTGAGCAGCACCGGCCGGTCCTTGACCACCTCTTCCAGCACGTCCCAGACCTCGGGGCTTTCGCGATCCACCAGGCGCTTGGCGCTCTTGATGTTGTGGGCGAAGTTGTACTCCACCAGGCGGCGCATGACGAACGGTTTGAACAGTTCCAGCGCCATCTTCTTGGGTAGACCACACTGGTGCAGCTTCAACTCGGGGCCGATGACAATCACCGAACGACCGGAGTAGTCCACGCGCTTGCCCAGCAGGTTGCGGCGGAAGCGCCCTTGTTTACCCTTGAGCAGGTCCGACAGACTCTTGAGCTTCCGCTTGCCGCTCCGACTGACCGCGCGGCCACGCCGGCCGTTGTCAATCAGGCTGTCTACGGCTTCCTGCAACATGCGCTTCTCGTTGCGCACGATCACGTCCGGCGCGCCCAACTCCAGCAGCCGCTTGAGGCGGTTGTTGCGGTTGATGACGCGGCGGTAGAGGTCGTTCAGATCCGAAGTGGCGAACCGGCCACCGTCCAACTGCACCATCGGCCGCAGGTCGGGCGGCAGGACGGGCAGCATCGTCATAATCATCCACTCGGGTCGGTTGCCGCTCTTGCGGAACGACTCAGCGACCCGCAGCCGCTTGGCGGCCTTTTTCTTGCGCTGCTTGGACTGAGTGGTGGCGATCTCGCTCCGTAGCTCCTTCACCATCTGGTCAAGGTCAATCTTGCCCACCAACTCGCGCACGGCCTCGGCGCCCATGCCGGCCTTGAAGACGTTACCCCAGTGTTCGCTCTTGTCGCGGTACTCGGTCTCGCTGAGAAGCTCGCGCTCCTTCAGTTCCTTGAGTTCCTGCAACGAGTCGTTCAACTGTGAGCGCATTTGCGCCTTCTGGGTCTCCACGGCCTGGCGCTGCTCGTCAATGGCCTGCTCGACCTCGCGGCGCACCAAGTCGCGACGAGCGGCGGTCAGGTTGCGCACCGCCTCGCGCTCGGCGTTGATGTTTTCCTCGATCTCGCTCAACCGGCCCCGAATGGCATCTTCCAGCGCGCCCAAAAGCTCGCGCGTCGCCACAGCGCCCTGGGCCACCAGAACTGCGCTTTCGGGCGCCCACGGCAGGTGGATCGCCTCCGCGAGCGGTTTACCCTGGCCCTTTTCCAGCCGCGCCTTCAAAGGCTGGCCGGCCGCGATGACCTCGTTGGTCTCCGCGTTCAGACGCTCGGCCAGGCGACTCATCTCGGCCTCTTCCTGCTGATCCAGCTCGGTCAACTGCGCCACTCGCCGCGCCTCGCTCTCAGCGATCTTCGCCTGCACCTCGCCCTCGATGCGAGCCGCGCGCATGCTCAGGTCGCGCTCGGCCTTGGTGATAGTGCGATTGCGCGCGTCTTCCTCTACGTTGGTGATCACGTACTGGGCGAAGTAAAGGATGCGTTCCAGGTTGCGCGGGCTGATGTTCAGCAAAAGCCCCAACCGGCTCGGCACGCCCTTAACGTACCAGATGTGACTGACCGGGCTGGCGAGCTTGATGTGGCCCATGCGTTCGCGGCGGACGCGGCTATGCGCCACCTCAACGCCGCACTTATCGCAAACGATGCCCTTATAGCGGATGCGCTTGTACTTGCCGCAAGCGCATTCCCAATCCTTTTGCGGGCCGAAAATCCGCTCGCAGAAGAGGCCGTCGCGCTCGGGGCGCAGGGTGCGGTAGTTGATCGTCTCCGGCTTGGTCACCTCACCATGCGACCACTGCATGATCTGTTCCGGCGAGGCCAGCGAGACGCGGATGGCGTCGAACTCATTGACTTCCATGTATCATCTCCCGTTTGCGTAAAACGCAATGCGTAAAACGTCAGAACCTATCGCCCACACTTTGCGTTTTTGCGTTTTACTCAAAGCCCTTGCTCATCGGGCCAGGCAGGCTCAGGCTAAAGCCCAGGTTCGGCAACTTCTCTTCGGCGTCTTCGCGGCCAAACTGGATTACCTCTTCTTTGGCGTCCACCACCTCGACCGCCAACCCCAACGACTGCAATTCTTTCACCAGCACGCGGAAACTTTCGGGCACGCCGGGCGATTCGATAGCCTCGCCCTTGACGATGGCCTCGTAGGTCTTCACGCGCCCGGTCACGTCGTCCGATTTGACCGTCAGCATCTCCTGGAGGCTGTGCGCCGCGCCATAAGCCTCCAGCGCCCACACCTCCATCTCACCGAACCGCTGCCCGCCGAACTGCGCCTTACCGCCCAACGGCTGCTGCGTCACCAGGCTGTAAGGGCCGGTGGAGCGCGCGTGGACCTTATCCTCGACCAGGTGGTGCAGTTTCATCATGTGGATGATGCCCACCGTCACCGGCTGGTCGAATGCCTCGCCGGTCTTGCCGTTGAACAGCACCGTCTTGCCCCAGGTGGGCAGCGGCTTGTCCTCATCACGGCTGATACGCATGGCCTCTGTCACCACCTGTTGATCAGACAGGTTGGAGATGCGCTCCATCTCGGCATACATGGCCGCGCGTTCTTCGGGCGATTCGGCCACTTCGGCGTATTCGGGCACGCCCTCAATCTCGGCGCCCGTGGCCTCCAAGCGCGCCACGCGCATCCGCTCGCGCTCGACCCACTTTAGCCACTCGCGCAGGCAGACGACACGCGCCGTCTCGTCCATGTGCTCGCGCCGATCCAGCGACACCTCCGCCTCGAACGGCGCCAGCAGGCTATCGGGATCGTAGCTCTGCGGCTCCTCAGCCAGCCACTCGCGCAGGACGGCCTGGCGGGCGTAGCCGCGATCGTTGTAGGCCCGCTCGGGGTCATAGCCACGCTCGCCCAGCCACTCGGCCAGATACAGGGCGCGCACCTCGTCGTCGTCCTGCACATCGGCCTCGCCGTAGCTATGCTTCTCGGCCCAATCCCAAGCGCGCTTGCTCGCCTTCTCCCAGGCGCGATCGGCCAGCCATGCGCGGGCCAACTCGGCCTCGATCTCGTGCTCACGCGCGCCGTCGAACACGGGGGTCACGGCGCGGAAGCCCAGGCGCTCGGCCGCCCAGCCCAGGTGCGTTTCGAGCACCTGGCCGATGTTCATGCGGGCGGGCACGCCCAACGGGTTCAGGATAATATCCACCGGCGTGCCGTCGGGCAGGAAGGGCATGTCCTCAACCTTCACGATCCGCGAGATGACGCCCTTGTTGCCGTGGCGACCCGCCATCTTATCGCCTTCCATGATCTTGCGGCGCTGCGCCACGCTGACGCGCACCATGCGCTCGACGCCCGCGGGCAGGTCGCGATGTTCATCGCGGTTGAATTCCTTGATGTCCACCACCTTGCCGTATTCGCCGTGGGGCAGGCGCAGGCTGGAGTCCTTCACCTCGCGCGCCTTCTCGCCGAAGATCGCCCGCAGCAGCTTCTCCTCCGGGCTAAGCTCGGTCTCACCCTTCGGCGTGATCTTGCCCACCAGGATGTCGCCGGGCGAAACCACCGCGCCGACGCGCACGATGCCATGCTCGTCCAGGTCCTTCAGGGCATCCTCGCCCACGTTCGGGATGTCGCGGGTGATCTCTTCCGGCCCCAGCTTGGTATCGCGGGCCTCGATCTCGTGCTTCTCGATGTGGATAGAGGTGAACTTGTCTTGCTGCACCATCCGCTCGCTGATCAGGATCGCGTCTTCGTAGTTGCCGCCTTCCCAGCTCAGGAACGCCACCAGCACGTTCTCGCCCAGGGCCATCTCGCCCAAATCAGTTGAACTGGAATCGGCCAGCACCTGGCCCTTCTCAACGCGGTCGCCCTTGGAAACGACAGGCCGCTGATCAATGCAGGTGCTCTGGTTCGACCGCTGGTACTTGCGCAGCTTGTAAACGCGACGGGTGCCGGTCTCTTCCAGGACGATGATCTCATCGCTCCGGGCGCTGACCACCTCGCCGGGGTTGAGAGCCACGGCCACCTGACCCGAGTCCACCGCGGCCTGCCGCTCGATGCCGGTGCCGACGATGGGCGCATCGGGCCGCAACAGCGGCACTGCCTGGCGCTGCATATTCGACCCCATCAACGCACGGTTGGCGTCGTCGTGTTCCAGGAACGGGATCAGCGCGGCCGAGACCGAGACGATCTGCTTGGGCGAGACGTCCATGTACTCGATGCGATCGGGCGACTCGAATAGGAACTGCTGGTTACGCCGCACTGATACGCGCGCCTCGGTGAAATGCCCCTTGCCGTCGGTCAGCGCGTTGGCCTGGGCGATGGCATAGCGGTCTTCCTCGTCGGCCGAGAGGTACGAGATGTCGGTGGTCAATTCCGGCACGACGCGGACTTCGGGCAGCACGTCGCCGAGCTGGGCGATCCGGCCGGCCAGTGCCTCATCCACCGTCTTACCGCTCTCGGCGATCACAGTACCGTCGGGCAGCGCGATACGTTCGCGCAAAATCCGGCCCGTCAACGCCTCGGGCCTGTTGGGCACGCGGTTGATGACCTTGCGGTACGGCGTCTCGATGAAGCCGAACTCGTTGATCCGGCCATACGTTGCCAGCGAACCGATGAGGCCGATGTTCGGGCCTTCCGGCGTCTCGATGGGACAGATGCGACCGTAATGGCTATTGTGGACGTCGCGCACGTCAAAGCCCGCGCGCTCGCGGCGCAGGCCGCCAGGTCCCAGGGCGCTCAAGCGGCGTTTGTGAGTCAACTCGGCCAGCGGGTTGGTCTGATCCATGAACTGGCTGAGCTGCGACCCGCCGAAAAACTCGCGGATGGCCGCGACCACCGGCCGGATGTTAATCAAGGAAAGCGGTGTGGTCTGCTCGGTGTCGCGGATGGACATGCGCTCGCGCACCACCCGCTCCATGCGCAGCAGGCCGATGCGCAACTGGTTCTGAATCAGCTCGCCGACGGTCTTAACGCGGCGGTTGCCCAGGTGATCAATGTCATCTTCGCCTTCGACGCCGTTGTTGATCTGGATCACCCGCCGGAGCACCGCGATCAGGTCTTCGTTGGTCAGCGTGCGCTGCGAGAGCGGGATGCCCAGTTCGAGCCGGCGGTTGAGCTTGTAGCGGCCCACTTTGCCCAGGTCGTAGCGCCGCGGGGCGAAAATCAGGTTTTGCATGAAGCTCCTGGCGTTGTCCAGCGTGGCCGGATCGCCAGGGCGCAGCTTCTTGTAAAATTCCATCAGCGCGGCATCCACACCCTTTGCCGAGTCAGCCCGGTTGGGAATGCGGGTCGGGTCGCGCTCCAGGGTGGACGCGATGTAGGCGTGCTCCGGGTCGTTGTCCACCTCGGCAAACTGCTCCAGAATTTCATCATCGGAGCCGAAGCCGATGGCGCGCAACAGCACGGTGACGGGCAGTTTGCGCTTGCGGTCAACCTTCACCGAAATCACGTCCCGCTTCGAGCTTTCAAACTCCAGCCAGGCGCCGCGGTTGGGAATCATCTTGGCGAAACAGAGCCGCCGGTCAGTGACGCGGTCTTCTTCGATCGTGAAATAGGCGCCGGGCGACCGAATCAACTGGCTGACGACGACGCGCTCGGCCCCGTTGATGATGAACGTGCCGTTTTCGGTCATCAACGGAAAATCACCCATGAAGACGTTCTGAGCGGAGACTTCCCCGGTATCGCGATTGACCAGCTTGACGCGCACCCACAACGGCGCGGCAAAGGTCATGTCTCGATCGCGGCATTCCGGCTCGGAATACTTGGGTTCGCCGAACCAGAATCCTTCCGGCCCCGGCTCGGAACCGAAGTGCAACTCCAGGTTTTTGTTAAAGCTGACGATCGGGGAGATCTCGCCGAAGAGCTCCTGCAAGCCTTCCGTCTGGAACCAGCGGAACGAATCCAACTGGACTTCGATCAGGCGCGGCAGTTCGTACACATCACGGATGCGTGCGTACGACTTGCGCGGGACACCGGCACCACGGGTTTGGGGATGCATCATGCTGCGTCCACTCCTTGTCAGAAAAGCAAAAAGACCAAGTCGTCAGCCGACTTGGCGTGTCTCGATCACTGAGAGCGCGGGGACATAAAATGTGTGGTAGTTCGCTACCTGCATCATTTGGCCTTTGGACAGCAATTGGACATCATAGCACGCTACATTCCTTCTGTCAAATTCCGTCCCTGCCAGAACACGCCGACAAAAAACTCAACCTTAAAAATAGTGCAATAGTCCTCATATACTACTAGACATATTCCCATACTTCGAGTACAATAGCGAAGTGGTTAAAAGTGGTGGAATGTGGGGGAAGAAGTCCTCTTCATTATACACCGATTTCGCAATCAACGCAAGGTAAGGCGGCACAAAGTGTTCAACGGCGAGTACGAACACACACTGGACGAAAAGGGACGCGTTTTCCTGCCCGCGCGCCATCGGGAGGCATTGGCGCCGGTGGTCATGGTGGGCCGCGGGTCAGACGGGCAAGTGAACGTGTATCCCAAGCCGTTGTGGGAGGCCATGGCCGAACGCGTGCGACAAGCTATCCAGGCCGGCGAGGATTCCGTGGCCATCCGCCAGACCAGCCGGCTCTTGTTCACCGCAGGCGAGTGTGAGATTGATCGCCAGGGACGCATCGTCATCCCGCCGCTGCTGCGCCGCTACGCCAACCTCGACACCGAGGTAGTCATCCTCGGCAACAATGACCGGCTGGAAGTCTGGAACCGCGAACGGTGGCAAGAGGTGTGCACAGAGACCATGTCACAGAACCGGGGGCGAAGCGATGACCCCAAGCAGGTCGCCAAACTCGGCCTGAGCCTGTAAACGTGATCCACATCCCCGTCCTCCTGCCGCAAACCATCGGTGGGCTGGCGCTGCAACCGGATGCCGCCTGCATTGATGGCACGTTAGGCGGCGCCGGACATGCCGAGGCGCTGTTGGTCGCCACCGCGCCTGGGGGGCGCCTATTAGGACTGGACGCTGATCCGGCGGCTATCGAGCGGTCACGGGTTCGTCTGGCTCCATTCGGGTCACGCGCCACGCTCGTCCAGGCCAGCTTCCGTCAGATGGCGGACGTGGCGGCGGCGCACGGCTTTGCGGCCGTCCAGGCCATCCTGCTCGACTTGGGCATGTCTTCCTTTCAGTTGGCCGAGGCCGAACGGGGCTTCAGTTTCCTGGGTGAAGGGCCGCTGGACATGCGCATGAATCCTGACACGGCGCTGACTGCAGCGGAGATCGTCAACGAGTGGCCGGTCGAAGAGTTGGCCGATGTGATCTATCAGTACGGCGAGGAGCCGCGCTCGCGCCGGATCGCCCGCGCCATCATCGCCGCCCGTCCCTTGCGCACGACGACCGAGCTGGCGGCCGCGGTCAGCCGGGCCATCGGCGGCCACGCGCACATCCACCCGGCCACGCGCGTCTTCCAGGCGCTGCGGATCAAGGTCAACGACGAGCTGGACGCGCTGGAAGCCGTCCTGCCGCAGATAGTCACCTTGCTGGCGCCCGGCGGGCGCTTTGCCATCATCACCTTCCATTCGCTGGAAGATCGCATCGTCAAGCAATTCATCCAACGCGAAACGCGCGACTGCCTCTGCCCGCCCCGCCTTCCCAGGTGCGTCTGCGGGCACAAGGCAACCTTGAAAATAGTGACACGCAAGCCGATCCAGCCGGATGAGGCGGAAGTCGTCGCCAACCCGAGAAGTCGAAGTGCAAAGCTGAGAATCGCCGAAAAGCTATAGGAGCCACCCATGCTCAACCGCATCACTACCACCCCCACGGCGCTGCTGCCCCGCGGCGGGCCGGCGGTCTGGCGTCAGGAGTTGCTAACCGGCCAGGCCGCGTGGTTGCCGCGGCTGGTTGCACTGCTCATCGCCGGCTGCGCCCTGATGAGCCTCTATTTGTGGCAGGCGAGCACCATTTCCACGATGCAGACCCAGACCCTGCGGCTGCAGTACGAGATCGCCGCGTTGGAGCGGGAAAACGTGGCGCAGATGCTGCAAGTGGCACAGTGGAATTCGCCTAGCTACATTGACGAGAAGGCCACTGAGTTGGGCCTGCGCACCGGCTCCGCGGCGATCTACGTGCGCGTCGCGACGGAGGCTGAGCCGGGAGAGACCGCCCGCACCTTCGGCGCGGGCAACGTGGCCTTGTGGCGCCGCCTGACCGGCTGGCTGCCGCAGCCCGGCGGGTAATCGCTCGATTTTTCTGCCGGATGTGGTGCCACGGCGGAGGAAAACAGGCGGCTGGACTAGAGGCTTTGGCCGGTCTGGTGGTAGGCGGCAGAAACCGGCTGAAGCCTTCGACTCCAGAGCCGCAGGGCGATTCTCAGCACAGTCGTGGCGCGGTCCGATCACCGACCGTGCCCAGGCGCGATTGATCGTATGAAAGGCGACATGATGCCCCGCAAAACGCGTTGGACTGAATATCCGCAGTCAATCGAGCCACTTCTGTCACCGGAAGCGGCTCGACCGCGCGCCGTGGCCCGGCCGGCGCCAGCCGAAGACCAGCCGTTCGACGATTGGCGCCGGCTTGCCCGGCGGATGCGTATCCCGATCGCGGTCTTCCTGGTCATTATGGTGGCCGTACTCTTCCGCCTTGCGGCCCTGCGGATCGGCGGGGGGGCGGCCGCGACCGCCGATGCCCTCCCTGCCCCCGACGTCAGCCGCGGCCGGATCGTAGACCGCCACGGGTTGCTTCTGGCGACCGACAACTTCACCTGGGAGCTGTACGCGGACCCTCAGGAGATTCGTAAGTCCTCAAAAAGAGCAGCACTGATCGCCAGTGTGGCGATCACCGTGGGCCAATCCGTCGCCGCTTTGCAGACCTACCTGGATCTGGACACGCCACAGGTGACGCTGGCTCGCAACCTGAACGAAACGCAGCGCATGGAGATCCAGCAGCTTGACCAGAATCTTTTTTGGAGCGCACCGGTGCGGACACGCGCGTACCCCCAAGGCACGCTGGCTGCTCAGTTGATCGGCTACACCGACCGCGACCAGATCGGCCACTACGGCGTAGAGGCCAGCTACCAAACGTGGCTGCGACGCTCGGAGAACTGGCCCGGCCAGTTGCCGGGCGATCCACAGCCCATCGCCGAAGCGTGGAAGCTCTATCTGCCCTCGCCGACCGGGCGCGACCTGGCGCTCAATCTGGATGCGCCGTTGCAGCACCTGGTTGAGAAGCGGCTGATAGAGGCCCTCATCAAGTACGAGGCCGAGGCGGGCACGATTATCGTCATGGATCCGCGCACGGGGGCCATACTGGCGCTGGCGAACTATCCGACCTTCGACCCGAATCACTACGGCGATTCCGAGTCAGCGACCTGGATCAACCCGGCGGTCAACCTGATCTACGAGCCTGGCTCGGTGTTCAAGCTGATGACCTTCGCGGCGGCGCTCGACACGGGGCTGACCACTCCCGACAAGACCTATTACGACGATGGCGCGCTCATCATCGCTGGTCGGCGCATCCGCAACGCCACAGGTAATGCCTACGGCGAAGTCACCGCGGCCCAGGCGTTGGCCAAGTCGCTCAACGTCGTAACCGCGCGGCTGTGTCTGGAGATGGGGCCGGAGGTGTTCTACCGCTACGTGCGTCTGTTCGGGTTCGGCCGGATGACCGAAGTTGATCTGAACCTGGAGAGCGCCGGCATTGTCAATGAACCCGGCAGCAAGGAATGGAGCGAGTTCGACCAGGCGGCCAACTCCTTCGGGCAAGGCATCTCGGTCACGACGTTGCAAATGATCAACGCGGTAGCGGCCATCGCCAACGGCGGCAAACTGCTCCAGCCGCAGATCGCCCAGGGCTTCATCAGCGACGGCCAGATGCGCGCCATCCCGCCGCGGGTGCTCAACTACCCGATCAAGCCGGAGACGGCGCGCACGCTCACGCGGATGATGGTCTACACGATGGATCAATCGGCCTACCCGCATTCCGTGCCGGGCTACCGGGTGGCCGGCAAGACCGGCACCGCCGAGATTCCGACCGAGACCGGCTACACCTCGCAGGACACGATCGCCAGCTTCGTCGGCTTCCTGCCCGCGGCCGATCCCCAGGTAGTCATTCTGGTCAAGCTGGTCAAGCCCCAGACCAACATCTGGGCCGAGCACGTAGCCGTGCCGGTATTCGGCCAGGTAGGGCAGGATGCGGTGCGGATTCTGAAGATTCAGCCGGATGAGAGAGAGCCGTGAAACGGATTGCAGATTGCGGATTGCAGATTGCGGATTGGGGAGTGGGGCTGGCGACGCAAACATCCTTCGACTCCATCCGCCGTCGTTTGGCGGATGGAGTCGAAGAGCCTGCCCTGAGCTTGCCGAAGGGATGCGGCTTGAACCTGATCGTGGGGTAGGCCCATGCTGCAACTTAAGCACGTTTGTGCAAGTCTGATCGGCTCGACGGCGATGCTGCCCGTCGAAGTGGCCGGTCGCCCCGTTACCGGCGTCACGGTTGACTCGCGCGCCGTCCAGCCGGGCGGCTTGTTTGTCGCCCTGCATGGCGAGCGGACCGATGGCCACCTTTACCTGGCAGACGCGTTCGCCCGCGGCGCGCTGGCCGCGATTGCCGAACAAAGGCGAATTGCGGATTGCGGATTACAGATTGCGAATTACCTGGTCATAGACTGCTCATCCGGGCATGTCCAGATTCCGAAATCCAAAATCCAAAATCCAAATTGCATTTTCCTGGTGCCCAGCACCCTGACGGCCCTCCAGCAGCTTTCTGGCTACTGGCGGTCACAACTGCCGGCGGTGGTCGTCGTTGGGATCACCGGCAGCGTAGGCAAGACAACGACCAAAGAGACCGTTGCCAACGTCCTGACGCAGCATTATGTTACCTTACGCAGTGAAGGCAACCTCAACAACGAGATCGGCCTGCCGCTGACACTGCTGCAACTGACGCCCGAACATGAGCGCGCCGTGTTGGAAATGGGGATGTACGCCCTGGGCGAGATCACCCGACTGTCCGACCTGGCCCGCCCGCGCATCGGCATCGTCACCAACGTCGGGCCGACCCATCTGGAGCGGATGGGCAGCATCGAGCGCATCGCCCAGGCCAAGGCCGAGTTGGTGCAGGCGCTCCCATCCGCCGGCGACGGCGGCGTGGCGATCCTCAACGCCGATGATCCGCTGGTGCGCGCCATGGCTGGGCTGACGCGGGCGCGCGTCTTCACCTATGGGCTGAACGAGGCTGCCGATCTATGGGCCGACGACATCAGCAGCGAAGGGCTGGAAGGCATCCGGCTGCGCCTCCACTACGGGGTGGAGACGTTCCACCTGCACCTGCCGATGCTGGGTCGGCACAGCGTCCACACGGCGTTGCGCGGCGCGGCCGTAGGGCTGATCGAGGGATTGAGTTGGACCGAGATCATCGCCGGGTTGCTGGAGGTGCGCGGCCAGTTGCGGCTGATGGTCGTGCCGGGCCTGCGCGAGACGACCCTGATTGACGACACCTACAATGCCAGCCCGATCTCCATGATGGCGGCGTTGCACCTGCTGGAAGACATCGCCAACCGCGGGCAACGTTGCGTGGCCGTCCTGGGTGATATGTTCGAGCTGGGATCTTACGAAGAAGAGGGCCATCGCGTCGTCGGCGGCCGGGCAGCTCAAGTGGTGGATAAGCTGGTGACGGTCGGCCCACGCGCGCGCTGGATCGCCGAGGAGGCGCTCGCCGATGGCATGGCAAGCGCCGACGTTTACCCGGCCGAGAGCAACACCGACGCCATCGGCGTGCTCCAGGGCCTGATCCGCCCCGGCGACATCATCCTGATCAAAGGCTCGCGAGGCATGGCGATGGAGACCATCGTGGATGTGCTCTCGCGACCCCGCGAATAACGCGGAAAGCATATACTTACATGCAAGAACAAGCTCCCATGTCTTTTGCGCTGGCTCTGGCGGCCGTCTCGTTCCTGTTGGCGGTCATCTGGGGTCGGCCGTTGATCAACGAGCTGAAGCGCCGGCGCATCGGCAAGCAGATCCACATCGAGGAGCCTGGCTGCCACCAGGTGAAGACCGGCACGCCCACCATGGGTGGCATCCTGTTTCTGGTGCCGGTGTTCATCATCACGGTCGTCCTCAACCTGGCGAACCTGTTGAGCGGGTCCCTGTGGGGCAAGGCGATCCTGCGGCTCTTCAACTTCGCCGAAGGCAGCCCGTTGATCGGCAAGTCCATCCTGGCCCCGTTGCTGGTGCTAGTCGCGTTCGGCTACCTGGGCGCGCGCGACGACTTGGCCGGCGTGCGCGGCAGAAAGGGTGACGGCCAGGGAATGCTGGCGAGGATCAAGGGGTCGCTGACGACTCTGCTGGCCCTGGCGACCGCGCTGGGGATCTACTTCTTCCTGGATATACACAGCGTCGCCATCCCAGGGGTGGCGCAGAAGATCAACCTGGGGCTGATCTACATCCCGATCGCCACGTTCATCATCGTCGCCGAGTCGAACGCGGTCAACCTGACGGATGGGCTGGATGGGCTGGCCGGCTCCACTTCGGCGGTGGCGTTCGCGGCCTATGGCATCATTGCTTATCAGCAAGGCCAATACCCACTGATGTCGTTCTGTTTCACCATGGTGGGTGCGCTATTTGCATTCCTTTGGTACAACTCGCACCCCGCGGAGCTGTTCATGGGCGATATGGGCGCATTGGCGCTGGGCGCTACGCTCGCGGTGGTAGCATTGATGACCGGCCAATGGCTGCTGCTGCCCATCGTAGGATTGGTCTTCCTCGCCGAGGCGCTCTCCGACGTCTTACAGGTCGGCTATTTCAAGTGGACCAAGCGGCGCACCGGCCAGGGCAAACGCATCTTCAAGATGGCGCCGCTGCATTACCACTTCGAGCTGCTCGGCTGGTCCGAGACGCACGTCATGCAGCGTTTCTTCCTGATCGGCATCCTGGCCGGGATGGTAGGGGTCGCGCTGGCGCTGCTATGATTGCGGACTTGGGATTGCGGATTGCGGAATCGCAACTCCCCAATCCCAAATCCGCAATCCGCAATTGGAGAGGGTATGGGCGAAATCACGCATTTCAGAGGCGTGTTGCCACCCGAGGAGGCGCTTGTCGGGGGCCGGGCCTACGCGCCGCCGCCGAGCAAGGCCAGTCCGGGCGGGCTGATCTTGAACGCGCTCTGCCCCCTGCGCGGCGAGCTAGACGTCGCGTTGGCCCGCGACGACCGGCCGGCGGCCCAACGCATCGCCTATGCCGCCTTGAGCCAGGTCGCCGACGGGCTGGCGGCCTATCGGGGCGACCGACTCATGCCGGGCCAGGTGCGCGTCCACGCCCTCATGGTGGAGCTGGAGCCACTCCCCTTCGAGCTGGGCGCCGACGGCAGCCTGGCCGAACGGGGCACGACTGTCCGGGTCAGCTACCGAAACTGGGCCGTTGATCGGCGGGAAGCCGACGCATATGCCGAAGCCCTGGCCGCGCGTTTCAGCGCCCTGTGGCCGGGGGCGTGGGTGGTCGTGCCTTCGGCGGCCCACGCGCCGACAGAGAAAAAAGAGGGCACCTGATGACCGAAGCATCCCGCGGCGGGTTACGATTCGCCAATCCGCAATCTGCAATCGCCAATCTGCAATCCTACTTCGGTCTGCGCGTCGTCATCTTGGGCATGGCGCGGCAAGGGCTGGCTACCGCGCGTTTCTTTCTGAAGCACGGCGTACAGGTAACGATCAGCGACCTGCAGACGACCGAGCAATTGGCTGCCTCGTGCGCTGATCTGGCGGAGTACGCCGCGGCTCATGCACCGGGCGGCGCGGCCGCTTTGCGGTTCGCGTTGGGTGGGCATCCGTTGACGTTGCTGGATGCGACGGACCTCCTCTGCTTGAGCGGCGGCGTATCGCCGGCCATTCCGATCGCACAGATGGCCGTGGCGCGGGGCATCCCATTGAGCAATGACGGCCAACTGACCCTGCGTCACTGTTCCGCGCCGATCCTCGGCATCACCGGTTCGGCGGGAAAGACGACGACCACGACCCTGGTGGGGCTGATGCTGGAGGCCGCCGGATTCACCGTCCACGTTGGCGGCAACATCGGCACACCGCTGCTCGACCGCCTGGAAGCCATCGGGCCGGGCGACAAGGTGGTGATGGAACTGTCCAGCTTCCAGTTGGAGTTGTTCGACCGCAGCCCAGCCATCGCGGGCCTCTTGAACATCACGCCGAACCACCTGGACCGGCACCCGTCCATGAGCCACTACGCGGCGGCCAAGAGCAACATCCTGCGCTTTCAGGGGCCGGGCGATAGCTGCATGCTCAACGCCGACGATGCGTACACCGGTCCCTGGCTGGCGAGCGGACGCTGCCGAATCGCGGCCGGCGAGGGTCAGGAGGCGGTCTATTTTCCACTGCAGGCAACCCGGCTCGGCTTCACCCTGGTGGACGAGGTGACGGCCGGGGCGTTCTTGCGCGGCGACGTGCTGATCTGGCGCCGCCCCGGCCTGAGCGACGTAGAAATCTGCCGAATCCGCGAGGTGCGGTTGCGCGGCCGGCACAACCTGGCGAATATCCTGGCCGCATGCTGTCTGGCCGGCGCGGCCGGGGCTGCTGCCGATGCCATGCGCCAGGTCGCGATCACTTTTGGTGGGGTCGAGCACCGGCTGGAGATCGTCCGCCAGCGAGCCGGCGTGTTGTGGATCAACGACTCCATCGCCACCGCGCCGGAGCGCACCGCGGCCGCGTTGCGATCGTTTACCGAGCCGATCATCCTGCTGGCCGGCGGCCGCGATAAACACCTGCCGTGGGACGAGTGCACGGCGCTCATGCACCAACGCTGCCGCCACGTTGTGCTTTTCGGCGAGGCGGCCGGCCTGATCGCCGAGGCGTTGGCGCAGCACGCGGCCGCTGCGCCCGTCCCAACCACCCGCTGCGCCGATCTGACCGGCGCGGTGGCGGCGGCCGCGGCAGTTGCACAAAGCGGCGACGTTGTCCTGCTGGCGCCGGGTGGCACCAGCTTCGATGCTTACGAAGATTTCGCAGCCCGCGGCCAGCATTTCCGGGCGTTGGTGGAGGCATTGCCATGAGTGGACAGACGCGACGAACGACAACCGACAACCGACGCATGGCTGCGAGCGTGGCCGCGGCACCCCCTCTCCCGCCCAGCCGGCCGGGCAACAACCCGCGCACGGCGGCGAGCAAAGCCCGACCGCGCCCTTCGGCGCGAGAGACGTTGGCCGCAGCGGTCACCAGCCGGGGCCTGGACTACCCACTCATCGGAATCATGGCGATCTTGCTGGCCGTGGGGCTGGTGATGGTCTACAGCGCCAGCTTCGTGCGTGCGCCCATCGTGTACAAGGTTGCGCCGGAATACTTCTTCATCCGCCAGATCATCTGGTTGCTAGTCGGGATCGTCGTCTTGATCGTCATGGCCCGCATCCCCTACCATTTCTGGCAGCGCATGGCGATCCCAGTGCTGGTCGGCGGATTGGTTCTGCTTATCGTCGTGCTGATCCTGGGGAGTGACCGGTTCGGCGCGATCCGGCAGTTGATCAACGGCAGCGGCCAGCCCAGCGAGTTCGTCAAGCTGGCGCTCGTGATCTACGTGGCCGCGTGGGTGGCCTCGAAAGGCAAGGACCTGACCCAGGTGGAGGGCGGGCTGATCCCCTTTGCGCTGCTGATGGGGTTGGTGGCCGGGCTGATCGTCCTCGAACGCAGTCTGAGCGTGGCGATCATCGTCCTGATTACCGGCGTGATCATGTTTTTCGTGGGCGGCGGCGACGCGAAGCAGATCACCGTCACCGGCATCATCGCCCTGGTGGTGGTAGCGCTCTTGATCTGGACGTCGCCCTATCGCGCGGAGCGCGTGCATGACTGGGTCGCCATGCTCTCGGATCCGCGACTGGGTTCCGAAGACATGGCGAAAATCTGGGAAATCCTGCGCCGCGGCAACGGCATCGGCACCAACCTCGCTAACTGGTTCCAAAAAGGCAGCGTGCCGCTGCTCTGGAGCGACTATCTGTTCGCCAACATCTGCGCCGACCTGGGCTTCGCCGGCGCAGCCAGCGTGGTGGGTCTGTTCGCCGCGTTGGGCTACCGAGGCCTGAGCATCGCGCTGAACGCCAAGGACAAGTTCGCCAGCCTCACCGCCATCGGCATCACGGTCTGGATCATGACGCAGGCCGTCATCCACATAGGCGCCTCGCTGGCTCTGATCCCATCCACGGGCATCCCGCTGCCGTTTATGAGCTACGGCGGCTCGGCGCTGGTAGCCGGCATGGCGGGCATCGGCCTGCTGCTCAGTATCTCGCGGGCTTCGCCCGAAAAGAAGAGACCGTATGCGGATTTTGCTCTCGGGTGGCGGGACGGGGGGACACGTCTACCCGATCCTGGCCGTGGTGAGCGAGCTGGCACGGAACGACGGACAACCGACGACCGACGACGAACGACCGACGATGGCCGAGGCACCGTCGAGCGGCCGACGCGCGGCCGGCGTTAGCGACTCGTCATCCATCATTCGTCATTCGTCAGCGGTCGAGCTGCGCTACATCGGCGAAGCCGGCGGAATCGAAGAGTCGCTGGCGCAGCGCGCGGGTATCGCGTTCAGCCCAGTGACGACCGGGCAAATTCGCGGCCGTGCCCCTTGGGTCATCGCGCGGAACCTGGTCCGCATGGCACGCGGCGCGCGGCAATGCGGGGCTGTGCTGCACGAGTTCCGGCCCGACGTCGTCTTCATCACGGGCGGCTACGTGACGGCGCCTGTGGCCTGGGCGACATGGCGGCGGCGGATCCCGCTGCTTATCTACCTGCCCGACGCGGAACCGGGGCTGGCGATCCGCCTGACCAGCCGACTGGCGACCCACGTAGCCGTCTCGTTCGCGGAGGTGGCGCGGTGGTTCCCTGGCAAGGCAGTCGTCACGGGCTACCCGGTGCGCCCGGAGCTGCTGGCAGCCGACAAAGCGTCATCGCGCGCGGCCCTGGGCTTGAGCGCCGACCTGCCGGCGCTGCTCGTCTTCGGCGGCAGCCGGGGAGCGCACAGCATCAACCAGGCCGTGGTAGATGCTCTACCGCAGCTCCTGCCGCACTGCCAGATCATACATGTGACCGGCCAACTGGATTGGCCGAAGATTGCAGATTGCGGATTGCGGATTGCGGAGGGTGGAGAGCGAATGGCGGAGGGCCAATCACGCAGCACGCAGCACGCAGCACGCTATCATCCCTATCCTTACTTACACGATGAAATGATTTACGCCCTCGCCGCCGCCGATCTGGTCGTGGCCCGGGCTGGCGCTTCGACGTTGGGCGAGTTTCCGGCGGTCGGGTTGCCGAGCATCTTGGCGCCCTATCCGTATGCCGGTCAGCACCAGGGCGTCAACGCTGCCTACCTGGCCGAGCGTGGCGCGGCCGTGGTGCTGGCCGACCGTGACCTACATAGCGATCTTGCGCCTTTTGTGCTACAATTACTAAACACACCGGAGCGGTTGGCCGGCATGGCCCGCGCGGCTCGTGGGTTGGCCCACCCAAAAGCAGCGGCGGACATCGCAGCCGAGTTACGTCAACTGGCAAGCAGGGGGCGCGGTCGGGAGACCGGCCCCAGCAAATGAGTTGGGACTGAGATGGAAACATTGGTAATCCTGGCGACTATCATGGCCGTATTTGGCGTGCTAGGCTTCCAGCGAGGCACGCGATCTGCTGTTGTAAATACGGTGGTAGTCCTCGGCGGTCTGCTGGCGATCAAATTCGGCAGTGCACGTATCATCGGATTCATCAACAAGCTGCACAAAGGAGTCCATTTCTTTCTCGCGAGTGACGTCCCAACGAACGTCCAGCCTTTAGCTACCAACGACCAGCCAGGGCCGTGGCTCGTGATCGTCTTTATCGTCCTCGTTGCGCTGGGTCTGCTGGTGAGTCAACTCAAGATGTTCCGAGGCGCGCCATCCATCGGCGGGCTGCTGCTCGGCTTGGTCGGCGGCTACCTGGTGAGCGCCTATCTGGTGGACGCGTTGGCGCTGTCCGCTGCTGCTTTGCCGCTGCCGTTTGGATTGAGCAGCGCCAAACTGGCCCAGGGGATCGCGACCGCGCCGGAAGCGGGCAAAGATATCCTCAGCCGACTCAACACGGCACTGGGCAGTGTTGACAAGAAAACCCTGGCGACCCTTCTTGCTGTCATACTCGCTTTGTTTTTCATCGCAGCGTTGCGGCTCAGCAACAAGGGTTCCCAAAAAGGATAGCGACATGGGGCCGATCGAGATCGTCTTCGTGGTCCTGTTGATCCTGTTTGCCGTCTACGGCGTCGTGCGCGGCTATGCCAAGGAGCTGGGCGTCACCCTGCTGCTGCTCCTGGCGCTATTTGTGGTCGTCTTCGTGGAAAGCAGCTACAAGGCGCAGTTGAACGCCAAAGTCCTGGGGCCGTTGTTCAATCTCGACCCCAACAATCCGGCTCTTGACGTGACCAGGAATCTCATCTATTGTGGCTTTCTCATCGTGATAACCTACGCCTCATATCAAGGCGAAACCCTGGCCTACCCGGGGCCACGCAAAAGTCCGTTGTGGGGGTTGGGTGTGGGGCTGCTCAATGGCTACCTGTTTGCCGGCAGCCTCTGGCACTATCTCGCCAAAGCGAATTGGCCTTTGCTGAAGGTAAACGTGGAGCAGTACACTGCTTTCTACAAATTCGCGATAGATTATCTGCCCCCTGCGATCTTCGGCTGGAAACATCTGATTGCCTTGGTCACAATCTTGTTGATTTTGCGAGTGTGGAAATAGTCCATGAGTTGGCGGGGTAAAGTGTATGGAATTCATCGGGGGGATCTTCCTGGCTATGATCGCTGTGTTCGGTGTCGTCGGCATCGTGCGCGGCCTTGGCCGCGAGCTGGGCGTGACCATCATGCTCCTGATCGCCCTGTCTATCACAGAGATCATCGAGGAGCTTCTTCCGCAGCAATTCAACCGTCTGCTCACCTGGGTCGGCATCCCAGTCCTGGCTCAAAACGACACTAAGACCGCGATCTTCTGTAGTATTCTGATCCTGATGATCTTCATCGCCTATCAAAGCGAGATCCTGACGTTCTCCAGCAAGGGCAAGAGCAACATCTACGGCCTGGGCGCCGGGCTGCTGAACGGTTATCTCTTTGCAGGCAGTCTGTGGTATTATCTGGACAAAACCGGCTGGCCGTGGCTGCATGTGAATGCCCTGCGCATCCCCGAGTATTACCGACTCGCCGTCAGATACCTGCCGCCCCATGTCTTTCGTTGGGAATACCCGATCGTCCTGGTCGTTGTCCTGCTGATCATGCGAGTTCGAAAATGAACGCCATCAACGCTGAGCCCGACCGCGTTGCCGGTGGGCGGCCGATCGCTGCCGGCGATGCCGCGCCCGGCTGGAGCGACATCCTGTTACGTAACGAGCCGCCGTGGGCGCAACTGCTCCACTGCGCGGCCGCCGATTGCGGCCGCATTCACTTCCACCTGGTCGGCATCGGCGGCACGGGCCTCTCGGCCATTGCCGAGTTGCTGTTGGAACGGGGCTTCATCGTCTCCGGCTCGGATCAGCGTCCCAACGACGTGACGGCCGAACTGGCCGGCCGCGGCGCCACGATCTACCGCGGCCACCGCGCCGAGCACGTGACCGGCGCCAGCCTGGTGCTGATCTCCTCGGCGGTGCCGCCGGACAACACGGAGGTCATCGCGGCGCACGCGGCCGGCATCCCCGTGGTCAAACGCGCTGAATTTCTCGGCCCGCTGATGGCCGGCCAGCACGGCATCGGCATCGCCGGCGCCCACGGCAAGACCACGACCACGAGCATGATCGCCGTCATCCTGCTGCGCGCCGGCCTGGAGCCAAGTTTCATCGTCGGCGGCCGATTGACAGTCGGCCCGGCCGAGGGGATGCGCAGCGGGACCCGGTCGGCGATGGCCGGACGCGGGCCGTTCGTCATCGAAGCCGACGAGTACGACGGCATGTTTCTGGGTCTGCGGCTGGAGGCCGCGGTCGTCACCAACGTCGAATGGGATCACGTGGACTGCTATCCGACCCCGAAGGCGTTTGCCGAGGCATTCCAGAAGTTCGTCGGCCAACTGCCGCCGGGCGGCCTCTTGCTCCTCTGCGCCGACGATCCCGGCGCGCTGGCCCTGCGCAGGGCCGCACCGGCCGGGGTCGCCGTCTACACCTACGGCCTCTCATCCGAGGCCGACTGGCAGGCTCGCGATGTCGTCCTCAACGGCGCCGGCGGGCTGAACGCGGCCGTCTGGGTGGCAGGCAAGCAGGTCGCCTCCCTGTCGCTGAGCATTCCGGGCCAGCACAACGTCCGCAACGCGCTGGCGGCCCTGGCCGTGGCGAGCTTCCACGGCATCCAACCCATGCGCGCGGCCGTCATGCTACGCGACTTCGGCGGCGCGGGCCGGCGCTTCGAATTGATCGGCGAAGCCGGCGGCGTGACGGTGATTGACGATTACGCCCACCACCCCACCGAGATCGCGGCGACCCTGGCGGCGGCCCGACTGCGTTACGCCACGCGGCGCATCTGGGCGGTGTTTCAGCCCCACACCTACAGCCGCACCCAGGCGCTCTTGGACGACTTCGCGCACAGCTTCGACGACGCCGACCGGGTGCTGTTGCTGGACATCTATGCTGCCCGCGAGAAGATTGACCTGGGGATGAACAGTCGCATTCTGCTGGAACGCATGAAACACGAGGGCGCCGCCTATGTCGGGGAGATCGAAGCCGCGGCCGAATACCTGCTGGCGAACGTCCAACCCGACGACGTGGTCATCACCATGAGCGCGGGAGACGGGAATCAGGTGGGACTGCTGGTGCTCGAAGAGCTGCGGAAGCGCGAGGGCGGAGCGTGAGCGCGGTTGGAGCAGAGGAGCAAGGGAGCAAGGGGGCAGAGGAGCAGAGGAGCGCCCTGGCAGCCAAAGATGAATTCTTGACCGCCACAGCCAA
Source organism: Chloroflexota bacterium (assembly GCA_026389845.1). Classification (GTDB taxonomy): domain Bacteria; phylum Chloroflexota; class Anaerolineae; order CG2-30-64-16; family CG2-30-64-16; genus JAPLHB01. The sequence goes on from JAPLHB010000152.1 coordinate 77,875, forward strand.
GCTCGGCGTGGCCGTCACTGCGAATGAGCCGCTCGCACGCCACACGACATTCCGCATCGGCGGGCCGGCCGATCTGTATGCCGCCGTGAACCATGTGGGCAAATTGGCGCAGTTGGCCGAGTTAGCGTCCGTGCTTGGCATCCCCTACACCGTCCTCGGCGGCGGCAGCAACGTCCTGATCAGCGACGCAGGGGTGCGGGGACTGGTTATTGCAAACCAGACTCGAGATTGGAGGTTGGAGGTTGGAGGTTGGAGACCGACTGCTTCCGAATCTCCAATCTCCAATCTCCAACTCCTAGTGGATTCCGGGGTCATGCTCGCCGGGCTGGCGCGCTGGGCCATCCGCGAGGGCTGGACGGGGCTGGAATGGGCGGTGAGCGTGCCGGGCACGGTGGGCGGCGCGGTCATCGGCAACGCCGGAGCGCACGGCGGCTGCATCGCCGACAGCCTGGCGTGTGCGTTGGTGACCTACCCCGGCCAGGGCCGCCGGTGGCTATCGGCGACGGAGTTGGGGTATAGCTATCGTAACAGTGCACTTAGAAACAAACCGGGGTTCTCGGAGACCCTCAGTTCGTGCCCGCCGATCGTCCTTTCCGCAGCGTTCAACGTGGCTCGCGGCGACGTGGCCGAAATGACGGCACGGGCCGACGGATTCCTGGCTCACAGGCGGGCCAGTCAGCCCGTCGAGCCGAGCGCCGGCAGCGTCTTTCGCAACCCGCCCGGTGACCACGCCGGCCGGCTGATCGAAGCGGTCGGACTGAAGGGCCATCGGCTCGGCGGGGCGCAGATTTCGCCCCGGCACGCCAACTTCATCGTGAACACCGGCGACGCCCGGTCTGCCGACGTGCTGGAGCTGATCCACCTGGCCCAAAGCCGGGTCCACGAGCAGTTCGGGATCGAGCTGGCGCTTGAGATACTGTTGTTAGGTGATTCGTCATCCTGAGCGGCTCTACGCGGTGATATTTATGCGTATTGTAAGGTTCACATGATAAACAAGACCCGTGTCGGTGTGGTTTTTGGAGGGCGCTCCGGCGAGCACGAGGTTTCGCTCGTCTCAGCGCGTTCGATCATGTCGGCGCTGGATCCCAAAAAGTATGAGTCTGTGCCCATCGGCATCACCCATTCCGGCCGCTGGCTGATGGACGGCGACCCGATGGCGGCCCTCTCGGCCGGCACGGCGGCGGCCGAAGATGCCGCGGCGTTGACTGTCGCCGGGCCGCCGGCCGGGGGCCGCGAGCTGGTGCCGGGGGCGACAGGGCAGGCGCTTCCGCCGCTGGACGTGATCTTCCCGGTGTTGCACGGCCCGTTCGGGGAAGATGGCACGCTCCAGGGCCTGCTAGAGCTGGCCGGCGCGCCCTACGTGGGCTGCGGCGTGCTGGCGAGCGCGCTGGGGATGGATAAAATCGCCTGCAAAGAGGTCTGGGCTGCCCACGGGCTGCCGATCGGCGCCTGGTGTGCGGCCAGGCGCAGGGAATGGGAAGCCGATCCCGACGCGGTCATCGCCGCGGTGGAAGCGGCGCTCCGCTACCCGGTGTTCGTCAAGCCGGCCAATCTCGGCTCCAGCATCGGCATCAGCAAGGCCAGGAACCGAGAGGAGCTGCGGCTGGCCCTGGCCGATGCGGCCCGCTACGACCGCCGGCTGCTGGTGGAGGAGGCCGTGCCGCAGGCGCGGGAGATCGAGTGCGCGATCCTGGGCAACGACGATCCCATTGCCTCTGTGCCCGGCGAGGTGGTGCCGAGCCACGAATTCTACGACTACGCGGCGAAGTACCTGGACGGTAATTCGCGACTGCTCATCCCAGCGCCGTTGCCCTCGGAGACGGCCGCCCGCGTGCGTGACCTGGCCGTGCGAGCCTTCAAGGCGCTCGATGGGGCCGGCCTGGCCCGCGTGGACTTTCTCATGGATGGCATCACGGGCAAAATGTACATCAACGAAGTCAACACGATGCCCGGCTTCACTACCATCAGCATGTATCCGAAGCTGTGGGAGGCGAGCGGCATCCCATACACCGAGTTGGTCGAGCGGCTGATTGACCTGGCCCTCGAACGCCACGCCGACCGCTCTCGCTCGATGACAACCTACAGCGGCGCCCTGAAACCGGGCCAGCCGTAAGGTGACTATCGTATGACGACCCGCCAGCGCAAGGCGTCCGCTAAACCGGAGCCGCCGCCCGCATCGCAGTCTTCCTGGCGTCAAACGCCGGTGAAGCCGCGCAGCCAGGCCAATCGCAACCAGGCGACGATGCACGATTCTGCGAATCGCGTGTCCTTTCCTGTCCACCGCCCGGACGAGACGCCCTCGCGCGGCCTCGCGCGGCGGTTGCCCAGATTCGGCGTGCGGTTGACGTGGCGGAGTGCGCTGGCCGCGGCGACCCTGGCGATCGTTGCCTGCGCGCTCGGTCAGGCCTGGCTCAACGACGGGTTCCGCGTGCACGCGGCGCAAGTGCGCGGGGCCACGCGCATCGCTGCCGAAGAAATCTACCAGGCGAGCGCGGTGGATGGCCGGAGCATCTTCCAAATCCGGCCGGCCTCGGTCGCCGCAAAGGTAAACACGACGCCAGGAGTAGCCTCGTCTGTCGTTCACCTGCGCCTGCCCGCCGAGGTGATCATTGACGTGCGCGAGCACCAGCCCTGGATCGCCTGGAAGATCATCACCGATACGGTCTGGCTCGCCGCCGACGGGGTCACGCGCGTTCCCGTCGTCGGCCCACCGCCGGCCCTCACCCTGGTTGACGAGACCGGCTCAGCGACGGATGGGGTCGGCCAGTTGAAGCCCTACGTGTTCGCAAGCCTGAAAACGCTGAACGCCGTGCGCCCTGAGCTTGCCGAGATTCACTACGGCCGGTTGGAAGGGCTGTTCTACCGGGCAGCGGAGGGCTGGACGGTCTACCTGGGCGACACCGGCAAGATGGCGCCCAAGCTGGCGCTGTTGCAAGCCGTCCAGGACGCCCCGGCCATCCGCAACAAACGGCCGGAGATCATTGATCTGCGTTTTGATGGACGCGCGGAAATCAGGTAAGGTCTTCTCACATGAACATCCTAGGCCTGGCTAAACGTCCGCTTCAGCCCACGGGTGAAAATGGCGCTGCCGAAACGATCTGCGCGATTGACGTCGGCACGACCAAAATCTGCGCGCTGATCGGCGAACTGGATGAGGAGAACAGGCTGCACGTGATCGGGGCCGGGCGGGTCGCGGCGCGAGGGTTGCGCCGCGGTGTGGTAGTCAACACGACCGACGCGACCGCGTGCATCGCGCAAGCCGTGACCGAGGCCGAGGCGATGGCGAATCAGACCATCCAGACGGCCTATGTCGGCATCGCCGGCAGCCACATCAGCGCGATCGGCAGCAAGGGCGCGGTGGCGGTGCGCGGACGCACCGTGAGCAAAGATGACACCCTGCGCGCCCTGGAGCAGGCCCGCAACATCGCCCTGCCGCACAACCGGGACATCATCCACGCCGTCGCGCGCAGCTACACGGTGGATGAACAGAAGAGCATCCAGGACCCGGTGGGGATGTACGGCTATCGGCTGGAAGTCGAGGCCAGCATCGTCACCGGCGCGGCATCGGCCATCGCCAACCTGGTGCATTGCGTGACCGATAACGGCGTCGCCATCGAAGACCTGGTGCTGGAGCCGCTGGCCTCAGCCGAGGCGGTGCTGACGGACGATGAGCGCCAGCTCGGCGTGGCGCTGGTGGACGTAGGGGGCGGGACGACCGACCTGGCGATCTACCTGGAAGCTGCGCCGTGGCACACGATGGTCATGGAGGTCGGCGGCGATCACTTCATTCGCGACGTGGCCTCTATCCTGCGGATGCCCTATGGCAAGGCCGAGGCGCTGATCAAACAGTTCGGCCAGGTGCTGCCGGCGCGCGTGCCGGACGACGCGGAAGTACGCAGCGGCGCCTTCGGCCAGGAAGGCCAGCAGGTCGTCAACCGGCGTTTCCTGGCCGAAATCCTAAACGCCCGCGCCGAGGAAGTCATGGACATGGTGCAGCGCGAGGTCAAGCGGAGCGGTTACGATGGCCTGTTGCCGGCGGGCGTTGTGCTCACCGGCGGTGTGGCGCTGCTGCCCGGCCTGGCCGAGTTGAGTCAGCAACGGCTGCAATGGCCCGTGCGGGTGGGTCGGCCCGATGGGGTAGCCAGCTCGGTCATGGACCTGACCAGCCCGGAATACGCCACCGCGGTGGGGCTATTGTTGTGGGGGTTGAATCGGGGCACGGTCCAACGCGTGGCCGAGCCGCCAACTTCACAATTCCTCGACCGTGTGGTAAAATGGCTCAGAAATCTGTTACCCATTCCGGCTATGTAATCAACATCCTGGCGTCTCTCCGTCGCGGATCGTGACGCCGCAAAACGAGAGCAGCATCGCGCCAAAGAAAGGGAGCGGCCTGATGAATCCGAAAGCACAGCAGAGCACCTACGTGGAAAACCCCGCCCAGATCAAGGTCCTGGGCATCGGCGGCGGCGGCTCCAACGCCGTGAACCGCATGATCGAGCAGGGCATCCAGGGCGTCGAGTTCATCGCCATCAACACGGACGCCCAAGCCCTGATGCTGTCGAACGCCCCGCAACGCCTGCGGATCGGGGAGAAGCTGACCAAGGGGCTTGGCTCCGGCGGGCAGCCGGACATCGGTGAGAAGGCCGCCGCGGAATCGGGCGAAGAGGTCAAGGCATTGCTCAAGGGCGCGGACATGATCTTCGTGACCTGCGGCATGGGCGGCGGCACCGGCTCGGGCGCCGCGCCAGTCGTCGCCAAGGTCGCCAGGGATTCGGGCGCGCTCACCATTGGCGTCGTCACCAAGCCGTTCCTCTTCGAGGGCACGCGCCGGCGCCGGGTGGCCGAAGACGGCATCAACCACCTCAAAGAGAGCGTGGACACCCTGATCGTCATCCCCAACGACCGGCTGCTGCAGGTGGTAGACAAGAAGACGAGCATCCAGCAGGCGTTCCGCATGGCCGACGACGTGTTGCGCCAGGGCATCCAGGGCATCTCCGAGTTGATCACCATCCCTGGCCTGATCAACCTGGACTTCGCCGACGTGCGCACGGTGATGAAAGAAGGCGGCTCGGCCTTGATGGCAATCGGCCAGGCCAGCGGTGACAACCGCGCCCAACAGGCGGCCGAGCAGGCCATCCACAGCGCACTGCTCGACGTGAGCATTGACGGCGCGCGCGGCATCCTGTTCAACGTCACCGGCGGCGCCGACCTGAGCCTGTACGAGGTCAACGAAGCCGCGGAAATCATCCGCCGCACCGCCGACCCGGACGCCAACATCATCTTCGGCGCGGTGATTGACCCGGACATGAAGGATAGCATCCGCATCACCGTCATCGCCACGGGCTTCGACGTCGCCAAAGAACAGCGGCTGCCAGCCGACGAACAATCCAAGATTCTCCCATACCCACAGCCGCGCAGCATCAACCGGGAGGATCTGGACATTCCACCCTTCCTGCGGAAGGCCGCGCGGCAGTAACGTCGCGTGCAGCGTGATGCGTGCTGCGTGACACGTGGGGCGTGAGATCGTGCGGCGCGTCTTCACGTAGCACGTATCACGCATCACAACTGGGTTCCCCCCGCCCAGACCAGGACATAACTCAACCTTAAAGTTAGGGATTCACAGCCGATTCTGCCGCCCCGGCTGTGAATCCCTATGGTATACTGCCATCATCTGCCACCACAAGATGTGGGGTCTTCGCCAGTTACACATACTACATATTGTAGTCCAGGTTACAGAGAAGCTCTGCCAGCCCACCGGCGCCAGTCTGACACCGTCTCTCATCGCCGACCCACAGGTGTGCGGTCCTGGGGTGAGCTGTCGCCTACGCCCAGAAGCAGAAAGGTACCATTATGCAGTGCCCTTATTGCAATCAAGGCGATTCTCGCGTGGTAGACACCCGCGCCACCGGTGACGGCATCCGCCGTCGCCGCGAGTGTCTTGCCTGCCATAAGCGCTTCACCACCTACGAACAAATCTCGGAAGCGCTGCTGATTGTCAAGCGCGACGGCCGGCGCGAGCCGTTCGACCGCTTCAAGCTGCTCCAGGGCATCCGCATCGCCTGCGCCAAGCGTCCTATCGCCACGGCCGACATCGAGCGGGTTGTCAGCCAAATCGAGGAGCATCTGTTCGGCCTGGGCAAGGCCGAAGTCCGCAGCGAAGCCATCGGCCAGATGATCCTGGAGAAATTGAAGGATCTGGACCCGCTGGCGTACATCCGCTACGCCATCGTTTATATGGAGATGGAAGACGTGGCAGCGTTGCAGAAGGAATTGGATCGGTTGATGGCGGAACGAAAGTGACTTGATTGCAGATTTGCAGATTTGCTGATTCGCAGATTTGCTGATTCGCTGATTCGTTTGGAGGACTGTCCCGTGTCTGGAGTAAATCTCAAACCCTTCGCGCCGGCCATCGTCCCGCCGGCCGCGATTGATCTCGCTGAGAACAGCCGGCAGGTGCTGCAAAAGCGCTACCTGCGCCGGGGGCTGGACGGCAAGCCGGCCGAGACCATCGAAGGCATGTTCCGCCGCGTGGCGCACACCATCGCCAAGCCGGACGCCGGCCACGGCTATGACGCGACCACGACCGAGGAGAGCTTCTACGGCCTGCTCACCGACCTGCGCTTCTTCCCGAATTCGCCCACCTTTACCGGGGCCGGCACGCCACTGGGGCAACTGGCCGCGTGTTTCGTCCTCCCGATCTCCGATGATCTCGGCAAAAGGCCCGATGGCATCTTCCAGACCTTGCGCGACGCGGCGCTCATCCAGCAGACCGGCGGCGGCAACGGCTTTTCTTTCTCCCGGCTGCGCCCCAAGTCCGACAGCGTCGCCACCAGCGCGGGCGTGGCGAGCGGGCCGGTCGGATTTCTGCGCGTGTATGATACGGCATTCGGGGAGGTGGCCCAGGGCGGGACGCGACGTGGGGCCAACATGGCCGTGCTACGCGTGGATCACCCGGACATCGAGGAGTTCGTCACCTGCAAGGCCACGGAGGGCCAGATCAGCAACTTCAACATCTCGGTGGGCATCACCGATGCGTTCATGGCTGCCGTGGAAAGCGATGCGGACTTTCCCCTGGTCAACCCGCGCGATGGCAAGGTCTGGCGCACAGTGCGGGCGCGCGATCTGTTCGACAAGATCGTGACCTTCGCCCATCACAACGGCGAGCCGGGCGCGCTCTTCCTGGACGCGGCGAACCGGGGCAATCCTGTGCCGCACCTATACCCGCTGGAGGCTACCAATCCCTGCGGTGAGCAATTCTTAGGCCCATACGAGAACTGCTGCCTCGGCTCGATCAACCTGGCGCAGCACATCACCGCGGCGGGCGGTGTGGATTGGGAGAAGTTGCAGATCAGCACGGTCGTCTCCACCCGTTTCCTGGACAACGTGGTGGACGCCAACAAGTACGTGCCGGCCGTGCCGCAACTCCGCGAGGCGGCGCTGCGCGCCCGGCGGATCGGGCTGGGGATCATGGGCCTGGGCGACCTGATGTATGCGCTGGGCGTGCGCTACGGCTCTGCGGAGGGGCAGGAGTTCGCCGGCCAGGTCATGGAGTTCGTGCGCTATCATTGCATGGCGACCAGCATCGAGCTGGCGGCCGAACGCGGCCCCTTCCCAGCCATCACCGGCAGCATCTACGATCCCGCGGCGCTAAAATGGACGCCCCCCACGCCGCTGACCCCCTACACCCACGATTGGAACCGGCCCATGCTGGACTGGCGCGCCATCGTTGACGGCATCGAGGCGCACGGCATCCGCAACGCGGCGCAGACGACCGTCGCGCCGACCGGAACTATCGGCACGGTGGCCGGCTGCGAGGGTTACGGCTGTGAGCCGGTCTTCGCCCTGGCCTACACCCGCACGGTGAAGGATAATGGCCACGATCTAAAGCTGACCTACACCAGCCCCCAGTTCGCGGCCGCACTCGCCCGCGCCGGGCTAGACCAGGCCACCCGCGACCGGATCAGCGCGCTGGTGAGCGCGACCGGCAGTTGCCAGGACATGGTCGAAGTGCCCGAAGCGCTCCGCCGCGTCTTCGTCGTGTCGTCCGACATCACCGCCGAGGAGCACGTGCGGATGCAGGCGGCGATTCAGGCGTTCGTGGACAATTCCATCTCCAAGACCATTAACTTCCCCGCTGCCGCCACCGTGCAAGACGTGAAAGACGCCTATCAACTCGCCTGGCGCGTGGGCTGCAAGGGGTTGACCGTCTACGTCACCGGCAGCCGGCAGGAGGTTGTGCTGGAGACGAAGGCGACCGCGGAGCGGGGGAGCGAGAGAGCAGGGGAGCAGAGGAGCAAAGGAGAGCCTGCCCCCTTGCCCCCAAACCCCCCTGCCCCCTCGCCCGTGCTGCACGCGGCCAAGCGTCCGCGGCCCAGCGCGTTGCAGGGCGTGACCTACCGCAAAGAGACGCCGCTGGGCACGGCGTACATCACGGTGAACGTCAACGGCGGCAACCAGCCGTTCGAGGTCTTCCTGAACGTGGGCAAGGCCGGCAGCGACGTGGCCGCGGTCTCCGAAGCAGTGGGCCGGCTGATCTCGCTGATGCTGCGGCTGCCCTCGTCACTCGATGCCAACGAGCGGCTCGAACAGGTGATTGACCAACTCGCGGGCATCGGCGGCGGCCGATCGCTGGGCTTCGGCGCTAACCGCGTGCGCTCGCTGCCCGATGCCATCGCCCAGGTGTTGCGCGAACACCTCAACGGCGGCCTCAAAAACGAGGAGAGCGAAGACGACGAGACGGAATCCGACTCGCCAGCCCCCGGCCAGCTCCCCCTCCCCATCGCCGACCGCCCCATCGGCGACCTGTGCCCCGACTGCGGGCAGGCGGCGTTTATCGCGACCGAGGGCTGCCGGAAGTGCTATGCCTGCGGGTATAGTGAGTGTTGACGGGATGAGATGAGCAAGCAAAAGATTCCACCGTTTACATCCGAAGATGAGGAGCGGGCATTCTGGGCCACCCATGAGACAGCGGACTACTTTGATTGCACTAAAGCCTAACCGACGCTGATGCCCAATCTGCACAAGGAGCCACCCATGCCCCAACCATCCACTGAAACCGTCCCGCAGAAGCTCCGCCCGGTCTACGACGAGATCGTCGGCCTGACCGATGCCTTTTGCCGCGCCCATTTGAACGATGAGTATGCTGGTGTGTGCCGCGCGTTGGCGGCCAAGCTCGGCCGCAAGCGCCCCTCGCCGCTGGAAAGCGGCCGCGCCAACACCTGGGCCGCGGCCATCACCTATACTGTCGGCCGCGTCAACTTCCTCTTCGACAAGAGCCAGACGCCGCACATGCGCGCCGAGGAGCTTTCCAAGCAGTTCGGCCTCAGCCAAAGCACGGTGAGCAACAAGGCCAAACAGATCATGGACCTGCTCAACATCGGCGTGCTGGACCCGAACTGGACCTTGCCCAGCCGCATGGAACACAACCCAATGGCCTGGATGATCTCGCTCAATGGCTTCATCATGGACGCGCGCTCCGCGTCGCGCGAAATCCAGGAGGAAGCCTTCCGGCGGGGACTGATCCCCTACCTGCCGAACGCGCAGGGCGCGGGCTGAGACAGGAGATTCTTCGCTGGCGTCACGCTGTCGCGAGAGATCAGGGACAGACCCGCTCAGAATGACGCGCGGTCGGTTGCGAATTCTGCGCCGGAGGGTAAGCGTGACATGCCCCTCGTCACCCAGTCACCGTGTCACCCCATCACCCTGTCACCCTGCCACACCCGCCCGTTTCGCGCCCTTCCCCTGTCTGTGCTATAATCTCCCCTCGTGAAACGCGCTTTGCGACTCATCCTGCGCGGCCTGGGCCTCGTGCTCCTGGTCGCGTTGCTCACCTTCGCCATCCTCGCCTGGCAGATTGACCAGTTGGGCCGGCGCGATGATGCGCGCCCGGCCGACACCATCGTGGTGCTCGGCGCCCGGGTGAATGCCGACGGGCAGCCCGGCTCGGACCTGACCAGCCGCACCTATCACGCCGTTGACCTGTGGCAGGCCGGCCTGGCGCCGAATATCATCTGCACCGGCGGATTTCACGATGAGCCGCTCTCCGCTGCGGCGGTGTGCAAGCGGTTTGCCGTGCGACTTGGGGTTCCGGCCGGTCAGGTTTGGCTGGCTGATGGGACGAGCGATACCGTGGGGGACGCGCAGGCGACCGCAGCGGTGATGGCCGGCCACGGCTGGCGCACGGCGATCCTGGTCAGCCACCCGTTGCACCTCTACCGGGCGCGCTGGCTCTTCCGCCGCGCCGGAGTCGAGGCCGTCACCAGCCCCACCACCACCGACACGAGCCGCATCCACCCCTTGCTCCGGCTCTGGTACGCCACCCGTGAAGCCGGCGCGATCGCCATCACCGCGATGGACGGTTGGGGCTGGTTCCCGCCGGCGTGGAAGGCACGGTTACAGACGTGGAGCTATGGGTTGCCGTAGACTGGAAGCTGGAAGCTGGAAGCTGGAAACTGGAAGCTGGGAACGGGATACTGATCGCCAGCTTCGAGTATCCAGCTTCGAGTATCAAATGTCATCCTGGAAACAAACAGCGGCAGCGCGGGCGATTCTGGCTCGCGAGACCGGCACGATCCACAAAGATCATGGGGGCAAGCTCACCGTCGCGCTGGCTTATCCGAATAGCTACTACGTCGGGATGTCGAGCCTGGCGTTGCAGATTCTTTACCGCGCGTTCAACGCGGAGCCGGACGTGGTGTGCGAGCGCGTCTTCTGGGATCCCACCGCGCCGGCCGATCAACCGCTGATGACGCTGGAATCGCAGATGCCGGTGGCCGAGTTCGACGTGTGGGCGTTCACCGTCTCGTTCGAGATGGATTATTTCAACGTCGCCGCGATGTTGCAGCGCGCGGGCGTCCTCCACGGTCGGGGCGGGTTTTCCGTGTTCGACGGCGCGCCTCGCGGTGATCCCGCGTTTGAGATCGCGGGCGGTTCGCCGGGCATGCGAGAAAACCCGCCCCTACAAAGACGCCCGTTGTTGATCGCAGGCGGCCCCGCGCTGACGATGAACCCGGAGCCGCTGACGCCCTTCTTCGACGCCATCGTCATCGGCGAAGCGGAGGAGCTGCTGCCGCGGCTGATCGAGACGCTGCGCGAGCAGATCGGCGACGAACGGGAACGGCTGCTGGACGCGCTGGATGCGCTGCCGGGGGTCTACGTGCCGAGTCGGGTCGCCCCCGCGCCCGGCGGACGCCAGATCGAGCGCCAGTGGGTGCAGAACCCGGCCCGGTTGCAGCCGATCTCGTGCCTCTACACGCCCGACGCCGAGTTCGGCAACATGCACCTGATCGAGATCGCGCGCGGGTGCGGCCGCGGCTGCCGCTTCTGCCTGGCCGGTTATGTCTACCGTCCGCCCCGCGAACAACCGCTCGAACGCATCCTGGCGTGGGCGCGGGAGGCGCTGGCGATCCCCCTGCCCGATTTCGCGCACGGCGGACGCGCGGGCGAGCGGCCGCCCGGCATCGGCCTGGTCTCGGCGGCCGTCTCCGATCATTCGCGCATTGACGAGCTGGCGACGGAGTTGCACGCGATGGGCGGCCGCATCAGCGCCAGTTCCATGCGTACCGACCCGATCAGTGTGCCGCTGGTGCGGGCGCTGCGGGCCAGCGGGAGCCAGACGCTGACCATCGCGCCCGAGGCCGGCAGCGAGCGCCTGCGCCGCGTGATCGGCAAGACGCAGACCGAGGCGGATCTGCTGGCCGCGGTCGAGCTGGCGCAGACGTTGAACTTCTCGCAGCTCAAGCTCTATTTTATGGTCGGCCATCCGACCGAAAGCGACGACGACATCCAGAGCATCATTGACCTGACGCTGAAGGCCAAGGCGATTTTCCGGCGCAACGTCGCGATCAACGCCACGCCCTTCGTACCAAAAAGCCATACGCCGTTCCAATGGACCGCGATGACGCCGGCCAAGACGCTGCAAGCGCGCCAGGCCATGCTCAAACGAGCGCTGGCCCGCCACGAGGTCGCGGTGGATGCCGACTCGCCGCAATGGGCCGAGGTGCAAGCCGTGCTCTCGCGCGGCGACCGCCGGCTGGCGCCCGTTCTGCTCGATCTCGCCGGCCGGCCGGCGATCCGCGAATTTCACGCCAGCCTGGCTCGCCATGGGCTGTCGGCC
>JAPLHB010000130.1 GCA_026389845.1 Chloroflexota bacterium
GGATCTGTTGGGCTACCGCACCCTGAGCGCGGCCAACGGCCGCGAGGCGCTGACCGTGCTGGCGCAACACAGCGAGATCGCGCTGATCATGAGCGACCTGGGGATGCCGGTGATGGGCGGCCGAGAACTACTCCGAGAGGTCAAGCAGCGCGGCATGACCACGCCGATGGTGATTCTGAGCGGCCACCCGCTGGATGATGAGCTGGCGAGCCTGCAGGCGTTGGGCCTGGCCGGTTGGCTGCTCAAGCCGCCGGAGGTCGAGCAGTTGGCCCGGCTGTTGGCCCAAGCGCTGCCCGGGGGCTGAGCCGTCACAGACCTTATCTGGGCGGTGGCGGCCGGTTACTGCCTGACCCTGGCCGGCACCCTGGCCTATCGCAGCCGGAGTGTGCCGCGCCTGTACGAAGAGTTGGAGGGCTACCAAGCGGAACAGCGCGCCACCAGAGCGCGCTTGCGTGAGATGCTGGCTCACAAGTAGTAGAAAGGATCGAGCCACGAAAAAGAAACCCGCTGCCCCACCTGGCGCCGCCGAATTGCGCCGCAACCCGCGCTCGCTACTGCGCGCCGCGCTGATTGTCGCCACATACCTCTGCGCGTTCATCATTCTCGACCTTCTTTCGCTACAGTTTGAAGAACTCCGTGGGGTTGTCGCCTGGTATCCACCCGCTGGGCTCACCTACACCCTATTGTTGGTGTTCGGCGTGGGATTCACGCCCGCGGTGACGATCGCCTTACTCATCAGCAGTTTATTCATCTATCGCATGCCTCAACCCCCCTATTTGCTTTTCTTGTGGGCATTCATCATATCTTTGATCTATAGCGGTGCCGCCGCGTTCCTGCGCTACCGAATTCGCTTCGATTGGCAACTACGAAAATTGCGAGACGTGACCTGGTTTGTTGTCACGGCTGTATTGGTTTCAGCACTGCTTGCCGTACTTTCCGTTTCGAGTTCCGCCTTGAGCAGCGATATGCCACGCAGCGAAGTTCTGCGCGCGATTTTCCACTGGTGGATTGGTGAAACGGTCGGCGTCCTGACCGTCACGCCCTTTCTGCTGATCCACGTGATGCCGCGGCTGCAACGGTTTGCGGAAGGACAGCCGGTCAGGTTACGCGCACGCCGGTCATTTCCGCGTCCAACGCTCTCTGTCATCGGACAAGCGTTCAGCATCGCGTTTATGTTCTACTGGGTCTTTGGCGCGCGCGGCCTGGACGAGTTTCGGCCCATGTATCTTATTACCTTGCCGCTCATCTGGATTGCTCTGGATCGCGGCTTCAAGGGAGTCACCGCGGGAATTGTGGCGTTGAATTTCGGGGTGGTGTTAGCGCTGTGGTTTTCTCGACTCGACTTCGCACGGCTGGGCGAACTACAACTGCTGATGATCGTCAATTGTATCGTCGGCTTGCTGATGGGCGCAGTCGTCACCGAGCGCAAGCGCGCGGAGCAGGAAATCGACAGGCTGGCGAAATTCCCCTCCGAAAATCCAAACCCGGTGCTGCGACTGAGCCGAGATGGCATCGTGATATATGCCAACGCAGCAAGTGGCGCGCTCTTGGGTACGTGGGGATGCGCGGTGGGCGATTCTGCTCCCCAATTCTGGCGTGATCTGGCTGCTCAAGCGCTCGCGAGCGGGGAAAACAAAACCGTTGATACTGAGTGCGACGGGAAGGCTTACTCGATGTTCATCGCTCCTGTTGCCGAGCCGGGTTACGTGAACCTCTACGGGGGCGACATCACCAAGCGCAAGCGCGCGGACGAGATGCTGCTGGAATCGGAACTCAAGTTTCGCACTATATTCGATCACGCCCTCGATGGCATTCTGATCGCCGATATGGAGACGCACCGTTTCTTCATGGGCAACAGCGCCATCTGCCAGATGCTCGGCTACACACATGATGAAGTGTCCGGCATCGGCATTGGTGAAATTCATCCGCTAGAACACTTGCCGTATGTTGTCGAGCAGTTCAACCGGCAGGCGCGCGGGGAGATTCATCTGTCCGAAGACATCCCCGTTAAGCGCAAAGATGGTTCGGTGTTCTATGCCGACATCGACTCGACATCGGTTACGTTGAGCGGGCATGCTTACGTGATGGGTGTTTTCCATGACATCACCGAGCGTAAGCGGGCGGAGGAGGCGCTGCGGTTGAGTGAGGAGAAATACCGCACGCTGGTTGACGAGGTCAACGACGGCTTTTACGTGACGGATGGCGCGGGGGTCTTCATCTTCGCCAATCCCGCCCTGGCCCGGATGTATGGCTTTGACAGTCCCGAGGCGCTGGTAGGCCGGAAGTTCACCGATTTCGTCACGCCGGAGATGCAGGCCGGACTCGGCAAGGCGTACCGCGGCGCGATGCAGATCGGACATGCCCCGGAAGTCATGAACGGCCAGATCGTGCGGCCGGATGGCACGCGCGCCGCCGTCGAGATCAAGTCTGTCTTTGTGGTCAAGGCAGGTCAGATTGCAGGTTCGCGGGGCGTCGTGCGCGATGTCACCGAGCGCGAGCGGGCGGAGGAGGAACGGGAACGGTTTTTGCAGCAGATCCAGGCTCAGGCGCGTCAATTGGCCCAGGTGATGCGCACCGTGCCGGAAGGGATGTTGCTCCTGGACGCCGCCGGCCGTGTCGTCCTGGCTAACCCGCAGGCCGAGGAAGATTTGATCGCGCTGGCCGGCGCGCAAGTGGGCGATTTCCTCTCGCACCTGGGCGACCGCACTTTGGCCGAGTTGCTGAGCGCGCCGTCCAGGGGGCTGTGGCACGAGGTGCACGGCGACGGGCGCAGCTTCGAGATCATCGCCAGGCCGATCGAAACCGGCCTCAGTCCCAAGAACTGGGTGCTCGCCCTGCGCGACGTGACCGAGGAACGGGAGGCCCGGCAGCGAGCGCTGCAAGGGGAACGGCTGGCCGCGGTGGGCCAACTGGCGGCCGGCATCGCCCACGACTTCAACAACATCCTGGCCGTCATCGCCCTGGACGCGCGGCTGGCCCTGGCTGCACCCGGCCTGACAGTCGGCGTCCGCGCGCGGCTGGCGACCATCAGCGGCCAGGCGCAGCGGGCCGCGGACCTGGTCAGGCAGATCCTCGACTTCAGCCGACAGGCGGTGCTGGAACGCCGGCCGGTGGCGCTGCGACCCTTCCTGGCCGAGCAGATCGCGGTGCTGGCGCGCATCCTGCCCGAGAGCATCGCGTTGGAGTTGGCCGGCACGGACGACGACTGCACGGTCAGCGCCGACCCGACGCGGCTCCAGCAGGTGGTGATGAACCTGGCGGTGAACGCGCGGGACGCCATGCCGGCGGGCGGCCGGCTGTGCTTTACGTTGGCGCGCGTTCCCGCGCTCCCGTCCGACTTGCAGCCCGCGGCGGACGAAGCGGCCGGGTGGGTGCGGTTGACGGTCGCCGATAGCGGAACGGGCATTCCCCCGAAGGTGCTGCCCCGCATCTTCGAGCCGTTCTTCACCACCAAAGGGCCGGACAAGGGCAGCGGGCTGGGGCTGGCCCAGATCTACGGTATCGTCAAGCAGCACGGCGGTGAGATCGGCGTCAGCACGCAGGCGGACGTGGGAACGACCTTCACCATTTATCTGCTGGCGCTGGCCGAATCCGCGGCCGATGAGCCGGTGGTCGTGGCCGACGAGGCGCCGGCCGCCGCGGGCCAGACGATCCTGATCGTGGAGGACGATCCGACCCTGCGCGACGCGCTGGTGGACACCGTGGATCTGTTGGGCTACCGCACCCTGAGCGCGGCCAACTCTAGCAAAAAAGGCAGTCGGTTCAGTGCTACCTCTGGCAGGAGACCCTTGCCAGCGCGGCCAACAAGCTCTCAGCCGGCTCACCCTTGCTCACGAAGGCATCCGCGCCGGCCGCCAGGGCTTCGTCGGCGTATTCGCCGTAGAGCGACAGCACGATCACCTTGATTTCCGGCCAACGCGCCTTGATGCGCCGCGTGGCTTCCAGGCCATCCATGCCAGGCATCCGCACGTCCATCAGCGCCACGTCGGGCTGAAACGTCGCAGCCAGCTCGAGGGCCTGCTCGCCGCTAGCCGCTTCTGCGAGCGCAGCCAGGCGCGGCCAGGTCGCCAGCAAAGCCTGCAAGCTTTCGCGGGTGCGCGGCAGGTCATCCACAATCAGAATTCTTACGTTACCGGTCATCGGGTCTCCACGGTGTCGCAGATCACACTCGTTGTCATCGGAACAAGCCTCAAGCCGCCGGCAAGGCGGCCAGGCGCCGGTTGGCCGCCAGCAGACCGACGGGATACGCGGCCCCCTGGTTGTCTTCGGCTGTCTTCAGCAATCCGCCCATGGTCTGGCGTGCGCGGTGCAGCCGGCTCTTCACCGCGCTGACCGTGCTGCCGGTGGCGGCGGCGATCTCTTCGTAGGAGAAGTCGTACCAGTAGCGCATCACCAGCGCGGCGCGATCTTTTGACGCGAGCTGCCCAAGCAGACCCTGGATGGATGTGCTCTGCTCGTGGCGCAAGGTGGATGCTTCAGGGCCGGGCGTCCGCTCGCGCAGCGCAGGATGCACGCTCAACGGCTCATCGTCAATGTCGCACCACGTCACACGCCGGCGGCGCAGGCGGTCAATGCAATAGTGGCTGGCGATGCTGAACAACCACGTCTTGAAAGGACGAGTCGGATCATAACGGCCAAACTGACTGTAAGCCCGCAGGAAGGTCTCCTGGGCCGCATCTTCGGCCTCGGTCGCCTCACCCACCATGCGGTAGCACAAGTTGTAGATCGGTCGCTGGTAGATTTCCATCAAATGGGTGAAGGCGATCGTGTCGCCCGCCTGGGCGCGTAGCACCATTTCCTGTTCTATCATCGGGCGTTCTCTCTCGTTGCAAGGGTTCTGTATTGTTCTGACGCGCATAGCATATCAGCCCGGCCCGCTTTCGTCATCGTAAGGATAGATGAATTCGGCCTAACAAAAAGAGACCACGGGGCCCGTGGTCTCCTCCTGGTTCTGCGGTAGGGCATCTACTGAATTTTCAGTAGAGACGGCTTCGCGTTCAGCGCGGTCAAAAGTGATCCACTGTCTCTGCCTCGAATTCCCGAAGAAACTCGCCCATGATCTGCACCCGCTGCGCGGCGATCTCCCTGGCTTTGTCCAGGCAGATCAGCCCAGGAATCTTCCGCATTCGATCCATCACGGCAAGGTACGCCTTGCGCAACTCCCGTGGATTCTTGGAAAAATCGCGCAGGACACCCACCACGCCTAGAAAATCGAGGGC
This sequence comes from Chloroflexota bacterium, assembly GCA_026389845.1. GTDB lineage: Bacteria > Chloroflexota > Anaerolineae > CG2-30-64-16 > CG2-30-64-16 > JAPLHB01. The sequence goes on from JAPLHB010000130.1 coordinate 5,220, forward strand.
GTCGGCGTCGCTCAACAGGATTGCCTCAGTGCTTCGATTTGGATCACCGCTGTGATGAGACGCGATGCAAGCCACGACTTGCCTGATCAGGGCATCAGGATAGCCTTTCTCGGACAGGAAGGTCTGTGCCACCTGGGTTGATCTCACCGCGTGATCCACGCCAGTTTGGGACCAAGGTGCATAGGCCCCCCAGTCGTGGAGATGCGCCGCGATCCAGACGACATCCTGGTCGTATGCCAGACCTTCGCCGATCATCGAGATGAGGTACAGCAGGCGGCGGGTGTGCATGAGTCCCCATTGCCCGCCGTATTCCGTTGTCAGGTGGACAATCTCGTCCTTGTCACCCTGTTGCATGTTGAAAGCCCTCCAGTGCATTCGCAGCGTTTTATCCCGCTCAATGCATGCCCGGAAGTTGAGCACGCAGATCAGCAGCCCAACCGCGGATGGCATCCCAGTTGCGACGATCGCCGGCCTGGGCCGCGACGACGAACATGACGAACAGCTTCTGGAATAGGTTGAGCTTCATGTAGTCCAGTTTGCCCGCGAAGAAGCCAATGCTCATCGGTTTGACCTGGGGCGCCCTGGTCAGTACCGGTCGCAGATAGCTGGTGATCGTGGCGTAGTTCTCCCTGAAGCTCAACTTGCTCTCATTGACCGGCGCCTTAGCCAACGTCGGATCTACGAAGACCGGTATGCCTGCCAGGGTTGTCTCAGGAGTCTTTGTCAGACTCATGGCCGTCATGAAGTAAGCGACCGGCACGCGGCTCAGTTCGAGTTGGTGTCTCCGCACGAAGCTCACCGCTGCTCTGTGCCAGCCCATGATCATCGGCCCACCGACAACCACGGCGTTGTAGGCACAGACATCCTCTACCTCGCCGATGCGGCGCACATCCACCTGCGCCCTGGCCTGACTCAACGCCTGACCGATAACCTGTGCCACCTCGCCGGTGGAGCCGGCGTTGCTGGTGTAGGCCACCAAAATCTTAGTCTGCATGTCGAAATCCTCTTTCCGAACGATACGTCACGCCTTAAGCTCGTGGCGCAGCGCAGCCTCAAGCTCCGAAAAACGAAATTGATACCCCGTAGCGAGCAGCTTGCGCGGCTCCATTCGCCGGCTGGCGAGGAGGAACTCATCGGCCATCTCGCCAAGCAGGAGATGCATCAAGAACGCCGGCATGGTCGGGCCAGGCTTGCGGCCGAGGACGCGGGCGACGATGGCGGCAAAGTCGGCGTTCCGCACCGGGTTGGGGCTGACGGGGTTGACTGGCCCGACCAGCGTGTCGGTGACGAGGACGTGCTCCACAATGCCAGCCAGCTCGTCCCGCGCAACCCAACTCATCCACTGGCGACCGCTGCCGATGCGGTTCGTGCCGCGCTGGATACCGGCCTTTGCCAACACCGGCGGAATCCGCAGATGCACGACTCGGATCCCCGCCACGCTGGCCGGAGCGGTGGCCGCTTCCCCGTCGCGCTGCAGGTGCGCGAGGAAGCTTGTCCCCACGGCGCTCTCCTCGGTAATGATCTGCTCGCCGGACGGCGGGTAGATCCCCATGCCCGAAGCGCACACCAGAACGAGAGGCTTGCGCTTGCAGATTGCCAGCGCACCCGCCAGCAGACTGTTCGTCGCCAGGCGGTTGGCGCGGATCTGCTGCTTGGCCGTGGCGGTCCATCGCATGGGCCAGGCCGCGCTCGCCACGTGGACCACGCTGTCGAAGTCTTCGATATCCGCGGCATCAATCGCGCCGGTCTCCGGATCCCAGCGCACCTCGCCCGCGACCGGCGTCCGCCGCACCAACCGAACGATCGCGTGCCCCTGGCTTGCCAGGTGTGACGCCACCGCCGAGCCGACCAGACCGCCTACTCCAGCTATCAAAATGCGCATGTTTTCCCCCAGACCTTTGTGGTGATGAGTTTGGTTGCGGCACGCTTCGCAGGGCCGCGTTATGAATGTTGGTTGTCAGGCGCAGGTGGCACGAGCCAGATCGAACGCGGGAGCCTGACTCGTCGCGGGCTGCGGTGCGAGCACCCAGACCGTGACCTCGGCCTCGATGTATTCCTCGCCGCGCGCCCGCGCCACCGAGATGCGATGATGCCCGTCCCGCACGAAGTAGACGCCGCCCGCGCGGATTAGATCTACCAACGGCATGGGTGTGCCCATCTCCCGGGCCAGGGCGATTCCCACCCAGCGTTCGCGAGTGCGCCGATTGCGGGGGCGAAACTCGACGTCGAAGTCGTCGGCCCGGCACTCGCTGCCGCGGATCTGCCGAATCGGCACGACCTGGATGCCGGCGTAGTGGCTGCCGCGCAGTCTGCTCGTCGCCTGCACCGCGCCCAGGTCGAGCAAGTCGCGCGATTGCCCGGTGAGCTTACCCCAGACCCATCGCACCCGGCCCCAGAAACAGAGCCGGTGGTAAAGACCCAGGGCCGACTGCCGTAAGGACAAGGCGTAGTGACTGCGGCGATTCTGCAGGGGATCAGTGAACCCCTCGAAGGTCTGAAGCGCCCCGAACTGGATACCGTACATTGTGTACCTCTTTCATTGCCATGCCAGGTTTTGATCGTCGTCGGGTTGCGTGAACGAGAGGGCGAACACCCCGATCCCCAACAACAGCAGGACGACCTGGATGGAGACGGCGTTGAGGCTCACCAGCACGATGCTTGCAACCGCCATTGCCAGCGCAACAGCGGTCAGGCTCGTTTCGAGGTTTTTCGGCTTCATAAGACCTCCGCCAATGCCAAGTCCCGAATCTTGATGTGATCATAGCATAGCAGAGGTCGGCGTGGGTGTCATCGCAGGGAAACCGGATTTGGAGTCACAAAAATGACAGACTGCGCAGGGGCGGTCTCTCCGTGTTTTCCGGTAGAATATCTACCGGAAAAATGGTAGGGCGACGATCACCTCACGAACGGCGGGACGTCCTCTTAGGACGACAAATGAAACCAACAGGGCAATGGCAATGTCCGGGACTCCCAGAAGCAGGCAACATGCAAGTGTTCAGCCTCATTGCTCGGTGACGAGCCGCCCAATGAACGATTGGGACGACGAGGCCTTTCCTAGCGCCCCGAGGACCAGCCCGGTGCGCAAGAAGCTCCATACCAGCGAAAAGCTGCCGCAGACCATAGCGATCCAGGAAAAGTCGGGCATGTAGAGCATCAGATAGCCGCGCCTCTTTCCCAGCATAGGTATCAGGGTAAGGGCTACCAACAGATCTGGGATCAGCGGGAGCAGGATATCCAACCCCCACTTGCGTCCACCGCTCGGGCGGCGCTCAGGATCCAGGCGCCAGCGGGGCAAGAGCCGCAGCGTGGCGACGACGCCGGTAATTTGGAGGGCTGGGATGAGCAGTTGTCCACGCAGCACCCAGGGGATCATGCGAACAAACGGGACCGGAGCGGGCTGATCGCCGGCGAGCAGAGCGGCCACACCTGCCCCAAATTCCGCCAGAACGGGGTTCATCCAATGATGGTCGGCATTGAAGAGCAGGATCACGCCTTTCTTTTGCTCTGGCAGAAGCGCCATATAGGCAGCAAAGTCGGGCAGTGTGCCGCTATGCCAGAGGAGCTTCGTCTGGCCGATTTTATCGACGAACCATCCCATCCCGTACTGCCCTAACGAAAGGCCCATAGCACTGAAGTCCGCCACCCCGCGATGCAGCTCGGCGATACCGGCGCCCGAGACGATTTGCACGTCCCCATAGCGGCCTCCGTTCAGAAGAGCGATCAGGTAGCGGGCCATATCTTCAGAGCTGGAGATGAGTCCACCGCATGGAAGCGAACCGTGCGGGAAGGGCATATTGGACGCGGCGATGGGAACGCCGAACCAGTATTGGTGGCCCACCGCCAGGCCGTTCTGTTTCGCCATGGCCTGTGAGGTATAGCTGTGGCTCATATCCAGAGGGGTGAAGATGTGTTTTTGGATGTAGTCCGCGTACAATTCACCACTGGCGGCCTCGATGATCAGCCCGAGCAAGCTGTAATTCGAGTTGCTGTATTCGAACGCCGAGCCGACCGGGTGGGCGAGCACGAGCGTTGATAACGCGCGCGCCTGGCGCTCGGTGGCGCCCGGGCTGTGATCGAAGTCGGCCAGGGGAATCTCCCCGGACGACGTGGGCAAGCCGCTGGTCTGATTCAGCAGATGGCGCACGGTCATTTGGGCGGATGCCTGGGGGTCCGCGACTCGGAACCAGGGCAGGTAGCGCTGGACGGGGGCGTCCAACTCGATCTTCCCCGCTTCGACGAGCTGCATCACCGCGAGCGCGGTGAATGATTTGGTGGTGGAGCCCAGGATGAAGGGGGTCTGAGGGGAGGGCGCTTCACCGCCGGGACGTGCACGGCCAAAGCCGCGCCGATGCACGATCCTGTCGCCTTCGACGATGGCCAGAGACACGCCAGGCATCTTCAGACGACGCATTTCTCCTTCGATGTAAGCGTCGATCGCGTCATAAGAAGCGCTGTTGGAGGCCGGTTTTGCCGAACCGGTGGTCGCGAAGAGCTTGCGGGTCAGGGCCAGCGCGGCGCCGACGACCAACGATCCGAAGAGGAGCTTCTCTGTGTTCATGGTAGGGACTCCGTCATAGCCATGGTATCTTCACCTTATTGCGGTATTCATCCCAGGCAGCGCCGAAAGTCTTTGACAGCAGCCTTTCTTCGTCAGGCGCGAATATCCTCGACGCAACATAGAGGATGATTCCGATCAGAACTCCTAACCAGGTATTGAGCAGAAGACCAATCCACGGCAGCACAAGCAAAGCCACACCTGTATACAGTGGGTGCTTGACCAAAGCGTAGGGTCCACTTGTAATCAGTTCATGCCTGGGTACCTTTATCAGGATCAGGACGACTGACCATATCCAGATCGTGACTCCAGGGATCAGAATGATGATGGAGAGCGCCCTTAAGGCACTTGGTGGACCGCCAACACCGAACAGCGACGGCCGCAGGATATTCAGGACCAAACCGACGAGCAAGAACGGCAACGTAAGCAACATGATTCTGTCTCCACTTCCTACGAGTCTTTTCAGGTTCATGTTCTTTCCTCCAGTATTCCAGGCTGCAATGAGCCATGACTCTGTTCCATCGTTCTTCTCCCCTTTCTTATGCGGTAGCCATGAAGTCCCTGACTGCCCGGATGACTTCAGCGGGCCGCTCCATGTGCGGATTATGACCGGCGCGCTCGATAAGCACCAGTTCCGCGTTCGGTAGTCGATCTGCGAGAATCGCTTGATGTTCCGGCGGGAACAGAAAGTCGTAGCGCCCGGCCATCACCAGGGTAGGCGCCTGGATCTCGCTGAGCCGGTCCATCACCGTCCAGCCATTGAGCAACTGACTGTAACCAAAGATGAGGGCTTCGGGTTGATACTTTGTACGAGGCCCTGAAATCATCTCGTGGGCTATCCCCAGCAGGTTGATGCGGTAGAAGTACGCGCTCATAAACTTCATAGAGGTGGGAAGGAACTCGCCGGGTGTCAACTGGCCGTTATAGAAACGACGAGCCGCTTGCACGGCGCTGGCGCTGTAGCCTCGTTTCGCCAGGATCTCCGGTGCATTCTGCTGCACCCACCATTGGTCGCCGCCGGTATCCATCAATACCAGGTGCGAGAGACTTTGCGGATAACGCAGCGCATACTCCAGGGCGAGGTTCCCGCCAAAGGAATGTCCGAGCACCGCCCACTTGTCGAAGCCCAGCGCCTGGCGCAGCGCGTCTGCATCCGCGGTCAGGTTCTCGAACGTCATGGATGAGACTTCCGCCCCCTCCGAGCGGCCATTGCACCGGTGGTCATAAAAGATCAGGGTGAATTGATCTGCTAAAGGCTGTAAGGGCAGCATGGTCGTGTAATCCAGGCCAGGGCCGCCATGCATGAGTACCAACGGATATCCGTGTCCGATGACTTTCACGAAGAGGGACACGTCACGAATTGGGATGGTTGTCATAAGCTACTCTCCTAACAAAGGTCGCACTGAGTTGCGTCCAACGGCATCGAGCTAGATCGCTCGGTGGCTCGGGCTGGACTCATTAATATGGCAGGTAGGCCGGCAAGGCGCCACTGCTTCACCACACGCCTTGCGCCCTCAATTCCTCCATCGCGGCTTCATAAATCTCGATCAGCCGTGTGATGTCCTCGTCTGTGTGAGCCGCGCTCATGAAACCATGACTGGGCGTAATGTGCAGCCCGTTCTTGCGGTACAGCAGCCTCAAACCAGCGCTGGCGGCCCGGTTCCCCTCGCGCAGGTCCCGGACGCTATTGACCGGTCCACGCACCGTGTGCATCGAAAACATGGAGCCAACGCCTGTTGCTATGGCCGGATAGTTCCCTTCCTGGGCAAACCGGTTGATCTCGGTCCGAAAGCGGTCACCCATCGCGTTCATACGTGCATACAGCCGCGGTTCTTTGCTCAGGCGTCGTAGGACAGCAGTCCCGGCCGCTGTAGTCATAGGGTTGCCGTTGAAGGTTCCTGCCACGAGAATAGATCGCTCCGGGTCAACATCGTATTCCATCAGACGCATTGCCTCGGCAGTTCCACCCACCGCCCCAAAGGGAAGACCACCGCCGGCCACCTTGCCGTAGGTACTCACATCAGGTATAACCCCGTAGAACTCCTGAGCTCCGCCTGGGGCCAAACGAAAGCCGGTGATCACTTCGTCAAAGATGAGGAAGGCCCCGATCTCGCGTGTGATTCTGCGTAGCTCTGCTAGGAATTCCCTGTTTGCCGGTATTGTGCCGGCGGCGCCCTGCACAGGCTCGATAATCACACCAGCCAGCCGGGGTGCATGACGAAGGATCTTGTCGAAGGCCGCCGGGTGATTGTAGGGCAAGACAATCGTGTCCTTCCAGGCTCCCTCGGCAAGCCCTGGGCTTTCGGGGACGGCCGTGGGATCCTCGACGGGTCCACTGCGATCGGGCCCTGGGCGCGGACGACCGAAGCTGACGGCCAGAAGATCATGAGTTCCGTGATATCCCCCCTCGAATTTCGCAACCAGGGGCCGCCCTACCGTGGCACGCGCCAGCCGCAGCGCGTACATGGTTGCCTCAGTCCCCGAGTTGCAGAAGGTCACCTTTTCTACGCCTGGCGCCATGTCGCAAAACAACTTTGCAAACGCATATTCGTGCTCGTGGCATTGTCCATAAGAGGTACCACGCGGCAACGCCTCCCTGATCGCGGCTTCGACCTCGTCCGGCGCGTTGCCGAGGATCATGGTCGAGAAGCCAAGCATGCAGTCCAGGTATTCATTGTCATCCGCGTCCCAGATCCTGGCGCCTCTCGCCCTCTTAATCACCATAGGAAACGGATCCGCCAGCCGGAAGAGGCTCCCTACACCCGCCGGCATGACAGAGCGGTTTTGTTGCCAGATCGATAGTGACCTGGGACTCTTGGCCATTATCTCGCCGCGATACCCGTCTAGAATACTTGCGATTCTTTCCTTGTTATCCATTTGTATACTCTCCTTTCAGCGAGTGATCATCATTCACCGAGCATTCGTCTCATCCAGCCCGTATCCGCTCTCAATCAGTTCCACCAGGCGGCGTACAAAGCGTGTCGCCGGTGCCCCGTCAACAACATAATGATCGAACGCCACCGTCAGGTTGAGGATCTCGCGAGGCTCGATCCGGCCCTCCACTACGGCTGGCTTCCAGGCGATGCTCCCCACCACCAGGTCGAGCGAGTGCCGTGTTGACTCTAGCCCCCAGCCGCTATGGCCCTTACCAAACATACCTACCGCTGTGATACCAACGGTGCCTGCCATGGACACGGGGATCGTCGGATCACGGCGCGTGGCCATACCGAGCACAGCCTTGACCAGCCTGGACAGCGGCCACGGAAGCAACATGGCAGAACGGAACCAAGCAGGCATCTCACTGCTCAGTGGCACCGGTGTGGACTGTACCGCGCGGATCTCATGGTGGATTTCGAGGTATGTCTTGTGGTTGGCATCCCGGATGACATGCCCCGTCAGGGCACGCGTCTCTCCTATCTGCCGTTCGACCATCAACCCAACGTCCACGTCGTCGAACAGGACGAGTTGTCTGCGGCCTCTTAGGTAGGCCTGCACTGCCTTGTCTTCATCCACGGCGCGGGCCAGGCAGTAGGCCAGGAAACCGGTGAAGGAAAGTGTCTCACCGGTACGCGCTTTGTGCTCGGCGATGAACTGCCGAGCGACCGTCACGTCCACTTCGAGCAGGCCGTACATGTGATGCGTCGGCCTAGACAGGTCGATGATGTTCAGCCACGCGCGACGCCCCGGTGGGATAGCGACGACTTGATAGGGTCCGGTTTTCTCATTCATAGTGTGTTGTCCTCCATTCTCAAGCAGGCGTCATCCAACTTCCCTGCCAGCATCCCGGGTTCCCGTAAATGATTTGCTAAGTCCCGGACATTGTCTGCTTCTCAGGTCATAACCGCGATACCCACACCGCCAAGCCGCCTATCTTGCTGGAATACTAACAACAGCATGATGTGATCGTAGCAGAGATCAGCGTGGGTGTCATCGCAGAGAAAGCGGATTCGAGGTCACAAAAAAGAGAGACCGCACAGGGGCGGTCTCTCCATGCTTTCGAGTAGAGTATCTACCGGAAAAGTAGTAGAACGAGACCCTCAAGGTCTCGGAGACCTTGAGGGTCTGAGATGCCCTAACCACCCACGAACGACGGGACGTCCTCTAGCGAGGCCAGGCCTTCCCGCAGCGCATACAACGCGGCCTGCGTCCGGCTCGCCAGGTGCAGCTTGCTCAGGACGTTGCTGACGTGCGTGCTCACGGTCAGCTCGGCGATGACCAGCCTCTCGGAGATCTCGCGGTTGCTCAAGCCCTGAGCCACCAGGCGCAGCACTTCCAGCTCGCGGCCGGTGAGCGGATCGGTGGTGGGCGACGCCGCGGCGGGGTGCGCCATCTCGAAGAGCATCTTGCTGGCAATAGCCGGCTCCAGCGAAGGCTGGCCCCGGTAGACCTGGTGGATCGCCTGCACCAACTCATGCGGCCCGGAGTCCTTCAGCAGATACCCCAGCGCGCCGGCCTTGATCGCAGGGAAGACCTTGTCGTCGGCGGCGAAGCTGGTGAGCACCAGCACGCGCGTGCCCGGCAGCGCCGCCGTGATCTGACGCGTGGCCTCGATGCCATCCATCTTCGGCATCATCATGTCCATCAGCACCACGTCCGGCTGCAGCGCCCGCGCTTTGGCGACGGCATCCGCCCCATCAGCGGCCTCGCCCACCACCTGGATATCCGGCTCCGTCGCCAACAGCGCGGCAATCCCTTTGCGGACAATGGCGTGATCGTCGGTAATCAAGACGCGAATGAGCGTAGATGGCACTTGTGTCTCCTATGATGCGAAAGGGGAACTTTGGGGAACTCCGGGGAACTGCGGGGAACTCCGAATCTCCCTCAGTTCCCTCAAGTTCCCTCAGTTCCCTCAAGTTCCTCCCAGTTCCCTCAAGTTCCTCTCAGTTCCCTCAGTTCCCCCAAGTTCCCCGTCTTCGACCAGGTACACCGCGCGCGCCTCCTTAACGCCGAAGCTCTTATCCCAATCCCCAGCCTGGCGCTTTTCTATCAGGCTGGCAATCAGACGCTCCAGCAGGTAAGTGGTATCGCTGTACTGTTCCAGCAGGTCGGCCAGCTTTGCACCTGCCACCAGTCCCCATCGCTCACAAGTCTGAATTTGACTGCCAAGCTCCCCGAGAGACCCGCGGGCGATCTCGCAGAAGCGAATGTAGTCTCCGAGCGCTGCCCGGCAGTACCCCTCCGCGATGTTGTCCTTGACAGACGATGCCGAGCCGCACATTTGATCCAGCAGACGATAGTACCCCGGCCCAAACCCCACCGTGATCTCATGCGCCATCGCCGCCAAATCATCCGCCTTCTACCACGCAATCAGCTTCTTGTAACCGTACAACTTCTGAAACGTCTGCGTCTTCCCACCCTGATACTCCCGCGGCATCTTGCACCCCCTATGTTCCCAAGGTTTCCCCAAGTTCCCTCGCAGTTCCTCAGAGTTCCCCCAAGTTCCTCGCAGTTCCCCCACGCCACCCTCACCCGCGTCCCCTTCCCCGCCTCACTTGCCACCTCTAACTTCGCCCCGAGCCGCTGCGCACGTTCGCGCAGGCCGCGCAAGCCCTGACCGCCCGCTTCGGCGGCGCTGACGGGATCGAACCCCACGCCGTCGTCGGCCACTTCCAGGCGCGCGAAGTCGGCGCCGAATGCCAGGGAGACGCTGACGTGTTGGGCGTGGGCGTGGCGCAGCACGTTATTCAGCGCTTCCTGGGCGATCTGGTAAAGCTCCTGTTGGACGGCCAGCGGCAGATTCTCCGTGCCTTCAACCCGCAGATCAGCCACCATGCCGCCGCGGCCTTCGACGGCCTTCAACCGAGCGCGCAACACTTCGGCCAGGCCGGTCTTCTCCAGGGCCGGCGGACGCAGCTCGAAGATGAGCAGGCGCATCTCGCGCAGCGCATCCTGCGAGGTATCGCGCAGCGAGCGCAGATGTTCCGCGGCGCGCGTCGTCTCGCCGGTCGTCAGCAGGCGGGCCGCGGCCTCGGCGTAGAGGGTCACACTGTAGAGTAACTGCGTCACCGAGTCGTGCAGATCGCGCGCCAGGCGGCTCCGCTCGGCCAACGCGGCCGTAGCTTCGGCTTGCTCGCGCAACCGGGCGCTTTCGATCGCCAGCGCGGCCTGGTTGCCGATGCCGAGGGCCAGTTGGGTCTCCTCCTCCGAAAAGACACGCGGTTCCCGATAATAGAAGGCAATCGCACCGTAGCCCGCATCCTTGACGACCAGCGGAACCGTCAGCACCGCGCGGAAACTCTCCACCAGCCGCTGGAGCTGGCCGCATTCCGCCTCGGTCGGCAGGCGTCCCCCCTGGTCATAGATGATCTGGCTACTGCGCGTGTCGGGCACGGCGACAGGCTGACGAGTTGCCAGGGCCTGGCCCGCCGCGCACAGCCCAGCCGGGATCCTCAGGGCGGCCACGTAGTCAGGATCCAGGCCGCACGACGCCTGGATCGCTAACACCCCCTCCAGATCCTGCAATCGGAAGATGGACGCCGCATCGCTGCCCAGCAGCCGGCAGGATTGGTTGGCGATGTAATCCAGGGTCTCATCCAGCGATTGCCGGGAGTTGAGCACGGTCAGGATGCCGCGTAACCCCTCAGCCACCGCGCGGCGGCGTTCGGCCATGGCGTTGAGCGTCGTCAGTTGGGCAGTGCGCTCCTCGACACGACGTTCGAGAGTCTGGTAGGCCATCTGCAGCGCCGCCTGCGCCCGCTGATGCTCCAGCGCGTTGGCGAAGATCTCGCCGACGATCCGCAGCAGCGCGATGTCATCTTCGGGCCACGCCATCTCGGCCCGCACCGCATCGAAGCCCACAAAGCCGACCAGCGCCCCACGATAGGTCATGGGAACGTTGACCAGCGAGCAAATCCCTGCGGTCTGGAACTGGCGCTGCTCGACCGCGGCCTCCGGCGGCAGGCTGGCGACCCGCGGGACGTGGACGGCCTCGAACCGCCGCAGCCGTTCCATCAGCCAGGGCAACGCGCCGACGGCAACATCCTTCAAGGCGGACGCGCAGGGCCGAATCCCGTCGGCGCACCACTCGTGGGTGTCGCGCAGAGTGGCCCCGTCTTCGGAGAACAAGAAGACGTAGCTGCGATCCACGCCGGCGAACTCGCCGATGGCCTGCAGCGCCCGATGAATGCCCGCGCCGATCGCGTCGGGCGCCAGGTTGATGAAATCGGTGGAGATGCCGGTGATAAGCTGCTCGAAGTTGAGCCGTCGCTGCAGCGCCTCATCGGCCTGCTTGCGCTCGGTGATGTCGGTATGCGAACCGGCCATGCGATAGGGCTGACCGGCCGCATCCCGCAGCACGATGCCGCGCGCCAGGATCCAGCGGTAGGAGCCATCCTTGTGCCGCAGGCGATGCTCGAGCTGGTAGATCGGCGTGCGACCCCGCAGATAGGCCTGCACCGTGTCCAGCGTGTGGGGGACGTCATCGGGATGGGTGAGTTGTTGCCATACTTCGAACCGATTGGCGATCTCGTGATCTTCGTAGCCCAGCATGCTCTTCCAGCGCGGCGAGAAGTAGGTGTCGCCGGTGCGGATGTCCCAATCCCAGATGCCGTCGTTGGTTCCCTGCAAGACCAGCGCCAGGCGCTCCTCGCGCGCTTGCAGCTCAGTGTAGGAACGGGAAAGCTGTGCCGACATCCGGTTGAACTGCCGGATCAGCTCCTCCAGCTCGTCGCCGGTGGTCGCCTGGAGCGTCTGGCCAAATTTGCCGCCGGCGACCTCCTGGGCCGCGCCGATCAGGTCGGTGATCGGCTGCGTGATCCGGCGTGAGGCGACCGCGACGACTGCGGCCGGAATGAGAACGCCGAGCGCGAGCAGCAAGAAGAGGAACCGGCGGTAGGCTTCGCTGCCCGCCAGCAGCTTACCCCACTCGACCTCTGTGACCAGGCCCCACGGCGTCCCCGGCGCCGGCGCATAAGACGCCACGATGTCGCGGCCGGCCACGTCCCGCGTGCGCAGCGCGCCCGTCCGGCCGTTCGTCACCTCCCGCACCGCGTCCAGACCCGAGAAGTCTTCGCCGATCCGGTCGGCGTCGGCGTGGTAGATGACCTGACCGTTGTGATCCACCAAGTAGGCCGTCTCGCCCCCGCCCAGGCGCAGCTTGACGATGCTGCCATAGAACGCGCTGACGGTGGTGACGCCCACGCGGAACATGCCGGCAGCCAGCCCCCGGAACTCGCCCTGGCTGCCCATCATGGGCACGGCCACCACGATGACGGCCGCGCCGCCCGGCCCATCGCCCACGACGTCCGAGAAGAGGGAGCCGGGCGTGCGGGCCATCTGCCGGAAATATGGCCGCGCCGACCAATCCTGCCCCAGGATGTCGGGCCGCTCCGGTTCGGCGGCCGTGGCTGTGCCGTGGTTATCCAGCAGGACGACGCCGGCATCGAACACCACCAGGCGGTTGCTGGCCGCCTTGAGCGCCGCGCGTTGGGTCGCCGGAACGCCGCCATAGACATCGGGCAGCCGCGCCAGGGCCTCCAGCACGCCGGTGTATTCATCCAGCTCTCGCGCCAACTGACTGGCCGACAGCCGCGCGACCTCCTGGTTTTTCTGGATCACCAGGTCGCCGGTCACGCGGTTGTAAGCATAGAAACCGACCAACGCCACCGCGCCCAGGATGATCGCCGCGGGCACAAACGACCAGGCGATGATCTTGGTGCGCAGGCTGTTCCAACGGATACCGAAAAACATGACGCTCTTGCCTATACCTGGCACGCCAGGCACGCGCCGCCCATCTTGTCGCCCCGCTGGGCTTCTTCGATCTGCCGGCTCACCGCCTTCATCTTCTCCACCGGCGCCTGACCCAGGGTGAGGATCTCCTGCCAGGCTGCGTTGGCAAGGCGGGCGGCGTCAGACATGTTGGGGAAGGTCTCGGCGACGACCGAGTAGCCCCTCAGGTGGCCGTCGGCGAAGGCGGCGATATCCACGTCCCGCGCCTTCTCCGGGTATTCGGCGCGGATGTAGCTCACCCAATCATCCACGATGGATGCCCGCGCGGGTTGCAGGAAGTGGGCACGCGCCATAGCCCGGCCGTAATCCTGGCTGATGAGGAACTTAAGCAGCTCCCAGGCGGCTTCGGGGTGCTTCGTGCCCGCAAAGATGCCGAAGCCGTCGGTGGTCGCCAGGGTGGCGCGGCGTGCGGGGCCGGCGGGGAACGACGCGACGCCGAACCGAAAGCTCGCGCTGGCGAGGATGTCCTTCAGCGCCCACGAGCCATCTTCGACCATCGCCAACTGCCCGGCGACGAACGCCTGGCGCGTGCCGATGTTCTGGATATCCAGCGCGGTCGGCATGACCTTGTCGTCCCACATCCGGGCGCGCAGCCATTCCAGGGCCTCCAAGGCCGGCGGCTCACCCATCAGACAGCGGGTTGGATCGGCCAGATCGGCAAAACGGCCGCCCCAGGCGTTGACGTGGACCTGGATGCGCTCCCAGCCGACGTCAATCATGCTGCCCCACAGATCAGTTTTGCCGTCGCCGTCCTGATCACGGGTCAGCCGCTTCATGGCGGCCAGGTAGGCGTCGTGATCCCAGGAGGCGTCCGGGTAGGACACGCCGTAACGGTCGAAGATATCCTTGTTGTAGTAGAGCGCCAACGCGCCGTGATACTTCGGCAGGCCGTACTGCTTGCCGTCGGCCGTGAAGAAGGCGTGATATTGCGCTCGATCCCAGTCATCCAAAGTCGCGCGATCCAGATCAGCTTGCACGTAGGGACGCAGGTCAAGGGTGTAGCCCTTTTGCGCCCAGACCGGAAAGAAAGAGCAGCAGCCCGCGAAAACGTCGGCCATCGTGCCGGCCTGGAAGTCGGCCAACATCTTCTCCTCGAAGTTCTCCGAGGGCGGGTCAATCGTGTAGAAAACCTGGATGTTGGGATGGGTGGCGTGGAACTGGTCGAGCATCTGCCGAGCCATCGGCGGAAACCAGTCGGTGCGCCAATCCTGATAGACGAGTTGCGCCTTCTCGCCCTGGCCTTTGCGCTGGGCGGGCTGCGTCGAGGGGATGGACCCACATGCGGCCAGGGTTGCGCCTGCCGCAGCCGCCCCGGCCAGGTGGAGGAACCGACGACGGGAGAGCGGCGATCCCCCGGCACGTTGAGAGCTGCGGAATAAGTTCATGCACCCTCGCTGCTGAAGATTGTGAAATAGTATATCACCGGACAGAGGCAGCTTCAAATTTCACCAACTTGACCGACGCGTCCCATCGCTCAAACTCACTACCCGACATAGCGCCGTAGCATAGGGCCTTGTGCCCGCCGACAACGCTGCCTCAGCCCGTCAGGACGCCCACAAGGGGCTATGCTACGTGTGTCGGGTAATGAGTCGCTCAAAAGAGGAATAGTTTACTCCTCTGCCAACAAAAACGCGTTATTCAGCACCTTGAAGCTCAGCCGTCCGACGAGGGTCGGCGAGTAGCGTTCCTGCAGCGGACGAACTACTATGCCCTCTCGCTGGTTGCGCGTCCCCGCGTAGACACCCTGGGCCAACTCCAGCAGCTCCGGCAGCGTTGTGTCGAAGCTCTCCCAGCGACACGCCTCGGGCACGACCGGCAGCCCGAGCGTCGCGACAAAGGCCCTGGCCTCCTCGTGGTCGAGATAGCGTCCGCCGGGGATGTGGTAGACGTTGAAGGCAAAGCCATCCACTCCCCTCAGACCCAGGCGGTTCTTCTGGATGCCCTCGCCGCATGCCTCGAACTGTACCGCGTAACCCTCCGGCACCCGGTCGGCCAAATCGTACTTGCGCGCAACTTTCCAAAAAGCGTTTTCCGGGGTATCCTTCATCTCCAGGTTGCGCGAGCAGACGCCGAAGTGCCCATCCCAGCGATAGACCGTGCCGCTGGCGCCGTCGCACTTGATCGTCGCCACCGCGGGCAGACCAACCAGCTCGTCCAACACGCCGGGGTAAGCCTGCACCCGTAGCTCGTCGGTCCTCGGGATGAAACCCGGAAAGTGGCCGAGCGCGTCTCCGCCGACCGAAACCGGCTCCGGCGGGACGTATTGCTGGACGCCGAGCGCGGTCGTAACGTCGAGACCGCTGGAGAGCGCCAGCCCTGCCAACTCGGGAAACTTCGCCAGCGGCAACGCCAGGCCCTGCGACAGCACGCCGCGCAGACGAACAGTGCGCACCCGGCCCTTGTAGGTCGCCATGAACGCAAAGCGCGGCTGCGTAGCGTCCACCAAGCTGTCTACTTCCAGGAAGACGGCGAAGTCGCCGACGCTGAACCCGTCGGCCGTGGCAACTACGCACTGCCAGCCGATCTCCTCGAAGCGCGCCAGCAAGATACGATCGGCGTTGGGGATCGGCTCCAGTTCTTTGATGACCTGAATCGTCACAAGTTTGCGCATGGCTTGGTCCTTTCTCGCAGATGGGCTGCGAACTATCATCGAGTCTAACATAGGAGTCACATGAACACAAGCACCCCGACACCCGACGCGACCACGATCGAAACCTACCTGGCGGGCCTGGGCCGCACGCTGACCGCGCTCCCGCGCGAGCCGCTGCTGCAGATCCTGGCAACGCTCCGGCAGGCGCGCACCGAGGGCCGCCGCGTCTTCATCTTCGGCAACGGCGGCAGCGCGGCCACCGGCTCGCACATGGCGTGCGACTTCGGCAAGAACACGGTGCGCGGCGGTCGGCCGCGGCTGCGCGTGATCGCGCTGAACGACAACATGCCTACCTTCTCGGCCTACGCCAACGACGAGGGCTATGACCGCGTCTTCGCCGAGCCGTTGGCTACGTTGGCCGAGGCCGGCGACGTGGCAATCGCCATCAGCGGCAGCGGCAATTCGCCCAACGTCCTTCGAGCGGTCGAAGTCGGCCGCGGCCTGGGGCTGACGACCATCGGCCTGACCGGCTTCGCGGGCGGTAAGCTGGTGAACCTGGTGGACATCTGCCTGGTCGTGCCGTCGGATAGCATGGAGCAGGTCGAGGACGCGCACATGGTCATTGACCACGTGCTGACGGTGGCGCTGAGAGAAAACTGATGCCGGCACCACGCTACGTTCTCGCCCTGGACTTCGGCGGCACGAAGCTGGCCGCGGCAGTGGTGAACGTTGCCACCGGCGACGTGCTCTCCCCCGTGCGGACGGCCACGCCGGCCGCGGCCGGCGCGGCGGCCTGTCTGGACGCGATGGCCGCAGCCGCCCGCGAGTCGCTCCGTCGTCAGCCGGCCGCCGCGGTCGCAGGAATCGGCATCAGCTTCGGCGGCCCGGTCAGCCGCGACCGGCGCACGGTGCTGCGCTCGATGCACGTGGCTGCGTGGGATGGCTTTGACCTGCCCGCCCGGCTCTCGGCTACGTTCGGCCTGCCCGCGTTCATGGACAATGATGGCAACGCCGCCGCGCTGGGCGAGTGGCGCTTCGGGGCCGGCCGGGGCGCGCGGGACATGCTCTATGTACAGGTGAGCACCGGCGTCGGCGCGGGCATCATCGCGGATGGACGGGTCTACCGCGGCGGAGGGCTGGCGGCCGAGTTCGGCCACCTCACCGTGCTGCCTGACGGCCCGGAGTGTACATGCGGAAAGCGCGGCTGCGTGGAGAGCCTGGCCTCGGGCTGGGCCATCGCGCGCGACGGCCGCGCGGCGTTCGGGGACGCGGCGGCAATGGACGCCGAACAGGTCGTAGCCGCGGCGGCCGCCGGCGATGGCCGCGGGCAGGCGATCCTCGACCGAGCCTTCACGCATCTGGCGCTGGGCATCGCCAACGCCATCATCCTGCTCGATCCCGAGGTGGTGGTGCTCGGCGGCGGGCTGGCGCGGGCCGAAGCCGCGCTGCGGCGGGAGATCGAGCCGGCCCTGGCCCGCTTTCTGCCACCCATCTTCAAGGATCGCGCCCGGCTGGCGTTCTCCCGTCTGGGCGGCGCGGAGACGTTGGTGGGGGCGGCGTTGTTGGTGGAGGAACCGATCTTGTCATTCTGAGCGGGCTTGCCCCGGACCTCGCGTTACGGCGTGAAACCAGCGAAGAATCTCCTTACATGCCGCGTTGAGACTCTTCGCTGGTGGCACGCCGCGGCCTACTGCTCGCTGTTAACCCGCTCAGAGTGACATGATGAGACTCTTCGCTGGTGGCACGCCGCGGCCTACTGCTCGCCGTTAACCCGCTCAGAGTGACATGATGAGACTCTTCGCTGGTGGCACGCTGCGGCCTAC
Source organism: Chloroflexota bacterium (assembly GCA_026389845.1). Classification (GTDB taxonomy): domain Bacteria; phylum Chloroflexota; class Anaerolineae; order CG2-30-64-16; family CG2-30-64-16; genus JAPLHB01. Next base: position 22,915 of record JAPLHB010000130.1, read on the forward strand.
TGCTCGCTGTTAACCCGCTCAGAGTGACATGATGAGACTCTTCGCTGGTGGCACGCCGCGGCCTACTGCTCACAAAGGGATCAAGTAATGGAAACCCTTGAAACACTAATCGCCCGTTACCCCGACCTGGCGCCCTGCCGGCCCCAGATCGCGAGCGCCTTCGAGCTTCTAGTAGCCAGCTTCCAGGGCGGCGGCAAGCTGCTGGTGTGCGGCAACGGCGGCAGCGCGGCCGACAGCGAACACATCGTCGGCGAACTGATGAAGGGCTTCATGCTCCGCCGGCCCGTGTCCGCCGACGTGCGCGCCAGGCTCGTCGCCGCTAACCCCGCCGACGGCGCCTACCTGGCCGATCACCTCCAGGGCGCGCTCCCGGCCATCTCCCTGGTCAGCCAGACTTCGTTGATCTCGGCCTTCGCCAATGACGTCGCCGCGGATATGGCCTACGCTCAGCAGGTCTTCGGTTACGGTCGGCCCGGCGATGTCGTATGGGGCATCAGCACTTCCGGCAACGCCAGGAATGTGATCCACGCGCTGCAAGTGGGCCGCACGTTGGGACTGCGCACCGTGGGCCTGACCGGTCGCAGCGGCGGCGCGATGCTGCCTTGTTGCGACGTGGCGATTCGCGTGCCTTCGGATTGCACCCCCGACATCCAGGAGCGCCACCTGGCGATCTACCATGCCGTATGTACGATGGTGGAGCAGGAGTTCTTTACCCAATGACTACTTTAGCCGGTGTTGACATCGGCGGCACGAAGAGCGCGGTGTGCCTGGGGCGGCTGGAAGGGGACGGCGTGCGGGTGATCGCCAAGCGGCGCTTCGCCACCCGGCCCACGCCTGCTGCGACGATGGCCGAGATCGTCGCAGCCCTGGCCGCCCTGATCACCGAGCATCCCGCGGAGCGGCCGGCCGCGATCGGCGTCAGTTGCGGCGGGCCGCTCGACAGCCGCGCAGGGCTGATCCTCTCGCCGCCGAACCTGCCCAATTGGGATCGCACCGACGTGGTGACGCCGCTGCGCGAGCGGTTCGCCGCGGCCGTGGCGCTCCAGAACGACGCCAACGCCTGCGCCCTGGCCGAGTGGCGATGGGGCGCGGGCCGCGGCTGCCGCAACATGGTCTTCCTCACCTTCGGCACCGGCATGGGCGCGGGGCTGATCCTCGACGGCCGGCTCTACTCCGGCACGAACGACATGGCGGGCGAGGTGGGGCACGTGCGGCTGGAGCACGACGGCCCGGTGGGCTACGGTAAGGCCGGCTCGTTCGAGGGCTTCTGCAGCGGCGGCGGGATCGCGCAGCTTGGCTGCCGTCTGGCCGCGGAGCGATTGGCCGCGGGCCAGCCTCCCGCCTTCTGCCCCACGGCCGCCGATCTGCCGGGGGTGACGGCGGAGGCGGTCGGCCTGGCCGCGCAAGCCGGCGATCCGCTGGCGCGGGAGCTGTTCGAGATCGTTGGCCGTCAGCTCGGCCGCGGGCTGGCGCTCCTGGTGGACATCCTCAACCCCGAACGCATCGTCATCGGCAGCATCTACGGCCGCCAGCGGTCGCTGCTGGAGCCGGTCACGCTCCGCACGCTGCAAGAGGAAGCGCTGCCCATCGCCCTGGCCGTCTGCCAGATCGTGCCCGCGGGGCTGGGGGAAAGCGTGGGGGATCTGGCGAGTTTGTCGGTGGCGATGGAAGTCCTCTCAAACTGACAGGAGTTGCGCAGTTGCCCAGAGACCGGTGGTTGGAAACCCACCGGCTGAATCTGAAAAGGCCCCGCAGGGCCTGCGGTAAGTGGCTGAGGCCACTTTTCAGCTTCAGACAGGCGGTTTTCAACCCCTGGGTCTGTTTGACTGCGTAAGCCCTGTCAAAATGACAGACGTTCCGTTGCTGGCGCGGCCGGCGTGCGGATGAGCTGCGTCAAGGCCAGCGCGATCAGCACGATGACGACGCCCACCAGGAAGGGTGCGCGGGGGCCGAAGAGCTCCCAGGCCGCGCCGCCGAGGATCGGGATCAGGATCGCCGCGATGTGGTTGATGGCCTGCTCGGCCGAGAGGTTGCTGGTGATCTCCTCCGGCGTCGCCGCGATCTTCTGGAAATAGGTCGTCAACGCCAGGTTGAAGCCGAAGAGGACGTTATCGAGCACGAAGAGCAGGAACAAAACCGGCAGATAGGCGATGAAAGCATAGCCCAGGAAGATGAAGGCCAGCGAGGCGAACGCGATGCTCAACGCCACCCGTTCGCCCAGCCGGCCCACCAGTTGCCCGGCCAATCGTAGGGTGAAGATGTTGATCACGCTGTTGACCAGGTAGAGCAGCGCGGTGGTCTGGATGCTGATGCCGTACACGCGCACCAGCAGGAAGATGGCGAAGGTCGTGAAAATGTGCCGGCGGCTGCCCAACAGGAACGAGAGAGTGTAGTAGAGCCAGTAGCGCCGGCGCAGGATCAGCTTGCGGCCGGGCGGCAGACCGTCCCCCACGTTGCCCAACGGGATCAGCAGCAGGCCCCCGATCACCGCCAGCACGCCGACGCCGATGAAGAGCGTCCGGTAGCCCAGCCGGCTCGCCAGCAGGAAGACGCCCGCGGTTCCCACCACCGACGCGATCGAAGACAGGCTGCCCAATTGGCCGAGCGTTTTGGGAGTCTCCCCGGTCTTCACCGCCATCAAGACCACCGAGTTGCTGCTGGGCATAAAGAAATGGAAGCCGAGGCTCATCACCACGGTGGCGATCAGCAGCGCGGGCACGCTGTTCGCCTGCCCCGTGAAGATCATCCCCACGCCCAACAAAATCACGCTCGCCGCCATGATGCGGATTTCGGACAGGTAGAGCGCCAGCACGCCGATCAACAGTCCCAGCAGACCGGGCACCTCGCGGAGCGCCTGGATCAGCCCGATGCTCGCCGGGCCGACGCCGACCGTCTCGACGGCGTAGTTGTTGAACATCGTCTGCCAGACCTGGAAGCCGAAGTACATCAGAAAATTCGAGGCGATCAGGTAGATCACGATGCGCCGATGGTTCTGCAGCATATCATTCATAAGAATTCCTGGTGCAATAGAGCAGGGGGCGTCACACAGCCCGTCGCCAGCGCAGGACCACGTATTCCACCAGAGCGACGGTCGAGTAGAGCGCCAGGGCGATGAAGACCAGGGTGAAGAGTGCCACGAAGAGCATCGGGGTATCCAGGAGGCCGCGTGCCAGGTTGATGAGGAAGCCCAGCCCCCGGTCGGCGCCCACGAACTCGCCCACCACCGCGCCAATCACGGCTAACGTGACCGCTACCTTCAGGCCGCCGAAGAACACGGGCAGCGCCGCGGGCACTTCGAGCATCGTGAAGGTCTGCCACCGGCTGGCCTGCAACGAGCGCATCAGCGCGCGCAAGTCCGGCTCCACCGAGCGGATGCCGACGACGGTGTTGACCAGCGCGGGGAAGAAGACCGTCAGGCTGCAGACGAGCACCTTCGACACCCAGCCGAACCCGAACCAGACCACCAGCAGCGGGGCCAGGGCGACGATGGGGATGGCCTGCGACGCGACGATGTAGGGCGAGAGGATGCGCTCCAGCAGCGGCGACTTCGCCACCCCGTAGCCGATGACCGTGGCGACGGTCAGCCCCAACGCCAGCCCGCCGAAAATCTCGAACAGGGTCATGCGCGTGTGCATCAGCAGCGTGCCGTCGGCCAGCAGGCTGACGAAGCGCGCCCCCACGCGGGCCGGGCCGGGCAGAAAGAACGCCGGGTAGCCCCGCCAGCGCACCAGCAGCTCCCACCCCCCCACCACGGCCACCAGCACCAGCGGGACCAGAGCCAGGTCAATGCGGAAGAGCCGTTTGCCGGCCCGCGCCGGAACACGCCAGAATTGATTGAACGTCACGGGTACACCTCGATGCTGGAAGCTGGAAGCAAGCAATAACAATCTTCAAGGCGTCTCAAGCATACACCAGGTTGGGCTTTCCGGCAATCCTGGGGGAAACACCTGCGCATTTCCGACGCGGGTCCGGTTGACCAGAGAGGGACATAGGGTATACTTGCTGCATCGAGGGGAAAGATGCCGGTCGGTTCCGGCTTGAGAAGTCCGTTGAATCTTACACCCGGGTGGCCGAAGTAAAGGTGTTTATGCACCTACTGATTCAATTACCGGTGAGCTTCTAGCTGGGTCACTGCCGCGCCGTCAACAGCGTTTGGTGGAAGCATGGATCGAGCTTTACCAGAGCGAATTGCTGGAAGATTGGCGTCTCGCGAATGCTGGCGAGCCAGTTAAGAAGGTGCCGCCATTGAAACGAGAGGAGTAACAGAACATGACGCATCTGATGGTCAATGTGACGGGTTTCGTGATCGTAGGGCCGCATACCTTGCGGATCACCTTTGACGATGGCGGCGAACGTACCATCAACTTTGCGCCGATGCTGTCCGGTTACTACTACGCGCCGTTGCGCAATCTGGACTTCTTCAATCAAGTCCGTCTGGACCCAGAGGTGCATACACTGGTGTGGCCCGATGGCGCTGACTTCGACCCGGCCACGCTTTACAATTGGGATCAAGGGGACGGCGTAGAGCTGGCGCAAAGAGCAGCCCATTGGCGCCAGATCGGCGAGGGCCGCGAGCGGTCGGACGTAGAGATCGGTCGCACGCTAAAGAAGGCGCGGCCGGCCCCCGCTTTGCAGCTAACCGCGCTGCGTGCGAGTTAAAGCTGCCGAGCGTTGTCTCACAGGGATGCTGCGTAAAAATGCCCGGCTCAGATGGGTGAAAGCCGATTGAAACCGGCTAGCGTGCGCCCCGACAGGTTGACAATATCACACAATTGTTGTATTCTAGCCCTGTCGGCAGAGAGAAGGGGGCGATATTGGAGTTCTCGATTGAGTTTTATGAGACTGCCAATGGTCAGACGGTTGTTGAGGACGAATTGGAAGCCGTCGAAGCATAATCGCCTGTCTTGCACGCGCTGCTAACCGCCGGGCTCGACAAACTGAAGCACAGAGAAAACCATCGGCCGCCGCTGTGTCTGCCCATTGGCGAGGGACTGTTTGAACTGCGCGTGGGGCACAAAGACATCGCCAGGGTGCTCTGGTTCTTTCAGTACGGACGCCGGATCATCGCGGTGCGGTGCTTTGTCAAGAAATCACGCAAGACGCCGCAGGATGAGTTGGCGCTTGCCCGACGGCGCATGAGTGACCACCTGGGCCGGCGCGCTGACCGATAGTATGTCAGAAGGGGAGAAAATGATGGAGAATCAGACCAACTTCGATCAATACCTGGAACGCAAGCTACAAGACCCTGAATTTCGCAAGCGCTTTGCCGAAGCGGAGCGAGCATGGGATATCGCACTCCAGTTGGCTGCTTTACGAGGAGCACGAGGCCTGACGCAGCAACAGGTCGCTGAGATGTTGGGCACGAAGCAGCAGGCGGTCGCTCGCCTGGAGAATCCCTCTTACATGGGCCATAGTCTGAGTATGATCCGCAGGTACGCCGATGCTTTGGGGGCGATTGTGGACGTGCGGATCATTCCGGGCGAACACCTTGTTTCATCAGTGGCCTCTTGATACTTATGAATCTTCGGAGCCACCGAGCGACCGGTTGCGAGGGGCTCGAAATGTCCGAAATATCGGGTTTCTTGGCGGGAGCTAACACGCCTGCCGGCCCATCGAATTCAAGGGGGAAAGCGTATGCTACAGGCGCAAACTTTGGTAGACGCCCGGCTCTATCCTAGTCAGGACGCTGTCATCCAAGACGCGTTGTACTCGCTGCTCGACCAGAGGCCGCAGTTGCGCGTGGAACTGGCCGTCTACCGCTATCAGACCGAGGACATTTCGCTGGCCAGGGCCGCGCACCTGGCGGGCTTGAGCTTTGACCGGATGAAGGCGCTGCTCGTACAACGCGGCGTTCGGCTGCGATTGGGACCGGCCAACGCCGACGAGGCGCAGCGCGAAATCGCGGCCATGGAACATATTCTGGCTGATCGGAAGGCCCGATGAAGGTCATCGCCAACACGACGATCCTTTCGAACTTCGCCGCCGTGGGCCGCCTGGATCTATTGCGTGATCTGCTGGGCGAGGTCTATACCACGACCGAGGTCTACGCTGAGATTCAGGACGGCCTGGCCGAGGGGTGCGACTTCTACGCCGGCATCGAAGCGCACCTGTATCCTCTGGCCGCGGATGGCTGGCTTAAGTTGACCTCTTTGGAGGGGGACGACGAGCGGCGTCTATTCGGCCGCCTTCCGAAAGCGCTCCATCACGGCGAGGCTTCGTGTCTGGCAATTGCCGTCGTTCGCGGTTGGGCGCTGTTGAGCGACGATGATCGCGCCCGTAAGGCCGCTGACAATTTGAAGGTGCTCGGTGCCGGCACACTCGGCGCGCTCACCATGGCCGTTCGAGCCGGGGTACTGACCCTGACCGAAGCCAATGCTCTCCTCACGCGCATGATACGGGCGGGCTATCGCTCCCCATTCAGCAACCTTATCGAGTTGATGGATAAGCCTGGCGCGCTGGAGTGACGTCTTTGGGGATCGGATTTGCGCCATCCTGCGGCAGAGCAAGTATCATCGCAGTTGGCGTACAGGGCAAATCGAGGAATACGGCACGAAGCTGTTGCCGTAGAAAAGAAAAGCGCCCAAACGGGCGCTTCCCCGATGGCCTACGGCCATCCACCTCCACTGACTGGATTAAGAATAATCTACCACAGATACGCGGCGCTGTCAAGAGTTTTTTGGCGCAGTTTTGTAGCTTTACTGGGATTGGACGAAAAGGCAGAGGTCAAGAGTCAGGGGATCGAGCAGTTCCGATGTAATTTTTGACGTAACCGCCGCGCGGTATTAGAATCGGGTCAGCAAGATTCCTGGGGCCATTGACCGTTCTGGTTGATTGCCGGTGCAAGGGCCGACTTGTGGCCCATTTGTCGCCTCACCGTACACCACACTGTCCCTCATTACACCGGCCGCGTCGCGCCCACCGCGCCCCCTTCCCCCGCACCGATAACCGTTCCCTCGCTACCGCTACAGCGGGGAAGAGGGATCGCGGGTGAAGGGGCCGTTTGTCACCCCCCGTCCATCGTGATATAATCCACGGTCAGAAACCAAGTCCCGTTTCCACCCAATCAACAGCCTCGCGGATCTGACCAGTCCGAGGCTTCGGCCAGAGCAAGGGGCACCCTGGCAACATCAGTATACCATCATGGGTTGCCCCAATCGGACTGACTGGGACGGCCTAGCCTCTGTTCTTCATCGAGGAGAGATTCAGTGGCAGCCGATACTGTGCAGCGTGTCTACAGCTTACTCGGCCGGCTTCCCACGGACGGCTTGCAAGCCGCTAAGCAACTCTTCTGGACCGAGCTGAATTACGATCGCGCCGCCCAGCCTCTTTCGGATCGCGGCTGGCCCGACACTGTGCGCACCGCACTGGCAAGCCCGCCGCTCCTCCTTGCCCGCTACGAATCTACTTTCGGCGCCTTCGATGTCATCTTCATCAAGCTGGCAGACAAAGGGGCCAGTTGGGCTTTTCCTCTGTCGCTGAGCGCCGAGCGGCAAGTCATCGGCCAGCTTCTCCCCGATCACCCCTACGCGCTTTTCGTTTTCAGCGACCCCGCCGAGCGGCATTGGCACTTCGTCAACGTGCGGCCTGATCGCGAGAAGACCACACGACGCATTCAGCGCCGCATCGCAGTGGGGCCAAACGAGCGGCTGCGCACAGCCGCCGAGCGCATGGCGTTGTTGGACATCGCAGCAGTGCCAGGGGATCTCTTCGGGCTTTCTCCGCTGGCAATCCAGGCGCAACACGACGAGGCGTTCAACGTCGAGGCGGTGACCCAGAAATTCTTCGAGGAGTACCACCGCGTCTTCGACCGCGTCGAGGGCCGCATCACCGGTTTCGCCGACGCCGACCGCAAGCGGCTCTTTACGCAACGGCTCTTCAATCGCCTGATGTTCATCGCCTTCATCCAAAAGAAAGGCTGGCTCAGGATTGCCGGCGAGACCGACTATCTGTCTGCTTTGTGGCAGGCGTATCAGCGAGAGCGCGCGGCGCAACGCGATTACACTGGCACGGAGCCGAACTTCTACCGCGACCGGTTGCGGGTGCTCTTCTTCACCGGTCTCAACACGCCGAATGAAGTCAACGTGGTCGGCATCCGGTCGGGCGGGCCCGTCGAAGCAGTCATCGGCCAGGTGCCTTACCTGAACGGCGGTCTGTTCGAGGAAGATACCGACGATCGTAATCCCGATCTGGTCGTGCCCGACGACTGCTTCGCGGCCATCCTGGGTGAACTCTTCGACCGCTTCAACTTCACCGTGACCGAGAGCACGCCGCTGGACGTCGAAGTCGCGGTGGATCCCGAAATGCTGGGCAGCGTCTTCGAGGAGTTGGTGACGGGGCGGCACGAAACGGGCAGCTACTACACCCACAAGCCGGTGGTCGCGTTCATGTGCCGGGAGGCGCTGAAGGGCTATTTGCGGGCAGTGCTGCCGACTGAGACCGCGGCCGCTATCGAGAAATTTGTGGATGAGCACGATCCGGCCGGACTGCGCAATCCCGAGGCGGTGTTGGAGGCACTGCGCGCGGTCAAAGTGGTAGATTTGGCGTGCGGCAGCGGCGCGTACCTGCTGGGCATGTTGCACGAACTGCTGGATCTCCGCGCCTGCCTGTTTGCCACGCGGCACATTGACCCCCTATCGGTCTACGGTCGCAAGTTAGAGATCATCCAGAACAACCTCTACGGCGTAGACATTGACTCATTCGCCGTCAACATCGCCCGACTGCGGTTGTGGCTCTCGTTGGCCGTGGACTTCGAGGGCGACAGTCCTCCCCCGTTGCCGAACCTCGACTTCAAGATCGAAGTCGGCGACAGCCTCACCGCGCCCGATCCGTCCGGCGGACTCCAGCCCGACCTGTTCCGCCAACAGCAGATCGAGGAGTTTCTGCGGTCGAAGGCCGACTACCTGATGGCCCACGGCAGCGAGAAGCTGGCCCTGCGCGACCGGATCGCGGCCCAGCGCGCGCAGATCGCCGCCTGGGCGCGTCCGGCTGCCCCTGCCCCCCCGCCCATCGCAGGGCTGCCTGCGTCCCGCGCAGCGGGAGAGGGGTTGGGGAGGGCCGGCTTCGACTGGGCCGTCGAATTCGCCGAGGTCTTCGCGGCCGGCGGCTTCCACATCGTGGTCGCGAACCCGCCCTACGTGCGCGCCGACGCCCCGTTCCGGCACATCGCCAATGAAGAGCGCCGGCAAGCTGAGATCCAGAAGTGGCAGGCGTACCGCGCAGCCCTGAAGGCCAGCGGCATCTACAAGACGCTGCACGAGAAGTGGGACCTCTACATCCCCTTCCTGGAGCGCGGCCACCAACTGCTGCGGCGGGACGGGCAGATGGCCTTCATCATCCCCGACGCGTACAACGCGGCCAAATACGCCGTCAAATCGCACGAGTTCTTCCTGACCCAATCGCGCATCGAGCGGCTGGACTTCTGCTCCGAAATTCCGCTGTTCAAGGCCGGGGTCAACAACACCATCCTGCACTTCGCCAAGACCGCGCCGGACGACGCGCGCATGCCGCGACGGTTCCGGCGGTGGGGGGAGAGGGCGGAGGATTTCGAGGACAACGTCCAGGCGTTGTCGATCGCGCCACAAAAGGAATTCGGATCCGCTCTATTTCGTCTCGATGGGCGAAAGCCAGGGGTTTCTGATGTTTCTTCGGTGCCGCTCGAGATGATCTGCTACATTAGCGTTGGAATGGTCATAAACGCAGATGAACGTCGGTATCGCGGTTCATTTACTACTGACGAACTCATATCCGAAGTTGGAGATTCCCAACATCCGAAGGCTTTTGTGCAGGGTAGGGATGTGGATAAGTGGAGCGCGATTCGGGTGCGGTACTTAGAATGGGGCACGGAGCGTGCGCCTTCCATGTTTCGTCGTCTCACCTTTCCAGAGATCTATGAGTCTCCCGAGAAATTGATAGCTGTGAAGGTATCGCACACGCCTGAGGTCGCCTATGATAACCAACAACTTCATCATACGGATGGGCTTTACTCATTCGTGCCCTGGTACTATCTCCAGGGCGTAGTCAATCGATCAATCGAGAAGACAACCAAGTACCGTTGGCAAGACCCGACGGGCGACCGTGAGGATCGTGAAAAACTGTCGGCGCAGTTTCGGCCAAAGTACCTTGTGGCTGTCATGAACTCGGCTTATGTTCGCGACTGGCTTGCACATCGTCGAAGGCACAAGATTCAGCTTTACCCTGACGACTGGAAGCAGTTGCCCATCGCGCCCATTTCCCTGGCGGAACAGCAGGAGTTCGTCCGGCTGGTGGATGCCATCCTGGCGGAGTTCGCCGCGCACGGCTATCCGCTGCCGGCGGAGTCTGCCACGCGGGTGGCGGCGATCGAGCGGGAGCTTGACGCGCGGGTCGCGGCGTTGTACGAGGTCGTCATGGCGTGAAATTCGATGTTTTGCGAAAAAGCCACAAATTCCCTCTTGACATTCTGGTGATATAGGTGTATGATCGGCATGCACGTGAAGAACTCACAAATACTTCATCTTCACGACCGCAAGAGGCCCCCATGTTGATCGAATTTTGCGTCGGCAACTACCGCTCCTTCCGCGACCCTGTCACCCTGAGCATGGTGGCGGCCAATCTGCGGTCGCAGGACAAACAGCTCGACGAGAACAACATCTTCGACGCCGGGCGCAACCTGCGGCTGCTGACCAGCGCGGCCGTCTACGGCGCCAACGCCAGCGGCAAGAGCAACCTGGTGCGGGCGATGCGGGTCATGCGCGACCTGGTGTTGCGTTCAGCAGGCGGCACCCAACCCACCGGAGGGATTGAAGTTGAACGCTTCCGATTAAGCACCACAACGTCGGGGCTGCCGTCGTACTTCCAGATTGTTTTCATGTTGGATGGCACGCGCTATCGCTACGGCTTCGAAGTCACCAACGAGCGAGTGGGATCCGAGTGGCTGTTCTACGTCCCGACAACGCGCGAAGCCCGGCTATTTGAGCGCCGCCAGGAGCAGTTCACTTTTGGCGACGGCTTTCGGGAAGGCAGAGAGCTGGCCGAGAAGACGCGGCCGAATGCGCTCCTGCTGTCGGTGGCTGCGCAGTTCAACAGCGCGGTAGCCCAGAAAGTGGTCGGCTGGTTCCGCACCAAGATGCAGTTGGCCTCCGGTCTGGACGACACCAGCATGCGCCTCTTCACCATGCTCGCGCTGCAACGCCCGGAACTGCGAGACCAGATCACCGAATTTGTGCAGAGACTTGACCTCGGCATTGCTGGTCTCCGCGTTGAGAGAGCGCCTTTGGAATCCGACCCATTATCTAAACTTCCGCCGGGTGCGTCCAGCGAACTGCGGGTCGTCAGGGAAGTACTACAGAAAGCGTTCTATGAGTTCAGCCGGGTGCAAAAAGGGGACGACCAAGAGGTTTTGTCCATCAAGACCATCCACTCAGCCTTCGATGCGGAAGGCGCATCTGCGGCTGTCGAAGTATTCAACCTGGATGAACACGAATCAGAGGGAACGAAAAAGCTCTTCTCTATCGCAGGGCCGTTGATCGAGGCATTTCACAACGGCCAACTTTTGGTTGTGGATGAGTTGGATGCGCGGCTGCATCCCTTGATCACACAGGCGATCATCGAGCTGTTCAACTCGCCGCAGAGCAACCCGCATCATGCGCAGCTCGTCTTCACGACACAAGACGCCAATCTGCTCGACCGCCGCTTCCTCCGTCGTGACCAGGTATGGTTCACCGAGAAGGATCGCCAGGGCGCCACGCAGCTCTATTCCCTGGCTGAATTCCGCGTGCGCAACGACGCTTCCTTTGGCCGCGATTACATCCGCGGTAAGTACGGCGCCATTCCATACGTGGGCGATCTGGGGCGGATTGCGAGCGACGAACCGTGAGCAAGCGCACTGCCCCAACGCGAGATGCCTGCGGCAGTCTCCGCCGTCGAATCAATTTCCGAGAAGTCCGCCAGCGGTTCTTGATTGTCTGTGAGGGAGAGAAGACCGAGCCAAACTACTTCCGCAGCTTCCGCGTGCCGAGGGATGTAGTGGACGTTCGCGGGTTGGGTGACAACACACTCAACTTGGTGAAAAAGGCCCTGGAGTTACGTCAGGATGATGACTATGACCAGGTCTGGTGTGTGTTCGATCGCGACGACTTTCCGACGCAGAATTTCAACGCTGCTGTTGAGTTGGCGGGGAATAGCGGCCTTCACGTGGCTTACTCGAACGAGGCCTTTGAGTTGTGGTACTTGTTGCACTTCAATTACCACGACACGGCTATCTCCCGCCGCGACTATATCACTAAGCTGAGCAAGTTACTTGGGCGCCCCTATGTGAAGAATAGCGAGAGGATGTACGCGGAACTGGAGGGCCGGCAGGCAGACGCCATCCGCAACGCGCACCGGTTGTTGGCCCAGCGCGACCCGCCTAATCCGGCGTTCGATAACCCCTCGACCACCGTTCACCTCTTGGTCGAGCAACTGAACAGGTTCATTCGGTAAGAAGGCCAGACCTGTGGGGTTTCCGAAACCTTTTGGGTCTGGCACAATGAGACACCCCATGCCCAACGACATCATTGACAACCGCAACCGGACGCTGATTGACCATATCCGGATTGAGCTACCCGGCGCACAGGCCGCCAAGTTCGCGGTCGGCTACTTCTTCCTCTCGGGCTTGGAGGCCGTGGCCGACGTCCTCGACAACGTGGCTGAGCTACGTCTGCTGATCGGCAACACCTCCAGCCGGCAGACCATCGAGCAGATCGCCGAGGGCTATCGCCGGCTGGATCAGGTAGCCGACTCCGCCGAGGCGTTGGCCTTCCCAAACCTCACCGCGCGTCAGGCCGCCGCAGCCATCACAGCCCAGGCCATCGGTCAAACCGCCGCGCTGCTCGACCAGACCGACCGCGCCGAGCGCCTGGTGGGATCGCTGGTGCGACTGATCGAGGCGGGCAAGCTCAAGGTGCGCGTCTACACCCGCGGCCGGCTGCACGCCAAGGCGTACATCTTCGACTATGGCCCGCTGTTCGATGCCGCCGGTCGCCCGGTGCCACGCAACGAACTGGGGGTTGCCGTCGTCGGCTCCAGCAACTTCACCCTCTCCGGCATCGCGACCAATACCGAGCTTAATGTGGTCGTGCATGGCAACGACAACCATGACGCGTTGACGCGCTGGTTCGAGGACCTGTGGCGCGAAGCCCAGGATTTCGAGCCTAACCTGATGCAGGAGCTGCGCCAGTCCTGGCCGCTGGCCCAGGTCACGCCTTATGAAGTCTACCTCAAGGCGCTCTACGAGATTGTCGGCGACCGCCTGACCGGCGATGAAGCCGACGAGTTCCTCTGGCGCGACGACATCACCGCGGTGCTGGCGGAATTCCAGGAACACGCGGTCCGTCAGGCGGTCAAGATGATCCGGCGCCACGGCGGCTGCTTCGTCTCGGACGTTGTCGGCTTGGGCAAGTCCTATATCGGCGCGGCGATCGTCAAGCACTTCGAACGCGCCGACCGGACGCGTTCTCTGATTATCTGCCCGGCGCCGTTGGTCGAGATGTGGGAGCACTATAACGAGGCCTATCAGCTCAACGCCCGCGTGCTTTCGATGGGATTGCTGCAGGAAGATGAACGCTACGGCCCGGAGTGGATGTTGCACGACGAAAAGTACGCCACGCGTGACTTCGTGCTGGTGGATGAAAGCCACAACTTCCGCAACACCGCCAGCCAACGCTATAAAGTGCTCCAAAGCTATCTATCCGTGGGCGACCGCCGCTGCGTGCTCCTCACCGCTACCCCGCGCAATCAATCGGTCTGGGATATCTACAACCAGATGCAGCTCTTCCACCGCGGCGACCTGACCGACCTGCCCGTGGACCCGCCTAACCTGCGCGCGTACTTCGGCCTGGTCGAACAGGGCCAACGTCGCCTGCCGGCGCTCCTGGCCCACGTGCTCATCCGCCGCACCCGTCAGCACATCCTGCGCTGGTATGGCTACGATGCCGAAACAGACCAACGGGTGGATCCCGACAACTTCGCCCCCTATCGGCAGGGCGAACGACGCGCGTATGTGATCGTCGGCGGTCGCCACCAGTTCTTTCCAAAGCGCAAGCTCGACACGATCCCTTACAGCATCGTGGACACCTACGCCGGCCTCTATGACCGTCTACGCTGCTACCTGGGTGCGGCCGCGCGTGAGGATGGTGCGGTATCGCAATCCGGCGGATTGCGCTCGGCTGCGCAACCACAATCCGGCGGATTGTGTTACGATTCCATCAGCCGTAGCGCCGCGCTCAGTACGATAAATCACCCTGATGAATTGACCTATGCCCGCTACGGCCTGTGGCACTACGTCCGGCCACAAAAGCGGGAGCGTCCACCCTACGTGGATTTGCAGCGAGCCGGCGCCAACCTGCGCGGCCTGATGCGGATCATGCTGTTCAAGCGTTTCGAGTCCAGCGTTTGTGCCTTCCGGGAGACGGTCAAACGCCTCCTCCGCATCCATGCGATGTTCCTGGCCGCGCTGCAGCAGGGCATTGTCCCTGCGGGCGAAGACGCCCAGACGCTGCTCTACGAATCCGACCAGTATGAAGAGCAGGAATTGGTGGACGCGCTGGGCCAGGTCAGCGGCCGCTATGACATCCACGACTTCGACGGCGCGTCCCTCCGCGCGGACATCGAGCAAGACATCCGCATTTTGCGCGAGATGTTGGCGCTGGTCGCGCCGATCACCCCGGCCGATGATGACAAGCTGATCGCGTTGAAGACTTGGCTCGCGAAGCCGCAACTCAGCGCCGGCAAGCGGCTGATCTTCACGCAGTATGCCGACACGGCACAGTACCTGTATGACAATCTCAACCCGAGCGGCGCCGACCACACGATCGAGGTCATCTACAGCCGAGAAAAGAATAAAGCTGAGATTGTAGGGCGTTTTGCCCCGCGCGCCAACCCGCAGCAGCGGCCGCCGGAAGGCACGCCGGAGATTATGACGCTTATCGCCACAGATGTGCTCTCCGAGGGCCTGAACCTGCAGGACTGCGACAAAGTCATCAACTATGATCTGCACTGGAACCCGGTCCGCTTGATCCAACGTTTCGGCCGCATTGACCGCATCGGTTCGGAGCACGACACGATCTACGCCTACAACTTCCTCCCTGAGCGCGAGCTGGAGACCCATCTGGGGCTGCGCGAACGCCTGGCGCAGCGCATCCGGGAGATCCATGAGACCATTGGCGAGGACGCAGCCATCCTGGATCCGAGCGAGCGCCTGAATGAAGAAGCCATGTATACCATCTATGCTCAGGGCGAGATCAGCCATTTCGAGGAGGATGAGGCCGATGAATTCGTGGATCTCAACGAGGCCGAAGAAATCATCCGCCAGTTGCGTGAAGACCAGCCAGTGCTGTATGGTCGCGTAACCGCTTTGAGCGATGGCATCCGCTGCGGTCGCCACGCCGGTCAGCATGGTACCGTCGTCCTGTGCCGGTGGGGCAGCTACAAGCAACTCTACCTGGTGAACGAGCACGGCGAAGTCATCAGCCGCGACATCCCACGCGTCCTCAACGCCCTGAGATGTGATCCGAACACCCCGGCCGAACCTCTGCCGCCAGGCTATAACGACCAGATCATGGTGGTCAAGCGTCAGTTCGACCACGAAGTGCAGGCCCGACGCGCCGAACGCGAGCACACCTTGTCGCTGACCAAGGGTCAGCAGTACGTGCGGCGCGAGTTGCGCTTACTTCACGCGGCGACTGATGACAGCGATTTCCGACGCCAGATCGAAGTGCTAGAAACCGCCTTCACTCAACCGAACCCGCGACCAGCAGTCTGCAGCGAACTGAACCGCATGCGTCGCGACGGACTGGCCGACACCGCCCTGCTCATGGCACTCACCCATGCCTACAGCGTCTACGGTCTCGATGCCGAGGCTGCGCCCGTTGAAACGGCCGCTGACCAAAACGACGAGTTGCCCCGCATTGTATGCAGCGAGAGTCTGAGCATGTAGCTCCAATGACTGGATTGATTGAAGTTCACGGGGCGTCGTACGTCGCGGAGACCGGCTCGAGCGACGTCGCTTCACGCATCACGTCTCACGCCTCACCTCTCCCACCACCATCCCCGCCAGAATCAGCCCGCACCCCAGCAGTTGGCGCGGCCCCAACGTTTCCCCGATCAACAGGAAGCTGAACAACGCGGCGAAGACCGGTTCGGCGGCGAAGATAAGCGCGGTGTGGGTCGTCGTGGTGAACCGTTGGGCCAGCGTTTGGATGCCGAACGCGGTCGAGGTCGCCAGCAGGCCGGTGAACGCGGCGGCGAAAAGAACGCTGCCGGTCAGCGGCGGTCGCTCGTCGAAGATCAACGCGGCGCCGGCGCTCAGAACCGCCACCACGATCACCTGGCCGAAAGTGAGCAGCAACGGATCATGGCGCGGGGAGAAGCGGCCCGTCAGCAAGATGTGGCCGGCGAAGGCCAGCGCGCAGCCGAACACCAGCAGGTCGCCGGGGCTGATCGAGAAGTCGGCCTGCAAGCTCAACAGCGCCAGCCCGACCGTGGCTGCCGCGACGCCCAACCAGGCATTCCACCGCGGCGCTTCACGCAGGAGCAGCGCGGCGACCACCGGCACGATCACCACCGACAAGCCGGTGATGAAGCCGGCTTTGGCGGGCGTGGTCAGGTGCAGGCCGGAGGTCTGGAAGCCGTAGCCGGCGAAGAGCGCCAGGCCGATAAGGAAAGAGGCAGCGGATACCCCGCCCCCAGCCCCTCCCCTGCGAGGGGAGGGGAGCGTCTCCCCCCCTTCCCTCGCAGGGAGGGGGGACGGGGGGGTAGGTCTCCGCCGCCAAGACACCAACGGCGCTAACGCCAGCGCGGCGAAGGTGAAGCGGATCGCCATGAAGCTGAAGACCGGATACGCCGCGACCGCGTCCTTGACCATCACGAAGGTGCTGCCCCAGATGGCGGTGACGGCAAGGAGCGCCAGGTCGGCGAGGAGGCGGCGGTGGGGACGTGCTGCGTGAAACGTGCTGCGTGACCACTCTCCGCGCAAGATGCTCCCCCAAGATTCACGCATCACGCATCACGCATCACGCTTCACAACACCGCTCCCCGCCAACTGCAACTCCCCCTTCACCGTCTGCACCAGCGCGTCGGCTTTCAGCTCCGGCAGGCTGTAGCACGGGCCGCCGAGCTGATTGGCGAGCTGCTGGGCCAGGCCGCGGTCGAACGCGGGGTGCTCCATATTGACGACCACCGTGCGCAAGTGGCTGTCGTGGATCATGCCGGCCATGCGCGCGGATTCTTCCTGGGGCGGTATGCCGGTCATGGAGACGTTGCCCGCGCCGTCGGTGAGGACGATCAACAGCGGCACGATCTCGGGGTCGCGGCGTTGCGCCAGGGTGCAGACGCGATAGGCCGCCAGCAGCCCGGCCGACAGGGGCGTCTTGCCGCCGACCGGGATGTCGCGCAGGGCTTGCTGGGCCAGCTCCACGCTGGAGGTGGGCGACAGGATGATGCGCGCGTCCTCGCGCTGGAAGACGATCAGCCCCACCTGGTCGCGACGTTGATAGGCATCGTGCAGCAGCGAGATGATCGCGCCCTTGGTGGCCTCCATCCGCTCGGCCGCGGCCATGCTCCACGAGGCGTCCACCACGAAGAGCACCAGGTTGGCCGCCCGGCGGACGCGCACCTTCTTTTGCAAGTCCTGACGTTTGACCACGAACGCCACCTGACGCTCGGCGCGCTCGGCATCGCGGCGGCGCTGGAACGGCGCGGCCGAGCGAATCGTCGCGTCGAACGCGACGTCTTCGGGCCGGCCTTGCATGGGGCGGGCGCGCACGTAACGGCCGCGCTTGCGTTCGGTGATGGTGAAGCTGCGCTTGCCGGCCGCCTTGCGCGTGAGCTTGTCCAGCGGGGTGTCGAGTCGCTTGGCCGTGAAATCCGCGCCGACCTTCACTTTGCGCGTGGCTTCCGGCCCGGTGTTGCTGGCCTGGGCCTGGCCGGGGTCATTGTCCATGGGTTCGCCGCTAGCCGAGGTCTGCGCCTCGTCAACTAGCGGCTCAGTGCTTTTTTTACGCTGGGTGCGGTCTGTTGGCTGCCCGGGGGTGGTTGCATGTCGGGCGGCGCCTCGGCGCGCGCCTTCTTCAGCCGATCCTCCAACTGGCCCGGTTCCAGCGAGGCTTCCTCGAACGGCTGGCGCTTAAGCCGGTGCGCCAGCGCCAGCTCGGCCGCCAACAGGATGTCCTGCTCGCCGATCGCCAGCCGGCCCTGCCAGGCCGCGTGAGCGCGGGCGGTCTTGAGGATCACGATGTCCGCGCGGTGGCCGTCCACCCTGAAGGAAGTCGTCAATTGGGCGATGGTGAATAGATCGCGCTGGGAGTACGTCACGTGCGGCAGCGCGGCGCGGGCCTGGGCGATGTCATCCGAGAGCTTCTCCTCGTTGGGCAGCCATTCCTGGTAGAAGCCCTCCGGGTCGCTCTCGTAGGCCACGCGGCGCTCGACGATGGCGACGCGCTGGCGGGGATCCGCAATGCCGCGCATGTCCACGCACAGCGCGAAGCGGTCGAGGAGTTGGGGCCGCAGGTCGCCCTCTTCCGGGTTCATCGTGCCGACGAGCATGAAGCGCGCCGGGTGGCTGAAACTGATCCCCTCGCGCTCGACCACGTTGACGCCCATCGCCGCGGAGTCGAGCAGCAGGTCAACCACGTGATCGTCCAACAGGTTGACCTCATCCACGTAGAGCAGACCGCGATTGGCCGCGGCCAGCACGCCCGGCTCGAAGTGGCGCTCGCCCCGCTGGATCGCCTTCTCGATGTCCAGCGTGCCGACGACGCGGTCTTCGGTCGCGCTCACGGGCAGATCCACAAAACGGGTGCGCCGCAGCGTGGTGGGCAGCTTCTCGCCGCGGGCCAGACGGTCGCGGCAGTTGTCGCAGAGGGTGTCGAGGCCGCTCGGATCGCAGGCGAAGGGGCAATCGGCCACCACCTCGATCTCGGGCAACAGGTCGGCCAGGGCGCGGGCCGCGGTGGACTTGGCCGTGCCGCGCTCCCCGCGGATCAGCACCCCGCCGATGGCGTTGCTGATGGCGTTCAGGATCAGGGCGCGCTTCATGCGCTCCTGGCCCACGATGGCGGTGAAGGGATAGGGTCGGATGACGGGCACTGGGTTGCTCCGGTTGAGATTTGCGAGGAGATTATAACACAGTGTAGGCTAGAAGCTGGAAACTGGAAGATTGGAGATTGGAGATTGGAGATTGGAGATTGGAGATTGGAGATTGGAGATTGGAGATTGGAGATTGGAGATTGGAGATTAGAGATTGGTGTGCTAACGGCTGAACTCGCTCTGGAGGCGACGGTACTCGGCCACCAACGTAGAATCGTCCAGGGCTAACTCGAACTGGCGCAGCCAATCGAGGATGTAGGCATCATCCAGGGCTTTGCCCTGGCGGCGGATCACGCTCCGAGCATCTTCGTAGTCGCGCAGACGGGTGGAGATCAACTTGTAGATCACCAGGTCTTCGGGGCTGCACAATCTGAGAGTGATACCTGGTTGTACTTCGACATCGCGGCCGCGCTGGATGGCGACGACGTCATACGGCGTGTCAGCCAGGAGCAAATCCAGGCGGGTTCCGGCGGCATCTTGCACGAAGACCATCGCCTGTTTTCGCAGGGTTTGACGCGGATCGGACAGCAGCGAAACGTAATCAGGCGCGAGTAGATAAAGAAGCCGGTCTGCGTCTTCACGCCCAAGCATAACCTTCAAGTCAGCATCGCGGGTGACGCGCGGCTCCCCCCAAGCACCGATGGCGATGCCTCCGATGGCTGCGGAAGCGATTCCGGCGTCACCCAAACGCCGCTGCAGTATCTGGGCTGACCGAAGCAGTTTTTCCATGCTCTTGCCCCCACTCTGCCAGGCGTTGCAGTCGCGCCTGAAGTTCAGCCAGAGCCGCTCGGCGCTCCGGCGCGAATAATGCGGTGGTTTGCAGCAACTGGTACTCGAACGCCTCTTGCAGCATCAGCCATTGGCGCATGCTCTCCTGCACGGTCATGGCGCGCAGGAGGCGCGTTTCTTCTTCCTGGAACGTGTCCCAGCCTTCTCGCAGCGAACTCAGTTCACGCATCAGGCAACTCCCCCTCACGGCCCCGGAATATCCACATTCGACTCGAACGGCATTGTACCACAGCATCGGCCGATCGCGGGAATGCCTGGGACGGCGTAACTGTTCACCATTGGGGTAACGGACTTGTAGCATAGCCCCTTGTGGGCGCTCCGCAGGCGTCAAAACGGCTGTAAAAGGGGCGCAGAACGGGCACAAGGCCCTATGCTACGGCGTTCGCAGGGAAACGGTGAACAGTTACGGGACGGCAACCTACTGCTCGCTGATGGGCAAACTGACGCGGAACGTACTGCCCTGGCCCACACGGCTCTCCACTTCGACTTTGCCCCCGTGCAACTCGATGATTTCTTTGACAATCGCCAGGCCCAGGCCCGTGCCGGGGATGTTCGACTGGCTCACCTGCCGGCCGCGATAGAAACGCTCGAAAATGTGCGTCAGATCCTCCGCTGCGATCCCCATACCGGTGTCGCGCACTTCCAGGCAGACATGGTCATCTTGGCCGAACGTCGTGACCTGTATTTCACCGGCCCGCGTGTAGTTGATCGCGTTGGCGATCAGATTGGTCGCGACCTGCTTCAACCGGTTATGTTCGCCCCACGCCGGGGGCAGATGCAGGTCCGGCTCGAAGGTCAGACCGATGCCGGTCGCCTCAGCACGCGGGGCCAGGGCGCTCAACACGGGGGCCACCACCGTGTTCCAATCCACCTTTTCGAATCTCAACCGGTCGCGGTCGCGCTCCAGGCGCGAGAGGTCCAGGATATCCTCGATGAGCTGCGCCAGCAGGGCCGTCTGTTCCCGCGAGGTGCGCAGATAATAGTCGCGTTTCTCGGGCTTGCCCCGCTCCAGCAGGCCGAGGAGCACGCTGATATTGGCGACGGGAGTACGCAACTCGTGCGAAACGTCGGAAACGAACTTGCTCTTCAAGCGATCCAGTTCCTTCAGCCGGTCGTTCGCCTGGGCCAACTCGGCGGTGCGTTCGATCACCCGCTGCTCTAGCTCGGCATTGAGCGTGCGCACTTCGGCCTCGGCCCGCTTGCGTTCCACCGCCATCGCCACCTGCGCCGAGACCATCGTCATGATGTCCACGTCCCGCTGGCCCAGGCGGATACCCTCCGTGTACGACTGGACGACCATCACCCCGATCGTCCGCTCGCCGGTGCGCAGCGGCACGCCCAGCCAATCCACCGCGGGCGCGCCGACCTCCTCCACTTCACCCTGCCGGACAAGCGCCTCGACCACCTCGACGGGCGCCAGCAGCGGCAAGCCCGTCCGCAACACGTATTCGGTCAGTCCGTGGCCGGGCGTCGTAGGCGGCGGCGCCTGGTCGTGCTGATCTACGAAGTAATCGAAACTGAGCAGGTTGCTGGCCTCGTCATAGAGTGCGATGTAAAAGTTCTGGGTCGGCAGGATGCTGCTGAGGGCCAGGTGGATCGCACGATACAATTCTTGGAGAGAGTCGGCCGAGATCAGTGCATCGGAGATACGGTAGATCGCTTCCTGAATTTTGGCTGCCTGCGTGCGCTCGGTGATGTCTTCGCCCGAGCTTAAGGCCCAGGCAATGGCGCCGGATTCATCGGTGATGATCGCGTTGTGCCAGGCCACGATGCGTTCCTCGCCGCTCCGGGTCAACGCAGGGTTCTCGTAATACTCAACCGACTCGATGTCACCGGCCATTATCCGCCCAAAAACGCCCCGGACATCCTCTCGCATGCGCTCCGGCACGCACAGTTGGAACCAATCCCGTCCGATCATTTCATCTGCGGCGTAGCCCAGGATGTCGCAGGCTTTGCGGTTGACCAAAGTGATAACCCCATGCGGATCGAGCGCCACAAAGATCACGCCAACCAGGCTCAGATATTTCTGGGCCATGTCCCGCTCCCGGAGCAACGCTTCGTCGGCCAGCTTACGCTCGGTAATATCCATAATGAAGCCTTCGAGCGCCTCCGGGCTGCCGTCCGGGCTGAACACCCCACAGCCCTGTTCCCAGACCCATCTCTGCTCACCCGCGATCGTGCGGATGCGATAGGTGAGTTGAAACGGCGCGCGTCGCTCCAACCCAGCCTGAACGTCGGCCCAAATCGCCGCCCGGTCGTCGGGGTGAATCAGGTCGCCCCAGCTCACTTTCGCGTTGCCCAGCAAATCAGCCGCCTGATAGCCCGTGAGCGCCGAACAGCCTTCGCTGGCGAACTCCATCGTCCAGCCCGAGTCGTTTCGGCAACGATACGCCATGCCGGGCAGATTGCGCATCAGGGCCGACACCCGTCGCTCGCTTTCGTGCAGCACCTCCTCCATTCGCTTGCGTTCGGTGATGTCGCGTGCGATGCCTTGCATCCGCTCATCGGGAAGCATCGTGCCGGTGATCTCGGCGATGATCATGCCGCCGTCTTTGCGGCGCATCCGCCGTTCGGTATGGACCGTGCCGCCGATCTGGAACTCGGCCAGACGCGCCCCCGATGTCGAAGGCTCATCAGGCGCGGCGAGCGCCGGCATGGAGAGGGCCAGGATCTCGGCTCGGCTGTAGCCGAGCATCCGGCAACCGCTGGAGTTGACATCTACGAAACGGCCTTGCCGGTCGATGATGAAGATGCCATCGGTGGCCTGTTCGAACAGGCTACGATAGTTTTCTTCGCTCTTGCGCAGGGCTTCCTGTGCGGCCGAAAGCTGGTGCTCGGTGGCGAGTTCACGTAGCACCCGGACGACGATTGCCGGCAAGACGTCGAGGAACTGGGCGTCCTTGACGACGTAGTCGCGCGCGCCGCGCTTCATCATATCCACCGCGATGCGCTCATCGCCTGCGCCGGTGGTTACGACGAACGGCGGCGCCCCACCCGGTTGGCGCGCCAGATGTCCCAGCAGGGCGCTGCCGGTCATATCCGGCAACGAGTAGTCGAGCAGCATCAGCGCCGGGCAACTGGTGCCGAGCCAGGCTTGGGCCGCCGCGCCCGTGGTCACGTGCGTGGTGGTCTTGCCCAGCTCGCGCAGGCTTTCACCGATCAATTCTGCGATGCCCTGATCATCTTCGACGATCAGGACGATTTCATCGCTCGACTGCTGTGCCGTCATCGCGCCCTCCTCAACTGTTCAACTGTCTGAATTGATCTGCGCCACTTGCATGATCGTCACAAACAACCCCAGGCGCTTGAGCGCCTCGGCGAACCGCAGGAAGTCCACCGGCTTGGTGACGTAAGAGCTGCAACCGAGTTGATAGCAGGCTTCGACCTCGCGCGGGTCGTCAGTGGTGGTCAGCATGATCACCGGCATGGTTTTCAACGCGGGATGGGCCTTGACCTTGCGCAGGACCTCTACGCCGTCCATCTTCGGCATGCGGATGTCCAGCAACAACAGGTAGGCGTGGTGATGCTTGCGCTTCGGGCCAGGGCCAATTTCAGCCAAAAAGTCCCAAACCTCCTGCCCGTCCCGAAACCGCAACAGCGGATTGCTCACCCCTGCGTCTACCAGGTGCTCGCGAATCAACTCGGCGTGGCCGTCGTCATCCTCGGCGATAAGGATCGTCACCTCGGTCTTAACGATGTTGTTTGGCATGGCCCGATCTCCTGTAATGTCCTGTTGCTACGGTTTCGTCGGCAGCTCCACGAAGAAGGCGCTGCCGCGCCCCGGTGCGGATTCGACCCATATCCGGCCGTGATGGCGCTCGACGATGCGTCGGACCAACGCCAGGCCCAAGCCCTCGCCCGGCGCCGAGCCTTGCGGGTCAAGCCGGTGAAACACCTCCCAGATCCTCTCTTGATGATCCAGCGGGATGCCCCGGCCCGTGTCCGCGACGGTGTACACCGCTTTACCACCTTCTACCCGCCCCGTCACCCGAATCCGCAGCGAACGATCGGGGTCGCGATACTTCAGCGCATTGTCCAGCAGGTTCGAGAAGACCTGGTTGATCTGCCCGCCGTCGCCCCAACAGGAGGGCAACGATTCGACATCCACTGCGGCGCTCGCCTTTTCAAGCTGGAACGCCAGCGTGGCAAGGATCGCCTCGAACATGCCGTTCATATCGAGTTGCGCCGGACTGAGCACGACGCGGCCCACGCGTGACAACCGGAGCAGGCCGTTGATCAGCCCATCCATCTTCGCGCTGCTGGCCTGGATGAAGTGCAGCGCCGTCGGAATGCGTTCCTCCAGGATCGGCGCGGCCGCCAGGCGCAAAGTTTCGGGCACGTCCGGTTGTGTAAGGAGTCTGACCAGTTCGCCGCTGCTCTTTTGGAGTCGTTGGCTGAAGCCCTGGATATTGACGAGCGGCGAGCGCAGGTCATGCGAGGCGACATAGATGATGCTTTCCAGCTCTTTGTTCTTGCGCTCCACCTCATCCAGGAGGCGCCCGCGCTCCTCCTGGCGCGCGGCTTCAGCCCGATAGAGCTGCTGATAGAAAGCCCGCCCCTGGGCGCTGAAGATGAGGCCGACCCCAGCTCCAGCCAAGACGATCAGCAGGATCACGGCGATGATAAACGCAATCGCCAGGGTGCGCAAACTTGCGAACACCTCGTCAGTATCAGTCTTGGCGACCAACGCCCACGGCGAATCCGGCACTTGTCTGACCACTGCCAAGACCTGCCTGCCACGGTAGTCATGGCCTTCCACAGTGCCTTCTTTTCCGAGAGCCGCTATGGCCGCCGGCAGTTGGGGATCAGCGAGGGGCAACTTGAAGACCAGGGCCGTATTCGTCCGGTAACGTAATTCATTCAGGAAAACAACTTGATTGCCTTCCCGTCGGATCAGCAGCGTCTCAGAGGTCTGGCTTGGCACCGGCCAGGACTGGATCAATGGGTAGAGAAAATCAGTGGGGAGAATCTGAAGGATCATGCCGTCGATGGGTTCTGCCTGGACGCCCTGTTGAATTTGCAGCGGCACGATCAGATCCAGGTGGATGAATTCATCCGGATTGCACCGGTAGAAATCGCTGAGAATCACTTCGCCGCTTTGCAGCGCCGCGTCGAGAAGGCGTTGGGTGTCGTCGCAAACACCGGCCAAGCGGTCAGGCCGGGTGACCATCAGAACTCTGCCCGCCTTATCAAGCAGCAAAGTGTTGTAGTAGGCCCGCGCTCCGTCAACCCCAAACAGACTGGCCAGGAGTCTGTCGGTTTCCGCCGCTTGTGGATGGGCCAGCCACGCGGCCAGGGCAGTCGCGAACACCGGGCTATGGGCAAGCATCTTGCCATCATCCAGTCGCTCGTTCCGCCAGTTGACGATTTGATCCATCTTGAGCTGCGCGATGGACTCCAGGATGAGCTCCTGCTGTTGACGCGTCCGCTGCGCCTGACCGCGATAAAACAAGATGCCGCCGGTGATAATCCCTGCCGAAAGGAGCAGAAACACAGCCAGCAAGGCCGGCGGAACGCCTCCCTTGCGAAGATCGCTTATCCGAGGATTCCCGATCAACCCACTCCCTCCGAGACCGGAGCTGGCGGCAAGGAGAAGTAGAACAGGCTGCCGCAACCCGGCACGCCGTTACTCTCTACGCCAACGCTCCCGCCAAGTTTCTCTACGATCCGGCGCGCGATGTACAGCCCCAGACCGTGGCCCTTTGCCTCACCGCGCTGGAGCCGAATGAAAGCGGTGAACAGCCGGACACCGTCCTCCGGCGACACCCCATCGCCGTTGTCGCGCACCCAGAATCGCACCTGCCCATCGGGCTGAACCTCGCCGCCCAACTCCAGGCGCGGTGGCCGGCCACCGTACTTGATGCCGTTGCTCAGGTAGTTGTCCCACACCCGCTGAATCAACGCCGGCTGACCGAATGCAAGAGGCCATGAGCCAGGCAGAATCACCTCCGCGCCGGTCTTGGCGATCAGAGCCGCCAGTCCATCTTGCACCACCGCGATAATTTGATCCATCGCTAATGGCTGCGGTTCGATCTCCTCGGGTTGCGTCAACAACAACAGACTTTCGATGATGGTATTCGCCCGATGAGCGTAGACGACAATGTCTTGCAGCGACCGCTTAAGCTCCATCTCCGGCAGCGTGCTGCATTCTTCCAGGAGGAATTCGGCCGACATGGCGATGAACCCCAAAGGGCCTTTGAGGTCATGCGATACGCTGTAATCGTAGGCCGCCAGTTCGGCATTCAAGCTGCGGAGTCCTTCCTCGGCCCGCTTCCGCTCGGTGATATCGGTCAGGGTACCCTCGTAGTAGAGCACATTCCCTTCGGCGTCGCGCACAGCGTAGGCGTTGTCGAGGACGACGACCGGTCGCCCACCCCGGTGCCGCAGGGTGATCTCCGCGTTCTGGATTTCGCCCTCCGCCTCCAGCTTACGCGTCCAATACGCCCGTTCTTCCGGCCTGACATAGAGGCCATGACTGATATTGGCACTGATCAACTCGTCCTGCGAAGCGAAGCCCAGCATCCGCACGAGTGCCGGGTTGACTGCCAACAAGCGTCCATTGGGTGAGGTCCGATAAATTCCATCGGGCACGTGCTCGAACAGCGCCCGATACCCCACTTCGCTCTCTTGCAGCTTCTGCTCAACTGATACGTTCGCACTGCGGGATTCTCCGACCGAGTGGACTCCCAAATCGGCCTCACGAGCCTGCAAGGTCGCGCCCTCGGCGGCCAATTGAGCTTTGGTTTGCTCCAACATGGCGTCACCTCTCCAACCTCAAGTGCCCAAACAAGGTTGTCCGATGCAACAGTATAAGGGAAAACCAGGCACAGGTCAACAGGACTTTTGGCTTGAAAGTCGGTGACGTCATTGACCGAGGAGACGTTCTGTGCTATGCTTGCAGCATGTTCCAGTCCACTTCCTTGCTCGACCTCCCCCAGGACCAACTCGTGGCCCTCCTCGCCGGTTGGAATCAACCGCGCTACCGCGCGATCCAGGTATGGGACTGGCTCTACAAACAACTGGCGACCGATCCGGCGGAGATGACGAACCTGCCAAAGGAATTGCGAGAACGGCTGGCGGCCGAGGAGCGCATCAACCCGCTGGCGCCAGTCTACGAACAGCGTTCGAGCGACGGCCAAACGATCAAATGGCTGTTTCGGCTGCCCGACGGGCTGACCATCGAGACCGTCCTGATGCTCTACGAAGAGCGGCGCACAGTTTGCATCAGCACCCAGGCCGGCTGCGCGATGGGCTGCGTCTTCTGCGCCACCGGGCAGGCGGGACTGGCGCGCAACCTGACCGCGGGGGAGATCGTGGCGCAGGTGTTGGCCGCGGCGCGGTGGCTGGCAATAATGGACGAACGACGAAGGACGAACGACGAACGGCGAAAAACGAAACTTCGGATATCGGCCGCCAGCTTCCAGCTTCCAGTTTCCAGTTTCCAGTTTCCAGCTTCCAGCTTCCAACCTCCAACCTCCAACCACCTCACCAACGTCGTCGTCATGGGCATGGGCGAGCCGCTGGCGAACTACGACCGCACCTGGCAGGCGTTGCGAACGCTCACCGCCCCCGACGGCTTTGGCCTGGGCGCCCGCCACATCACGGTATCCACGGTTGGGCTGGTTCCGGGCATCCGCAGCATGGCCGCGGAGCCGCTGCAGATCAACCTGGCGGTGAGCCTGCACGCGCCAAACGACGCGCTCCGCACCCGCCTCGTGCCGATCAACCACCGCTATCCCATCGCTGAGGTGATGGCCGCGGTGCGGGACTACGTGACCCAGACGCACCGCCGCGTCACCTTCGAGTACGCGCTGATGAGCGGGATCAACGACAGCCCGGCGGTTGCGCGCGAACTGGCGGCGCTCCTGCGCGGCTTGTTATGTCACGTTAACCTGATCCCCCTCAATCCGGTCGCTGAGTCACCCTACCAGCCCACCTCCCCGGAGCATGCAGCCGGATTCCAGGTCATCCTGGAAAAGAGCGGCATTCCCGCCACGCTGCGGCTGCGTCGCGGGATAGACATTGACGCCGGCTGCGGGCAGTTGCGGCGGCGTGTAGCGAATGGCGAATAGTGAAACCGTCGTCGGTCGTCCGTCGTCGGTCACTCATTTCCGCTGCCGATACAGCGCCTTGTCCACCACCGCGATCATCTTCTCCACATCCAGCCCGCCGCCCACAAAACGATTGACTTGCTCGGCATATTCACGCGGGTTTTCCAGCATCGCGTTGTAGCTGACGTAGAGAATCTCAAGGTTCGGCTGCCGTTCGGCCCAGACTCCGAACCGCTTGAGGTGCTTGGTGAACAGCAGCGTCAACTGCGCGTCGCTCACCGCGTCGGCCGGCTCGCCCCGACGGATGAGCATCTGCCGCTGCGAGGCCAGGATCTCGGCCATGTGGCGTTGCATGAAGATGACCTTGAACCGGTAGGAGGTGTCGGCGGGGAGACGCATGAGCAACTCGGAGATGATCTTGACGGCTTTGCCACGGGCATCCACCAGCCATGCCCACTCGTGCTCGATCTGCTTAACCTGCTCGAACTCATAGTAACCTTTGGGATTGTCCTCGTCAGCCGTGCGCAGATTGTCCGTCAGGCTCGGCAGGCCGCCTGCGTCTAACATGCTCATCATCATCGAGGTGCCGGAGCGGGGCAAGCCGGAGACGACTGTGATCACGTCACGATCCATGATTCTTCCTCCAAAAGAGTCTGTTTCAGGGCGAGGGCAATGTACCACAAAAACCGCACTTGAACAAAACACCGAGACCCTACCATCCAGCCGCTGGAGCCGATCTCCGACCGTACCCGCTTGCGCTTTGCCTTTTTGGTCGTTTCGTTATATCATATATTTCCTATGACGCACCCCATCAGGTGCGTTGCCGGTTAAGGGGCCTGCCTTGATCAAAATCGCGCCATCCATTCTCGCCGCCGACTTCGCCAACCTGGGCGCAGCCGTTCGAGCCGCCGAACAGGGCGGCGCAGACTGCATCCATGTGGACGTGATGGACGGCCACTTCGTGCCCAATCTGACCATCGGGCCGGCGGTGGTGGCTGCACTGCACCGTGCAACCTCTCTGCCGCTGGACGTTCACCTGATGATCGAGGCGCCGGAACGCTACCTGGCCGACTTTGCCCGCGCAGGCGCGAGTCTCCTGACGGTACATGTGGAGACCTGCCCGCACCTGCACCGCACGGTGCAACTTATTCGTGAGCTGGGGGTTAAGCCGGGCGTGACGCTCAACCCGGCCACCCCTCTCGAAACGGTCTACGAGACGCTGCCGTTCGTCGCGCAGGTGTTGGTGATGACGGTCAACCCCGGCTTCGGCGGGCAGCACTACATCCCGACTATGACGGAAAAGATCGTACGGCTGGCCGCCATGATCGCCGGCCGCGCGCCGGAGGTCGAGATCGAGGTGGACGGCGGAATTGACGAGATGACCGCGCCCGAGGTCGTGCGCGCTGGAGCGCGGGTGCTGGTGGCGGGGACGGCGGTGTTTCAATACCCGGAAGGCGTGGCCGCGGGGATCGCGGCGCTGCGGCGGGTAACTTCTTAAATACAACAGCCGGCGGAATGACCGCCGGCCTGCCGATAGACGTGGCCCTGGAGTTCTAGGCCGCCTTTTGCCGGGCCTTGATGCACTTAGCGCACATGTAGACGTGCTTCTTGACCCCGCCCTCCACCAGCCGCACGCGCTGGATGTTGGGATTCCAACGACGATTGGTGTGGCGCATGGAGTGGCTGACGTTGTGACCGAACTGTGGCCCTTTGCCGCAAGCTTCACACTTGGCCATGAGTGTACCCCCCTCGTAGATACTCGATATCCTAGACAAATAGGTGACCGAGCCTGAGGGCCCGGCCACAGCAAGACCAGATTTTATCACAGCAGGCCGAATCGCGCAAAACCAACTGTGACAGATTTTGGGAAAGGGTGACTCCATGACGGGAGAGAAAAAGCCAGGCCGGATCGAGATTGCGCCCCACGCTATCGCCGCCATCGCCGGCGACGCTGTGCTGCGGTGCTATGGCGTCGTCGGCGTCGCCAGCAAGAACCTGATTGGCGGGCTGGCCGATCTGCTGCAGCCCGACCGTTGGGGCCGCGGCGTGGAGGTACAGGTACGCGACGGGCAGGTCGTCGTGGACCTATACGTCATCATCCAGTATGGCACGCGGATTTCCGAAGTCGCTCACGGGGTGATGAACGGCGTCAAGTACGCCTTGGAACAGGCACTGGGCATCCCCGTGGCCGAAGTCAACGTCCACGTGCAAGGGCTGCGCGGGCAGAACGACCCAAAATGAAGCATTAGTTGGAGGATCATAGCTTGGTAGCGACAGATAGTCCCGCTGTGCGCGGAGGAAAGCCGACCGGCCCCGACGACGGCACTACGCCGTCCCCGCCGTCCCCGCCGGCACCCAGGAGCATGCCACCCCAGAGCGACCTGGATGGCAGCGCCTTCCGCGACCTGCTCACCGCCGGCCTGGCCTGGCTCGACCGCCACCACGAAATTGTCAACGCGCTGAACGTGTTCCCCGTCCCCGACGGCGACACCGGCACCAACATGCTGCTGACAATGAAGTCGGCCTGCCAGGAGATCAGTGCGGAGAGCATTCGCAGCGTGGCCGAAGTCGCCAAGGCCGCGGCGCACGGCGCGCTCATGGGCGCGCGCGGCAACTCCGGCGTCATCCTCTCCCAGATCTTACGCGGCATCGCCCGCAGCCTGGACGGGATGACCGCATTAAGCGGCCCGGCCCTGGCGGCCGCGCTGATCGAAGGCAGCCGCATCGCCTACAAGGGCGTCAACCGGCCCGTCGAAGGCACCATCTTGACCGTGGTGCGCGAGGCCGCCGATGCCGCCCAGAACGCCGCCGAGCTTGACCCCGACCTGCGCTTCATCCTGGCTCGCACCGTACGCGCCGCCGACGAATCCGTCGCCAACACGCCCAAATTGCTGCCCGTGCTGGCGCAGGCCGGCAAGGTGGACAGCGGCGGCAAGGGGCTGTTCTACATCTTGGAAGGGATGTACCGCGCGTTGATGAGCGAAACGACCGAAGCGACCCTCGCACCCACCGCCGCGCCGGCGGTTGAGCCGCCGCCGACACGCCCCTCCAAAGGCCGACGTGAGCTGCCACCGCTCGTCTATGGCTTCGACGTGCAATTCCTGGTCGAAGGCGCCGACCTGGACGTCGAGACCATCCGGGCGAAGATCACCGCGATGGGCGACTGTCCCCTGGTCGAAGGGAGCGAGAGCCTGGTCAAAGTGCACGTCCATGTCCCCAACCCCGGTGTGCCGCTCGGCTACGCGATCAGCCTGGGTTTCGTCACCGACGTCATCGTCGAAAACATGGATGACATGCACATCCCGGCCATGCCGCCCGGCTACGATCCGGTGCCTCCGCGCTTCGAGACCACGACCGCCATCGCCAGTGCACCCCAATCCGAAATCATCCCCGAGACGATTGAGGGGCCGGGCATCGTCGTGGTGACGCCGGGGGTCGGGCTGGCCCAGGTGTTCCGTAGCCTGGGCACGCACGCGGTCGTCTCCGGCGGCCAGACCATGAATCCGAGCACCCAAGACCTGCTTGAAGCGGTCAATCGACTACCGGCCGCGGAAGTCATCATCCTGCCGAACAACGGCAACATCGTCATGGCCGCGAACCAGGCCCAGGCGCTGGCCGGGCCGGAGAAGAAAGTCGTCGTGGTGCCCAGCAAGAGCATCCCGCAGGGAATCAGCGCGCTGCTGGCGCTCAATCCTCACGCCGATCTGAGTCGCAACGTGCAGGCCATGACGGCCGCCCTGAGCCACGTCCAGACGGGCGAAGTGACCATCGCGGTGCAAGATGCCCAGTTCGACGGCATAAGAGTACGGGCGGGCGACGTGATCGGCCTCCTGAACGACATGCTGACCGCCAGCGGATCCGACGCCGCAGACGTAGTGAAGCAACTGCTCGCACAAATGGGCGCCGCCGATCTGGAGGTCATCACCCTGTACTACGGCCAGCCGGTCACGGCCGACCAAGCCGCAGCGCTGCAAGCCGAGCTTCAGAATCTCTATGGGAATCAAGAAATCGAAATTGTAGACGGCGGGCAGCCGTTTTATCATTACGTCATCTCCGCCGAATGAACTGATTGCGGATTGCGGAATGAATGTCGTCCCAAGATTCCCTCCGAAATCCGAAATCTAAAATCGCAATACCGCAAAAGTCACTACTCGCCGCCTGTCATTCTGAGCGGGTTCGCCCCTAAACTCTCGTAACGGCGAGCATCCAGCGAAGAATCTCATGCCGCGACGAGACCCTTCGCTGGAATCTCGCCGTGCCGAACCTAAATCCGAGGTGTCCGTGTCCCAGGTCAAGATCGTCACTGACTCCAACACCTACTTTCCCAATCCCGATCTGATCGCGCAGCTCGGCATCGAGGTGATCCCGCTGACCGTGCACGTGGGGCAAAAGACGTACGGGGAGCGGGTCAACGCGACCGATGAAGACTTCCTGCGCCGGCTCGCTCAGGACGCCAAGCTTGCCTCGGTTGGGGCGCCGTCGCCCGGCCAGATGCGCGGCCTGTTCAACCGGCTGAGTCAGACCACCAGCGAGATCGTCTGCGTTCACGTCTCCGGCGCGCTCAACGACGTGGCCGAGGTTGCGCGCGAGGCGGCCAAGGACTTTATCGGCCGTCAACGCATCGTCGTGATAGACACCGCCACCACGTCCGTCGGCGTCGGCCTCATCGTCGAGGCGGCCGGCCGGGCCGCGGCCGAAGGCGCGCCGATCACCGAGGTCGTGCGCATCGTGCGCGGCATGATCCCCCACATGTACGCCCTGCTCTTCTCCGACTCACTGGAATTCCTGGAGGCGTGGGGCCGGCTGGGCGCGGCGCAGACCTTGCTGGGCACCATGCTCGGCCTGAAGCCGCTCTCGACCATGGAAGACGGCGACCTGCTGCCCGTCGAAAAAGTGCGCCACTACCCGCGCGCGGTGGACAAGCTGTACGACTTCATCATCGAGTTCTCTCACATCGAGCAAATGTTTCTGCTGCAACACGGCTTCGAGATCGAGGCCGCGCAATTGCTCGAACGGCTGGAAGTGGTCTATCTCCGCCGCGAATTCCCCGTCATCGGCTACCCGCCCTCGCTGGCCGTCCATATCGGGCCGAAGGCATTGGGGGTGATCGTGTATGAAGGGGAACGGTGATCTCTCATCATCATGGACAACGCATTCTCCCGACTATTGAAAGTCATCTCCCTCGAACGCAAGCAGGGCTACCGGAACAAAGCGGTGATCGGTGGCCTGGACAAGTTTGCCAGCCGATGGGAGGCCGACGCCCGCGCCGAGACCGCGAATGCGGCCGCGGTTGACGAGATCGTCGCTCTGCTGATCGGTTACCCGGCCGTCGAGGACACCGCCGCGCGCGAGCGCATCGTCGAGCAGATCCTCCGCCGGGCGCGCGATGCGGCGCCGGCGCAGGCTGGCACGGCGCCGGGCGGCGGCGAAGAGCGAGCCAGCGCACCGGCCGTGCCGCCGCAGCCTCGCCCGATCGAGCTTGCGCCACAGCACGCGGCCGAGCCGGCCGCCGAGCGGCCGGGCCCGGCCCGGCCCACCAGCACCCCGACCGAGCCGGCCGCCGAGCCGCCGACCAGACCCGAAACGACTGAGCCTACCCCGACGCGACCCATGCCGGCTCGCAACAAGCCCGACCTGCCGCCCACGACGCGGCCGCCTGCACCGGAACCATCCGCAGCCCCCCGCTCGCCTGCGCCCAGTGCGAAGCCTCCCCGTGAGACAGCGCCGGAAGCGCCGGCTCCTGTGGCCCAACCTGCGACCCCGCCACCCCAATCGGCCCCCGCCGAGTGGATCGAGCGCGCCGAACGAAGCGAGTCTGCGGCGGCCGCGGCCGAGGCGCTCCCCAAGCCGCGGCATCCCAGCCCCGACTCGGGCCTGGACGCGCCCGTCAACCGCCTGCCCGGCGTCGGCCCCAGCTATGCGGAGAAGCTGGGCAAGCTGGGCGTCTTCACCCTGCGCGACCTGCTCTACCTGTTGCCGCACCGCTACGACGACTTCAGCCAGTTACGCACCATTGACAAGCTGCGTTGGGGCGAAGAGGTGACGGTGATCGGTACGGTCTGGAGCATCAAGAGCCGGATCATCGGAGAAGATCGCAAGATGGTCGTGGCCGTGGTGGGCGACGGCACGGGCGAGATGGAGATGACCTGGTTCAGCCCTTATGTCGAGCGCCAACTGCGCACGGGCCGCGCCTACACCTTCGCGGGCCGGATTGACAGCTACCGCGGCCGTCTGCTGATCCGCAATCCCGAATTTGAGCCGCTCGACCGCGAGCAGTTGAACACGGGCCGGCTGGCGCCGGTCTATCCGCTGACCGAAGGCATCACCGTCCACTGGCTGCGTGCGGTGATCAACCGGGCGGTCGAGTCGTTTGCGACGCAAATGCCCGACTTCTTGCCCGAAACGACCCGCCAGGAGGCCGGCCTGATGCCGCTGGCCGACGCGCTCCGGCAGATCCACTTCCCGGACAACAACGATCTGATTACCGCGGCGCACCGCCGGTTGAGCTTCGACGAGTTTTTCCTGCTACAACTGGGCGTCCTCGCCGCGCGCAAACGCTTCCGCGGCCTGCCGGCTCGTCCCCTGGCTGCGGGCGACGATACGCTGGCCCCCTTCCTGACGGCGCTGCCCTTTGGCCTGACCGGCGCGCAAAGCCGCGCGCTGGCCGATATCGCCGCCGACCTGCATCAGGCGCAGCCGATGAGCCGGCTGCTGCAGGGCGACGTCGGTTCCGGCAAGACCGCCGTGGCCGCCGCCGCTCTGTGGGCCGCAGTCGCCAGCGGCTACCAGGGCGCGATCATGGCCCCCACCGAAATCCTGGCCGAGCAGCACGCCCGCTCGTTCGGCGCGATGTTCGCCGGGCTGACGCATCCGCGGGCGGGCCGGCCGGTGCGCGTGGCCCTCTTCACCGGCAGCCAACGTCGCGCCGAACGCGAGGAGGCGCTGGCCGCCCTGGCCGCGGGCAACGTTGACATCGCGGTCGGCACCCACGCGCTGATCCAGGGTGACGTGATCTTCCGCGAGCTGGCCGTAGCCGTGGTAGACGAGCAGCACCGCTTCGGCGTCGAGCAACGAGCTGCCCTCCGCCAAAAGGGCATCCAACCCCACGTGCTGGTGATGAGCGCCACGCCCATCCCCCGCTCGCTGGCCCTCACCATCTACGGCGATCTGGACGTGTCGGTGATTGACGAGATGCCGGCCGGCCGCACACCGATCAAGACCAAGTGGCTCACCCCGGCCCAGCGCGAGCGCGCCTACGACTTCATCCGCCGGCAGGCCGCGGACGGACGCCAGGCGTTCATTATCTACCCGCTGGTGGAAGAAAGCGAGCATAGCGAAGCCAAGGCGGCGATCGAAGAGCACGCCCGGCTCAAGAGTGCTGTCTTCCCCAACCTGCGCGTGGGATTGCTCCACGGCCGCCTGAAAGGCGATGACAAGGATGCGGTGATGCGGGCCTTCGGCGCGGGGGAGTTGGACGTGCTGGTCGCCACGTCGGTGGTCGAGGTCGGCATTGACGTGCCCAATGCGACCGTCATCATGATCGAAGGGGCCGAGCGGTTTGGCCTGGCCCAACTGCACCAGTTCCGCGGCCGCGTGGGCCGCGGCCAGTACCCATCCTACTGCATACTCGTCTCCGATGCGGCCGAGGGCGAAAGCATCCGGCGTCTGCAAGCGTTGGAAGGCAGTACCGATGGCTTCGCCCTGGCCCAGATTGACCTGGATTTGCGCGGACCGGGGGACTTCTTCGGCACACGGCAGAGCGGCTTGCCCACGCTGCGCACGGCTCAACTAGGCGACCTGCGCACCCTGGAAGCCGCCCGCACCGCCGCCCAACGCCTCTTCGCCGCTGACCCCGACCTGAGCCGCCCCGAGCATCGCGGCCTGGCCGGGCAGGTGGCGGAGTTCTGGGCGGGGGCAGGGGACGCGAGTTGATGGTGAATGAGCGAATCGCGTTGATTCGCTGATTCGTTGATTCGTTATTTGCTGATTCTCAAGGATAACCCATGATCCGAGCACTTTACCCCGGCACCTTCGACCCGATCCACAACGGGCACATAGACATCGCGACGCGTGCGGCGCACCTGTTCGACGAGCTGGTGATCGCTGTCTATGATAGCCCACCGAAAACATTATTCTTCGATACCGCGCAGCGCGTCGGCCTGGCCAGGGCCGCCTTAGCGCACCTGCCCAACGTGTGGGTGGCCCCTTATCGGGGCCTCACGGTCAGTTTCGCCCGCGAGGTCGGCGCGGCGGTCATGGTGCGCGGATTGCGCGCCATATCGGATTTCGAGTTCGAGTTCCAGATGGCGCTGACCAACAAAAAGCTCGCACCCGACATCGAATTCGTCTGCTTGATGACCAGCCTGGAACACGCGTATCTTAGCTCGACCATCCTCAAGGAGGTCGCCGCCCTGGGCGGCGACATCGCCGAATTGGCGCCGGTGGGGGTGCAAGCGGCCCTGCATGCCCGCTTCGTCGAGCTGGGGCCAGAGAAGGCCCAGCTTGCCAAGATGAACACGTCACGCGATTGATCGCAAGGGGGGAAAAATGTTACACCTGGTAGACGAGCTTGATAATCTGCTCCAACGGGGGTTGCGAGTGCCCGGCGGCAAGATCGTCATGGATGAAACCGCCCTCCGCCATCTCATCGAGGAGATGCGCGCCGCCGCGCCCGACGAGGTGCGGCTGGGCCAACGCATCGCCAGCGAACGCGAACGCATCCTGGCAGAGGCGCGCGGCCAGGCCAGGCGCATGCTAGACGAGGCGCAGGCGCAGCTCAACGCCCGGCTCGACGAGCAGACGATCGTCCAGGCCGCCCGGCAGCGCGCAAAAGAAATCGCGGCCGAGGCCGATCAACACGCCGCGGCCTTGAAGGCCGACGCCAACCAGTACATCATCAGCCAGTTCGGCGCGCTGGAGACCCGCCTGCAACGGCTGCTGCGTGAGGTGCAGGCCGGGCAGCGCGTTCTCCTGGCCGAGCGGGGCCAAGCAGAGACCGGCGGCCAATCTTGACATAGGCGCGTCTCTCACCTATAATGGCCTTGTGACCGGCACCCCTATCGGTGCCGGTCATCTGTGCCAACGGTAAATCAGATGATCGAGAACCTGACTTTCAACGTCGCCCAACTGCTCAAGGAACCGATCGGCGCCACGCGCACCGGCCAGGTCGTGGCCGCTCTGCGCCGCCTGGCTCCCGATCTGGCCCAGAGCGAGGCAGCGCCTGATGGTGCGATCGCCGGCCCCGTCCGGCTGATGCACATTGACAACGGCGTGCTCGTGCAGGGCTTCCTGACCGGTCAAGTGACGTTGCCCTGCGCTCGCTGCCTGGAGCCGGTGTCAGTCCCGCTCGACGTCGCGGTGGAGGAGATCTTCACCTCGACGATTGACCTGCTCACCGGCCGGGTCGTGACGCCGGAAGAAGAGGACCGGGCGCTCTGGATTGACGAGCATCACATCCTGGACCTGACCGAAGTTCTGCGCCAAGATGTGCTGTTGGATGTCCCGTTGCACGTCTTGTGCCGCGAGGACTGCCGCGGTCTCTGCCCGACCTGCGGCGAGAACTTGAACGAAGGGCCGTGCAACTGCGAGCCGGAAACGGACCCGCGCTGGGCAAGCCTGGCCGAGCTGTTGAAGAAGTCCGAGTAAGCTAAAACGGAAACCAGAAGGAGAATCACCCGTGCCACCTCAACCAAAACGCAAAATCTCTAAGGGCCGGCGCGATCGCCGCCGCGCCCACGATGCCCTGCCCGCGCTGCACCTGGTGCGCTGCCCCCAGTGCGGCGCCCTGCGCCGACCGCACAGCGTCTGCCCCGATTGCGGCACCTACAAGGGCGAGACGGTGTTCGAGATGAAGACTAAAGAGAAGAAATAACCCGACAGAGACACTAGAGATTATCGGGAATAGCTGTCATTCTGAGCGAGTCGGCCCCAGACCTCTCGTTACGGCGAGAAACCAGCGAAGAATCTCGTCCATGCGGCGCTGAGACCCTTCGCTGGTGGCTCGCCGTGACGCACCGCACGGGGTTAACCCGCTCAGGGTGACACTCTTGCATGGCCCGCTTATTGCCGACTCAAACAGCTTACATTTTCCCAGGCCAGGGTTCCCAGAGCGTCGGCATGGGGCAAGCGTTGGCGCAAGCCTACGACGTGGCCCGCGCCACCTTTGCCGAAGCCGACGCCATCCTGGGTTCCTCCCTTTCGGCGCTTTGTTTCGGCGGCCCGGCCGAGACCCTGACCGAGACCCAGAATGCCCAGCCGGCCATTCTGACGACCAGCATCGCGGCCTGGCGCAGCCTGACCGCGGCTCGGCCTGAGCTGCCGCTGCCCTGTTGCATGGCCGGTCATAGCCTGGGCGAGTATAGCGCGCTGGTCGTCGCAGGCGCGCTCAACTTCGCCGACGCGGTGCGGTTGACACGCGCCCGCGGCGAGTTGATGGCCGCGGCCGGGCGCGCGCGACCGGGCAGCATGGCCGCCATCCTGAAGCTGGCCGATGAGCAGGTAGCCGCGCTGTGCGCCCAAGCCGCCGCCGAGTCGGGCGACGTGGTGCAGGTCGCCAATTACAACTCGCCGGGCCAGGTGGTCATCTCGGGCAGCCCGGCGGGCGTGAATGCGGCCGTGGCGCTGGTCAAGGCCGCCGGCGGCCGAGTCATGCCGTTGGCTGTCAGCGTGGCCGCGCACTCGGCCCTGATGGCCGCCGCAGCCGAGGACTTCGCCGCCCGCGTCGCCGCCACCCCGTTCGTCGCGCCGACCGTCCCGGTCATCGGCAACGTACAGGCCAAGCCGCTGACCACCGCCGACCAAATCCGGGTCGAGTTGGTGGCGCAGCTCACCTCGCCGGTGCGCTGGACAGCTTCGGTGGCAGCCATGACCGCCGCAGGCGCGACGCGCTTCGTGGAGATCGGACCTGGCAACGTCCTGACCGGGCTGGTGAAGCGGATTGACGCAGGTGTGGAGGCTGTTAGCGTGGGCACGCCGGAGGACATCGCAAAAGCGTAAAACGCAAAACGAAAGGCGTGTGCCACGAGAAGCCTTTTCGTTTTTCATATTTGCGTTTTTCAGCGTCCATTCTCGCCGAGCCCCACCATCCTAAGCAGCGAGGAAACCAGTCATGCTACAAGGTAAAATCGCCCTCGTCACCGGCGGCTCGCGCGGAATCGGCGCGGCGATCGCGGCGGAGTTGGCCGGCCAGGGGGCGACGGTCGTCGTCAACCACCGGGAGAGCGCAGGCCAGGCCGAAGCTGTCGTCGCGCAGATCATCGCGGCCGGCGGGCAGGCGCTCACCCTCCAGGCCGACGTCAGCAAGTTGGACGATGCCCAACGGCTGGTCAAGGAGACGCTCGACCGCTTCGGCCGGCTGGACATCCTGGTGAACAACGCCGGCACGACACGCGACACCTTGCTGCTGATGATGAGCGAAGAGGCGTGGGACGTGGTGATCGGGACCAATCTGAAGAGCGCCTACAATTGCAGCAAGGCCGCCCTGCGGCCCATGTTCAAGCAGCGCTTCGGGCGGATCATCAACATCACCTCGGTCTCCGGGCTGGCCGGCCAGGCGGGGCAGACCAACTACTCGGCCTCGAAGGCGGGACTGATCGGGTTCACCAAGTCGCTGGCAAAAGAGGCCGGTCCGCGCGGGATCACCGTCAACGCGGTGGCGCCCGGTTTCGTGCCCACGGCTCTCACCGATGTGTTGACCGAAGAACAGAAGAAGCTGGCGATTGCCGCCACGCCGTTAGGCCGTTTCGCCAAACCGGAGGAGATCGCCTACGCCGTGGCATTCCTGGCAAGCGACCGGGCGGCGTTCATCACCGGGCAGGTGCTCAGTGTAGATGGTGGGTTGGTGATGCAGTAGGGGGTACACATGGAGCAAGTCCTGGGCAAAGTCACCATTGCGCCGACGGTGCTGACCACCATCGTGCGCCTGACCGCGCTGGAGCAGCGCGGAGTGCGCCGGCTGATGCCCTTCCCGCCGAACGTGCGCGGGTTGCTGGCGGGAGGCGCGACCGAAGATGGCATCTTCGTCGAGCTGACCGACGCCGGTGTGCAGGTGGAGCTTCACGTGGCCGCCGAAGCCGATGTCAACATGCTCAAGCTCGGCGAGACATTACAGGCCGATATCACTCGCGCCATCGAGGAGATGGTCGGCCTGCCGGTCGCATCCGTGGACATCCACATTGAT
Organism: Chloroflexota bacterium; assembly: GCA_026389845.1. GTDB lineage: Bacteria > Chloroflexota > Anaerolineae > CG2-30-64-16 > CG2-30-64-16 > JAPLHB01. Next base: position 63,034 of record JAPLHB010000130.1, read on the forward strand.
GACGTAGGCATCGCGCCGCAGAAGGCCGCGGCGGCATAGTGCGTGTTGCGTATTGCGTGGTTCGTGTTTGCGGCCACGTAACACGTAACACGCAGCACGTAACACGTAACACGCAGCACGTATCACGTAACACGCAGCACGTAACACGTAACACGCAGCACGTATCACGTAACACGCAGCACGTAACACGTAACACGCAGCACGTATCACGTAACACGCAGCACGTATCACGCAGCACGTATCACGAAACACGCTCATGCACATTCGTCGGCAGGCGCGCACTAGCGCCCTTCAAGCTCTCTACGAACTGGATACCACCAACCACGCGGCCAACGAGGTCATCGCCTACCGGCTGGCAGATACCCCCTTGCCCCCCGATGGCGAGGCATTCCTCCGCCAACTCGTCAGCGGCGTGCGAAGCCACCAGAGCCAGCTCGACGCCCTCATTCAGAAGTACGCGCCGGCCTGGCCCGTCGCCCAGATCGCCGTCGTTGACCGCAATATCCTGCGCATGGCCATCCTCGAGCTGACCGGCACGACCGACACTCCGCCCAAGGTCGCGATCAACGAGGCGGTAGACCTGGCGAAGATTTTCGGCAGCGACAACAGCTCGCGTTTCGTCAACGGCGTCCTCGGCACGGCGCTCGGCAGTCACGAGCGCATCACGCTGCCGCTCACCGAAGCGATCGCTGAGACGCAAAAGGACTGACCGTGGAAATCTTCGGCATCGGCCCCATGGAATTGCTCCTGATCCTGATTATCGCCCTGATGGTCTTCGGCCCCGACAAGCTGCCCGAGATCGGCGCCAAGTTGGGGCGGTCGTTGCGCGAGATGCGCCAGGCCACGCGCCAGTTCTCCCAGGAGATCGAGCAGACCCGTCAGGCCATCGAAGCGCCCATCCAGGAAGCCCGCGAGGCGGGGGGAGAACTGACCAAGCCTTTTCAGGAAGCGCAAGCGGCGGTCGCCACGATCGGCACGGCGCTGTCCCACCCCTCCGACCTGATCCGCGATTCGGTCATGCGTAACCTGAAGGAGAGCGTGACCGGCGCGGCTGAGGCCGACGCATCCAGTCCGCGGGCAGCGCCCTCGGTCGAGCCGGCGTCTACGGCCTACGCCGAAGTGGCGCTGGAGCCGCCGCCGGCGCTGCCCGCGAGCGTGACCGGCGAGGCTGCGCCGCCTGGTGAATCCGATGTAGCCCTCGCGCCGTCGGTCCCAGCAGATCAGCTTCCCCTGCCATTTGCTGAGACGGACACACAGCCCGCGCCCGCACCAGCGGCCGGAGCAGAACCGGTCGTCGAGACTGTCCCGAACGATCCTGCCAGCCCTGCCGAGCCATTGGCCGAGAGCGCGGCAAGCGAGGAATAGCGCATGTCTTTCACCGGCGTCTTCGGACTAATTTTGCTCGTCATCTGTGCGATCGCCCTGTTGGGGCCGAGCAAACTGCCAGCCGGCATCGAGCAGCTCTGGCTGATGATCACCAACTTCCGGCGCTCCCAGGCCAGCGTGCCGCCGCTGACGCTGGAACAGGCTCGCCGCGCCTGGCAGGTCAGTGAGAACCCGCTCTATGACCTGATCCAGATCCTCTATGGCGCGGTAGAACACCTGGTAGAGCTGCGGCGGCGCATCTTCACCGTGCTCGGCGCCATGGTCGTCGGCGGAGTGCTGGCGGGCGTCTTCGCCAATCGCATCATGACGTTTCTGGCCGCGCCGGCCCACGGCATCCAGCTCATCGTCCTGCACCCCACCGACATGATCTGGGTCTACTTCGAGGTGATCCTCGGCGCGGCCGCGGTTTTGACGTTGCCGATGATCCTGTACCAGGTCTTGATGTTCATCCGCCCCGCGCTGGAAACGCCCCAGGAATTGAGCGTCTTTCGGGTGATCGCGCTGCTCGGCATCCCACTGGTAGCCATCTTCTTCGCCCTGGGGTTGTCCTTCGCCTACTTCATCCTGCTCCCGTTCGCCTTGCAGTATTTGGCGTCGTTCGGCACCGAGCTGGCGAAAGCCAGTTGGAACATTCGCCAGTATTTCTCGTTCGTCCTGGGGGTGTTGCTGTGGATCGGCGCGGCCTTCGAGACGCCGCTGGTGATGGCGTTATTGGCCCGCCTGGGGATGGTGTCCCCGCAAGCGATGGCGAAACAGTGGCGCTACGCCGTCGTCGGCGTAGCCATCGTAGCCGCGGTGATCACCCCCACGGTGGACCCCGTCAACATGGCCCTGGTCATGGGCCCGCTGTTAGCCCTCTATTTCCTGGGCATCGGCATGGCGAAGGTGGCGTATAAACCGAGAAAGCTGGAAGCTGGAAGCTAGAAGCTGGAAGCTGTCAGATCAGGATTTGGGGTTAATGAGACACTGCAACCTGAACGTCGCAGCTTGAGACGACTCATAAGCCCCGGCGTTCAGGCTGGGGTGTCCCGCTATCCCAAACGCTGACCTGAATACCTATAGCTTCCAGCTTCCAGTATCCAGCTACAAGGGAGCAACGCTTCAATGTCGCGACTGCGTATTCTCATCATGGGCGCCGCGGGGCGCGATTTTCATAATTTCAACACCGTCTTCCGGGAGGATGACCGCTACGAGGTGGTGGCGTTTACCGCGACGCAGATCCCGAACATCGAAGGCCGGCGCTATCCGGCGGAGTTGGCGGGCAAGCTCTATCCCGGCGGCATCTCCATCTATCCCGAAAGTGAGTTGGTCGGCCTGATCCGCTCCCTGGACGTGGACCAGGTCATCTTCGCCTACTCGGACGTCAACCACCAGTACGTGATGGACAAAGCCAGCACTGTGATTGCGGCCGGCGCCGACTTCCGGCTGATCGGCCCGAAGGAGACGCTGCTCAAATCCAGCAAGCCGGTGGTGGCCGTGTGCGCGGTGCGCACCGGCAGCGGCAAGTCGCAGACCACCCGCTACGTCGCGGGCGTACTCCAGAAGATGGGCAAAAAGGTCGTGGCCGTCCGCCATCCCATGCCTTACGGCGACCTGGTGGCGCAACGCGTGCAGCGGTTCGCGTCCTACGCCGACCTGGACGAGCACAAATGCACCATCGAGGAACGCGAGGAGTACGAGCCGCATCTCGACCGCGGCATCGTGGTCTATGCGGGCGTGGATTATGAGGCGATCCTGCGCCAGGCAGAAACCGAGGCCGACGTGGTGCTGTGGGACGGCGGCAACAACGATCTGCCCTTCTTCGCGCCCGATCTGCACATCGTCGTGGCTGATCCGCACCGGCCCGGCCACGAGCTGACCTATTACCCCGGCGCGGCCAACTTCCGCATGGCCGACGTGATCGTCATCAACAAGGTGGACACCGCCGACCTGGCTCACGTGAGCGCGGTGCGCGACAGCGCGTTCGCGGTCAACCCGGACGCGATCATCATCGAGGCCGCGTCGCCGATCTTCCTGCCCGATCCCGCAGCGATCCGCGGCAAGCGCGTGCTGGTCATCGAGGATGGCCCCACGCTCACCCACGGCGGGATGAAGTACGGCGCTGGGATCGTCGCGGCCCGGCGCTTCGGCGCCGCCGAGATCATTGACCCGCGACCCTACACCGTCGGCACGATCACCGAGACCTTCGCCAAATACCCCGAGATCGGCACGCTGTTGCCGGCCATGGGCTACGGTGACGAGCAGGTGCGCGACCTGGAGGAAACGATCCGCCGCGTCCCGTGCGACCTGGTGATCGCGGCAACACCGATTGACCTGACGCGCGTGGCGAAGATCTACCACCCCGTCCAACGCGTCAACTACGAGCTTCAGGTCATCGGCCCGCCGACGCTGGAGGACGTGCTGCGGGAGCGGCTGGGGTAGACGACTCCTCAGCGAAGTGGCATCCTGCATTTTTCGGTAACCATTCACCCCGTACCGAAGCGCAAGCATCCTGAGCGGAGCGGAACGTCTTTTGCGGAGCGCAGTCGAAGGATACAGCCCTTTGCGATACCCGTTCCGCATTCCTTCGGCTTCGCTCAGGACAGGCTCTTCGACTGCGTCCGGCACACAACGCCGGCCTCCGCTCAATTTTCCATGCCGGGCGCGACGCCACGGCACATGAAAACGAGCCGCGGATCAACACGGATTCTCGCTGATTTCTTTCTCTATCCGCGTTCATCTGTGTCCATCCGCGGCCGATTTTCAGGACAGGACGCTCCCCCACGTCTGAACGATTACCATTTTCATTGGCTTGCGTTCGCTAGGGGGAACTCCAGGCAGCCGGCCAGACCTGTCGTGTCGGGCCACGAGACGCAGGCGTTTCCCCGCTCGTCCACCTTGACGTGAGCAGCCGGCGCGCTGCGCGGGTCGGCGTCCCGGCCCAGCCAGATGGCATTGCCCCACGCGGACGCTCCGGCTACCGGCAGGCCGCAATTCGGCCCGCACCGCGCCGCGTACAACTCGACGATCGCTCCCCGATCGTCTTGCCAGACGGCATAGAGGGTGTCGTTGGCGTCAACGACCAGGCTCGGCCAGTTCAGCATGAGGCCGGTCGGGTTGGGAACAATCGGTGCGGCCGCCCCCCACGCTCCCCCGGCCGGCCGGCCGGCGAATATGAGATCAAAACGGTTGCAGCGGCACTCTTGCTGCCAGGCCAGGTAGACGTTCCCCCGAGCGTCCGCAGCCAGGGACGGGGGGAAGAAGGCGGTCTGGGGATCGTCACTGATGAGTGTGTTGGCGCTCCATTCGCCCGCGACGCCTCCTGCCGTCGCCCCGATATCATGCAGCCGCTCGGCAAAATAGACGGCGGCGTGGCCGGTGCGAACGTCAATCCAGGCCGCGTACGCATCGCCTTGCGGATTCACGGCCAGGGCAGGTGACACCGCGGCAACCAGGCCGGGGCCGTTGACCCGCACACTGTCGCTCCAGCCCGACTCAGCCCCCGCGGCCGCGGCGTGCGGCCGGTAGGCGAAGTAGACGTCGGCTTCGAAACCGGGGTTGCTGCTGGCGATCCAGATCGCGTACGCATTGCCGGCGCCATCCGTGGCGATGCTTGGATAGCTGTGGAAGATCGCCGGATCGTCGTTGATCTTGATCGGCGGTCCCCAAGCACCGCCGGCCGGCCGATAAGCGAAGAAAACGTCGGCGGCGACGCCCCCCATAAGCTCTGGTTCGGCGGATACCTGTGAGCTTGTGACCGACCCGGCCCAGAGCGCGTAGGCGTCCCCGTGGCCGTCCACTGCCGTAGACACGTGGCCGTGCGCGGCGGCCGGCTCCGCATCCAACGCGGCGGCCTCCACACCGGCGGCCGGCTGCAGGCGGCCCACCGTCACCTCCCAGGGGGTCGTCCACGGCTGCGCGCCTTCAGCCGACAACGACCGCACCCGCCAGCGGTAGATCCCTGGTGCGAGAAGCGCGCGATAGCCGGCGCTCGCGGCCGTCTCGATCGCAGGCGTTGCCGCTTCCTGCCCGGCTTCGGGGGTGATCTCCAACTGGTAGCCGGCGGCGTCCGGCACCGGCTGCCACGCAAACGCGATCTCGCCGGCCGGTGCGATGGAGTGGTCGTATGGGGTCAGCGGCCAGGGCAGGCGGCGCGTGGTAATGGTGACAACGAACCCGCTCGACGTGGCTCGCTCGACGGTGACGGCAATGCCGTGTTCGAAATCGCGGAAACTGCTGCCGGGAGTCCACATGGCCGACGAGGTGCTCGCGCCGTTCCCGCCATCATCGCCGGCCAGTTTCATGCTCACCGCCCGCGCCGGTGTGGCGCGTCCGCGATCCACCTCGTGGATCACCACTGCCTCGCCGGGCAGATTGCCATCGTAATCCACCTGCCGGCGAGCCTCGACCGTGTAGAAGCGCGCCGCGGCGCCGCGCGCCTGGAAATCCTCCCCCGGTATCGGAATCTCCGCCAGCAGGTAGCCATCGGGGCCTGGGGCCGCCAACCGTTCCAACGTGATCGTGGCCTCGCTATCCGGCGCGGCCACGAACTTCCGGTCAGCCGGGATCCAACCCAGGCTCTCCTTGGCGAAGGCAAGCGGGTCCTGGGCGATCTGGCGGTATTCAGGATCGAAACCGTACGCGCCGCTGTAACTCATCACGTCCCACACGTTGTTGTACGTTGCGCCCAGGTCTGACGAGGAGTGCAGCAGGCCAAAGGAATGCCCCATCTCGTGCGCCCAGATGGCCTGGTTTCCGGCGTTGGCAGCCCAGATCCACGTGGCGCCGTAGCATTTGTCCATTCCCATGATGATCAGGCACACCCGCCCCCCGAGCGGCCGGTCCAGGGAGGCATTGAAAACCAGGTTGATCCCGTAAATTTGCTCCCAGTTGATCGGAACATTCACTGCGGCAGTACAATCCTCGGCCAGGCGTTGCAGATCAGCAGTGATGACCGAAGCCGGGGTGGTTTTGTCACGCAGTCCCGTGCGGTAGGCATCGCTATCGTGCGGCAGCACGTACCAGCCCACGACACTGCTGCCGTCCAGGCTGATCGCGCCGTAGGAGACGGTGCGCCAGTAGTGGTTCAGCCCAGGATAGGTATCGCTGAACAGCCGCTCGAAGAATGCGGGCGACTCCGGCTCTCCCGGCACGTCTGGAAACCTGCACAAGACCGTCACGAACGGCTGCGCTCCACGGCGCACGCTCGCAGCGGGCAAAGTCGGCGTCGCACGCCCCGGCAGCCCCGCCGGGGACCCTGCCCCGCTTGCCTGTCCGCTGCCTGGCGTTCGAATCTGTCCGTTGGGCGAGGAAGGCGGTGATGAAATCCCGGTGCTTGCCGTCCCCATGCTTACAAGCAAGATCAGCGTCAGCAGCAAATCCCGTACGACCCGTAGCACCCTGGTTCCAGGCCTGATATTTCGGCGTTCCATGTCCCCCGCTCCTCTCTGTCGCATCGTTCACCGTACCTGGCGGCGCATTACCGACCAGGCGATGACCGTCATCTCCTCCCAGTGTGGCAGGCGCGACTGACGGGGGGCGTATTTTGGCTTTTCTTTGGCCTTATTTGAGCCTTATTTTGGCCTTACAGGGGGTTTGGTGTTTGGAATCCTGCGGCTGAAAATGCGGCGGCGGCGGGAAGGGAATCCACCACCAAGACGCGAAGACACTAAGTGCCTATCCGAAAAAGGTAGCGTAGCCCCTCGTGGGCGTCCTGGCGGGCACAAGGCCCGATGCTACGAGTTATTCGGACAGGCGCTAAGGGAACAAAGGAAGGACTTGGTGTCTTGGTGTCTTTGTGGTTCTGGCCTGTTTGATCCCGGCTGGTCCGGGTTGGGGGGATGCGGGAGCTGGAGTGCGACAGCCGGCCATGCCGGGCGCAGGGTACGCCGGGCGGTGTTCTGGCCTTACAAGTGGGGTGGGGGTTCAGTCACCAGGGGAAGCGGCCGGGGAGCGCGCGGGGAAAGGGCTGGTTGCTGGGGTTTTGCTGCGCGGTCGAGGGAACGATGAACAGTTGTCGGTGAAGATCGGCTAAACGTCGGGCGGCGCGTCGCCGCGCATGGCGTAGAGGAAATGCAGACCGTCTAAAATGCGCACGCCCTGGTAAACTTCGCCCAGGGCGTGGATGTGCGGGTCGTATGTAACCATTGGTTAACGGAACGGCGTCAGTCACCGGTGATCGCCTCAATCGGATCAGCAATCGCCGTTCCCTGGGCGATTGCTTCGGCGCGAATGGCCTCTACGTTCTCCCAGAACCGGCGTTCCCGCTCGACCGAGGGCATATTCCGATGCCGTTCAGCCCTCTTGTGTGCCAACGCCAACTCGCGAACAGCCTCCTCGGAATATGGCCTGACTAATCGCTCGCGCACAGCCACGACGTCTCCTGCCGTGATGACGTATTCCTCCTTATCCACGACGAACGTCGCCACCGGCCGATCGAGCGCCTGGCCGACCTGGCTCACGTCCGCGCTGCGCGCCGGCGCTTCATCTTTGCGTGCACGCGCCTGCTTCTGCCGCCGATCCACCCGAGGCCATGCCACAGCCGCATCTATCGTCATCGCTCACCTCCACCGGCATTCTACTACGATGCCCGCGGGCTGTCAATCAGGTCGCGCGGCGGTCAGGGATTCCATGTATCCCCCTCTCCTAACCCGGCGTAGCCGGAACCAAATGTCTCACGCAAAGGCGCAAAGAACGCCAAGAAAATCCTTTGCGACTTTGCGGCTTTGCGTGAGAGATTTTCCAGCCGGCTGTACAGGAATTTAGCTCGCGAGATACTGAGACATGGTTTTCGTCTCAGGAGAGAGGGGCAGGGGGGTGAGGCGGTCTACGCGCGCTCATCCAGCGCAAAGGCCACGGCGTCGGCCAGGCTCATGGCCTGACCGCTGGCCCAGGCCTCAGTCCAGGCCGGCTGCGCCATCAGCGGCTGCACGCTCGCCATGGCGCGGTCGTACGCTATTCTGGCGGCAATGTTGGCGTGCCAGTCGCAGCCGGTAGACTGGAGCAAGGCGGTAGTCGCAGCGAGCAGGCGCGCCCCGCGCGGCAGTTGCTCCTGCGCCAGCGCCAGGTCAGCATAGCCAACCAGGCAGCCGAGGATGCCTTCCACATAGTCCAGCCGGCGCAGGATGCTGAGGCTCTCCTTGAGCAAACGCGCGGCCCCGGCATAATCGCCCAGGTGCACGGCGACGATGCCGCGGTGGCGCGTGGTGTTCGCAAAGGGAAGGATTGCCCCAAGGTCGCGAAAGATCTCGATGCACTCGTCGAGCAGCGCGGCGTCTTCCGCGTAGGCGCCCTCGGCAAGGGCCACCTGGCCGAGGTGGCCCAGGCAAAAGGCGAGGTGGAACCTGGATCGAAGCTGGCGATGCAGCGCCACGCCAGTTTCGAGATGGTGGCGCGCCGTGGCGTAATCGCCTTGCGTCAATGCCAACCGGCCGAGATCCCTTAGTACAATTGAGGCAGTCAATGTATCGTCCAGACTGCGGTACAGCTCCAGGCTCTCACCGAACGCGCGGGCAGCGCCGCTCACGTCGTTCGTGGCACAGCACAAATTGCCGTAGTCAAACAGCGCCCAGGCGACCTTCGATGGACGGCCGACTGCTCGCGCCAGGGCCAGGCCTTCCTCGCCATAGCCGCGCGCGGCCGCCGTATCCCCCAGGCGTGCCGTGTGGTGTGCGAGCGTCATAAGCGCGGCGGAGAGCACCGTGCGGCCCGGCGGTCCGGCCGCGCGCGCCAGCGCCACGCTCTCCAGCACCAGCCCGCGGACGGCCTCGGCCTCCTCGGCCAGGTACAACCCACCCAGCTCCGCGGCCAGGCGGAGCGCGGCAGCCCGGGGCAGCGCGTACGCGGGGTCGGTGGGCGCGCTGGCCAGCACCTGGGCCAGCCAGTGCCGGCCTTCTTGCAGATGACCGCACTGATACCAGAAGGGAGATAGGGCTACTGCCAGCCGCAGCCCGGCGTCCGGCTGGCCGTGACCGCTCGCGGACCAGACCAGCGCGGCCCGCAGGTTGCCGAGCTCGCCTTCCAACACGTCGAACCAGGCCTCACGTTCCCGCGACTCGAGCCGGGGTTCAGTCTCTTCGGCCAGGGCCAGGTAGAACAATAGATGGCGCTCCTGCCACTGCGCCAGCTCGCCCTGCGCCGCCAACTTTTCGGCGGCATACTGCTGGAGGGTTTCGAGCAGCGCATAGCGCGCCTGCGCACCCTGTGTTCGGGTCGTCACCAGTGACTTGTCCACCAACTGGGCCAAGAGATCGAGGTTGCCCTCACAGACCGTCTCGACGGCCGCCAGGGTGAACCCGCCGCGGAAGACCGCCAGCCCGCGCAACAACCGCTGCTCCGGCTCGGTCAGCAGCGCGTAGCTCCAGTCCATCATGCCGCGCAGCGTCCGGTGGCGCGGGGCCGCCGTGCGTGCGCCGGCCGTCAGCAGGCCCAGCCGGTCCACCAGCCCGTCGGCAAGCTGGCGGACGGTCAATACCCCGCTCCGCGCCGCAGCCAACTCGATCGCCAGCGGCATGCCGTCCAGGTGCAGGCAGATTTCGGCCACGGCCGGGGCAGTCTCAGTCGTCAGCGCGAAGCTGGGCGCGATAGCCGCGGCGCGTTCGCAGAAGAGGCGTACGGCCTCATAACCGGCCAGCTCGGCCAGGGGCGGCAGAGGCTGCAGATCAGGAACCGTCAGCGCAGGCACCGGCCACGCGATCTCGCCGGGTACCGCCAGCCGCTCGCGACTGGTGGCCAGGATCGTCAGGTTGGGACACGCAGTCAGCAGCGCCTGGGCCAGCTCCGCGCAGGCTTCGACCAGGTGTTCGCAGTTGTCCAGGAGCAGCAGGAGGCGCTTGTCGCCGAGGAAGTTCACCAACGTTTCCAGCGGGACCTGGCCGGGCAGCTCAGGCGCACCCACCGCGGCGGCCACGGCACGCGGGACCAGCGCCGGTTCGGCCAGCACCACCAAATCCACCAGCCAGACGCCGGCCGGGTAGGCCGCCAGCAGCTCGCCGGCCACTTCCAGTGCCAGGCGGCTCTTGCCGCACCCACCCGGCCCGGTCAGGGTCAGCAGCCGGCTCGCGCACAGCAGGCGCTCCACCTCGGCCCTGGCGTCTTCCCGGCCGATAAAGCTGCTGAGGGACTGCGGGAGGTTGTGCCGCCGGACCGCCGCGGCCGGCGTCCCTGGCGCGGCGGCCGCCACCGGTGACCGTGGAGCTTCCCTGCCGGCCGTGTCCACGCCGCGCCCGGATGCGATCTCGCGGAACAACGCCTGGCTGGCAGCGTCCGGCTCGGCGTCCAGTTCGCAGCGCAGCGCCTCGCACAACGCCTGGTACTGGCGCAGCGCCTGCTGCCGGTCGCCGGCCAGGCAATGGAGCCGCATCAGCGCACGATGGGCAGCCTCGTGCACCGGCTCGGCCGCCAGGACCCGCTGCAGCGTCTCGATTGCCTGCGCATTCTGCCCGGCCGTCTCCTGCAGCCGCGCCAGGCTCATCAGCAGGCTGAGATAGGTCAGCCGCAGCCCGGTGCGCCGGCCATCGGCCCACTCCGCATAGCGATCATCGGGCAGCAAGTCGCCGGCGTAGAGCGCCAGGGCGGAATCGTAGGCCGCCGGCTCGGAGCTGCGTCGGGCCACCAGCGCGAGCGCCTCGAAGGCTTCGGCGTCAATCCACAGGGGGACATCGGGGCACAAACAGAGGTGCTCATCCTCGAACTGCAGGCAGCGACCGCCCGCTTCGTCAACCGAAGCCAGGGCGCGGCGCGCGGCATGGATGACCTGGTAGAGGCTGTTGGCTGCGGCCGCCGGCGTCTGGCCGGGCCACAGCGTTTCCAGCAACTGCTCGCGGTGCAGCCGGCGCCCGTGGGCCAGGGCCAGCAGCTTGATCAGCGCGCCGGCCTTGCGCTGCCGCCAGGCCTGATCCGCGACAGACCGCGCCGCGCACGCGACGCGGAAGCCGCCCAACAGATAGATGCGCCAGGTGGGTGTTTCATCCATGGCAGCCCCCCGCACAACTGGAAACGCTGCGCTGTTCTACGAGTCGCGAGCCAGACCTGCGCGTTGTCTGTCAGCCAATGGTCCGGCACGCTACTGTAGACACCGATAGCGCTGCAAATGAAAGCTGTTCTCTCCACTCTATTTACCACGAATGTATCCGTTTGTCAAGGAGGTGAATTAAATTCCCTCCACAACACTAATTGACGCGGAAGGCCAGCCGTGCTAAGATGAAAACTCCTACCCGCCGACCACACCCTGGTCTACAAGGAGGCGACCCATGTTCGGCAAGAGACATCTCCCCGTGGTCATCAGCTCGCTGGCGCTGACCCTGCTGGCCGTGCTGATCCTGTCCACCCCCCGGCCCACTTATGCTGCGGTCTCCTGCACCTCCGCAGCGAGCGGCGCCTGGAGCATCCCGAGCACCTGGATGAATTGCAACAACGGCTTCCCCGGCGCGGGTGACAGCGCCACGATCAACAGCGGGCATACGGTCACGCTGACCGAAACCGTAAAGGTCAAGAGCGTCACCGTATCGGGCACGCTCGACGTCGCGACCTTCACCCTCACCCTGACCGGCGGCGGCACGTTGAGCGTCGCCGGCACGGTCCAGGGCGCCGGCAAGGTGCGCATGGAGGGCACGACGACCCTGGCGGCGACCGGCGCCTTCAACGTCGCGGTGGAGGTCGCCTCGGGCACGACCACGGCCTACGGAACCCTGGGCAGCACGCTGACCGTTGCGACCGTCGCTACCCTCAGCGTCAGCAGCAGCAGTAGTCTGACCGTCAAGGGCGACGTCACGTTGAACGGCACGCTGAGCGGCAACGACAGCTCGTTCTACTTCGCCGGCGCAACGTTCACCAACACCGGCTCGACGACCGTTCGCTCCTTCTACGTCCAGGGCGCTGCGCCAACGCTCACCGGCGCCGGCGCATGGAGTGGCGTTCGTTTGTACATCTACGGCCCGACCGCGGCGGGCACAACCACCGCCCTGGGTGGCCCCTTGACCCTGTCCAACGGCAGCCTCACCATCGGTGACAACGCCGGCGCCGATACCCTGAATCTGGCCGGCTTCGACCTGACCCTCATCGGCGGCTCTCTCACCGTCGTTAGCAACGGCACGCTGGCCGGCGCGGGCAGCACGGTCCACACCCTCGGCGCCGTCAGCCTCGACAGTAGCGTCTTCAGCCCCGCCCTGGCCGTGGACTCCGGCGTCACGATGGCCCAGGGCACGTTTGGCGGGACGATCTCGGTTGCCGCAGACGCGACATTGCAGGCTGGCATCTCGAGCAGTTGCGGCACGCTGACCGCCAACGGCAACGTGACGGTGAACGGGGTACTCAGCAACTACCCAGGCTACGCCTGCACGCTGGTGTTCAACGGCTTGACCTTCACCAACAACGGCGCGGTAACAGTGTCTTATACCGACTTCTACGGGAGTGGGTCGCAGAGTGTCGGCGGCACGGGAACGTGGACGGGCATTTACCTGACGATTGGCAGTTCCTCCACGACCTTGCTGGCCAACGA
>JAPLHB010000020.1 GCA_026389845.1 Chloroflexota bacterium
TTCAGCAGCTCGTCCACCGTGTAGGTGTTGCCGATGACGTGGTCGGTGCGCACCTCGATGCCCAGGCATTCGGCTGCGGTCTGGATTTCGGCCTGGATGATGCTCTTGGGCAGCCGGAATTCCGGGATGCCGTAGACCAGTACGCCGCCGGGCATGTGCAGCGACTCGAAGATCGTGACCTTGTGGCCCAGTTTCGCCAGGTCCACCGCGCAGGTCAGCCCCGCGGGGCCGGAGCCGACGACCGCGACCTTCCGGCCGGTCGGCGCGGCGGGGACAGGCGGGCAGGCCTGCTCGCGCAGCGCGAAGTCGCCGACGTAGAGTTCCAGCCGGCCGATGGCGACCGATTGGCCCTTCTTGCCCAGGATGCAGTACGCCTCGCACTGCGATTCCTGCGGGCAAACCCGGCCGCAGATGGCGGGCAGGTTGTTCTTGGCCTTCATCGCCTCGACCGCGCCCACGAAATCGCCCTCGCGCAGTGCGTTGATGAACTGCGGGATTTGAACGCCGACCGGGCAGCCCTCGATGCACTTGGGCTTGGCGCATTGCAGGCAGCGGTTGGCCTCGATCTGCGCCAGCTCCCAGGTGAGGCCCAGAGCCACCTCCTGGAAGTTGCCGCGGCGGACTTCCGGCTCCTGCGTCGGCATGTTCTGGCGCGCGATTTGCATACGTTCTTTGTTGGAAAGCGGAGACATACTCGTTTTCTCCAAAGTTACTTTGTCACCCTGGTGCTGGTACCTTCTCCAGGTTACATACGTGATCGCGCCAATGCTCGATGGCGGCTTGCTCTTCGCTGCGATAGAACGCCACGCGCGAGAGCAGGTTGCTCCAATCCACCGCGTGGCCGTCGAACTCGGGGCCGTCCACGCAGACGAACTTGGCGCCGTCGGTCATCGCGACGCGGCAGCCGCCGCACATCCCCGTGCCGTCAATCATGATCGTGTTCAGGCTGACGATGGTGGGCACGTTGAACGGCTGGGTGGTCTGCGAGACGAACTTCATCATGATCGTCGGGCCAATGGCCCAGACCTTGACAACCCCGCCCGGCCGCGCTTCCAATAACTCCTTGAGGGGTTGCGTCACTAGCGCCTTGCGACCATAGGAGCCGTCGTCGGTGCAGACGATCAGCTCGTCGGACACGGCGCGCATCTTGTCCTCCCAGAAGAGCAGGCTCTGGTTGCGCGCGCCCATGATTGTGATGACGTGGTTGCCGGCCCGGCGCAGATCGCGTGCGATGGGGTACATGGGCGCGATGCCCACCCCGCCCGCCACGCAGACGACCGTGCCGTAGGCCTCGATCTCGGTGGGGTGACCCAGCGGCCCGGCGACGGAGTAGAAGCTATCGCCGACATCCATCCCACCCATCTGCATGGTGGACTTGCCGACTTCCTGGAAGATAAGCGTGACCGTGCCCGCCGTTGGGTCATGGTCGGCGATGGTGAGCGGGATGCGCTCGCCGTGCGCGTCAGCGATGACGATGACAAACTGCCCCGCCTTGGCGTTCCGCGCGATGTGCGGCGCCTCGACGACCATCAGCTTGGTCACATCGCTGAGGACTTGTTTTTCGAGAATTTTGTACATGGGCGATGTTCCTCGGTTGATTGTGCCACTAATTGGCACGAAAGTGCTGGTGAACTCACGACTCGGCCACAGCTAAAGACGGCTGCTGACTCACCGTTTGGGCAAAGGTTACAGCCTTGCGTTTCTTGGGTATCAGGGCAATCAACGATCGCAGGGCATTATTTACGGTGTCCGAGTCAGGAAAATACTCCCGCACATCGGGATCGAGCATCACCGCGCCGTTTTCGATCTTGTAATGTTGCACAACGGTCGTGCCATCCGCCTGATGGATCTTTACGGTATATCCGTCTCGGAGAGCCTTATAGTGTTTGCCGCGAACGCCGCCTGTGAAATCGTATTCGGCGCGCATATCGTCGTCTGCGATCTTGGGTTCAGTCAGCTTATCTACCATAGTACACCTTCTTCTCTGCAGCCGTTGCCCTTCTACAACTGATGATACGAATGTCGTCGCCTCGCTCAGTGTAGACAACCATCAGAAGGCGTCCATCTGAGGAGCGGCCGATATCTATGTAGCGTTCTTCATCTACTGAATGATCTGGGTCGGGCTTTGTGATCGAAAACGGATCGTGAAAAACCGTCGCTGCCTCGTTGAAGCTGACCTTATGCTTTCTGCGGCTGTCTTGGGCCTTGATCTCGTCCCATTCGAAGGTGAGCTCCATGCTGCACCGTCCATGAAAAAGTTGGCCGGGTTATGGGAGACTACGACCTGAACGTCGTAGCTTGGTTCAGCGCAGCATATCCAGCGGCGCTTCGACCAGGTTTCGTCCTGCGTTGATGTTTTCGATGGCTGCCAGCAGTCGTTTGCGATTCACATCCGATCGCAACAGGTGTGTCGTCGTGTCGACCGCGCCGGACGGACGTTCCGGCTCCTCCCCACGCTCGGCGTGGAACGCGGTCTTTGCTCGGTTGCGGGCAAGCGGCCGCGCGGCGTCAACCGGCTTGTGTGGCTTCGGCTTCATCGGCACAGATCGCCTCGTCATCCAGCGGCTCTACGTCGCCCATTCTCCGCACCACCGTGCCATCCGTCTTGATGATTGTCACGGCCTTCCGAAACGATGGTTCGCCGTCGTACTTCCAGAGGTGATATTCCCGCCGAATTTCCTCCAATGCGGCCGGCCGCGCCTCGGGCGATTGGGCTTGCCAATAGGCGACGTCGCTTTCTTCCTCCTCACCCATTTTGATCCTGGTGACGACTTTAGCGATTCCTGACGCGTTGTTCACGTTTGCTTCTAACTCATCCGCTTCGGAAAGCGCCAGCGTGTCTATCCTGCCGGATGTTGTGCGCCTGTTGGAAATTCAGAAGCTACCAGCCGACAACTGAAGGCAGTCTGCAGATTGCCTTCAATCAGGTGTTGCAACGCCTTTTCGGTTGAGAAGTTCGCTTGTTCAAGCACGGATAAGCGCTGGTTTGCAATTGAGAACAGCGGCATAAGCCCTCACATAGACAAGGACGTCATGTCATTTGAAAGCTAGAAGCTGGACAACCAACACCTAATACCCAATATCCAGCTTCTAGCTTCCAGTATCTACGTCACCACGCCGTCTTCAAGAACCGCGGCAGATCCACTGCCTCGCGCGGCCCCACCTTGATCGTCCAGCCGGGGAGCTCTTCTTCCAGCTCGCCCATCAGCACCGCGACGTGGCCGGGGATGACCACCTTGCGGTGGCTCACCTTTTCGGCAATGCCGGCGCCCTTGACCGTCTTGGCGATCTTCTCGGCGTCGAATTTGCCCGCGGCCCAGGCGGTCAACACGCTCATGCCTTCCGCATCGGCCACCAGAAGCCAGGCGGGCAGGCCGGACGACTCCATCTCGTTCGCCACTGCGAAGTAGGTGATGGAGAAGTTGGTCGTGACCAGCACCGGCGCGTCGGCGCCAGGCTTGTTGATCGGGTAGACGCCCGGTTCCACCTGGATCGGCTTCTGCGGGTCGGTGAAGATGTTGGCGCGCAGCACCAGCAGCGGGTAGACCATCGCCGGGTCGAAGCGGCCCAGCACCACCAGCCCCGCGTACTTGGCGATCTGCTGGCCCGCCAACAACTGCTCCATCGCCGGGTCGGTCGCGCCCAGATAGGAGAACGCGATGCTCGGGTAGCCGACCGGCCGGAAGTTCTTCTTCAGGGCCAGGCGGCGGAGCTGCGTCAGCGCGGCCAGCGAGGCAGCGAAGCCGCGCACGGCCGGGTCGAGCACCAGGTCTTCCACGCCCGCGGCAACCAGCTTCTCGGTCAGGTCGGCCAGGCCCTGCACCGAGTCCGCGCGGACGACGAGCGGGGCCTTGGCTTCCTTTGCCAGCTTCGCCATCGCTTCCCAGTTGGCGGCCGTGGCCGCGCAGAGCAGCGGTACGACGCCCGTGGCCTTCGCCAGGCCCGCGGCCATCAGCGCCGGGTCTTCCGTCACCAGCACGAGCGGCAGATTGCCGGCTCCGCGCACAGTTGCGACGGCCGCGGCGAACTTGCTCGCGTCGCCGGAGACCGCTTCGACCGCCAGGCCATCCAGCCGAAGCGCCATGCCGACGTAATCCACCTTGTAGTCGGCCACGGCCTTCGTCAGCGCGGTGATCTCGGCCGCGGCCAGCGTATCGGGCACGCGGACGAGCAGGCCGGTCGGGTGGAAGAAGGTCTTCTCGTGGCGGAAGAGCACCGTCTCGTTGCCGACCTCCACCTTGCGACCGTCGGCCGACAGGGTGATGAGGCGGATGGGCGGCGCGGCCGCGGCCGAGAGCTTGGCCTTCGCCTCGTCGCTGACGTACTTGCACGCCGCCAACTCGGCTTGCTTGGCGGCCAGCTTCATCGCAAACGCCAGGCAGGTGGGAAACCCACATTCCTTGCAGTTCGCCTTGGGGTGCGGCGGCTTGATCCCGCCGGGGAGTAGTTTATAGATATCGAGACCGGAAAGGGCCATGGTTGTCCTCCCTATGCAGTGCGTCTGGTGTACTACGTGCTGCGTGATGCGTGCTACGTGACGTTTCTCCGACAGATCACGCATTACGGATCACGTATCACGCAGCCATCAACTCCCCAATCATCTTCTTCACCCGCGCCACTGCCTCCGGGTGTCGCATGACGACGATGTCGGCGCCGGATTCGACGAGAGCGGCGGCGGTCATGGCTTCCCAGTTGACCGCACGGCTGGCCCAGTCGCCCCAGGTCGCGGGGACGCCTTCACCCGCGCGGGCTTCCTTGGCGCGCCACGCCTCTTCGCCGGGGGTGACGATCATCGGCTGCTGGGTCATGCCGTCCCCTTGCAGACCGGCCAACCGCAGCCGTTCCATGACGCTGTAGCCGTATTCGATGCCATAGCCTAGCGAGCCGGTGGTCGGGTCAGTGACGATGCGCTCCATCGGCAGGCCCATATCGTGGATCAGGACAGACAACTGCTTGGACAGGTTGACGTCCATGGGTGTCTTGGCGGTGACCAGGTGGCCGTGGGCCAGCGCGGCCGCGACGATGGTGCGGTAGTTCTTGTCCTCGCAGGGGCCGAGCACCAGCCGCT
Source organism: Chloroflexota bacterium (assembly GCA_026389845.1). GTDB lineage: Bacteria > Chloroflexota > Anaerolineae > CG2-30-64-16 > CG2-30-64-16 > JAPLHB01. Next base: position 5,069 of record JAPLHB010000020.1, read on the forward strand.
CGCCGACCCCTTCCTCGGCGCAGGCGACCAGGATCTCGTTGTCCAGCTCGGCCTGGCCGGTGCCCAACACGATGACGGGCAGGCCGGTGGCGTTCAGCACGGTGCGCAACGCCTTGCGAGCGGCCGCGGCCGTCATCCGCTTGCCGGCGCTGTCAACGGTGGTCAGTTGCAGCGAGATGATGTCAGCGCCAGCCGCCTCAGCCGCTTTGGCCCAGGCGGCCACATCGCCCATGGCTGCGCCCCAGGCCTTGGTCAGCGGCTCAGGCCACTCCTCGCCGGGGTTGACGGCACGCACTTCGACGGCAACCACCGGCCGGTTGGGGACCTTGCCATCGAAGCCCAGGAAGGGCAGCGTGGTCTGGCCGCCGACGGCGACAACTCGGCTCCGCGTGCCGCCTTCGGCCGCGGTCGCCCCCAGGGTGATCGTGCGGATGCTGCCCGACCACTTCTCAATGGGGATTTCGACGTTAACGGGCATGAATGAACCTCCTTTGCGAGATAGTGATGCGTGAAACGTGCTGCGTGCTGCGTGACCGCCGACCGATGGTGGCGGTACGACAAGTAACGAGGGAAACGAAAAGCGAAAAACGCAATTCTTATTCTTAACCGATGGTCGCGATGGGTAACAAGTGAGTTCCTTCAGTTCCCCCCAGTTCCCTCGTCCCCTTGTCTCCTCGTCTACCAATACCTCTCCACGTGAATCTCCCCCGCTTCCTTCTTCGTATGCTCCTTGAATCCTTCACCTTGCAACATCGTCTCCGTCTCGTCAATCATCGCGGGTGCGCCGCAGAGAAAGACGTGGGTGTTTTCCGGCGTGGGATGGAAGCCCCAGGCCCGATCGAGCGCGCCGTTCTTCCACAGGTCTTGGACGTAGCCGGCGGCGCCCACCCAGGGAGCCGGTTCGCTCTGCGGCCGGCTGATGGTCGGGATGTAGGTGAAGTTGCCGCACAGGTGTTGCAGGGTCATCAGTTGCGACCGGTAGCCCAGGTCCCACGAGTGCCGCGCGCCGTGTAGGACGACAACCTTGCGTGGACTGCCGCACATCAGATGCGTGCTTAACATGCTCATGTAGGGTGCCAGACCCGTGCCGGTAGCGATCATCACCACGTTTTTGTCTTCGGGCATCTGGTCGAAGGTGAACAGGCCGGTAATCTTCGGCCCCAGCCAGATACGGTCGCCGATTTTCAAGCTGAACAGCCGGGGGGTCAGGCTGCCGGTTGTCACCAACGCCACGTAGAATTCCATGAACTGGCGCGCCAGCGATGACGATGCAATGGAGTACGCGCGGCGGATCAGCTTGCTCGGGTCTGCGGGCGGGTCTTCCGGCTCGGACAGGGTGCAACGCGGCGCAACGCCGGGCAGTCCGATCACTGCGAATTGGCCGGGGGCGAAGTCCGGCAACACCCACCCGTCAGCCGCGACGCGCAGGATCATCAGCCAGGGGGAGATTTCGTCGCGTAGGGTGACGATGGCGTTGAGTTTGGGGTCGGGCAAGATGGTCTCCTTTACGCGATGGTTGCCGTGAACGTTGTGCTTTTGTGAACCATCCTCCACATCGGGAGTATAGCGCATCGCACGGCGCGCGTCAAACCGCTGTTTTGGTGTCTTGCGTTTTCGTGGATCTTCGTGATTCTGTGATCCACACACCTTCTCAGCGATTCGGCCAATTCTGCCGATCGGCTGTCAACTCCTACTCACGCCCTACGCCATCGCCCCCGACCACACCAACGCGCTCTCCTGTGGCCCGTGTGGCACGTTGATCCCGCGCACGCGCACCTGATAGCGCCCCGGCGCCGGCTTCGAAAGCACCACCCGCTCGACGTTGTTGAGCCGATCGGGTTGGCCGCCCGGCCCGCCCGCGTTGCCGTAGTAGATCGCGCCCGACGGGGCGGTGACGACCAGGTCCAGGTCGTTGACCAGGTTGGGGTAGTGGCCGGCCGCGCTGGGGAAGTCGCTCCACACCAGAGTGAAGGCCAGCGGCACGCCAGGATCGGCTACGGTGACGTAGAAGCGGATACTTTCGCCGGTGTTGAGACCCTTCTGGTGTTCATACCAGGCGACCTTCATTGGCGTGGCCGGTTTGAGCACGCTCGCCAGGTTCAAGTGCCCCCAGCCCTGGCCGAAGTCGCTGATCCGGCCGGCAGACCCGGCGATGCGCGGGTCGGGCTGATACTGCGAGGCGTGAATCAGCGTCGCCTTGATCAGCGCCGCGCTGGGGTTAGCCCGGCGCTTGATCTGCCGCAGGTATTGGCGCACGACCGCTGCCGCACCCGTGGTCAGCGGCGTCGCCATGCTTGTGCCGCCGTCGAACATGTACTTGTTGCGCGGCCTGGCGTAGGCGCCCCACCCCTGGACGCTGGAATCGAGCGCCTGCGAGCGCGTGGACGCGATGTTCGTGCCCGGCACGGCCAGATCGGGCTTGATCCGGCCATCCTTTGCCGGTCCGCGGCTGCTGAACGCGGCCATGTGGACGGGGTTATCCGAGGGCTTGTCGCTGCGCAAGGGATTCACCGGAAAATCGCTGCCCCAGAGCTGGCCGTAAGGGAGTTGATAGCCGCCCTGGCTGCGCTGCGACTCGGCCGCGCCGACGGTCAGGCAGTTCTTGGCCGTGCCGGGCGGGGTGATGCTGCCCTCGTCCACCACCCCGTTGCAATCGCCGTCCATGCCATCGTTGCCGGCCGCAAAAAGGATCAGGAAATCCTTATGCTCCCAAATGAAACGATCCACCGCCTCGGCGTAGTCGTCGTATGCGCCGGGATCGCCGCCGCCCCAACTGTTGTTGTGGAGGCGCGCACCGGCGTCGTAGGCCTGCTGGAAAACCTGGTGCAGATCCACCGGCAGCCCGGCCAGACCGTAGGGGGGCGGATAGCGGCGGTTCTGTTTGTAGTATTCCCGTTTATACGTATCCGTGTACTGCAGCGTCTGCTCGACCGCCTGGAAGACCAGTTTGGCCTCGGCCGCCAGACCGCGAATGGCCGGCTCCCCGGCCGCGACCGCGGTCGAGCCGTTCCCACACACCGAGCCGGCGACGTGCGTGCCGTGGCCGGAGCGAGCGTCGGCCGACCCGTCGTCGCCGCCGACGTTGGTCACGATGGTAGACCAGTCGGAGGCCACAGGCCAGCTATAGATGGCAGCCACCCGGCCCGCGAAGTCCGGGTGAATCGTTTCGGGTTTGCCGGTATCCAACCCCGAATCAGCCACCGCGACAATCTCGCCCCGGCCGCTAAGACCTAACCCCGTAGGGTTGGGCCGGATCACCTCCTCGGCGCCCATCAGCGTGATGGCGACGTTGTTGTAAAGCTGGCGCAGCGTGTAGGCCTCTACCGACCGGACGCCGTGCAAGTGCGCGATCTGTTCTACTTTGGCCGCCAAGTCGGGCTGATCGGGCGGGAAGCTGACGGTGATGAGCGTGACGCCCGGCGCATGATCCCCCGGCGCGCCGCCCAGGTCGCGGATGGCGGGAAGCGCCTGCTCCAGGTCGTCCGGTTCGAAGAACTTGACGGTAAAGGTCGTCGGCACGCGCTCCACGTCGGGCGCTCGCTCTCCCGCTTCGTCGTGTTCGCCGACGGCCCGGCTGTGCGACAGGAACGGATCGGCCGTAATGCGCTCGGCCAGATCGGGAGCCAGCCGCAACTCCGCGCTGTAGTGCCCCACCCAGCGCACGTAGCTGGCCCTGGTCGTCAGCCAGTTGTACGAAGCCTCCTCCAGACCGACGATATAGCCGTAGGGGGGCGTCGGCTCCTGCAGGGTCGCGCCGTGGGCCTCGATCTGCGCCAGCCACTCCGGCTTGACCGGCCCGACAAATTGCACCAAGTAGTAGTGCGGCCCGGGGCCGAAGGTTTTCGGCGGCGGCCCGTAGGGAATCACTTTCGCAACGGCCTCACCGAAACCACGCGTTGCCGCCGCCATCGCGACCGGCCGGCCGCGCACTTGGACCGTTGGCGGCTGCTCGCGAATTTCGATCTCGAAACCCTGTGTCCGCAGGGCGACCACCTGTTCGGCCATGATCTCGGCCAGCACGTAGTCGTCGTACTCGGCCAGGAACGTTACGCCCTGTTTCGCCAGTTGCTTGCGCTGGCGTTTGTTGGCGTAGATCAGAACGGTTTGCATGATCGCACCTCCTCGAATGCTGCTATTATACCATGCTCGCGCAAAAGGCCCCAGGACTTCCCCTTTGTGTTTGCACCAGCCGGGCACTCTGGTACAATAGGGTCGAGGAGAGCCATGCCGGACATCCTGCGCGGCATCATCGAACGGATCACCTTCCACAACGAGGAGAACGGCTACACCGTCGCCCAATTGCAGCCGGACGGCGCGGCCTACATGGTCGCGGTCATCGGTAACATGTTGGGCATCAACGCGGGCGAGTCGGTGGAGATGCGCGGCACGTGGACCAGCCATCCGCAGTACGGCCGCCAGTTCAAGGCCGACACGGTGAAGACCGTCCTGCCCGCGACCATCGCGGGGTTGGAGAAATACCTGGGCAGCGGCCTGATCAAGGGGGTTGGCCCGGTGACGGCCAAGCGCATCGTGCGCAAGTTTGGGCTAGAGACCCTGCGCGTCATTGAAGAGACGCCCGCGCGGCTGCACGAAGTCCTGGGCGTGGGGCCGAAGCGGGTCGCAATCATCACCCGCGCCTGGGCCGAGCAGCAGAAGATCAAAGAGGTGATGCTCTTTCTGCAAAGCCACAATGTCTCCACCGGGCTGGCAGTCAAGATCTACAAACAGTACGGCGACGATGCGATCAGTGTGGTGAAGAGCGATCCCTACCGGCTGGCGCGCGACATTTACGGCATCGGGTTCATCACCGCGGACAAGATCGCGCGCGAGCTGGGGATCGCGGCCGACGCGCCGGAGCGGGTGGCCGCGGGCGTGGCCTACGTCCTCAGCCAGGCGGCGGACGAGGGCAACGTCTACCTGCCGTCTGCTGAGCTGACCGACCGGGCGGCCGAGCTGTTGGGGGTCAAGCCTGACCTGGTGCAAGAAGGCATCGTCGCGCTACGCGAGTCCGAGCAGGTGTGGGTGGAAGGTGGGGACGTGCCAGGCACCTCGCAGGTGCCTGGCACGTTGGCGCTGGCCGAGGAGCGCCCCGTCTACCTCATCCCCTTCTACCGTGGCGAGATCGGCGTGGCGAACCGGCTGCGCCGGCTGGCCGAGGCGGCCAATGACCGGCTGCCAACCTTCCGCAGCTTCGACTGGCCGGCCGCGTTCGCCGCGCTCCAGGCCCAGACCCACCTGCCGCTGACCCCGCGGCAGCAGGACGCGGTGCAGGCCGCGCTGACGCACCGCGTCACCGTGCTCACCGGCGGCCCGGGCACAGGCAAGACAACCACGGTGCGGACGATCATCCGCCTGGCCGAAGCCGCGGGCGCGAAGACCGTGCTTGCCTCGCCTACCGGTCGCGCGGCCAAACGGCTCAGCGAGGCGGCCGGCCGCCCCGCTAAGACGATCCACCGGCTGCTGGAGGTCAAACCGGCCGAGGGCTTCGCGTTCACCCGCAACGAGGAGAATCCGCTGGAGGCCGATCTGGTGATCGTGGATGAAGCCTCCATGCTCGATCTGCTGCTGACCAACCACCTGTTGAAGGCCATCCCGCCCGGCGCACACCTGCTGCTGGTGGGCGACATAGACCAACTGCCCAGCGTGGGCGCGGGGAACGTGTTACAGGATGTGATCGAGGCGGTGGAGGCGGAGGAGAAGGCTAAGGCTGAGGATAAGGCTAAGACCGGCTCGACCTCAACCTCAACCTCGACCTTAACCTCAGCCCCAACCTCGGCCGTCGTCCGCCTCGACATGATCTTCCGCCAGCCGGAGGGCAGCTACATCATCACCAACGCGCACCGGATCAACCACGGCCAGATGCCGGCGCTGGATAACCGCAACGCCCGCGACTTCTTCCTGTTCAAGGAGGAAGACCCGGAGAAGGCCGCGGCGTTGATCGCGGAGCTGGTGCAGGAGCGTATCCCGCGTAAGTTCGGCCTCGGCAGCGACGACATCCAGGTACTCAGCCCGATGCACCGCGGCGAGGCGGGCGTGAGCAGCCTCAACACGCGGCTCCAGGCGTCCCTCAATCCGCCGGCGCCGGGCAAGGCAGAGCGCATGGTCGGCGGTCGCGTGTTTCGCGAGGGCGACCGGGTGATGCAGATTCGCAACAACTACGACAAGGACGTCTTCAACGGCGACATGGGCCGGATCACGGCCATTGACCTGGAAGAGCAGACCGTCGCGGTACGGATGGACGACCGGAGCGTCAGTTACGACTTCCTGGAGCTGGACGAGCTGGTGCATGCCTACGCGGTCAGCATCCACAAATCGCAGGGCAGCGAGTTCCCCGCAGTGGTCGTGCCGCTGCTGGCGTCGCATTACATGATGCTCCAGCGCAACCTGCTCTACACCGCCGTCACCCGCGCCAGGCGGCTGGTCGTCCTGGTCGGCACGGAACGGGCTATCGCGATCGCGGTGCGGAACGACAAGGCGAAGGAGCGGTATTCGGGATTGGCGGAGAGGCTGGGACGTGGTGCGTAGTGCGTGGTGCGTAGTGCGTGCTGCGTACTGCGTAAAACTCGCCGGGCAGGGATTACGCAACACGCAACACGCAGCACGTAACACGCAGCACGTAACACGCAGCACGTAACACGCAGCACGTAGTACGCAGCACGCTTTCCATGCCCGGCAAGCATCTCGCTAACGGAGGTATCCCATGCCCATCATCACTTTATCTCGCGAACTCGGCAGCCGCGGGGATGAGATCGCCGTGGCGGTGACCGAGCGGTTGGGGCTGCGGCTGGTGGGCCGCGAGCTGCTCAATCGGGCAGCGCGGCAGGCCGGCGCGCCCGAGGTGGCGCTGGCCGAGATTGACGAGCTGGGACTGCTGGGCGTCAAGCCATCGGCCAGGGCGCTCCGGCTTTACCGGCAGACCGTCGAGACGATCATCTACGAGATGGCCGAGGCAGGGAATCTGCTGCTGGTGGGCCGCGGCGGACAGGTGGCGCTGCGGGAGCGGCCGGGCGTGCTCCACGTGCGGGTCAGCGCGCCGCGGGAGCAACGGGTGGCCCAAGTGCAGACGCGCTGCGGTGTGCCGGCCGAGGTCGCCGCGGCCCGCGTGGACGCGTCCGACCGGGCCCGTGCCGGCTATCTGCGGCGGCAATACGGCGTTCGCTGGGACGATTCGGCGCTTTACGATCTGGTGTTGAACACCAGCCACCTGGGCGCGGAGACCGCGGTCGAGATCATCTGCCTGGCCGCTTCGGGGTGTGCATGATGACCGACGTCCCACCGCCCTTCTCGCACCCGGTCGAGGCCGAATTCGCGGCCATTCTCGACTTTTACGGCGTCCCCTGGCAATACGAGCCAGCCACCTTCGTGCTGGAGCGCGACGCGCATGATAACGTGACCAAGGCGTTCGCCCCCGATTTCTACCTGCCCGATCAAGACCTCTTCGTCGAGTTGACCACCATGCTGCCCAATCAAATCCGGCACAAAAACCGGAAGCTCCGCCGCCTGCGGGAGCTTTATCCAGAGATCAACGTCAAGCTCTTCAAGCGCGGCGACATCCGGTCGCTGCTGCTCAAGTTCGGGGTGGAAGACTACCCCGATATGCTGCACAACCAACTGTAGGAGTCTGAATGGAAACTGTCCCCACCTCACCCCTCCAACGCGCGCAGGGAGACCTGATGCGTGGCATCGGAAAGGTGCTTTTCACTGAGGCGGAAATCCGCCGCCGCGTAGCCGAGCTGGGCGAGCAGATCAGCAGCGATTACGCCGGCCTCGATCCGCTGCTGGTGGGTGTGCTGAAAGGGGTCGCGTTTTTCATGAGCGACCTGCTGCGCGCGATCACCATTCCCGTGCGCATGGACTTCATGGCGATCTCGCGCTATGCGCCGGGGCAGGGCAAGGGGCCGGTGCGGCTGGTTAAAGACCTGGACCAACCGGTGGAGGGCCAACACCTGATCTTCGTGGAGGATGTGGTGGACACCGGCCTGACCCTGGGCTATCTGCTGCGTACGCTGCGGGCGCGTGGTCCGGCCAGCCTGGAGGTGTGCGCCCTGTTCGACAAGACCGAGCACCGGCTGGCGAAGGTGCCGATCAAATACCGGGGCTTCGATCTGCCCGACCGGTTCGTCGTCGGCTATGGGCTGGATTACCGGGAGGAATATCGCCACCTGCCGTTCGTGGGCGAGCTGCGGCCGGAGGTGTTGGGGCTTGCGTAGGGGCGGGTTTGCCATCGTGGCCCCGAACCTGGCTTGCACGCACGGAATCGGCGTCACGGCGAACGGTACATCAGCGCACAGAAAACCCGCCCTCCGGGGCGACATGTGCGCCGCGCGATGCGTAGGGGCGGGTTTGCCATCGTGATCCCGAACCTGGCTTGCACGCACGGAATCGGCGTCACGGCGAACGGGACATCAGCGCACGGCAAACCCGCCCGCCGGGGCGACATGTGCGCCGCGCGATGCGTAGGGGCGGGTTTGCCATCGTGGCCCCGAACCGGGCTTGCACGCACGGAATCGGCCTCACGGCGAACGGTACATCAGCGCACGGAAAACCCGCCCGCCGGGGCGACATGGGCGCCGCGCCCGACCGGGGGCGGGTTTTCCGCCGTTGACCCGGTATCGCCGGAATGAACGTGCGTGGTTGGCGGTGGTCGCGCCGTCAAACGGGGGAAACCCGCCCCTACGACCCGCTCGCGCGGATGGGGGCGGGTTTTCTGTTGTTGATAGGATCTCGCCGTGCAAGCATGGCCCGACGCGCCACAGGTTCGCCGGTGATGCGAAGAAACCCGCCCCTACTGGTACTGCGCTACCCATCGCCGCATCAACTCGCTCGCAAACCGCACGCCGCCTGCCTCTTCCACGATCACGTCATGCCGGCGTAGAAGATCGAGCGCCACGCTGACTGCCTCCGGCGTCTGCCCCGTGGCCGCGACCAATCCTTCTGCCGTCCACCCCCCACCCGGCTGCTCTGGTCGGTCTCCGACCGAGCCGAAAATCGCCAGCGCGCGCATCAATCCCCGCTCCGCCTCGGTCACGTTCGACCAGACGCCGTCGAAGTAGTAGCCGGCGGCCTCGTAGAAGTCAGGCGTGAGGATGGGGGCCAGGTCGTCCATCGTGAGTTCACGCAGGGTGGCCTCGCCGCCGCGCAGAAAACGCTCGTTCCAGCGGTTGACCAACTCCCAGCAGAGGCGTTGGAGCAGGTAGGGCTGGCCATAGGTCAGGTGGAAAAGTTCCTCCCGCAGCTCGGGCGCGTATTCCAGGCTGAAGTCGGGGTGGGGCTGTGTGATGAGCTGGAGCGCATCATCGTGCGACAGGTAGCCGACGCGCACGTGCTCGGCCGCGCCGTAGAACGCCGAGCGGTAGTCATGCCCCATCTCATCCAGCGTGTGCAGCCCCGCGAAGATCAACGCCAACCAGCGGTATTGGGACGCCTTCGACCGCAGGTAGTGGAGCAGGTCGGGGTCAATCCGCCCCTTTTCGATCCCCTGTTGAATGATCTCGAACTCGTCTACCGCCAGGATCAACCGGCGGTCGGCCATCTGGCCGTCCAGCCTATCAAGTAAGCTGTTGAGCGCGCGCCGGGCCACGCCCAGGTCCGCGTAGTCGCCCTCGACCGGCGCGGGACCGGCGTCCAGGACGGCCTCGCTCGCCTTGCGATAGATCGCCTCGGCGAAATCGAGCAGCAGTTGGCCTGTGTGATCCACCCAGCCGGCGTCCTGCATGTCCAGGTAGACCAGAATCATGCTGGAGTCGGTTCCGCGACCCAGATTGCGCACGATAGATGATTTGCCCATGCGGCGATGGCCGTAGAGAATGAGTGGGGGGAGACGGTCGCTGACGGCCCAGCGGGTCTCGATTTGGCGGAGAATATCATTGCGACCGACAAAAGTGGGGCCAGTTACTGGAAGGCCTGAGTAGCCCTCATAAGGATTTAACATGGTTTGCCGCGATATTTCCGTGCCCGCGATCCCGCCCGCACGGCCCACAACATCACGCCATGTCCTGACTATCCATGCGATCAGAGGCCATTCCGGATATGGACAACTGGTCCCACCACTCTCGATGATTTTGGTCAGAATTGCAGTGGCTCGGCTCAAAGCAGCAACTCGATACAACGGAGCCAGTGCTCTCTGCGCGACGCGTGCCTCACATGCAACGCGGCGTAGCGGACGTAAAATCTCAAGTGTGCCAGGACGCAATTCTGGAGCTGTCAACGTATCCAGCCAAGTCGTTATCTCAGCCCACTTGGTTAGATCATCAAGGTCATCAACTCGTTGGCGGACTGCAACGGCCTGCTGGCTGGCTGCGATGGTTTGGTGAGCGACTGCGATGGCTTGGGCAATGCCATAAAGCTCTGGACCATGGCGCAAACCTTGGATTAACTTGAACGCATCTGCTGCTTGCTCGGCTTTCCCTTCATACCACAGCATAAACCCCGCACAGGCCGCGCGGATAGGAGTATCTGCGCGCAAATCAGACGAATGTTTTGACTGCCATCGCTGTCTCCACGATTTTGGAAGCCACCAGATTCCATCAACCGCTTTTTGACTAAGATAATCATTCAGGCTCGCTGAACCAAAACGCAATAGCCGCCGGTCCCACAATAGACCCAAATCCACAAGCCTAACGACCCGATCCAGCGATTCATCTTTGTGCGTATGCTCCAATGCAGCTTCAACCGCTTGTATGACAGGAATGAATTGCATGGTGTATGTCAATATTTGATTGACGTTGTGAATACCGGTTTCCCAATCCTGTTTCAGACTGATCTCTAGTAGGCTCTGGATAGTTTTGAGGGGAAGCCATGTTACATGACTTACGGCGGTTCTCGCTAAACCTGTTCGTGTCAGTAGCCAAACCAGGAGCCAATCCGGCAGCCGAATAAGGAGCATGATGGCCGATAGCAGAAAAGCGATTCCGACCGACCCAGCCAGCACAGCCGGGCCGTCCCAAATGACCTGCATATCAAATGGGGTGCCTGTCGGCAAAACCGCTATCAGAAATAGTCCTACGCCAGCGGCAATACCAAGTGCCACACTGTTAGCCAGACCAAACATTAAGTCAAGCACGATCTCATCTGAAACACCCGCGGCAATGAAACGTCGCGTGCTGGACACAGCGCCGAAGACGATACCCGCAGCTAGCCCGACCATGGCACCTGGGAAGATAAGAACTGGTACGCTATTGCCCCAACCAGTTTGCGTGTAAGCCAGAATGATCCCACCAAATGCCATGCAGCCAGCAACGGTTCCTACCAGGCTAACGGTCACACCGACCACAACGTCATCAATGGCACTGAAAATCACCCCCGTAACTGCTCCTAAGAAGGCACCAAGCAGTATGCCACCTGCGACCGTGAATGATCGTCCCGCCCAGAGATCTGCCCAACCTATAGGAAGACCGATCGCCTGCAAAAGCAGGAGAATGGTTAGTACTACCAACACGTGGCTAAGGGATGCTTGAATCACTAGCTTCGTCAAAACCGGATTGTTTCGCACAACTTTCCACACTACTCTGTCGTTATCTCCGGTTCCACGCGCCGGTTTTCCGATTTGCCAAACATACCACCGGATCGCCTGCGGAAAGAAAAACGCCCAATACAACAGCCGCAGATAATCCGGCGGCCACCACAGGCGCAGCGGCCGGTTCAGCTTGGGGGCCAGGTCGAGACGGGGGACGGGGGCGTCGGTCAAAGCATCTGCTCCAGGTCTTGCTCGTAGGCCGCGCGCCAGTTGTACGTGGGATCGGCCAGGGCCTTGTAGCGATTGAGCGCGACGCGGTGGAGCTTGAACGGATGGCCGCCGGCCAGCTTCAGCAGTTGGTCGGTCGTCGCCGCGTCGAACTGCGGGGCGTCGGGCGCCCAGGGATGAGAGAGCAGGAGGCGGGCATCGGCCTCCGTCAGCGTGCCAACCTTGAGCGGCTGGAGGAAGCTGTAGCCTGGCGAATCGAGGCCGGTGTGGAGAAAGACCTCCTTGAGCGGCCGGTGCGACACCGTGACCATCTTGAAGCCGGGATTACTCTGCGCCACCGAGCGGAAGCGGGCCAGGTCGTCCAGGGTGATGCCGCGGGCCGGGGCCGCGTCCAGCTCGTCCAGCAGCAGCAAGACCTCCCGCGATCTGAGTACTTCACGAATGGTCCGCCAACTGTGGTCGCGCAGATCCAACTCACCGGCGATGTGCGTGAACAGGTCGTCCTTGTCGTCAAGCCCCTGGCAGTCAATCGGGCCGACGATCTTCCCTTCCCACGTGCGGGCGAACTGGCGCAACAGCGAGCTCATCCCAGTCTTGGTCTCGCCCACCAGCGTTACCGAGCCGGCCTGGAGCAGTTCCCGCAGCCGCTTCAGCTCTGCCTCGCGACCGACGAAGCGGGACGGTTCTGTGATGGTATTCGCGCCGGAAAAGGGGTTGGATGGTAGGTTCGGGCCTGACTTGGGGTCGGGCGTGGGCGGAGCGACGGGAACGACTGAAGTCGTTACTACCATAGAGCCTCCGGCGGAGATAGGGGGTGGATTGGGCAGGCGGCGCACGCCGCGGATAGCGTCCAGTAACTTGGCGAACTCGGTCTCGCCGTTGCGCTCACTGCTCAGGTCGGCGTGGGTCAGCATGGCGATGCGAGGGGGTGGTGTGCACGGCCCGCGCAATACCGGCAGCGTGCGCTGAAGCAGACCGGAAGGATCGTCCGTCTGGACAAGCAACGCCTCATACTGCGTCCAGTGGCTCTGTACCCACGCCTCGGTCAGCACGAGAAGCGTGTGCCGGCTGGCGGCTACGGCGTTCTCCATGTTGATCAGGCGCGGCACGCCGACGTCGAACGATTCCTGGTCGGTGCAGATGGCCGGCCCCGCGGCCTTCAGGCGGGGAACCAGCCAGCCCCACACCCAGTCCGCGTCCGCGGGGCTGTAGGAGATGAAGACATCGTAGGGATAGGTGGTGTCTGGCGACGTTGGCATGGAGCACCTCAACGAGACAAGGAGTAGTTCCGCGCATTCACACGGAAACTCCGGCCAATATGTGCAGCTTTCGTTCCCACACGTCCAGACCGCGCTTGGCCGCATACCAATCGAAGTATGTAGCCTCATCGCCGAGCGCGCCGCTCTCGAATTGTCGCATGAAATCATCGGATGAGATGCGATACTGCTTCTCAAATGTGCGGCAGGCGCGCTCGAAGGAAGTGAGTCGCGCCCTGGCCAGATCGGTCTCGTGGCGCAGTGCATTGCCCACCACGTTCCGAACTTCATCCGGGTTGATGGCGGTGGGAAAACCGGCTCTTAGCGCAATTCCGTTCATGATTCCAGGCTCCTGGTAAGGCATTTTGTAGACGGGCAGATCATACCACAAAAAAGAAAACCGGGCAACGGATAGGAACGGATAAACGGATCATCACGTGAGCCTATCCGTTTATCCGCTTTCATCCGTTGTCCCCCGTTTGACAGACACCCCCCTGCCGGGTTAAGATTCCCCCTACGCAAGAGCCATGCCAAAAGGAGTGACCCACATGGACTACCGCACTCTCGGACGCACCGGCGTCCAGGTTTCGCCGATTTGCTTCGGCACGATGTCGTTCGGCGGCGACGCAGACGAGGCGGCCGCGGCCGCCATGTTCCACCGTTGCCGCGAGGCCGGCGTCAACTTTTTCGACTGCGCCGACGTTTACGCCGGCGGCCGCTCCGAGGAGATCCTGGGCCGGTTGATCGCGGATTGCCGTGACGATCTGGTCATCACCTCCAAGACCCACTTTCCCACCGGCCAGGACGTGAACGCGCGCGGCTCGTCGCGACGGCACGTGATGCTGGCGATCGAAGGCAGCCTCCGGCGCCTACACACTGACCGGCTCGACCTCTACTTTATCCACGGCTTCGACCCGAAAACGCCGATGGAGGAATCGCTGCGCGCCCTGGATGACCTGGTGCATCAGGGCAAGATCCTCTATCCCGGCGTGAGCAACTGGGCCGCCTGGCAGATCGCGAAGGCGTTGGGCATCTCTGCGCTGAAGAACCTGGCGCGCTTCGAGTGCATCCAGCCGATGTACAATCTGGTGAAGCGGCAGGCCGAGGTGGAGATTCTGCCCCTGGCGTTCGCTGAAAGCATGGGGGTCATCTCCTACAGCCCGCTCGGCGGGGGATTGTTGAGCGGCAAATTCGGGCGGGCAACCCAGCCCGAAAGCGGACGGCTGGTGGAAAACAAAGTGTACAGGACGCGCTACGGCGAGCCAGCCTACTACGAGATCGCCGAGCAGTTCACCGGGTATGCGCAGAACCTGGGCTACCATCCCGCGACGCTGGCCGTGGCGTGGGTGATGTCGCACCCCGCGCTCACCGCGCCGATCATCGGCGCGCGGAACGTGGAGCAGTTGGCCCCATCGCTGGCCGCGCTCGACGTGAAGATGTCGCGGGAGTGGCGAGAGGAGATTTCGGCGCTCTCATCCGCGCCGCCGCCGGCCACCGATCGCAGCGAGGAACGGGCGGGGGTGTTCTACCAGGGGACACAAGCGAAGTGACCTCCGGCCTGCCCGCCGAATAGAACAACGAATCAGTGGGACTCATCGAATCCAATTGGGCCGCTGAGCGCCTTCCGGCGGAGGATTCGGTCAATCCGGCCGATTCGTTGTTCAATGGGGGTGAGGTCACAACACCAGCCGCAACGGCTGCTCCAACACCGCCTTCACTGCCTGCAGGAAGCGGGCGGCCTCGGCGCCGTCGGTCACGCGGTGATCGGCCGAGATCGTCATCTTCATGCGTGTGCCCACCGCGAGCTGACCATCCTTCACCACGGGCTGCTGCTTCACCGCGCCGACAGCCAGGGCCGCGGCTTGCGGCAGGGTGATGATCGCGCTGAAGTCATCCACGTCGAACATCCCCAGGTTGCTGATCGTGAAGGTCGCGCCCATCATGTCGTCCGGCTTCATGCGCCCCTCGCGCGTCCGCGCCACCAGTTCTCGCGCCTCGCGGGCGATCTGGGCCAGCGGCTTCTTGTCACAGTCGCGCAGCACCGCGGTGATCAGCCCGTTCTCCCGCGCCACAGCCATGCCGATGTTGACTTGGTCGTGGATGTGGATTTCCGCGCCGGCGAACGACGCGTTGACGTTGGGGAACTGCCGGAGCGCGAGTGCCGCGGCCTTGACGATGAAGTCGTTGACCGATATCTTCTCGCTTTCGGGCACCAGGGCGTTCAACTGGCTGCGCAACGCCATTGCCGCCGCCATGTCCACGTCCATCGTGACGTAGAAGTGCGGGACGGTCTGCTTGCTCTCCACCATGCGGCGGGCGATGGTCTGGCGCATCGGCGTGAGCGGGACGGCGCGATAGCCCTCCATCGTCGGCTCGAACGAGGGTGTGGGGATGGGCGGCGCAGCGACCGGGGTCGCGGGCTTTTCAGGCGCGGCCGCGCGCTCCTGCACATAGGTCTCGATGTCGCGCTTGATGATCCGGCCGGCCGGCCCGGTGCCCGCGACCTTGTGCAGGTCAATCCCCAGCTCGGCAGCCATGCGCAGCGCGACGGGCGAGGCCAGCAGGCGCCCCCCTTCGGCCGTGCCGGCCGCCTCGACCTGTGGCGCAACAGGTCGCTCAGTCTCAGCCTTAACCTTCGCCGCAGCCTCAACCTTGACCTCAGCCTTAGCCTCAACCTTCACCAGCCCCAGCGCGGCCAGATCCACGGCCTCGCCCGGATTGGAGATCACCGCGATCGGCTTGCCGATGGGCACGCTGACCCCTGCCTCGACCAGGATCGTGTGCAATACGCCGGAACGGAACGCCGGCACCTCGACCGAGGCCTTGTCTGTCTCGACGATGGCGATGACCTCGCCTTCCCTCACCGCCGCGCCGGCCTTCGCCACCCACTCTTGCAGCTTCCCCTCGGCCATATCGAAACCCAGCTTGGGCATGGTAATCAGTTCAGCCACGTGGAATCCTCCTTGTTGAACGACCGACCAACGACCAACGACCGTCGTTCGTCGTTCGTCATTTGTCCACTGTCCGTCTACCATTTGTCCACCATCACTTCAAGTACATCACATCCTTCACCGCGTTGATCACGTCGGCCACCTGGGGCAGGGCCATCTGTTCGAGGCGACGGTTGTAGGGCAGCGGAACTTCGGCCTGGGCCACGCGGCGCACGGGCGCATCCAGGTGATCGAAGGCCAGCTCGGTCACGCGCGCCGCGATCTCCGCGCCGATGCCGTAGGCGCGCCAGCCTTCTTCCACCACGACCAGGCGGTTGGTCCGGCGCACCGATTCGATGATGGGCCGCGTGTCCAGCGGCCGCAGGGTGCGCAGGTCAATCACCTCGGCCTCGATCCCCTCCTGGGCCAGCTTTTCGGCGGCTTCGAGCGCCACCTGGAGCATCTTGGAGTAGGAGACGATGGTCACGTCCTTGCCCTGGCGCTTGACGTCCGAAACGCCGATGGGCACGAGGAAATCCTCGTCGTCGGGCACCTCGCCCTTCACCTGGTAGAGCGTGGCGTGCTCGATGAAGAAGACCGGATCATCGTCGCGGATGGCCGACTTGAGCAGCCCTTTGGCGTCGGCGGGAGTACCGGGCGCCACCACTTTCAGGCCCGGAAAATGAGCGAAGACCACGTCGGGTGTCTGCGAATGGGTAGCGCCGAGCTGCCGACCGCCGCCGCCCACGGTGCGGATCACCAATGGCACCCTGATCTGGCCGTTGAACATATAGTGCAGCTTGGCGGCGTGGTTGACGATCTGATCCATCGCCAGAAAGGCGAAATTGATGGTCATGATCTCGGCCACTGGGCGCAACCCCGCGATGGCGGCGCCCGTCGCCGCGCCGGCGATGACGCCTTCGGCAATCGGCGTGTCTTTCACGCGCTTCTCACCGAACTCGTCCAAAAAGCCGCGGGTGACAGCATAAGTGCCGCCCCACCGGCCGATCTCCTCACCCATGAGGAAGACCCGCTCGTCGCGGTACATTTCCTCGCGCAAAGCCGCGCTGATCGCTTCGCGAACTGACATGCGTGTCATAATCACCTCCGCTGGCTCGGTCGGAGACCGGCCAGAGCAAATAAGCAGGCTATTGGTGCCCCATCGGGTTAACGAAGACGTGCTCCCACAGCGCGGCGTCATCCGGCTCCGGACTTTCCTCGGCGAATTTGACGACCTGGAGCATCTCGGCCTCGGTGGCCTGGCGAATGGCATCCAGAGCGGCGTCATCGGCCACGCCCCGCTCCTTGAGCGTGTCGCCGAAACGGCGGATCGGGTCGCGTTCCCGCCACTCTTCGATCTCGGCCTTGCTGCGGTAACGCTCCGGGTCGCCCATCGAGTGGCCGACGTAGCGGTAGGTGAGCGCCTCGAGCAACACCGGACCTTCCGTGCGCGCCAACTCTAGCGCCTCGTCCATGGCCTGGTGAACCTCCAGGACATCCTGGCCGTCAATCTGCCGGTGGGCAATGTCGTAGGCGCAGCCCTTCATGTAGATGTTGGAGACCGCCGACGCCCGACCGACCTCGGTGCCCATGCCGTACTGGTTATTCTCCACCAGGAACACCACGGGCAGCTTCCAAACGGCCGCCAGGTTGACGGACTCGTGGAAATAGCCGATGTTGGTGGTGCCTTCGCCCAGGACGCAGACGACCGCGTCCGGCTCCTCGCGGTAGCGGATCGCCAGGCCGGTGCCGGTCGCCAGCGGCAGATGCCCACCGACGATCGCGTGCCCGCCCCAATAGCGTTTTTCCGCGCTGGCAAGGTGCATCGAGCCGCCCTTGCCGCCGCTGACGCCGGTCGCCTTGCCCAGCAGCTCGGCCATCACGCGGCCGGTGTCCAGCCCGCGAGCGATGGCCCAGCCATGGTCGCGATAGGCCGTGTAGAGGTGATCGCCCGGTCGCATCGCCATGCACGCGCCCGTCGCGATCGCTTCCTCACCGGTGTAAAGGTGCAAGAAACCGCCGATCTTGCCCTCGGCGTAGAGTTCGGCGGATTTTTCTTCGAATCGCCGGATGAGGACCATTTGTCTATAGAGTTCGAGTAGCTGGTCTTTGGAAAGGTCTTTTGCCATCTGAACCTCCCTTCAGTAGATGAACGACTCACTACCCGACACATCGCCGTAGCATAGGGCCTTGTGCCCGCCGACAACGCTGCTATGCCTGCCAGGACGCCCACAAGGGGCTATGCTACGTCTGTCGGGTAATGAAGGTGAACGAGTCTGACGTTTGTGCAATTATACCAGAAACCAGGTTTCTCCGAGAAACCTGGTTTCTCTTCACGCGATTACCCTAACCCTTCCTGCTGCCGGTTCGGCAACAACAGGAAAGATGCCGCGGCAACGGCTTGCAGCCCGCCGATGACTAGCAGCGCCGACCGCGTGCCGATCCCTTGCGCCAGCGCCGCGCCCAGCAGCGGCCCCACCGAGCTGGCAATGCTGGTAATCACGTTCGCAGCGGCGGCAAAGCTGGGCATCTTGCCTTCGGGGCAGGCAGCCAGCAGCATGTCGAACAGCCCGATGTCCACCCCGGCGGCGGTCAGCCCCCAAATCACGGCGGCTGGCAGGAGCCAGGCGGGCGTCGGCGCCAGCGCGGTCAGCGCGGGATAAAGCGCCAGTCCCGCACCACACAGCAGCAGCAGGTTGCGGTGTCCGATGCGGTTCGTCACCCGCCCCCAAAGCCAATATCCTACCACCAATGCCGCGTAGCCGGCTGTGCCCCGCAACCCAATCCACGTATCGGTGGCGTGCAGCTCGCGCACCCAGAAGACGCTGAATAGCCCGGCCGGCAGCGCCAACGCCAGGCGATAGGCCAGGTTGGCGATGCTGAAGCGGACGAAGGGCCGGCTTTCGGCAAAGGGACGCACGAACGTCCGCAGCCGCGCGGCCAGGGATGCGTTGCCCTCGCCTTGCGCCGATTGGAAGTCGAACGGCGGCGTCCGCACTTTGCCGAAGTACAAGATATTCACGACCCCCGCGACAAAGCCGATGCCGAAGACGACCTGGTAGCCGATCGGGAAGGGGATGCGGTCGAGCAGCAGGCCGAAGAGGGCCAGGCACGTGCCCGAGGCCAGGCTCATCAGCGCCCAGCGCGTACCGTTCAGACGAGCGCGTTGTCCCGGCGGGACCGCCTTTTGCATGATCGCGGCCCAGGCCGGGATGTGGATCGCGTTGGGGAGGGCGACGAGTGTCCACAAGAGCACGGCCACGAGGGGGATGGCCGTCCGATCGAGGAGGAGCGGCGACAGCGCAATCAGCAGGTAGATGAGCCGGGTCACCAGCCCGGCGCGCACGAACAGCTTCATCAGGTCGCGATGCCGCTCGGTGTAGGCGCCGCCGGGGATAAAGGCAAAGATACCGAGAAGCGATTGGCCGGAGGTCAGCAAGCTGACGATCGAAGGCGTCGCGCCCAGCCGGGCCAGGAAGACCGGCAGGTAGTTGAAGATGCCACCGTCAACCGGGCCGAACCAGACCCCACTGAGGAGCAGGTAGCGGTAGTTGTCGGCGTAGAGGCGGGTTTCCGCGTCCGTGGCCTTATCGTTATGGGGGGGCGTCAGGCTCGCCCTCACAGCCTGCGCCGCGCGCCAGATCGGTGCTTGCATAGGGCGTCAGTGTATCACCGTCGTCCGTTAGCGACAAAAGCAGCTTGGCCGATCGTCCGCGTGTCCCGATTCATCACGCGTGGGGCGAAAGTCCTTTGTACCGGTTGACGTAAGCCACTTCTACCTATTCGGAGAACCTTTCGATGCGCAGCAGCGAGGCTGGATCGGGAACGTCGGCATCGAAATCGCCGGTGGCCGGGTCCCACAGCACGAGGGAGATGGCCTCTGCCGTGTGATTCGGCCCATCTATGCCGGAGCGCCGGCCGAGCCGATTGCCCAATCTGCCAAGAACTGGGCAATCGGCGGCGGCGTATAGTAGCCGCCGCGCAGTTTTTGCGTAGTCGCCGGAGCTTTCACCGTCTACCGTTACTCGCGATCTTCGTTGATAAGGTATTTGGCAGCTACTGCCTGAAGCGAACAGCACGGAGGCATCCCGTTCTGCAGCGCATGGAGGGCCTCCAGATCGGATTTCCAGACAATATCACCTGGCGCTAACAGGCACACGCTCTCGGGTTCGTGAGTGGTGTAGAGTTGGTTTCCTTTGAAATAGAAATGCTCCTCGCACACTTCCGTCGGATAGGCGCGCATCAGCGACGGAATGTCAACGGGCCGGAACCAGAGCTTGATCTCGCGTTCAGCATCGGTAGGATTGGCAGACGCATGAATCAGATTGTCCATGCGTTCGCTGATCACATTTCCCTCGGCATCCTTGATGGGCACGATGGTGCCTAACGCTCGAATGCAGCCGGGTCTCTTTTCGCGGGCGACGTGGGGATTGGTCGGGCCGGCGATGTCGCGGATCTTCTGAATCGCCCCCGGCCCGCGATAGACAAGGGCGATTACGCGGCGCTTATCCGGCGCGTCGGGATAATGGACGTTGCCCTGGATATATTCGAGGAGTGGCGGAAAAAAGGGCTTGCCGCGATGCTCAGCGTAGTGCTCTTCGGCAAGCAGTTGATTGACGTGAACGATTTTGGCTCCGGCGAAGCTCAAGCCGGTGTGAAATTCGGAGAGCTGGGACAGCACATAGCCGGTTAAGGAATTTTTGAGGGCATCGGGTTTGATGAGGACGAGCGTTTGTTCGAGTTCTTCTGGCTTCATGCGCGTTTTCCTTTCCTCAACAGGTGAGAACGTTGATTCTACGACAAAACTACCCAACCAGTATAACACACGCGAAGACCGTGCGCCAAAAGAAACGTTATTCCCAAAAAGACAATTCTATGATAAGATGGCGCCGTAAGCCGGATGATTCATCAACCGATCTAGTCGCCTGCTTGGGAGTGCCAGCGTGGACACCATTCGCACCTTCGCTGAAAAAGTCATCGCCAACGTCGAGAAGGTCATCATCGGCCAGCGGAACGCCATCGAGCTGCTGCTGACCGCACTGCTGTGCGAGGGGCACGTGCTGATCGAGGACGTGCCCGGCGTGGGCAAGACGATGCTGGCGCGTGCGCTCGCCGCGTCGTTGGGGGTCAGCTTCAAGCGGCTGCAATGCACCCCCGACCTGCTGCCCAACGACGTGACCGGCGTGTCGGTTTTCAACCAGCAGGCCAGCCGCTTCGAGTTTATCCCCGGGCCGGCCTTCGCCAACATCCTGCTGGCCGACGAGGTCAACCGTGCCACCCCGCGCACCCAGTCGGCGCTGTTGGAGTGCATGGGCGAGCGCCAGATCACCGTAGATGGCGTGACCCGGCCGCTCAACCGGCCCTTCATGGTGCTGGCGACGCAGAATCCGATCGAGTTCGAGGGTACCTTCCCGTTGCCCGAGGCTCAGCTCGACCGTTTCCTCATCAAACTGAGATTGGGCTACCTGGACCCGGCTGCCGAAAGCCAGATGCTCTTGAACCTGGGCCACCAGCATCCGATTGAGACGCTCGGCCCGGTGGTGGACGGCAGCCAGATTCCGGGGTTGGCGCAGCAGGTGTGGGATGTCCATGTGGACGACACGGTGCGCGAGTACATCGTGAGGCTGGTCAATGCCACCCGCGGCCACGCCGATCTGCTGGTGGGCGCCAGCACGCGCGGCAGCCTGGCGCTCTACAAGACCAGCCAGGCCTGGGCCAGCCTCCACGGCCGCGATTTCGTCCTGCCCGACGATGTGAAGCGGCTGGCCCCGCTGGCCCTGGCCCATCGCTGCCTGATCCACCCGGAGAGCGCGCTGCGCGGTCGCACGTCGGCCGCGCTCATCGCCGACCTGCTGGCCCAGGTGCCGCTGGACATCGGGAAGCTGGAATAACCTGTAGGCCACGTGCCAGGCACTTCCGAAAAGTGCCTGGCACGTCATGGAGTGGTCATGCTCTACCTGGTCGCGACCCCCATTGGCAACCTGGGCGACATCACGGTGCGGGCGCTCGACGTGCTGCGCAGCGTGGATTACGTCGCCAGCGAAGACACGCGCAAAACGGGGATGCTGCTCAAGCACTTCGAGATCAAGAAGCCGCAGATCGCCTTCCACGAGCACAACGAGGATCGCGCGGGCGAGCGGATCACGGGGCTGCTGGCTGAAGGCAAGTCGGTGGCGCTCGTCAGCGATGCGGGGACGCCGGGCATCTCCGATCCGGGCTACACTATCGTCCAAAAAGCTATCGCGGCCGAGATCGAGGTGACGATGCTCCCTGGCCCGTCGGCCGTGGTGATGGCGGCCGTGCTCTCCGGGCTGCCGCTGCACAGCTTTACCTACCGCGGCTTCCCGCCGCACAAGCCCGGCCCGCGCCGCCGCTTCCTGGAGGTGGATCTCGCCTCGCCGCACACGCTGATCTTCTACGAAAGCCCCTATCGTCTGGTCGCCCTCTTGAAAGACGCGCTGGAGGTCTACGGCGACCGCGATGCGGCCGTGGCCCACGAGCTGACCAAATTCCACGAAAGCATCCACCGCGGCAAGCTCTCGGATCTGCTTGCCGCATTCACCCAGACCCCGCCGAAAGGCGAGTTCGTCGTCGTCATCGCCGGAGCAGCAAAGCCTGAGAATTGAGCGTTCACGTTTCACGCATCCCGCACCCATGCTCGACATTCCACTCGTCCTGCTTCTTCTCCTCGCCATCGCGATCCTGCTGCGCCTGGACTTCGTCTACTACCTGGTCTACGTGCTGGCAGGCACGTACATGCTGGCGAACTGGTGGACGGGACGGAGCCTGGGGCGGCTGCGGCTGCACCGGCATTTCACCGATCACGCCTTCTTGGGCGAGACGGTCGGCGTCGAGATCGAGGTTGAAAACACCAGTTGGTGGCCCGTGCCGTGGCTGCGCTGCGAGGAAGCGCCGCCGCCGACCATCACCGCCAGCAGCCGGATCCGCCAGGTCGTGGCTCTACGGCCCAAGGAGCGGCTGCGGCTCCGCTACGATCTGCTCGGCACGCACCGCGGCTACTATGAGCTTGGCCCCACGCTCCTTGGCGCCGGTGATCTGTTCGGCTTCGCCGAGTCGCAGGGCCGCTATGACGAGAGCGATCACCTCACCGTTTACCCCCGCGTCATCCCACTGGCGCGCGTCGAGTTGACGTCCCGTTCGCCCTACGGCACGATCAAGAGCCAGCAGCCGATCTTCGCTGATCCGGCCCGCGTCAACGGCGTGCGGGATTATCAGCCGGGCGACCCACTGCGCGCGGTCAACTGGAAATCGAGCGCCCGCGTCGGCCACTTGATGGTGAAGAAGTACGAGCCGGCCGTCTCGCTGGCGACCGTCATCGCCCTGGAGATGAATACGACCAGCTATACTCGGCAGGTGCAGCTCCAGGCCAGCGAATGGGGCATCGTCGTGGCCGCATCGCTGGCGAACTACCTGGTGGGTCAGCGGCAGGCGGTGGGACTGGTCTGCACCGGCGCGGACCCGCTGACGGGCGCTGATCGGTGGACGATTCCCCCGCGCGGCGGCCGGCCGCACCTGATGAAGCTGCTGGAATGGCTGGCGCGCGTCCAACTGGCCGAGACCGTGTCGCTGGCCGACTGGCTGCCGACGGCCAGCCTCAACTTGGCCTGGGGCACGACGGTCATCGCCGTCACGCCGACGGGGGATGAGGCTACCTGCCGGGCGTTGCACCGGCTGCTCCGCGCCGGCCTCAACCCCGTGCTGGTCGTGGTCGAGCCACACGGCCAGTTCGGCGTCGTGCGGGAGCGCGCCCACCGCCTGGGGGTCGCCGCCTACCAGGCGGCCGACGAGCGCGAGCTGCAACAGTGGTGCGCCGCGGTGCGCGTATGAACCAACAGTCACCCAAGCAGGCCTATCGCGACTTCCACGACGTCTCGTGGACCGGCAGCGTCTTCCGATCGCTGTTGATCGCCGTCCTGGCAACCAGCGCGCTCGCCGGGCCGCTGGCGCTCCTGCACACGACAACGATGTGGCGGTTGAGCTACGTCCCCCCGTTAGCTTTCCTGGTCGCGCTGGAAGGTGTCTACAGCACTCTGCGCCGCGGTCGGCCGGCCTGGCGCGATCGGCGCGGGCTGCTCTTTCGCCTGGGTGAGGTCGTCGCCGTGCTCATCATCCTGCGGCTGGCGACGTGGGTCTTTTCGACCGAACTGCCTGGCTTGGTGCAGCTCACACTCTGGCTGCGCCATCCGTCCAGCTTCTTCGACGGCGAGTTCGTTCTCGTCGGCGCCCTGCTGCTGGCGGCCTGGGGTCTGGCGGTCGCGATCACGAGCGACTTCCTCGACCTGGCGATCCAGCCGGACGAGGTTGCGGCCCACGACAGCCATGATTGGAGCGACAGCGCCAGCCAGTGGCGCGTCTTCCGCCCGATGCCCCGCAGCGAGATCGCGGGCCGATTCATCTTGAGGTGGAGTTTGGGCGGAGTCGTCGTGGTGTTATTTGCTGCCCTCTCGCAGCTTACGGTCAGCTTTGGTGAAAACGCGTGGGTGAAGCTGAACCTGCTGCAACTGGGATTGCCGCCGGAGGTGTTGGCCGGGTTGCTGTGCTACTTCCTGGCCGGCCTGCTGTTGGCGAGCCAGGCGCGGCTGGCGATGCTGCGCGGGCGCTGGTACAACGAGAAGCTAGACATCGGCGCGCCGGTGCTGCGGCGCTGGCACCAGACGAGCTTCCTGGCGGTGCTTCTGGTGGCCGGCCTGGCCGCGCTGCTGCCCATCGGCTCCACTGGGCCGCTGGCGACCGCGCTGGAATTCGTCATCGCGCTGGCGTGGCGGATTGCCTCTTTGCTCGGGATGCTGTTGGTTGGATTGATGGCCTTGCTGCTCTATCCCCTGCGCTACCTGTTCAGTCAGCTAAGCGAAGAGACCCCCCAGCTTGCGCAGCCGCGCTTGAACGTCCCCACCCAGGCCGAAGCGACCAGCCGGCTGCCCGACTGGCTCGGTGGCGTTGTGCTCTGGATCGTGCTCGCGCTGATCGCCGGCTATTTTCTGGTAAGCTACTTGCAAGCCCACGGTCTGCTTCGCGGCCGTCTGGCCGACGTGCTGACCGCGTTGCGGTTTTGGTGGCGCGCCCGGTGGGCGCGCCTGAACGCCTCGGCCCAGGCCGCGACTGCCGCGCTGCGCGCCGTACTACGCCGAACGCCGGTGTCGGGGCCGGTTGCACATAGTCAGCGTCCTGTGCGACTTAGCGATCTGGGGCCGCGTGAAAAAGTGCGTTACTTCTACCTCCGCGCCCTCCAGCGCGCGGCCGATCGCGGCGTGATCCGGCCCGTTCATCGCACCCCCTTGGAGTTCGCCGGTGACCTGGAGTCTCAATGGCCCGCCGCGGAAGACGACGTGCGCGAGTTGACCGAAGCATTCCTGGCCGCGCGTTACGACCGGCGCGACATCGCGGTCACGCAGGCACAGGCGATTCAATCGGTCTGGCGGCGACTGATGGCCGCGTTGCGCGACAGGGTCGGAGAAAAGGCGTCTCAGTAAACTTTTGGTTCCTTTTCCCTTTTTACTACACGCAGGCCGCTTGTCGTTGTGTCTTCAGGCCATTTAGAAACGATCCGCAGGGCGCTCGGCCGCGTTCGCGCAACGGCGCCGGAGTAACAGCCTGCTCCCGATGGCATCGGTTTTTTGGACGTATCGGCGCCGTAACCGTTCAGGTCTACACTTGGAAGCATCCTGAGCGGAGGCCCGCGGGTTGTGCGGGCCGTAGTCGAAGGATGCGACCATGCGCGAAGGGCGCATCCTTCGACTCCATCCGGCAAACAACGCCGGATTCCGCTCAGGATGCCTGCGTTTCGACACGGGCTAAACGGTTACTCGGTGCCGAAGTAGAGGTTTTGGTTGAGAAATCGCGGCGAGGAATGACGCATGGACCGGCTGAAGTCTTGACTCCGGATGTACGATATTGAGAAAATGACCGTAGTCAACTTTACGATTCGGTTTGCTCTTGTAAAAAAAATGACCACGGTCAACTTTTTGCATTATCGCTTTTCGCTTCAATTCGAATCAGATTTCGACGGCGAGTTTGGGTCGTTTTTTGACAACCGTTCGGGCTTAAGCTATACTTAGTTTGGCCCTAAGTCCGTACACGTTTCGCCAGCAGGAGCGCCTATGGTCTGAGCGGAGCACGCGAGTTCGCGCATACCTGGTTGGACGGGTGCAGCAACGCTGAACTCCGCGCACCAATGATCGTCGAGAGCGGCACGAGTTGCACTGTGCAGCGGGCGTCAGATGCGGGCCTCACCGCGAGGTGAGGCTTTGTATTTAATGGTGAAACGTGATGAGACGAATTGATGGCAGGGGAAGGAGGTGAAGCGATATGGCAACCGTAACGTTGCGAGCCGGGGAATCCCAGGAGTCGTTACTGAAGCGCTTCCGCAAGGAAGTGATGAAGGAACGCATCCTGCCGACCGTGCGCAAGAAGCGCTGGTTCACATCCCCGAGCGAGCTGCGCCGGCTGAAGAAGCAGAAGGCGATCCGCAAGGCGCGTCAGGCGCAGCGGCGCCGTGAAGGCCGGGAGAGCATTCGCTGATCCTTGACCCCGAAGGAGAAGGTGGTCGTCCATGACTAAGCAAGAAGAAAAGCTGACCCTGGAGGGGAAGGTCATCGAGTCGCTGCCCAACACCACGTTTCGCATCAAGCTCGAAAACGATTACGAGGTGTTGGCGTACCTGTCCGGCAAGATGCGTAAGTATTACATCCGCGTCCTGCTCGGCGATCGGGTGCGCGTCGAGCTATCGCCCTATGACCTGACTCGCGGCCGAATTGTCTATCGGCACAAAGGCACCGGCGGCATGGCGTGAGCCGGCCGGCCGGGCATCGGGCGTCAGCGACGACCTGACGGACTTGGGCGCGCCTGATAGGCGCGCCTGTTTCGTCATGCACTTAAGCACGCCAGGGGGTTGACAAGGCGTGTTATAATGATAACGCAACAGCGCAAGCCGTAATGGGCGGTGGGCTAACCACCGCCCATTACGCGTATTAGGCGTGGCATCCGCCCGTTACGGCAGATGTTTCACGTGAAACATGGGAGCTGGTTTGACGCAGCAGATCGGGCAGCAGAGTCACGCCATTTGCGACTACGAAGGTACCAGCTATCGTGCGCGGTTTTGGGAAGGCCAGGGTCGGGACTACGAAGACCTGGCCGAAAGAAACGCTCTCCGCCGGTTATTGCCCCCCCGCGGCCGGCGCTTGTTGGAAGTGGGCGCCGGATTCGGCCGCCTGGTGGACCTCTACGGAGGTTACGACCAGATCATCCTGTTGGATTACGCCAAGTCGGGCCTGCGCGAGGCCCAGGAACGGTTAGGCCGATCCTCTCGCTTCCTATATGTCGCCGCCGACCTTTATCACTTGCCGCTTGCTCCGGCCACTTGCGACACCGTTGTCACCGTGCGCGTGCTCCATCACGTGGCAGACGTGCCGGCCGCCCTGTGCGGAATCGCCGCGACACTGCGTCCCGGCGGGAGTTACGTACTCGAATATGCAAACAAGCGCAACGTCAAGGCCATCGCCCGCTATCTTTTGGGTCGCCAGCCGTGGTCGCCGTTCGCAGTCGAGCCGTATGAGTTCGCCGCGCTGAATTTCGATTTCCATCCAGCCTGGATGGCGCGTGAATTGCGGCGCGCCGGTTTTCGGATCGAGGCCGGACGAGCCGTCTCGCATTTTCGTCATCCGTTGTTCAAGCGATTGGTCCCGGCGCCGACGTTGGCCGCGCTCGACAGCGTGATCCAGGGCGTCGGAGCAGACTGGAAGCTGTCCCCCAGCATCTTCGTCCGCGCTCAAGTCGTCGGCAGCGGCGACTTGCGGATTGCGCCATTGTTCTGCTGCCCGGCGTGTGCGGGGGGAGCGTTGGACGAGATCCCCGAGGCCCTGACGTGTCGTAATTGCGGGGCGGTCTGGGCCATCAGCGACGGCATCTACGATTTCAAGACGCCTCTACATCCTGGGGCGCGGCCAAATGCATAACTGGTAACTCAGATCACGTTTTGGCGTAATGTGAGTTGCTATAATAGCAGTGAGATAATGCTCTGACCCTACGACGCTGGAAGCCAGAAGCCAGGCTCTCGTAACTCGCCTGGAGTGCGAGGCAAGAGACCATCGGCCACCCCCACACCGTGACACTGACCATGCGCGCAGTTCGGGCCAAGGAGCGTGTGCCATGACCACACCAGCCGAAGAAAAGCAATTCCGCACCGACGGCGAGTTGTCGGAAGAGATCGTCGTGCGCTCGGCCGAAGCCGCCGAACAGTTAATCATACTCGGCCGCGACCAGGGCTTTGTCACCTACGACGACGTTCTGAGCGTGTTCCCCGAGGCCGAGACCAACATCGAACAGCTCGAAGACCTGTTCGCCAACCTGTTCGAGCAGGGCATTGAGATCGGCCAGTTCCGCGAAGAGGAAGAAACTCAGGAAGAGGGCGCCGAAGAAGGGGCCGAAGGGGAGCAGATTGACCTCGATCTCGACCTGATTGACATTGACGACTCCATCAGCCTCTACCTGAAGGAGATCGGCCGCGTGCCGCTGCTGACCGCCGAGGAAGAGGTGAGCCTGGCGAAGCGGATGGAGCGCGGCAAGGATGGGCGGCAGAAGCTGACCTTGGGAGTGGATGATCCGGCCGAGCGGGAGAAGCTGCTGGGCGCCATTCGTGACGGACAGGCGGCCCAGGAACATCTCATCAAGGCCAACTCGCGGCTGGTCGTCAGCGTCGCCAAGAAATACGTCGGTCGCGGCGTACCCTTCCTCGATCTGATTCAGGAAGGCAACATCGGGCTGATCCGGGCCGTCAAGAAGTTCGACTACCGCCGCGGCTACAAGTTCAGCACCTATGCCACCTGGTGGATTCGCCAGGCGGTCACGCGCGCCATCGCCGACCAGGGGCGCACCATCCGCGTGCCCGTACACATGTACGAGCAGATCAACCGCCTGACCCGCACCTCCCGCCAGTTGGTGCAGGAACTCGGCCGCGACCCGACCACCGAGGAGATCGCCGACCGGTTGGGCGTGCCTCCGCGCAAGGTCGAGCAGATCATCCGCGTGTCGCAACGGCCGCTGTCGCTGGAGATGCCAGTGGGCGAGGAAGAGGATAGCTACCTGGGCGACTTCATCGAGGATGCCGAGGCCGATAGCCCAACCGACTCCGCCTCGCAGACGATGCTGCGTCAGGTCATTGACGACATCTTCGAGTCGTTGACCCCGCGCGAGGTGCGCATCTTGCAGTTGCGCTTTGGCCTGGTGGATGGCTACTCGTACACCTTAGAAGAGGTCGGCAAGAAATTCGGCGTAACCCGCGAGCGCATCCGCCAGATCGAAGCCCAGGCACTCGGCCGGCTGCGCCACCCCAGCCGCAGCCGCAAGCTGCGCGATTACCTGACGTAAACGACCGACCGCAGAGGCCAGTGTGCCACGCGGTTCCGGGCATCGCTCCTCCATGAACAAAAGCCGCCGTCCCAATTGGGACGGCGGCTTTGTGTGTATCGGATGGCTGTCGGGAAAACCAGCGGAGGCGGCTCCCACGCCGCCGGTTGCGGGCATGGGAGCCCGCTCTGCTATGATTCGGATAGACCCTTACACGTCCAGGTTCCGCACCGTCTTGGCATGGCTCAGGATGAACCGCTTGCGCGGGGCGACTTCGTTGCCCATCAGCATGTCGAAGGTGCGGTCGGCGACGGCTGCATCTTCGATCGTGACCTGGAGCAGAATTCGGTTGGTGGGATTCATCGTCGTTTCCCAAAGCTGCTCGGGATTCATCTCGCCCAGGCCCTTGTACCGCTGAATGAGCGCCGTCCCCGCGCCGCCCAGCTCGGCTACCAGCTTGTCTTTTTCGGCGTCGGAGTAAGCGTACTTCGCCTCCTTGCCCTTCTTCACCAGGTAGAGCGGCGGCTGGGCGATGTAAAGGTGGCCTTTCTCGATCAGGGTCGGCATATAGCGGAAGAACATGGTCAGCAGCAGGGTGCGGATGTGCGCGCCATCCACGTCGGCATCGGCCATCAGGATGGTGCGATGATAGCGCAGGTTGCCCAGCTCCACCGTCTCCCCGATTCCACATCCCAATGCTTGCACGAGCGCCTGGATCTCTTTGTTTGCCAGCGATTTGTCGAGCCTGGCCTTTTCCACGTTGAGGATCTTGCCGCGTAACGGCAGGATCGCCTGGAAGCGACGGTCGCGGCCTTGTTTCGCGGACCCACCGGCCGAATCCCCCTCCACGATGTAAAGCTCGCACTTCGCGGGATCGCGCTCCGAGCAATCGGCCAGCTTGCCGGGGAGGGTTAAGCTCTCCAGCGCGCTTTTGCGGATCACCAGATCGCGGGCCTTGCGCGCGGCGTCGCGCGCCCGGCTGGAGGTCATGCACTTTTCGACGATTTTCCTGGCGTCGCGCGGGTTCTTCTCCATCCACTCCATGAACGCTTCGGCCACGACCGATTCGACCTGGTTGCGGATTTCGTTATTGAGCAGCTTGACTTTGGTCTGCGACTCGAACTGCGGGTCGGGCAGCTTGACGCTGATGATGGCCGTCATCCCTTCGCGCGTATCCTCGCCGGTGAAGTTCGGGTCCGACTCCTTGAGCATGCCCTGGCGCTTGGCCCAGTCGTTGATTGTGCGGGTGAGCGCCGAGCGCAGCCCGGTCAGGTGCGTGCCGCCGTCCGGGGTGTTGATCGTGTTAGCGAACGCAAAGACCGACTCGTTGAAGCTGTCGTTGTACTGGATCGCCGCCTCGATCAGCGAGCCTTCCACCTGCTTCTCGATGTAGACCGGCTCGTGCAGCACTTCGCGGTTCTTGTTCAGGTAGCGGACGAAGCTCCGCACGCCGCCCTCGAAGCAAAACGACATCCAGCGCGCCCCGTTGTCGGTGCGCTCGTCCGCAAAGTTGATCGTCAGCCCGCGGTTGAGGAAGGCCATCTCGCGGAACCGCTGCACTAACGCCTCGAACCGGAAGGTCGTGTCCTCGAAGATAGTGGCATCGGGCAGGTAGGTGGTGTGGGTCCCCGTCGCGCCGTCGGTGACCTGGCCGATCACGGCCACATCGGCCTGTGGGATGCCGCGGTGATAGCGTTGGAAGTATACCTGGCCGTCTATCCGGACCTCGACCTCCAGCCAGTCCGACAGCGCGTTGACCGCGGAGACGCCGACGCCGTGCAGACCGCCCGAGACCTTGTACGCGCCGCCGCCGAACTTGCCGCCGGCGTGCAAGCGCGTCATCACCACTTCCAGGGCCGACTTGCCCACCTGCTTTTGGATGCCCACGGGGATGCCACGGCCCCAGTCCTGCACCGTCAGACTGCCGTTCTTGTGGATTGTGACATCTATGCGGTCACAGTAACCAGCCATTGCCTCGTCTATGCTATTGTCAACAACCTCGTAGACCGTATGGTGCAGCGCCTTGGCATCGGTGCCGCCGATGTACATGCCCGGCCGGCGGCGCACCGCCTCCAGCCCTTCGAGCACCTGGATGTCGTCTGCGGTGTAGTGATTCGGACGATTTTCTTGTTCAGTCATTTGTACCCCCGGACGAAGGACGACGGACGGACGACGAACATCACCCGTCTCTCGGTTTTTGTCCTTCGGTCTCGTTCGTTTTTCGTTTTTCGTTTTTCACCATCATCGCCTGCCAACGCCTACGCAGCTCGTCGTAGTAGGTGAACACCCCCAACACCATGCCCGTCACCAGGTAGGCGTTGCCGGTAATGGCAACGATCGCGCCGACCGGCGTGCGGCCGATCAGCCCCCACACGGCTCGGAAGCCGAGCAGCACCACATTGACGATCAACACCAGCCCCAACGTCGGCCAACTGTTCAACCGCACCAGCATCAGACTCTGCCAGATGCCCTTGAGCACTGGTTGGCGGTCGAGGATGATCGCTTCACCGACAAAGAAGAACGAGGTCAGAAACCAGAGCAACAGCCAGAGCGTCATGCCGCCGACAAGCATAAAGAGCAACGACGCCGTGCCGCCGCCCGAAAAGAGCATCATGGTCACAGCTACGCCGAGCGGCAGCCGCAAGACAAATACCAGCACGCCCAAGATCAGGCTGAACACGGTCAGCCGGAGCGCCAGGCGAAAGAAACCACCTGAGCCGGCCCAGGGATCCGCCGCCTGTTTTTCCTGGCCCTGGCGGGGTTGCCAACCGCGGGCCGCCCAGCGGAAATAAAGCGTCACCAGCAGTTGACTGCCCAGCCAGCCGCCAGCCAGCAGGGCGATCACCGTCCACCAACTGCCCACCTCGATGACTGCACCCTGCCATGACGCGGCAGCCAGGCGGGGCAGGGTCAAGCTTAGGCCCGTCGGAGCCAACACCATGTCGCTGATGAAGGTCAGGCGTGTAGACCCGGCCATGGCAACCGCGCTGGGAGCGCTCAACCAACTGCCGGTGAGTACTTCGGCCAGATTGACCTCGCCGCCGAACTGGGTTACAGCTTCGCGCACGGCTGTCAACAAGTCGTTCATCTGGGCCAACTGGCTGGACGTGTACGTGACGCGCACCAGCGCTTCCCAAACGGCGATAGACCGTTGCACAAGGTCCTTGATGGCAAGTCGCGGCACCAGCCAGAGCACCAAATCCACGACGATAGGGATCATCCACAGCCAGGGTCGCCGAATTGCCTGCGTCAGGCCGGTCGTGAGTGCGTCGAGGACGCCGATTTTCGGGGTTGCTTCTGATTTCATCGGCTTATTGTACCACAAAATGGGCCATCGGACTAAAAAAGGGTTGACGCGCCTTGCCCGCTGAGGTAGAATCATTGACGGACGACGAACGACGAACGACGAACGACGAACGACGCAGCACGCAACACGCAACACGCAACACGCAGCACGCAACACGCAACACGCAACACGCAGCACGCAGAACGCAACACGCAGCACGCAGCACGCAGCACGCAGCACGCAGCACGCAGCACGCAGCACGCAGCACGCAGCACGCAACACGCAGCACGCAGCACGCAACACGCAACACGCAACACGCAACACGCCGGTCACACCGCCACAATCACCATCGCGCCGAGCATGTAGAGCGACGCGAACTTGAACAGGGCGAAGTTCAGCCGGTCGGAGGGCCGGGCCAGGGTGGCGACCGCCAGGCCCACGAGTGCCGCGTTCAGCGCCATCAACACGCGCAGCGATGCGGCTGGCACGCAGACGAGCACTGCGGCGGCGGTCATGGCAGCCGCTGCGGCCAGGGCCGACACCGCGATGATCGCCCGCGTGGCCCGGAAACCGTAGGCCGCGGGGAAGGTGGGCACGCCGGCCGCGCAGTAATCGCCGTGGCAGCGCATACTGAGCGTCATAATGTGTGTCGGAATCCAGCAGAGCACGCCCAACGCCAACAACACACCTACCGCATCCACCTGCCCCACGGCCAACACGCGCCCGGCCAGCACCGGCATCCCACCCGAAAGCCCGCCGATCAGGATCGCATAGGGCGTCCGGCGCTTGAGCCAGACCGTGTAGACGACCACGTCGAAGAAAAGCCCGGCGAAGACGACCGCGGCGTAGAGCGGGGCCAGCGCCAGCGCCCAGCCGACCCCCAACGCGGCCAACGTCCCGCCGAAGAGCACCACCTCCCGCAGGCTGATCTGGCCGGACGGCAGCGGACGGCAGGCGGTGCGGGCCATGCGGCCGTCAATGTCGCGGTCGTAGGCCATGTTCAGCACTGTGCTCCCACTGATCGCCAGGAAGAGGCTCCCCGCCGCTGCCAGCGCCGCCGGCCACGCGGTCAGCCCGTGCGCGCTGACGAACCCCGCCAGCCCGGTGAGCAGCAGCAGGGCGGTTTGGAGGCTTTTGATGAGCGCGAGGTAACGACGTAGTCCGTACGGCGTACTGCGTATTGCGTATTGCGTGTTCCGTGGTGCGTATCGCATCGCCTGTAGCCCCCAACGCATCGGCATCCCTTGTCTACCTGTCTACCTGTCTACTTGTCTACTCATACTATCGCGCGCACCGGAACCCCACGCTTGGGCTGGCGTAAACCGGCGTGACGCTGTTGCGCGTCCAGACGCGCAGGCTGTAGCCGTAATCGCCCTTGCTCCCCCCGCGCAAATAGCGATAGTGAACCCCTTCGTACACGTCACTCGTCCACTGCCAGACGTTGCCGGCCATGTCGTAAAGGCCGTAGGGGCTGGGCGAGTCGAGCGTCTGATAGCCGTCGTAGGTCTTGCCGTTGTAGAAGCCGACCGGCGTCGTGTCGCCCTGGCTGCCGATGAGCTTCTCGAACGGGTCGCGGCTCGAATAGAAGTTGGCGCTGTTGCGCGCGATCTCGTCGCCCCAGGGGAAAGGGCGATTGTCTGTGCCGCGGGCAGCCTTCTCCCACTCGGTCTCCGATGGTAGCCGCCAGCCATAGAAGTCGCAGTAGGCCGTGGCGCCGAACCAGGTAACAACGGTCATCGGATGGGCTTCGTAGCCCGGCTTGACCGCGAAAGCCTTGCCATCGAAAGTCAGCCGCAGGCTCGGATCCTTGAGTGGGATGTGCAGCCAGTCGCCTGCCTCGATCTTCTCCTCGTGCTTGTGGCCGTGGAAGACGTCGCCGCCGTAGTAGCCCACCACCTGGTCGCCGGCGAGCTTGATCGTGCCCTTCGTCAGCGCCGCGTTGAGGTAACGTGCGTAACGCGCGTTGGTCACATCTGTGACCATCACCTCGTAGGGCTGGCTAACGATGACCTTCTCCTCGTGCTGTCCGGAAAGAAACTCGCCTGCCGGCACCGTGGCCCACGCGTCGGGATTAACGCCGGTATCGAAGGTGGCAGGCGCAACCGGCGCGCCGCTGGCAGCCATGACACATCCCCCCAGCCCAAGCGCCGACAGACATAGCAGCGCCACGAGCAATACCGTCTTTCGTCCTTCGTCTTTCGTCCTTCGTCCTCCGCCCGTCATCGCGCCACCTCCGCCTCTTCGGCCCACCGCCCGTTGCGCCGGAACAGATCCACCAGCCGCCAGACCATCAGCGCGGCCAACGCGATCAACACCGTGCAGAGCGCGGCGTCCGTCACCAGCATGGTGAGGTTCACCAACGGCTGCTGGCTGGCCTCGGTCACGTAAAGGCGCTTGGTCTCGAAGAGTGACACCGCGGCGAACGCAATGTCCGACGCGACGATCACGATCCAACCGAACCACTGCCGCGCCTTGCCCCGCAGCCCGGCCAGGTCGGCGTAGAGCAGCAGGATGATCGTGGCGATGATCCCGGCCAGAATGTGCCAATGCCCGGTCAGCCCCACCTGCTCCTCGCGCAGCGGCCACTGGCGGATGACCTTGTCCAGCCGGATCGCCATGAAGATGCCGATGGCGGTCACGACGAAGTTCATGTAGACCATCTGCCACAGCCCGCCGAAACGCAGCGGATCGTGCAGCAGCGCGGCCAGCACCTGGCCGCGGCTGGGGCGGCTGATCCCCTGGACAGCCAGTCGCGCCCGCGCGATCTTGCGCCAGCCGAAGTAGACCAGCAGCCACGAGCCGATCAGCACCGGGAAGGAGCCGACGTTGATGATGATGTGGGCGATCACCTCGAACGGCACCACCGCCCACACGCCGCCGGTGATGATGAGCGTGCCCACAATCATCAGCGGCATGGCGATCTTGTGCAGCCGGCCCTTGAAGTCGAAGTAGCGGCTCAGGATCAGCGTCAGCGCGACCGCGATCAGCGCCAGCATGATGTGGAGGTGGCCGATGACCGCCAGTTGCAGCGACGCCTTGAACGGCTCGCGGACGATTTCTTCGGCCAGGAAGGTCTCCTGCCCACGGCCCCAGAGCGACCCGGGCACCGCGCCGAAGATGGCCGAGCCGAGCGTGGCGACCGCCATCGCAAAGAACGCCACGCGCTCCAGATCAACGCCGCCCCTTGTGTGGGCGTAGTCCGGGTCGGTGACGTGATATTCTTTGCGCCATGGCCACAGCGCGGCCGCCAGCATCACCCCGGCGAAGAAGACCAGCGATTGGCCGAAGATAAAGAGGCCGTGGAAGACGAAGTTGTGGCCGAAATAGCCGAACCAGAGGCCGAAGATCAGCGAGACGATATAGCCGACGGTGATCGTAGCGTTGATGTTCGCCTGCTGCTGGGGCTTCATCGGTACCAGCGCGGTGATCAGATAGGTTTCGATGGCGACGACGGCCATCGCGATGGTGTGGTAGAGCAGAATGATGCGGCCCTCACGCTCGGCCTCGACCAGCCGCATCCCATAGAGCCGGATCGCGACGTCGCTCACGCCCCACTCCTTCAGCGGTCCGGAAAGCATCCCCCAGACGGCCGTGACGATGGAGATCAGCGCGATGGCGACGAGGATGAGCCCCTTGGTGGAACGAAAGAGGTAGTTAAAACGGGCTTGGATGGCTTGCATGGCCCCTCCGCGTTGGGTATTGGCCGGCACGACCCCTGCGGGTGAAAAGCGCCTGACTGGACTAGAGGCTTTAGCCGGTCTGCTGGACAGCGGCAGAAACCGGCTGAAGCCTCCAATCCGGAGCCGCCGGGCATTTTTCAGGGCAGGATGCTCCGCCAGGTCTGAACGATTACCTCGACACGATCAGAATACGCGTCATCGTTACGAATACCACAACTTCGCCCGGAAGTCATTGACTTTTGTTATCTGACAGGAGTTACGCAGACGAGATCTTTTGGGCCGCGGATTTCACGGATTAACACGGATGGTTGTACGGAATCCGCGCCAATCCGTGTATTCCGCGGCAGAAACTTGGCAGACTGTGTAAGTCTTGTTATCTGAGGAATACTGAGGGGACGCAGGCCCTGAGCATCCGGTCACTCCTTCAAGACCACGGCTCGGTGCTCGGCCAGCACTGCCAGATCATCCACGCAATGAACGATGATCGTGGTGCGCGTGCAGGTGAGACAGCCACTGCGCTTGAAGGCGTTGAGTGCGCGGGAAAACGCTTCGGGGACCGTGGCGATGCGCGCGGCCATCTCGTGGCTCGGGTGTTTGCGCCGGTCAATCGGCTGCTGGCCGCCCAGGCTCAATTCCAGCAATAACTTGGCTGCGCGGGCTTGCACCGAGCGGAACGACAGGTCTTCGTACTGCGACACCAGGAATCGGTTGCGCCGCGCCAGCACGCGCAGCAGTCCCAGCCCCATCTGTGGATAACGGCCGAGGAGCGCCTGGAAGCTCTCGCAGCCGATCTGCCAGGCCAGGGAATCCTGGGCCGTGACTGCGGTCGCCAGGTTCGGCCCGCCGTCGAGCACAGCCACTTCGTTGAACATGATCACCGGCTCGATGACGGCCATGATGGACTCTTGCCCGCTCGGCCCCAGCTTGCGCAGGTGCACCCGGCCGCGGAGCAACACGAACATCCCCGCGCACGGCGCGCCTTCCATGAAGATCGTCTCGCCCGCGGTGAACTGCCGCACCCGTCCGGCCGTCACAATGGCGCGGATGTCGGCCTCGGGCAGATTCTTGAAGTGCTCGACGCGCTGAAGTTGAGCGATCAGTTCGGAAAAATCGGGCATTTCTAACTCCATCTACATGATAACACCGCCGGCTCCGCGCGTCAAAGAGACTTTCAGGCATCCGCCGCGATAGCTTCGACCAGTTCGTCCTAAACTAAAGTTGTCCCCCTGCTGTCCTTGTGGTATACTGGCGTGGTAGGTTCGCCACCCGCTGTTTCCCCAAAGGAGGATGTTATCATGGAGCTTTCGACCGTTGATCTCAAACGCTGCACTTTGATCCGACTGGGCGGACGAGTTGACGGCAGTGTCGCGCCGGATTTCGGCAGCAAGCTGCGCGCAGTGACCGATTCGGGCCGCTACAAGATCGTCATCAACATGGCCGACCTGGCCTACATCAGCAGCGCCGGCCTGCGGGAGATCATCAGCGCCTGGAAGACTTGTCGCCGCTGGAATCGCGGCGACGTGCGTCTGGCCGAGGTTACTCCCAACGTAACCGTTCAGGCGGGGTCCGTCTGGACGGTTGTCAATAGCCATTAATTGGCATTGTCAACGGCCATGAATTGGTTTAGACTGGCAACATGAGCGACGAATGCGTACCTGCGGGCGTTTCGGCGGACGACTGGGCGGC
>JAPLHB010000018.1 GCA_026389845.1 Chloroflexota bacterium
GATCAGGAACTTGGGCGAGGTCCAGCGGCCATAGCGCGTGGTGTAGAGCCGGATGAAGTCGCCCACCGACTCGATGTCCTTCTTGAAGCCGTGGAACTCCTTGGCCTTTTCGCCCACCACCGGCCGGCTGAAACCGGTGCTCACCGGGTCAATGAAGACCAGGTCGGTGACGTCCAGCAGCGAGAACTCGTTGTCCGTCAGCCGGAACGGTGGCGGTGGCAGACCGCCGTCGTCCTGCATCACCACGCGGCGCGGACCCAGCAGACCCAGGTGCAGCCACACCGACGACGAGCCTGGCCCGCCGTTGAACGAGAAGGTGAGCGGCCGCCGCGTCTTGTCGGGCACGTCGTCACGCGTATAGGCCACGAAGAAGACGGACGCCTTGGGCTTCTCCCCCTCGGCTTCGCCGGCCTTCTCGCCGGTCTTCTCGGCCTCTTCCCGCAGGACAATGGTGCCCGTGGTGACGGTGTAGCGAATCTCCTGCCCGCCGAGAAGGATGGTGTGCCTGGTTTCGACAAGCTGATCCTTCGGGGTAGGCTTGGCTTCTTCGGTGGGTTTGTCGGTAGATCTCTCTTTTTCTGTCATCGTAACTCCTCAAAACGACTGATGTTCCGTCCGTGCGATGATCTCATCCTGCAGCGCCACGCTCAGGTCGCAGAAGTAGTCGCTGTAGCCGGCCACGCGCACGATCAGGTCACGATGCTGTTCGGGATGAGCCTGGGCGGCGCGGAGCGTGGCCGCGTCCACCACGTTGAACTGGATGTGATGGCCGTCCAGCCGA
Organism: Chloroflexota bacterium; assembly: GCA_026389845.1. GTDB lineage: Bacteria > Chloroflexota > Anaerolineae > CG2-30-64-16 > CG2-30-64-16 > JAPLHB01. The sequence goes on from JAPLHB010000018.1 coordinate 782, forward strand.
AAGTAAGAGCGGATGAGTTGGGTCAGCTTGTCCAACCCCTCGTCGTTCGCCAGCAGTTGCGGGGTGAACTTCTGGTTGAGCAGTGTGCCGCCGGTGCGCGCGTGATCCATCTTGGCCGCGGACTTGATTACCGCGGTGGGGCCGTGGCGGTCGGCGCCCTGCACGGGGGAGATGCCTTCGGAGAGCGGCGTGCCGGCACGGCGGCCGTCTGGCGTCGCGCCGATCACCGAGCCGAAGTAGACGTGGCAGGTGGTCGGCAGCATGTTCAGGTGATAGGTGCCCCCGCGGGTGTTCTTCCGGCCGTCAATCAGGTCGAAGAACGCATTGAAGACGCGCACCATGAGCGCGTCGGCCGCGTCGTCGTCGTTGCCGTAGCGCGGGGTGCGGTTGAGCAACAGTTGGCGCTCCCGCTCGTGGCCTACGAAGTCCGCGGCCAGCGCGGCCAGCAGCCCGGCCATCGTCAGGTCTTGCCGGTCGAACACGTGATGCTTGATCGCCGACAGCGCATCGGTAATCGTACCGATGCCCACCCCCTGGATGTAGGTGGTGTCGTAGCGCGGGCCGCCGTCGTGGTAGTCGCGGCCTTTGGCGACGCAATCGTCAATCAGGGTCGAGAGGAACGGCGCGGGCATGTAGGTCGCGTAGAGCCGCTCGATGACGCTGTTGCCGCGCACCTTGATCTCGACGAAGTGCCGCATCTGCGCCAGGAACGCGGCGAACAGATCCTCGAACGTGGCGCAATCCGCCGGATTGCCGGTCTTCGGGCCGAGCTGCCGGCCGGTACGCGGATCAACACCGTCGTGCAACGCCAGCTCCAGCATCTTCGGGATGTTGAAGTAGCCGGCGAGGATGAACGCCTCCTTGCCGAACGCGCCCACCTCGACGCAGCCGCTGGAGCCGCCGTCCCGCGCATCCTCGACAGTCTTGCCCATCCGCACAAGCTCCTGGACGATCAGATCGGCGTTGAAGACCGATGGCTGGCCGAAGCCCGTGCGGATGATCTTCCCGGCGCGCTTGACGAACCGGTCGGGGTTCTTGCGGCTGACCTGGATCGAGCTGCTCGGCTGGAGCAGCCGCATTTCCTCGATCACGTCCAGCATCAGGTAAGTGACGTCATTGACGCCATTCGACCCATCGGCCATGATGCCGCCTGCGTTGATCTGCGCAAAGTCGGTGTAGGTGCCGCTCTCGGCCGCGGTCACGCCCACCTTGGGCGGTGCGGGCTGGTTGTTGAACTTGATCCAGAAGCATTGGAGCAGCTCTTCGGCCCCCTCGCGCGTCAGCGTGCCGTCCGCCAGCCCGCGGCGGTAGAACGGCTCCAGGTGCCGGTCCAGGTGGCCGGGGCAGAACGCATCCCAGGTGTTCAGCTCGGTGGTGACGCCCAGGTGGACGAACCAGTACGCCTGCAGCGCCTCCCAGAAATCGCGCGGCGCGTGGCTGGGGACGCGCGTGCAGACCTCGGCGATGCGCGCAAGCTCGGCCCTGCGGATCGGGTCAGCTTCGACCGCGGCCAGCTCGCGCGCTTTTTCGGCATGCCGCTCGGCGAAACAGATCACCGCGTCCGCGGCGATGCGCATGGCCTTCAGCTCCTCACCTTTGGCGTATGCGTCGCGGTCGGTCGCATAATCAAGCCGCGTCAGGCTGGCGTCAATGTCGGCCTGGAAATCAGCCAGCCCGCGGCGGTAGATTTTGTCGTCCAGGACGGTGTGGCCGGGCGCGCGTTGCTCCATGAATTCGGTGAAGATGCCGGCCTCGTACGCGGCGAGCCACTCGCCGGTCATCTCCGCAAAGAGCCGCTCGCGCATGGTCTTGCCCTGCCAGAACGGGATGATCTGCTCCGCGTAGATCCGCCGCGTCTCGGGGCTGACCTTGAACGGGATCTTCTCGCGCGAGTCCAGGATGTCCAGGTCGGACAGGGTATGGCAGCACAGCTCAGGATAGGTGGGCGTGGCCTTGGGCGCCGGCCCCTTCTCGCCGACGATCAACTCGCCGTCACCGATGGTGATCGTCCGATGCTCCATCACGTAGCGGAACGCCAGCACACGGCGCATCGGCGCGGAGAGCAGGCCGTCGTACAGCCGGTAGGCTTCGGTCATCAGGACCGCGCGCGCGGCCGAGAGGGTCGGCACGGCGTCCAGGCTTTGTTGGCGTAGGCGGGCGACGCGTGGGGTGATCATATTTCTGCCTTCCTTAGATTCAAGTCCAGGTTACGCCACTTGAAGTATCCTTTGAGATTTCGGTACGGTACCGGCGAGTCAATCGCCCTGGCCATGTCTCCCGTCAGATAGTTCATCCAATAATCGTCAAAAACTATTTCGCCATGAGGGACAAAGGGACCTCTACCTTCCACCAAATCATTGATGTCATGGATCGATCCGATGTTTTTCGTATTGCCACTGCCAGGTAACTCCCCTGCGATAGCTGTATATCACGCCCAGAACATAGTGCGCCGCATACTCGATGTAGGGGAAAGTGCAATTCTTGGTTGAGGTGCGGTCTCTGAAATATCCGGTGAAGGCTCCCAGGGTGAAGCCACTCACCATCTGGGGGCCGGTGCGATAGGTGCTTTTGACGTCGAGGGCGAATTTCGTCCCGTTCGAATCCATGAATGTCAGATCCGGATAGTGGTTTTGGTGCTCACAAAGAACCATCCGGAAACCATGCTTGTCTGCAAATTGCAGGATGAGCGGGAACAACATTAGCTCCATGATCTTGGACACCACTTTCGTGTCCACGGAGATGGTATAGATGTTCCTGTAGATGTCAATGAAGCCCTTCACCGTCCAATCACCGCCATCCGATGCAAGAGCCTTCTGAAAGTCGCCGAAATGCTCAACCAGAGAACGTCTGAATTCGTCTTTCTGCATATTTCCTCACTCACTGTCCGATAACAAGGATTTCTTCGGACTTACCGTTGGTCGAAAGGGCGTATTTGTATTGTCCGTAATGTTCAACGCGAACCCTGGGTTTATACCGGCGGAGGATACCGATCAATTCCTCGACCGACGGAATACCGTCGCTGCGGTAGGACACCACAAGGACGCTGTCGTGATACTTACCAAAGAGCCTGTCGAAGGCTGCGTATATTCGGCTCTTGTCCGTCCACTCACTTGACCTGGGCTTGAAGCGCAAGTGCTTTGATTTGCGATCCACATGCTGGTCCCATTCGTCATATAGAGCTAGTCCCTCAAGGAAGTGGTAGAAGTCAAGGTAATCCACACCGACTCCAGATTTTGGGATGTACGGCGTATCAATATACACCAAGTCGAAGTCCCCTAGTATCTCAATGGCGTCCAGGTTAAGAGCGCTGTTTACCTTTCCATTCTCAAAGACCGCTTGGTTTGCCTCCTCTACGAACATGCGAAACCATTCATCGAACGGCCTGTCCCAACTCGCTTTATTACCAAAGGAACGTTCTACATCGGCAAAACGCACATAGAGATTTTTGCGGTGAAACAGGTTATACGGACGTTTGACAATACACGCCTGACACAAAGCGAAGAAAGCCAGGCTGAAACGGTTCGAATCATTTAGCAGGCTGATATTTGTTATTGTCTGGTCAAGCCAAGCATTCTCGGCATCGGTAAAATAGACATCGTGGAAGCTGTTCTGGATGAACACCGGGTAATGGATGTGCGAGTGACGGCAAAGAATATTCTCGACATCTTGCGGACCTAGCCGTGCCGTGCTATTGGCGATCAAGGCTACGCCGATGTGATAGTTGAATTTGAGAATGTCGTTGTAGGTGACCACCTTGCCCGCTTGCTTCAGGCGATATGCAACACTACCTGTGCCTCCGAATGCGTCAAGGCACGTCTCGAAGTCGAGATCGGCAATCTGCCTCCAAATCCAATCTGCCAGCTTGGCTTTGCTGCCCTGGTATCGTGTGGAAGGGAACCTGGCAGCTTCAGGGAGAAGAAAGGCAGGCTGGAGCACTTTCGAGTGTACCATGATTTATAGTTTTTCCTTGTTGGGATCAGACGCTCCAATAACTTTCTCCTCGGAGCTTACCAGCGATGGCAAACCGTATGCAAGCTCATCAGCGAGACTTGGCGAGAGGTAGAGAGACTCGATGGTCACATCGCTTCTGCCCAGGAGTGTAGCTTGCGTGGAACGCCCCGCATACAATTCGATGAGCGTGAGATTGAGGTCGTCTGGGAGTTGTTTCCCGAATGTTTTGTCCCCTGTTCGGCCATCATAGCTGACCAGATAGCGGATACCCCCTTGGTTTAGCTCGTCAAGCACCTGGACAAATTCGCAAAACTGAACGCTCTGCAAGTAGCGACTGTCCCTGTTGCCACAGACCCCCTGATAAGGCGGGTCCATATAGACCAGGTCGGCGGGAGTGGCCTTGTCGAGAACATCTCGGTAGTTTACTGAGCAGATGGTGGTTTTTCCCTTGAGGTAGTAGGACGCGCCCAAGATCTGAAGGCGCATGGTTTCCGGCATCATCCCCTGGCGGCGGTTATCGGGACTCTGGTTGAACTCACCCTGCGAATTGTAACGCACTGAACCCTTTACGCAACGCGCAAGCAGGTATAGGAATAAGTCTGGCTTGCCCGTTCGATTGAAGTCCGATCGCACCTGGTCATAGAACGAACGAGGATCGTCGAGTTGCTTCCGCCACAGGGTTTCATATTGTGCTGCAACCTGTTCAGGGGTTTCGATGATGGCGCGCCACAAGTCCATCAGCGGCTTGTTGAGATCGTTGATGTGGTAACGCTCGCCAAGTCCGTTCACGGCAGCAGCGATTGTCATCGCAGCCGAGCCGGCAAAGGGTTCGTAGAGCGTCACGAACTTCGGCGGGAAGTATCGTAGAATCTCAGGCGCGAGATTCCGTTTGCTGCCTTGATATGGAATGGGATGGGGAGCGGTCTTCGTATTCATGCTTTTGTTACTTTTTCACCAACACGCCGTACCCGCGCACAATCTCCATGATCTCCGCCATCCGTTCCTCGGACAGCGGGCGGGCATCGGCCAGGCGGTACGGCCGATTCATGCGAGCATATTTGTCCGCGGCAATGGCATGATACGGCAGCAGGTCAATTCCGTCCAGTCGAGGCAGCGACGCGGCGAACGCGGCGATATGGCGGATGCTGTCATCGTCATCGTTGATGCCAGGGATCACCGGGACGCGGAGGCGGATGGCGTGCCCGCGCTCCGACAACGCCCGCAGGTTCGCCAGGATCGGGCCGACCGGCGCGCCGGTGACCTCGCGATGGCGGACGTCGTCCAGCAGCTTGAGATCGTACAGGAACAGGTCAACGTAGGGTCGCACCTGATCCAATACGCTCCACGACGCGAAGCCGCACGTGTCCAGCGTCGTATGGATTCCCCTTGCCTTGCACGCCCGCAGCAATGCCAGCGTGAACTCCCATTGCGCCAGCGGCTCCCCACCGGAAAGGGTCATACCACCGCCCGATTCGTCGTAGAACGCAACATCACGGACGACCTCGGCCATCACAGCATCCACCGTCATCTCGCGGCCGATCCGCTCCCGCGCGTCCGCGAAGCAGGCGTCCGCGCAGATGCCGCACCGCTCGCACCGGTCCCAGTCGGTGACGGGGGCATCATTCCCAGCGTCACCAGAAACAATCAATCCGCGTTCATCCGCGTTCATCCGCGGCCTTTTCTCCGGCCAGGTGATCGCGTCCTCCGGACACGCCGCAACGCACGCGCCGCACCGGATGCAGCGGCTCGCGCGCACGATCATCTCCGGTTCGGGCGACTGGCTTTCGGGGTTGTGGCACCACCAGCAGGCTAGCGGGCAGCCCTTCAGAAAGACCGCGGTGCGGATGCCGGGGCCATCGTGGATCGAGTATTTGCGGATGTCGAAAACAACGCCTGAACTCATGTGGAGATTGTACCACAAGCCGAACCGGCAATAGAAAACCCTCCCGCCGGCTCGCGCCCACGGGAGGGTCCCAATCTACCAGTCTACATCGTTACTTCTTCGGCGCGTGCTTGGTCGCCGCCTGCGCCGCGGCCAACCGGGCCACCGGCACGCGGAATGGCGAGCAACTCACGTAGTTGTTGCCGATCAGATGACACCACTCGATGGAACTGGGGTCGCCGCCGTGCTCGCCACAGATGCCCACTTCGAGAGACGGCCGAGCTTTGCGTCCTTCCTGGACGCAGATGTCCATCAGCCGGCCTACGCCCTCGCGGTCAATGGTCTGGAACGGGTTGAAGGGCAGGATGCCGTCTTCGACGTATTTGAGCAGGAAGTTGCGCTCGGCGTCGTCGCGGCTGTAGCCGAAGGTCATTTGGGTCAGGTCGTTGGTGCCAAAGGAGAAGAACTCGGCCAGCCCGGCGATCTCGGTCGAGGTGACGCAGGCGCGCGGGATCTCGATCATCGTGCCGAACTTGTAGTCAATCTGCTTGCCCTTTTCGGCGATCACGGCGGCGGCGATGCGCTCGAGCCGGGGCTGGACCCACGTCAGTTCGTTCACGGTGCCGGTCAGCGGGATCATCACCTCGACGTGCGGGTCGAAGCCGCGCAGCGCCACGTCACAGGCCGCCTCGAAGATCGCGCGCACCTGCATCTCGACGATCTCGGGCATGACGATGCTCAGGCGAACACCGCGGAGGCCCATCATCGGGTTGGATTCGTGCATGCCGCGGATGGAGGCCAGCAGGGTCTCTTTCACTTCCAGGCCTTCGGTCTGGCCCTTCACCCGCATCTCGATGACCTCTTCCAGCAGCTTCTCCTCGTCGGGCATGAACTCGTGCAGCGGCGGGTCAATCAGGCGGATGATGACAGGCAGTCCGGTCATCGCTTCGAACAGACCGTCGAAGTCGCTGCGCTGGTAGGGCAGCAGTTCGTTCAGGGCCGCAGTGCGGTCGGCGCTGGTCTTCGACAGGATCATGCGCTGCACGATGGGCAAGCGGATCTGCTCGAAGAACATGTGCTCGGTACGGCACAGGCCGATGCCCTTGGCGCCGAAGGTGCGGGCGCGGCGCGCGTCGGCCGGATAGTCGGCGTTGGCCCACACTTGCAGGCCACGCGTCGGGGAGTTATTCTTGCCCGCCACGCGACTGCCCGGCTCGGCGGCGATCTCGTCGGCCCAACTCAGTAGGGTGATCAGGTCGGTCTGCTCCTCGAACTTCGGCGCGACGGTCGGCATCTGGCCCAGGAACGCCTCGCCGCTGCCCCCGTCCACGCTGATCCAGTCGCCTTCCTTGACCACGACGGCGCCGACGGTCATGGTGCGGGCTTCCATATCAATCTTCAGCACGGCCGCGCCAACGACGCACGGCTTGCCGAACTGGCGGGCGACCACGGCCGCGTGGCTGGTGGCGCCGCCTTCGCTCGTCAGGATGCCCTTGGCCGCGATCATGCCGTGCACGTCATCCGGCTTGGTGAACGGCCGGACCATGATGACCGGCCCTTCCTTGGCCTTTTCCTCGGCCAGGTCAGCGTCGAAATACGCCCGGCCCACGCCCGCGCCGGGGGACGCGTTCACGCCCTTGCCCAGCAGCTTGCCTTCCTTGGCCGCGGCCTTCTTGGCAACCGGGTCGAACTGCGGGTGCAGCAGCGAATTCACGTTGTCGGGGGTCACGCGCATCACAGCTTCCCGCTTGCTGATCAACCCCTCGTTTGCCATGTCCACGCCGATCTTGATGGCCGATGCCGCGGTGCGTTTGCCGTTGCGGGTCTGGAGCATCCACAGCTTGCCGCGCTCGATGGTGAACTCGACGTCCTGCATGTTGCGGTAGTGCTTTTCCAAAATGGAACAGATGTCCATGAACTGCGCGTAGGCTTCGGGCAGCTCTTCGCCCATCACCGCCACCTTTTGCGGGGTGCGGATGCCGGCGACCACGTCCTCGCCCTGAGCGTTGATCAGGTATTCGCCGTAGACGGCCCGCTCGCCGGTGCTCGGGTTGCGGGTGAACGCGACGCCGGTGCCGGAGGTGTTGCCCATATTGCCGAAGACCATGGTCACGATGTTGACCGCGGTGCCCAAATTGTGAGGGATGCCTTCGTGGTTGCGGTAGTCGAACGCGCGCTTGCCGTTCCAACTCTTGAAGACGGCCTCGGTCGCCAGGCGGAGCTGCTCGATGGGGTCCTGGGGAAATTCGAAGCCCTTGTGCGCCTTGACGATCGCCTTGTATTCGGCGGTCAGGGCCTTCAGGTTTTCGGTGGTCAGGTCGGTGTCCATTTTGGCGCCGGCCTTTTCCTTCATGCCGTGGAGCGCATGCTCGAACGCCGTGTCGGGGATTTCCAGCACGACCTTGCCGAAGCCTTCGACCAGGCGGCGGTAGGCGTCCCAGGCAAAGCGCGGGTTCTGCGTCAGGCTGGCCAGGCCCTCGACGGTCGCGTCGGTCAGGCCGATGTTGAGGACGGTGTCCATCATGCCCGGCATGGATTCCTTGGCGCCGGAGCGACAGGAGACCAGCAGCGGGTTCTGCGCATCGCCGAGGCCCTTGCCCGTGACTGCTTCGATCTGCTTCAGCGCGGTCAACTCTTGCTCCCACATTCCTTCGGGGAACTTCTCGCCTGCGGCCAGGTAAGCGTTGCACGCCTCAGTAGTGACGGTGAAGCCGGGCGGGACCGGCAGTTTGATCCGCGTCATCTCGAACAGGTTGGCGCCCTTACCGCCGAGTAACGAACGCACTGCATCCCAACTGCCGCCGACGTACTTTTCGGCATCTTCTACTTCGGTGAAAAGATAGACCCATTTCTTAGCCATGTAATCAAAACCCTCCTGATGAATACGCCCTGTGGGCGTTTTAGACTTAACCGGACAGTAGGAGCACCGGCCCACATACCTCTGTGCAAGGCTGTCCTTTCTCGGTACAATTTCACATTATAAAACACGGAGGCGGTTTGGCAAAACCGGGCGGGGGATTCCTTCGCACGAGACTGCGACAGACATAAAAAGAGAACAGGACACGCGGATCCTGTTCTCGATCAGGCAGACGTACCACCGACGGCCGCCGGTCGCGGCGATTCAGGTCAAATGAAGAGGCGGGGTCACTTTCGGGGCAGAAGCGGACAGTCAGCCTATTCCCACCGATCGTCCTCGTCAGGCTCTTCTTCCTCCTCATCCTCGTCTTCGTCGAGGTCGTCCCACTCTTTCTCGCCCAGCTCGTCAACCTCAAGTTCTTCCTCTTCTTCTTCCTCCCAACTGAGGTCTTCGACGCGCGCGGGCAGGTCCAGTTCATCCACGGCTTCTTCGGGAATCTCTTCGTAGGTGGCGCAGTAGCCCTCGCGATCAATGCGGATTTCCTCCGCGCCGCACAGGCCGCTATCCCAGTTCACGCAGTCGGCGAGCTTGCAGAATACCTTGATGGTCATGGTCGTTCCTCCTCCGGCATACGTTCGGTTGAAAGTTAGCAGGTCGAGAAGCCGCGCAATGCCCATTTGAACGGGGCAAAAACGCCTGACCTTGCGCGGTTTGGAGAATGCCACAACTTGGCCGGTTGCGCAAATTTGCAGAGAACGGCTTTCTTACTTGGCAGACAGCCCATGTCGCGCGCAGGCCGCGTCGAAGATCGCGTTGATCAGCTCATCGTAGGGGATGCCGGCTGCGTCCGCTTCCAGCACCAAGTCGCTGAGGCCGGGGTAGAGGCCAGGCAGCGGGTTGACCTCCAGGATGTACGGCTTGTCCCCATCGTCGGCATCCAGGCGGAAGTCCACGCGGGCCACGTCCACGCAACCGGTGACGCGAAACACGGCCGCGGTCAGCCAGTGCAGGCGTTCCAGCAACGCGAGATCCAGCGGCGCCGGACAGAAGAGATGGAAGTCGTGCGCCCATTCGGTCTTCATGCGGTTGGTGTAGACGCCGCCCTCGCTGTCCGGGTATTTGCTGAAGTCCACCTCCAGCGCGGGCAGAAAGCGCAAGCCCTGGAAGACGCGCGCGGCCTGTTCGTTTTCGGGCACGCGCCAGGCAACGGGCATGGTCAGATTGCCGACCACACCCACTGTCACCTCGCGGCCGCGGATGAACCGCTCCACCAGGATCGGCTGGCGGTAGCGGCCGATCTGCTCGGCCAGCCGTTCCCGCAGTTCGGCCTCCGTGCGAACGACCGAGTCGCCGCTGACCCCCATGCCCGTGCCCTCGCGGCTGGGCTTGACGAAGAGCGGGAAGGTGAGATCGGGATCGCGCGGCTCGTCGGCGCGCTCGAAGACCTGAAACGCGGGCGTGGGCAGGCCATGGAACGCCAGCACGCGCTTGGTCATCGGCTTGTCCAGGGTGAGCGCCAGGGTCAGCACGCCACTGGCCGTATAGGGGATGCGCAGCATCTCCAGGATGGCCGGCACGTGCGATTCGCGGCTGTCGCCCCAGTGCCCTTCGCAGATGTTGAAGCAGATGTCGGGCTTCAGCCGCGGCAGAGTCTCCACCAGCGAGAGGTTGCCCTCCAGGAAGGTGGCGCGGTGTCCGCGCGAGGCCAACGCGGCCGTGATGGCGTTGATCGTGATATCGGAATCCAGGTCATCCCACCGATCGGCGGGCATCCCGTCATAGTGGGGCGCGTTTTTCTTCAGGTTCGCCAAGACGGCGACGTTGAGGCCCATCGGTTGTCTCCATTTGGCAAAAGACCTTCGAAGTTTCGGAAAACCTCGAAGGTCTGAACAGTTGCCGGAGTAGAGCCTTCAGGCGGGTCAACCCGGCTAAAGCCTCTACTCCAGACCATGAACTAAATCGTCTTGAGTCTAGCCGTGGTGTCCACTGCCGTTATGTCCATTGCCGTTCCCGTTATGCCCATTGCCCGACGGCGCGACGACTGGGGTCTGACCCGGAATGGGCTGCCAGATGATGTTGCCGAGCGGTTTCGCGGCTTCGACAGAACGCGTCGCTTCCGCGGCGTTGCGCCGGTGCACCTGGTCGAACCCCTGCGGCTTGATGGACTCAGCCGCGCCGGAGAGCAAACCGGAGACGCCCTCCTGCCCCGCTTCCCAGTTATGCACGGGCCATTCGGGCCGGGCCACGGTATGACCGGTGTAGTCGTTCGGCTCTTCGTAGGTGGTGATAAACCCCTCGAAGTTGCGCAAGATCACCTTGCCCGGCGCCTGGCTGATCAGGTATTGCGGCATCACCGGAATCTTGCCGCCGCCGCCCGGCGCGTCCACCACGAAGGTCGGGATGGCGTAGCCGCTGGTATGCCCACGCAGCCCCTCGATGATCTCGATCCCCTTACTGACCGTCGTGCGGAAGTGGCCGGCGCCCTCCACCAGATCGCACTGGTAGAGATAGTAGGGCCGGACGCGGTTGCGCACCAGCTTGTGCACCAGCTCCTTCATCACCTCGACCGAGTCGTTGACGCCCGCCAGCAGCACCGTCTGTGCGCCGAGCGGGATGCCGGCGTCGGCCAGACGTGCGAGCGCGACCGACACCTCCGGCGTCAGCTCTTTCGCATGGTTAAAGTGGATGTTCATCCACAGCGGATGAAACTGGCGGAGCATCTCCACCAACTCCGGCGTGATGCGCTGCGGCATAAACGTGGGCACGCGGCTGCCGATGCGGATGATCTCGACGTGCTCGATGGCCCGCAGCCGGCCCAGGAGGTTCTCCAGAACCTTCGGCGGCAGCACGAGCGGATCACCGCCGGAAAGCAGCACATCGCGAATTTGCGGCGTCCGGGCGATGTATTCGATCTGCCGATCGTAGTCGCTGCGGCTGAACTGCGCGGTGGGATCACCCACGAGGCGGCTGCGCGTGCAATAGCGGCAATAGCTGGCGCACTGGGTCGTGACCAGCATCAGCACGCGATCGGGATAGCGGTGCACCAGGCCGGGCACCGGGCTGTGACCGTCTTCGTTGAGCGAGTCCACGTACATCCCGTCGAAGGCGACCAGCTCCTTGCTGGTGGGGATCACCTGGCGACGGATGGGGCAATTCGGATCGTCGGGGGCCATCAACGACGCGAAATAGGGAGTGATGTCCACGCGAAAGTGATGACTGCGGATGCCGTCTTCTTCCTCGGGGGTCAAGTGAATGATCTGGCTCAGTTCTTCCAGCGAGTTCAGCCGGTGGCTGAGCTGCCACCGCCAATCGCTCCACTGGGCATCGGGCACGTTCGCCCAGATGGGGGCGCGTTGCGACATGCCTCGTCCACCTTGCGCGCTACGGTGGGGAGGTTCTTCGGCGAGGTCCTCTTGGGGAGGTTCCTCGCTTTTGGTCATCAGTTCGGCTACATCGTGCATCGTATCATCTCCGGTATTGGGTATCAGGTATTGGACTGCTCGCGCCGGTCTCCGACCGTGCGCTGCCCATCTGCGGACAAAGCACACCCCCACAACCACGTGATTCACAGACGGCGCTGCTCTGGTCGTAGGGGTGATTATGACCGGTTTCTATTGCATTGGGTATTACAGTAAATACTGCCCGGCTACCGCTCGTCGTCGTCCCACTCGTCATCGTCCGACTCATCGGCGTCGTCGAACTCATCCTCAAGCTCGTCTTCGTCGTCATCCAACTCGTCGCCTTCCCATTCATCTTCCTCGTCTTCATACGAGAAGAACTCCAGGGAACTGGGGGGGGCGCCGCACTCAGGGCATTTAGCCGGCCGGCGGGATTTCATGCCTTCCTCGATGGAGCCGCATTCCATGCACTCCCACTCGCCGGCGCCCGCCGATTCCTTGCTCAACGGGATCATGTCGTTGCTCCTTTCAGTGTGGGCAAAAACGAGGTTGGCTTCGGGCGATATTGTAGCAGGTCGCGGCCTGTTGTCAATTTCGGTTCACAGGTTTTGTAGCCTGGGACACGCCCGGCGTTTGACAGCGGCGTGCGCCTGTGGCATACTTACACCAAGTGAATTACATACGCCATTAGCGACTGTGAACCGGAAAAGTAACCGGCGCATCGGGATCCAGCGAGCCTCGGAGGGTGGAAGCGAGGCATCTACGGCGCAGGCGAATGGACCGGGGAGTCGGTACCGGGGTCGCCACCGTTACCAGGGCGCGCGATGCGGAAGCAGCCGCATCGGCAGAGCGGGGCCGGTCCGCCGACCCAAGCAGGGTGGCACCGCGAGGTTTGACGCCTCGTCCCTGGCTATACGCCGGGGGCGGGGCGTTTTTGTTTCACGACCAACGACCGACGACGAACGACGAAGGACGAAGGACGAAAGTCGCCACATGTCCGTCGTTCGTCAGATGCAAGACAGATTGAATGACAAGGGGGATCCCATGACCACCACCCAACGTCGCATCCTTACCGGCGACCGGCCGACGGGCCGGCTGCACCTGGGACACTACGTGGGCAGCTTGCGCAACCGGGTGCGCCTGCAAGACGAGTACGAGTGCTTCTTCATCATCGCCGACCTGCACGTGCTGACGACCAAGAACAGCCCGGAGGAGATCGCCGCGATCGCGGACAACGCCCGCGGCATGGTGCTCGACTACCTGGGCGCGGGGATTGATCCGGCGAAGTCCACGATCTTCCTCCAGTCGGCCGTGCACGAGACCTACGAGTTGGCGCTGCTCCTGGGCAACCTGGTAACGGTGCCGCGGCTGGCCCGGCTGCCGAGCATCAAGGAAATGGCCCAGGCCGCACTGATGGACGTCGAAACCATCCCCTTCGGTCTGCTCGGCTACCCCGTGCTCCAGGCCGCCGACATCCTGCTGCCGCGCGCCCACCTGGTTCCCGTGGGCAAGGACAACCAGTCGCACGTCGAGATCACCCGCGAGATCGCTCGCCGCTTTAACAATCTGTACGGCGAGGTCTTCCCAATCCCCGCCGACCTGGTAGAGGGCGACACCCTCCCCGGCACCGACGGCCAGACGAAAATGAGCAAGTCGCTGGGCAACGCGATCTTCCTCAGCGACAATGCAGCCGCGGTGCGCAAGAAGGTCCACAGCATGTACACCGACCCCAACCGCATCCGCGCAGACATCCCCGGCACGGTGGAGGGTAACCCGGTCTTCACCTACCTCGACCACTTCGACTCCGACCAGGCGGCCGTAGCGGAACTCAAGGAGCGCTATCGCGCGGGCCGCGTGGGCGACGTAGAGGTGAAGGACCGTCTGACGGCCGTCCTCAACACTTTCCTCGACCCTATCCGCGAGCGCTCCGCCTCCTACGCGGCCCAAAGCGGCCTGGTGGATGAGATCATCTACGCGGGAACCCTGCGGATGCGTGAGATCGGCGCGGAAACGCTGCGCGAAGCCAAGAAGGCGATGGGCGTCGCAGGAACGTTCAACCGCATCGCGCGAAAGGCGGAAGAGCGACGGAAGAAAATGACGGGCTGACACGGTGACAAGGTGATTGTCACCGTGTGCCCCGTCACCGTGTCACCGTGTCATTCGTTGGGGATCAGCGAACATGAGAGCACAACTTCACGCCATCATCTTCGACCTCGGCGACACCCTCGTGGACCTGCGCGAGGGGAGCGGGGACTATGAAGCGCGAGTGCGCGTGCGAGCGGGATGGGTGTACGACGCGTTGGCCGCGGCCGGAGTGGCCCTGGAGGAGCGGGACGCGTTTTGCGCGGCGCTGGCGCACGATACGGAGACGCGCTATCAGGCCGCGGTGGCCCGGCAGGAAGGGATAGACATCTACGATGTCATGGCGGCCTTCTGCGCCGAGCGGGGCATTCCCGCGGATGATGGGCTGGTGCAGATCGGCGGGAACGCCTACTGCCGCGGGACCGGCGCCCATGCGTCGTTGCGCGCCGGCGCCATCGAGCTGTTGACCGAACTGCACGCCCGCGGCCTGCGGCTGGGCGTCATCTCCAACACGATTCAACCGGCCCATTTTATGGATGAGGCGTTGCGCCGCCGCGGGATCGCGCACTTCTTTGCGGCGACGGTTTACTCCTCTGCCGTGCGCGTCGCCAAGCCGCACCCGGCCATCTTCCGCGCCGGCCTCGCGGCTCTGGGCGTGCCCGCAGAGGTCGCGGTCTACGTCGGCGACCGGCCGGAGGCGGACGTGGCCGGCGCGCACGGCGTCGGCATGAAGGCGGTGCTGATCGAAGTGGCGCACCGGAACTATCCAGGCGGCGACTTCGCGCCGGACGCACGGATCGCCGCGTTGCCGGAGTTGTTGGAGGTGCTGCCGAGGTTGTTCTCGTGACCGCAATGCGCATCGTGTGCTGATCCGATAGGAATGCTATGAATCCCTTACCCGCGATTGATCTCGACACTCTCGTTGACCGTCTCGTCCAACTTCTCCGCACCCCCAGCCCCACCGGCGACACGGAGGCCGCGCTGACGACCGTGGCCGGCTGGCTGCGCGAGATGCCACAGGTGACGCCCGCGTTCACTCGTAAGGGCGCGTTGATCGTCACCCTGCCGGGCCGCGCGGCGAGCGCGCCCCGCGCGGTCACCGCGCACGTGGACACGCTGGGCGCCATCGTCAAGGAGATCAAGCCGAGCGGCCGGCTGGTCTTCGACCGCATCGGCGGCTATCCGTTCTTCGCGGTCAACGGCGAATACTGCACGATCGCGACCGCCGATGGCCGCCGCTACACCGGCACCGCACTGCTGGTCAAGTCCTCGGTCCACGTCCACCGCGAGCCGGTGAAAGAGAAGGAATGGAAGATCGAGGAGATGGAGATCCGCCTGGACGCGGCGGTGAACAACGCGGCCGAGACGCGCAGCCTGGGCATCGAGGTGGGCGACCCCATCGCCTGGGACCCGCGTACGGTCGTCACTGATACCGGTTATGTCAAATCTCGCCATCTGGATGACAAGGCCGGTGTCGCGGTGCTGCTTGCCGCGCTCAAGGCCCTGGCGGACACGGGCGCGACTCCGACCCAACGCACCACCTTTCACTTCAGCAACTTCGAGGAGGTCGGCCACGGCGCGGCGGCCGGCATCCCCGCGGACGTAACCGAGCTGATCGCGGTGGACATGGGCGCGCTCGGCGAGGGGCAGCAGGGGGATGAACACGCGGTGAGTATCTGCGCCAAGGACAGCGGTGGCCCCTACGACCTGGGCCTCCGCCGCCGGCTGGTCGCCCTGGCAAAGGCGCACGGCATCCGCTACAAACTAGATCTTTATCCCTTCTACGGCTCGGACGCGGAAGCGGCCGTGCGCGCGGGCGGCGACTACCGAATTGGCCTTTTCGGACCGGGGGTGGACGCGTCGCATTCGTTCGAGCGGACGCACCGCGACGCGCTGCTGGCTTCGACGCAATTGCTGTTGGCTTACTTGCTCGACGATTGATGGAGGGACACCATGCCTGCTCCGCGCGATTACCTGATTGACATGGACGGTGTGCTCATCAGCGGTGGGGGCATGATCCCCGGCGCTGATGGGTTCCTGGCCCGCCTGCGCCAACGCGCGGCCAAGCATCTAATCTTGACCAATAATTCGCGCTATACGCCGGGCGATCTGGCGCATCGGCTGCGCGGCCTCGGTCTGGAAGTGCCGGCCGAGTGCATCTTCACGTCGGCCATGGCGACTGCCCGATTCTTGCAGGCGCAAAGGCCGAACGGCACCGCGTTCGTAATCGGCGAGAGCGGGCTGACCTGGGCGCTGTACAACGTCGGCTACGTCATCACCGACCGGCAGCCGGATTACGTCGTGCTCGGCGAGGCCGCCAGCTACACGCTGGAGTCGTTCACCCAGGCGGTCCGCCTGATCGGGGCCGGCGCGCGCTTCATCGCCACCAATCCCGATCCGAACGGACCGGGCGAAGGCGGGATCGTGCCGGCGTGCGGCGCGGTGGCGGCGCTGATCGAAAAGGCCAGCGGCGTCAGCCCGCTCTTCGTCGGCAAACCCAACCCGCTGATGATGCGCATGGCGCTGAATTACCTGGGCGCACACTCCGAAAACACCACCATGATCGGCGACCGGATGGACACCGACGTGATCGCGGGCGTGCAGAGCGGCATGGAGACTATCCTGGTATTGAGCGGCGTCACCCGGCGCGACGACGTGGCGCGTTTCCCCTACCAGCCCACCCACATCGCAGAATCGGTCGCTGAGATCGAGCCGTAGGGCAAACGTCCGGCGATTGGAGAATACGCGAATGGCGGACACGTGGGCGAATAGTAGTTAAGACTCTTGACAATGACCTGCTAAAGTACTATACTTTGGATAGCTTGGCACGTGCCTGGCACTTTTCGGAAGTGCCAGGCACGTAATTGCAGCCTGACAGGAGTCAGGTCATGGACTACAAAGACTACTACAAGATCTTGGGCGTTCCGCGCACTGCGGACGAAAAAGAGATCAAGAAAACCTATCGGCGGCTGGCGCGCCAGTTTCACCCCGACGTGAATCCTGGCGACAAGGCCGCCGAAGCGCATTTCAAGGAGATCAACGAGGCCAACGAGGTCTTGAGCGACCCGGAGAAACGCCGCAAATACGACGAGTTGGGCCAGAACTATCAGCGGTGGCAGCAGACGGGCAGCGGGCCCGGCGGCTTCGATTGGAGCCAATGGTCGGCCAGACCGGGCGGCGGCACGCGGGTGGAATACGGCGATCTCAACGATCTGTTTGGCGGCGCCGGCGGCAGTGGCTTTTCAGATTTCTTCGAATCACTCTTCGGCGGCATGGGCGGCGGCTCAGGTGCGATGCGCGGCGCGCAACCGGCCGGCCGCAGTCGCGACATTGAGCACCCCGTTGACATCTCGTTGGAAGAGGCGTTCCAGGGCGCGACGCGCCTCGTCGAAATGGACGGCCGGCGGCTGGAAGTGAAGATCCCTGCCGGCGTCAAGACCGGTTCGCGCGTGCGCGTGGCGGGCGAAGCGCTGGCCGGCGGTAAGTCGGGCGGTCACGGCGACCTCTACTTGCGCATCAACGTGCTGCCGCACGCCACGTTCGAACGTCGAGACGACGACCTCCATTGCGAGGTGCCGGTGGACCTATTTGCCGCACTGCTAGGCGGCGAGGTGCGCGTGCCCACCCTTGCCGGCCCAGTAGCGCTGCGTGTCCCTCCGGGCACCCAGTCAGGCCGCGCCTTCCGTCTGACCGGCCAGGGAATGCCCAAGCTGCGCGCCCCTCAGGAGCGCGGCGACCTCTATGCCAAAGTCCGGGTGATGCTGCCGGAGAAGCTCAACGAGCGAGAGCAGAAGCTCGTGCGCGAGTGGGCGCAGATCCGTGGGATTGCCGGTTGAAACCCCCGGAGGGTGTCATGCAGCCGGTTTTCGACCTGTGGGACGAACCCATCTATGCGATCAGTATAGCGGCCGAGATGGTGGCGCTGCACCCGCAAACGTTGCGCCGCTACGAAGAACTCGGCCTGTTAGCGCCCGCCCGCAAGGCCGGTCGGCGTCTTTATTCCCCGCACGACATCGATCTGCTGCGCTCCGTCTCTCGCCTCAGCCAGGAACTCGGCCTGAACATGGCCGGCGTCGAGGTGATCTTCCGGTTGAATACCCGTATTCAGGAACTGCAGACCGAGGTAGATCGTCTGTACGCCATCCGCGCTGCTCTTGAAGCCCAGGTGGCCGCACTGGAAGAACGGCTACGACGATGACTCTTGACCTAAACGTTTTTCCGCGACGCTTCGGCGTCGCTTATATCCCATCGGCGTGACCCCCACGCCGACATCTCAGATTCAGGAGCGTGAACCATGATGCACGAACAAGACCTGCAGGAACTGGCCGAACTGGCGAGCAGCGATGCTCCCGTCCTCAGCCTGTATCTGAACGTAGATCCGCATCGTCGCTCCACCGAAGAGCACAAGCTCTCGTTGCGCGGGCTGCTGGCCCAGGCGGCAGACCAGGGCGCGGCGAACGCCGACATCGAGCGTGTCGAGCGTTTCTTCGACCACGAGTACACCCGGCAGGGACGCGGCATAGCCTGTTTCAGCCTCCAGAAAGGGGGCTTCTGGCGCAGCTACCCACTGCTCGTGCCGGTAAACGATTTCGTTTTCGTCGGCCAGCGACCTTACGTCAAGCCGCTCAGCGACCTTTGGGACAATTACGAACGCTTCGGCGTCATCATCGTAGACCGCGAAGGCGCGCGCGCGATCATCTATCACCTGGGCGCGCTGGAGGACTCGGCGGGCACGCTGGGGAACGAGGTCAAGCGGCACAAGCAGGGTGGCTGGGCCGCGCAGAAGCTCCAACGCCACGAGGACGAGGAGGCGAAGCACAACTTCAAGGACGCGGCCGTTTGGGCCGGCGAGTATCTCCGCCAGCACAACGTCAAGCGCGTCGTCCTTTCCGGCTCCGAGGACAACCGGGCGCAGTTCTACGATCTGTTGCCGCGGCCCTTCCAAGACAAGGTGATCGGTCACATCAGTCTGGACATGAACGCCTCGCCAGCCGAGGTGTGGGAGCACGCCTTCGCAGTGGCCCAGGCGGCCCAGCAGGAAGCCGAAATCGCGTTGTTGGAACGGGTGGTCACCGCTGCGCACAAGGGGGGCACGGCCGCCATCGGCCTGGCCGATACTCTGGCGGCTCTGCAACAGGGGCGCATTCATCAACTGCTGGTGGATTCCAACCTGCACGCGACAGGCTATCAATGCACCAACTGCCGTGCCATCATCGTCGCCGACGTGCTGGCCTGCCCCTATTGTGGGGGTAAGCTGACCGCTACGGGCGACGTGGTCAACCTGGCTGTCCACGCCGCGATGGAGGCGGGGCTGAAGGTCTCCATGTTGGACCCTGGCCCCTTGCTCGCACAGACGGGGGGGATCGCGGCGGTGCTCAGGTATTGACGTGGTGCGTGGTACGTGGTACGTGGTGCGTGGTACGTGGTACGTGGTACGTGGTGCGTGGTACGTGGTGCATGGTGGCGACTGACACTCGAAAGAGATAGTCACGCCATACGCAACACGCAACACGAAATATGAAATCCCCAGACTCAGCCTGCGGCGAGCCTCTGGGCGACGGATAGAGGTTTCTTGTAATGATGCGTTTTGACAAATTCACCCAGCGCGCTCAAGAAGCAGCCATGCGCGCCTTCGAGATCATGCAGAAGCTCCAACACACCCAGGTGGACGTGGAGCACATCTTCCTGGCGATGCTCGACCAGCCCCAGAGCGTGGTGGCCGAGTTGCTGGAACGGCTGAACGCGCCCTTGGACAGCCTGCGGGAGAAGCTGGATGACAACCTCCAGCGCACTCCCCGCACGGCCGCCACGCCCATGTACCAGCAGGCCGTGGCGCAAGTCTTCATCACCCCGGCCCTCAAGCGGGTGATTGACCGGGCGACCGAAGAAGCCAAGACGATGAAGGATGAGTACATCTCCACCGAGCACCTGCTGCTCGGCATCCTGGCGGAGCGCAACAGCTTCGCCGCCAACCTGCTGCGCGAGGCGCGTATCACGCGCGACATGGTGTTGGCGACCATCGAAAAGACGCGCGGTGGGCAGAAGTCGTCCAGCCCCCAGGCCGAAAGCCGCTATCGCACCCTGGAACGCTTCGCGCGCGATCTGACCCAGGCCGCGCGCGATGGCAAGCTCGACCCGGTCATCGGCCGCGACGCGGAAATCCTGCGCGTGATCCAGGTGCTCAGCCGGCGCACCAAGAACAACCCGGTGCTGATCGGCGAGGCGGGCGTGGGCAAGACCGCCATCGTCGAGGGGTTGGCGCAGATGATCGTCTCGGACGACGTGCCCGAGCTCCTGGCCGGCAAGCGGCTGATGGGCCTCGACCTGGGCGCGATGGTCGCGGGCACGCGCTTCCGCGGCGAGTTCGAGGAGCGGCTGAAGGCGACCATCGAAGAGGTGCAAAAGGCGAAGGGCGAGATCATCCTCTTCATTGACGAGCTGCACACCGTCGTCGGCGCGGGCGCGGCCCAGGGCGCGATTGACGCCAGCAACATGCTCAAGCCCGCGCTGGCGCGCGGCGAGCTGCGCTGCATCGGCGCGACCACCATGGACGAGTACCGCCGCTACATCGAAAAGGACAGCGCGCTGGAACGCCGCTTCGCGCCGGTCTACGTGGACGAGCCGTCGGTGGAGGACACCATCGAGATCCTGCGCGGGGTACGCGACCGCTACGAGAAGCACCACCAGATCACCTTCACCGACGAGGCGTTGGTGGCCGCGGCTCGGCTCTCGCACCGCTACGTCACCGACCGGCATCTGCCCGACAAGGCGATTGACCTGGTAGACGAGGCCGGTTCGGCCCTGCGCGTGGCGCTCTACACCATGCCGGAGCCGCTGCGGATCGCCAAAAAGCGGCTGGTCGAGCTGAAGGCCGAAGAGGACAAGGCCTACGCTGACAATGACTATGCCCACGCGGCCGAAGTCAAAAGCGAGCGGCTGAAGCTGGCCGGCCAATACGAGGTCGAACAGAGCAGTTGGCGACAGAAGGCTGGGCTGGACGAGCTCGTCGAGGGTTCGGACATCGCGTCGGTGGTGGCCCGCTGGACGGGCATCCCGGTCAACACGATGCTGGAAGGGGAGACCGCCAAGCTGCTGCGCATGGAAGAGGAGCTGCATCGGCGGATGGTCGGCCAGGATGAAGCCATCGCGGCCGTCTCGGATGCGCTCCGCCGCGCGCGCAGCGGCCTCAAGAACCCCAGGCGACCCATCGGCAGCTTCATCTTCCTCGGCTCCAGCGGCGTCGGCAAAACCGAGCTGGCGAAGGCGCTGGCCGAGTTTCTGTTCGACGACGAAGACGCGCTGATCCGCATTGACATGAGCGAGTACCAGGAGCGGCACACGGTCAGCCGGCTCTTCGGCGCGCCGCCCGGTTACGTGGGCTACGACGAAGGCGGCCAACTCACCGAGGCGGTGCGGCGGCGTCCCTACCGGGTGATCCTGTTCGACGAAATCGAGAAGGCCGACCCCGAAGTGTGGAACTCGCTGCTGCAAATCCTGGAAGATGGTCGGCTGACCGACGGCCAGGGGCACGTGGTGGACTTCCGCAACACTGTGCTAATCATGACCTCCAATATCGGCACAGCGTTCGTCAGATCGGGCGGGACGATCGGCTTCCTGCGGCAGGACGGGCTATCGGCGCAAGAGCGACAACTGCGGGAGAACATCCAGGACGACCTGAAGCGCACCTTCCGGCCGGAGTTCCTGAACCGGATTGACGAGATCATCATCTTCCATGGGCTGACGCAGGAGCACGTGCGGGAAATCGTGGATTTGCAGATGAAGGAGATCGCGGGGCGGCTGGCCGAGCACGGCGTCACCATCGAGCTGACCGACGCCGCGCGCACCTGGCTGGCGCAGGAGGGTTACGACCCGCAGTTCGGCGCCCGGCCCGTGCGGCGGACGCTCGAACGCCACGTCGAGACCCCGCTGGCGAAGCGACTCCTCGGCGGCGAGTTCCGGGACGGCGACACCGTGGTCGTGGACGTGCGGGAAAACGCGGACGGCAAGATGGAGCCGGTCTTCACCGCCCGGCCGCCGGAGCCGATTGCGGTGGAGTTGCCGATGATGCAAGTCAGCGAAGCGGCAAATCGGCAAATCAGCGAATCAGCGAATGGCCGATAGCAGGTAGCAAAACGAAAAACGAAAGGCGCCGGCGCGTCCGAGAGGGCGGCCGGCGCCTTTTGTTTGCACCAGTTTCCTTACGCCTCGCCGGGATCAGGCGGCGGTTCTCCCTCCGGCTCCTCATGCCACTCCGCGGGCTTCTCTCGTAGCATGGCCGGCGCGCTTCTTGTCGGGGCGCTCAACGGTTGATGAGGCAACAGCATGATGGAGTATCCGTCCTTGATGACCCGGCCCAATTGTTTCCAGGCTATCTCGTCCACGGTGTCCCAGACATCCGCGTCATCCCATATTCTGACATCAGGCGCGATCATGTAGATGTAGGCCGACTTCCGACCGCGAGGTTCGACCTCCAGAACAAAATCAGGGAAACGCGCTTGCACGTCACGAATGAGAACATCGGTAAGCGCCTTAAGCTTTTGGTTCACGCTATCCTCCTCTGCACGGCGAAGACAAATAGCCTGGTCTTCTGTACAACTCGCTCGGCAACCGTCCGGCTGACTGAAACTGCACCATAGTCTGCTGTCAGTCGTCTCCCACCGACCTCCGAAAAATGCGCGGCCAAGTCAGACGGATAGAGCTTGCGCCGGGTAATGAGCACACCGGAGAACTGCGCCTGGACGAAGTCGTGATTCCATTGTCCTCTGACGTTCACAGGCCGAATACCGGCGGCCATCAGCGCCGCGATGGCCGCCTGGAACATGGCGTAGTAACAGCGGTTGGCGCAGTTGTTGTAACGCCGGTTAGCGAACTCGCTCTCTGCTCCGGCCAGACTCTCGATGGCTTTGTCCAGATAGGCCAGGTATTCCGCGTCCATACGCTTTCCTCACGCGAAATTATACGGCTGGTCTGCAAGAAAGGCAAACGCGGGATCTATGCGAGCAACCGAGAACCTGGGGATTACCCTCCGGCCGCCGTGCTTGCCAGGGCTACGGCTATCTCCGCCGCCACCCCTGCGTTGTTCTCCAACAGCGCCAGGTTCGCCCGCAGGCTGGCCTCGCCCGTCAGCTCGCTGATTTTCGTCAGCAGGAACGGCGTCAACGCCTTGCCCTTGACCCCTTGCGCCTCCGCCTCGGCGAGCGCCTGGCTGATGGACGCTTCCATTTGGTCTGTGGGCAGCTCGAATTCCGCCGGCACCGGCACCGTGACCAGCATCCCGCCCGGCAGCCCCAACTCTCGTTGCGCCCGAAACAGCGCGGCCACCTCCTCCGGCGTGTCGGCACGCACGTCCACCGGCAGCCCGCTGTCGCGGTTGTAGAACGCCGGAAAACGGTCGGCGCCGTAGCCGACGACCGTCACCCCATGCGTTTCCAGCCATTCCAGCGTCGCCGGCAGATCGAGAATCGCCTTCGCCCCCGCGCAAACCACCAGGATGGGCGTTTGGGCCAGCTCGGGCAGGTCGGCGGAGATGTCGGCGGACAGGAAGCTAGAAGCTAGAAGCTGGTTGCTGGATACTGGCGCCTGGCTTCCAGCTTCCAGTTTCCAGCTTCCAGTTTCCAGCTTCCAGTTTCCAGCTCGATGCACCCCTCCGATCCCCCCCGTCGCAAACACCTGGATGCCGGCGCGATGCGCGGCCCAGGCGGTCGTGGCGACGGTGGTTGCGCCATCCAGCTTGCGGGCGACGACGATAGGCAGGTCGCGGCGGCTGACTTTGCGCACGTCCCGCGCGGTCGCCAGGTGTTCGATCTGGCCGCGATCCAGCCCAACGACGATCTCCCCGCCGATGACGCCGATGGTGGCCGGCTCCGCGCCGTGGTCGCGGACGATCTCCTCCAGACGCAGGGCCAGGCGGAGGTTGTGCGGGTAGGGCAAGCCGTGGGAGATGACGGTGGATTCGAGGGCGACGGTGGGGGTCACCTTTGAGGACGAATCGCTTCCCTGGGAACGACGTGAATAGGACATATGCGCTATTTGCCTGATCTTGAGAACTGGATATAATCACTGCGGAACACCGCGGTGCTCCAAATCGTGCCGTTTTGCTGAAGCCTCTATCGCTGGTGAGCGCCAAAGTGGGTGTCTTGGAGCCAGCAGATACGAGCAGCGCAAGTTTCGGCGTGCCGCGAGTCGCTGACTGGAAAGGACACCCCCCATGAGAACACTCACACAATCTGGCTTTCGGGTATGGTCCAGGACGGACGTACAGGGAATTCTTTCGGCGCTTGAGCAAACGACTGTGGAGGTCGCAGCCTGTCAGGATGATTCCTACGAGCTTCGGCTGTTCAATCAAGGATACTCGGCAGCGCTCCGCTCAATCGCCAGGATGTTTGGTGTTGACAGCACCTCGTTTCGCTGCCCCTCTCCGGTGCCACTTTTTCGCACCATCGAATCACAGGCTCGCATCATCTCTTGAACCATTGACGTTTCGGGCTTGGAACAAAGGCGTGTGGTTGCTCCCGTCGCACTGGTCTCAGTGGTCCAGTAGACGGCCGATGGTGTCCTCAACCGATTGAATCAGCCGCAGACCGTCTTCGGGTGTCTGACGGGCGATCGCGCCTGTCAAGCGTTCAGCGATTCCGATGGCCCGCATCAGTTGATCCGGTGGTATGCGACCCTGGTATTCTTCCAGCAGGTTTATTACTCTGCCAATCTCCCCGGTTCGGACTTCGCTCCGCACGCTCTCCAGTAGTTGGGTCGCAGTCACCTGAGCCTCTGCCCTTGCCCCTAGAGCTTCCGCGTCAGCAGCCGCTGCGATTGGTTTCAACACGCGTTCGCTGACTTCGTGAGGCGCCTCTAGAAGCGTGATTCTTAGATCGGTCACCCAAAACCCGAAGTCGCAGGTACACTCATTGGCTCGCCTGTGCGCTGCGCGGGCGAGAGTTACTAGCATCGCGGCCCTCGAGGGGTTTTGGTCCAATGCGTATAGGTCCTGCAATGACTTCCGGTTGATGGTCTCAACCACGGCAGCCGTGACTGCATCCAGGGTGCATCTTCTCCAACCGCTTTCCGAGCTACAGTAGGTCGCCTGTATCACAGCTACTCTGTTGATTGGAACGGCTTTGGGCTGTGGGAGGTTCAGCGCGAGTGCAATCTCTTTGGCTGAGTCTTCGGTGAACTGAGCGGGTTTGTCATTCCTGTGGTTCTTGTGGCCTTGCTTGACGGGGGAAAGCGAGCCGTTTTGGTCAACAGATGGAACAGCAGCATTCCTGCTGAGTGGCTTGATCTGGCAATAAAGGCTCTTTGGGACTTTGCGGGGTACCCCCTATCTGTAGGGGTATGGTATACTCAGCAAAAAACCTGGAGCGTCTGCCATGCTGAATCTTTTGGGTCTCAAATCGCGCAACTTGGTCACCGTGCCCTTGGACCTGCCTGAC